>JAZQXT010000099.1:0-8160 GCA_045633005.1 Eubacteriales bacterium | reverse complement strand
GGTAAAAAGCGGAAGAAACGCAGTTTCTTCCGCTTTTATTTATGCTTTTTGCAAAGCAAAAAGCTACCTTAATTTGCGCCGCAGGCGCAACATCATTGGGCGAAGCCCACATCATTTGCCGAAGGCAACATCATTACGGCGTAGCCGTACATCATTTGCGCCGCAGGCGCAACATCATCGGGCGAAGCCCGTATTTCGCACTCGGCTACGCGTGCAACGACGTGGTGCTGGTCGTGCTTTGGGTGCTTGCAAGCTTTAGCGAGCCGCGCTATATCTCGGTTGCGGTGTGCTTTGCGGCATTTTTGGCAAACGACCTTTACGGCTTTGCAAGCTGGCAGAAAATGAAGAAGCGCCAAGGGGCGGCTTGAATACTTATGCGCATTATTTTTAAAAAATCCGCCAAGCGTTCACATTAAACGGCAGAAATATTCATATTTTCCTTGCATTTTTATTCATTTTGTGCTATAATGGATATTAGTTCTTTAACGCACTAAAATATTTAGGAGGATTTTTATGGAACTTCTCGCATTTGTACTTTACTTTGCGCTCATCCTCGCCGTTGGTCTGTTCTTCTTCTTCCGCTCCAAGAGTGGCGGCGAAAAGGAATACTTCCTCGGCGGCAGAGCTATGGGCCCTTGGGTAACCGCTATGAGCGCACAGGCGTCCGATATGTCGGGCTGGCTTCTTATGGGCTTCCCCGGAAGCATTCTTGCCTTCGGTATGGGCAAGGTCTGGATAGGTATCGGTCTTGCACTTGGTACTGCCGCTAACTGGATATTCGTTGCAAAGCGTCTGCGCCGCTTCTCGCGCGCGTCGGGCGACTCCATCACGCTTCCGCAGTACCTGACCAACCGCTTCGCTTCGCAAAGCTCCGTGCTCAAGATAGTCTGCGCGGTAATTTTCCTTATCAGCTTTACGGTATACGTTTCATCCGCATTCGTTGCGGGCAAGAACGTTATGACCGCCGTTATCCCCCAGCTTGCTGACTCGCCCATGCTTGCTATGGCAATTTTTGCAGTATTCATCCTGCTTTACACCTTCCTTGGCGGCTATAAGGCAGTTTGCTGGACGGACTTCTTCCAGGGTATACTTATGCTCATCGCCCTGCTCGCAGTTCCGATCATTATGACGACGGGCAACTTTGACTCGTCCTTTAACGGCGCGTTTGCCGACGGTATCACCGCATTCGGCACCAATCCCTTTACGGCAAGTTGGCAGGACATCGTTTCGGGTCTTGCTTGGGGTCTCGGCTACTTCGGTATGCCCCACATCATCGTGCGCTTTATGGCTATAAAGAAGCCCTCGATGGTAAAGAAATCCGCGACCGTCGCTATCGTTTGGGTAGTTATCACCCTCGGCGCGGCTATCGCTATCGCCATTCTCGGCAGAACCTTCCTGCTTGGTGACGGCACTTCCCTTTCCGCGCTTCTGCTTCCCGCGGGCGCACAGCAGGATATCTTTATCACCGTCGTTCTCGACCTTTTCCCCGCCTTCATCGCGGGCATTCTCCTTGCCGCTATCGTTGCCGCCGCTATGTCCACGGCTGATTCCCAGCTCCTCGTAGCGTCCTCGGCATTCACGAGCGATATTTACAAGCCCATCATCCGCAAGAACAAGACCACCGACAAGGAAATTCTTTGGGTGGGCAGAATAGTAGTTCTTATCGTTGCCATCGTCGGCTTTATCATCGCCGCAAGCGGAATAAACAACGCCGACAGCTGGGCAAACAGCATTATGAGCATGGTTGAAAACGCTTGGGGACTCTTCGGCGCGTCCTTCGGACCCGTCGTTATCCTCTCGCTCTTCTGGCGCAGATTTAACTACGCGGGCGCGTGCGTCGGTATCATCACGGGCGCGGCAGTTGACCTTTTCTGGCTCATCACCTGCACGAACACCATCATAAAGAACCCCATTATCGGTGTTACGGGCGTTTACGAGGTGCTTCCCGGCTTCGTTGCGGGACTTATCGCCGCCGTTGTCGTGTCTCTCCTGACTAAAGCTCCCTCCTCCGAGGTTGAAGCTATCTTTGCGTCCGCAACCGACGAGAGCATTGACGACTAAAAGTTAAAACGGCGTTGCCGTTTTAACAGTGAAATACGCCTGCGGCGTGTGAAATCCACCTTCGGTGGGTGAAATATTTTGCTTCGCAAAATGTGAAATATTTGCCCTTCGGGCAAATGTTAAGGAAAAAAGCGGAAGAAACTCGCGTTTCTTCCGCTTTTGTTTTATAAATTGCTTTTTGCAAGGCAAAAAGCTACCTTAACATTTTGCGAAAGCAAAATATTTCACATTTCGCGAAGCGAAATATTTCACATTTGCCCAAAGGGCAAATATTTCACACGGCGAAGCCGTATTTCACTGAAAACGCTCCGCGTTTTCCACCCATACTCTCTCCGCGACCTCGGCGATTTTCGCCGCCTCGTCGGGCGGGCAGGTCGTGAGCGTGCGCTTTTTCGGCTTGCCCCACACGTTAAAGAAACGCGGACCTATCCACTCGTTCACGCCGCAATCCTCAAAGCAGCCGCGCAAAATTGACAAACACGCCTTACTCGGTCGCATAAAAATGACCTTCATCGGATGCTTTATCAGCGCGAAAATTACCTTCGGATAATGCGCCGTGATGCCCGTAAAGCTAATTCCGGGATGCGCCACGGCAAGTCCCGCCGCGCCGCCGTACAGCGCGTAGAGCGAAAACATAAGATATCTTTTTGAATTTCCGTAGGCGTGGCTTGATTTTTTGCGCGTGGAGAAATCCACGTCGGAAAAGTCTGCGCGGCAGTAGTCGTGCGCGATGCTTCCGACCGCCACCACCCTGCCGCCGCACGCGCGGATATGCGCCGTGAGCGCACGCGCAAGGCAATATGGCGAGACGAAATTTATCTGAAAAACGTTGTCGTAGCCCGTGCTGCATTTATGCCGCGGAATATTGTACGCGCCCGCGTTTAGAATAAGCAGGTGAAGCGGCGCTTTTTTAAGCTCCCGCGCCGCCGCCGCGACGGATGCGATATCCTCCATATCCACGCGCAAGTAAGCGACGGAGAGCGCAGGGAACTCGCCCACCAGCTCCGCGCCGAGCGCGCGCGACTTATCACCGTTGCGGTCAAGCAGCACGAGGCTTGCGCCGAGCGAGGCAAGATAGCGGCAAAGCGGTCTGCCAAGTCCGCCCGTTGCGCCGCTTATCGCAACCCGCTTGCCTGCAAGCGAGTGCGTTTTTATTCCTTTTATCATTTTATCTTTATCTTATACCCGTCGGGAATGGGCTGTTCCTCGAAGACCGCCTTGTACGCGGCTTCCTTCATCGCGGCGCTCGTAGTCTTGCCCACGCCGCAGGTGTATGCCACCGTGCGCGGATCGTGCATAAATACCTTTGCAAATATGGTGTACGCGACGAGTGCGCTTCCCTTTGCGGACGGGTGGAAAAGGTCGTCCTTGTAGACCTCGATCTTGCCCTGCGTGTGAATGTCAAGCATCGCAACGCCCGCCAAAATGACCTCGGCTCCCACCTCCTCGGCAATCGCGGTGTACGCCGCGCGGAGCTTCATTTCCATTATCTTCGTCGTGCCGCCGTGGCTTGAAAGCTTGGAATATCCCTCCTTGTAGCCCCAAGTCTCGTAAAGATACAGCTCGGCACCGTTGTCCTTGACCTTTTTTGCAAGGTCGCGCACGCCGCCGAAGAAGCGGCTTTGGTTGGCTATGGGACAGCCGCTCTGCTCCTGCAGGATAACGATATCGTATTTATTATTTTTCAGCGCCTTGTCCACCTTTTTGCCGTACTCGTCCGAGGGGTCGGCAAACTCGGACAGATAGTGTCCGCCGTTTGTTATCGCCTCGACCTTCACCTTGTAGCCCTCCGAGCCGCAGATGCTTTGGAAATACTTGGTCGGCATATCGTTGAAAAAGGTGAAGCTGTTGCCGATAAAGAGTATCTTCAGCTCCGTTTCCTTGTCGCGAATGGGCGCGGCGGTGGTCTCCTCTGCCGTGGTGTCGGCGGGGGTCGTCGCGTCGGGGGTGGTTTCGGCTGGGGTATTCGGCGTAGTCTCGGCGCTCTCGTCGCCCTCTTTGCCACAGGACGGAAGGACTATCATCAGCGCGGCGAGAAAGCAGAGAAGCAGTCTTTTCATTTTTTCTCTCCTTAAATTATATATTACGCTTATTATACATCATTTTGCGGCGGTTGTAAATGCTTTTTTTCGTTGCTTTTTTCGCTAAATTATGATATAATGGAATTTAATAAAAAAAGCAGGTGACGAAATGGAATTTACCACTACGGCGCGCGTACTGCGCGGAGTCGGCGGACTTTATCTTATAAGACTTGCCGACGGCGAAAAACACCCCGACACGCCCTCTCCCCTTGCGGGCAGGAGCGTCCTTTGTCGCGCGCGCGGCTCGATACGCGGCGGCGGCAAGCTGATGGTGGGCGACCTCGTCACCGTAAGATATACGGACGCGGCGTTTGAGATGAAAAACGGTGTCGCCGTGCCGTGTGACGACTCGGCGGGACTGCCCGACACGGCGATAGAGTCGATATTGCCGCGCAAAAACGCGCTTATCCGTCCGCCGCTTGCAAACCTTGACTTTATATTCATCCTTTGCGCGAGCGCCGCGCCCGCGCCCGCACCCGAAACGATAGACAAGCTCCTTTCCGTCGCGGAATACCACGGCATCGAGGCGGCGCTCATTATCGGCAAAAACGAGCTTGACGGCGAAAAAGCCGCCGAGCTTGAAAGGATATACACCCTTGCGGGATATAATGTCTTTTCGCTCTCGTGCGCGACGGGCGATGGAATAGAACGCCTTGAAAAATTCGTATCCACCGCGCTCGTCGGCAAGATTGCCGCCTTTGCGGGAGCTTCGGGAGTCGGAAAAAGCACGCTGATGAGCCGCCTTTTCCCCGCTCTCGCGCTTGAAACGGGCGAGATAAGCCGCCGCACCGAGCGCGGCAAGCACACCACGCGCACCGCCGAGCTTTTCCCCATCACCGTTGGCGGCGGCGAGGCTTTCCTTGCCGACACGCCGGGATTTTCGCTCGTTGACTTTGAAAACTTTGATTTTCTGCCCTTTTCCGCACTGCCGTCCACGATGCGCGAGTTCGCGCCGTATCTCGGAAAATGTCAGTACGACGATTGCACTCACACGAAGGACCAAGGCTGTGCCGTGCTTCGCGCGGTGGAAGCGGGCGAGATTGCCCCATCGCGCCACGAAAGCTACCTTTCGATGTACCGCATACTGAAAGCCAAAAAAAGCTGGGAGAAAAAATGAAAGCCTTTATCTACATCGGCGGGGCGATACACCCCGACACCATAACCGCGCACCCCGCGGGCGACGACCTCGTTATCGCGGCGGATTCGGGCTACGAAAACGCCCTTGCCCTCGGCGAGAAGCCGTCAATACTCGTCGGCGACCTTGATTCGCTCAAAATCGACGTTCCCGACGGCGTGGAGCTTGTCAGATTGAAGCCCGAAAAGGATATTACCGACACGCAGGCGGCGGCGCACATCGCCATAAAGGAGGGCGCAACTGCCATCACCTTTATCGGCGGACTTTCGGGCAGACTTGACCACACGATGTCAAATCTTTCGCTCCTTGAGGAGCTGAACGCGCAAAATATCTACGCCATCATCGACGACGGCGCGAACCGCGTGCGCTTTATCCGCAATTCCTCGGCGCTCATCGGGCGCAGTCATTATAAATATCTGTCCGTCCTCGCCGCCGACGATAAGGTGAGGGGCGTGGACATCGACGGATGCAAGTATAATCTGAAAAACGCCGTCATCACGCGGCGCGACCAATACGGCGTGAGCAACGAGATAACGGGAAATTGCGCCCTTATCGCCGTGAAAAAGGGCGGCGTTTACATCGTCGAGTCGCGCGACGCAAAATAAATTGCACTTATTTGCCCCCTCGCCGCATATACTTTAGCAGTAGAGCTTGCGGGAGGCAGATATGAGATGCACTAAAAGATTATGTAAAACGGTTGGCGCGCTTGCACTTGCGTTCGGCGCGGGGGTATTTTTGTCCTTTCTCCTGCCCGGTCGCGCCCTCGCCTTCGTCGAGGCGGCGGCACTGCTCACCGCGGGCTTTTTCCTACTGAAATGATTTTGGGAGCTTGTGATGAAGATAGTAATAATGCGCTCACCTGGGCTTCTTGCCCCCATCCTACGCCGCTTTTTCGGCATAAAGAAAAATAAAAAATGAAGCTTTTTGCATAGCAAAAAGCTACCTTCACATTTTGCGAAGCAAAATATTTCACATTTGCCGTAAGGCAAATATTTCACACGGCGAAGCCGTATTTCACCCGACAAAGTCGGATTTCACTGAAAACGCGAAGCGTTTTCCCTGCGTCATTCCGAAGTCGCGGAGCGTTGTTCCGCGCCGCGACGAGCGAATCCCCCCGTTTTCCCGCAGAAAAACGCCGCTTGATGTTCGCACCGAACTGATTTATTAGGGTTTAGCACCAAAAAATACGGCTACCCACTATCAAAAGACGATTGCGGACATAGGCTCACTTGTGTAAAGGGAGCTGTCACCGAAGGTGACTGAGGGATTGTTTTTAACCCGAAATATAGTTTTTTTGACAATCCCTCCGTCATTTTCTTGCGAAAATGCCACCTCCCTTTACACAAGGGAGGCTAATTGTGGGCGCGAACATTCAGCACATCCAAATCGCACGGCTACGAACTATTAAAAGGCGATTGCACACATAAGGCTCTCCCTGAGGGAGAGCTGGCGCGATAGCGACTGAGAGGGGGCTCGTAAGCCCTCTCCGTCGGCTACGCCGACACCTCTCCCAAAGGGCGAGGCAAATTGTAAGCGCGAACATTCAGCACACGGCTACGAACTATTTGAGGCGATTGCAGACATAGGCTCCCTCCGAGAGGGAGCTGGCACGGCTTGCCCGTGACTGAAGGAGAGTGCGCGGCAATAACACAAGCACTCGTTCCATCAAGGCGCAGGCTCCTTCCACCACTTCGTGGTCCCCCTCCCTCTCGGAGGGAGGCAAATGTAAACCGTCGCTTTTTCGCATAGCCAAAGCACACGGCGGGAGTCCGAAAGGGAAAGTCGGGTGCAAACATCAAGCGCAAAAATTCTGCGCCAATTTGCGAGATCCACTTGCCGCGTCGCAGAACATTGCGCCGCGCCTGCGGGATGATGCAGAGAAAACGCTCCAGCGTTTTCAGCGATATTCGCCTTGCGGCGAGCGATATTCAACCTTGCGGTTGAGCGATATTGCGCCTCTCGGCGCAGCGATATATTTTGCTTGCGCAAAATATTAAGGAAGCTTTTTGCCTTTGGCAAAAAGCTACCTAAATTATTCATTATTCATTATTCATTATTCATTATTCATTGAAAACGGCAACGCCGTTTTCTACAAGGAAGTAAAATGTCAAACAACACCTTTCTCCCCATCAGCCGCGCCGATATGGAGGCGCGCGGCTGGGACAGACCCGATTTCGTATACGTCAGCGGTGACGCCTACGTGGACCACCCGTCCTTTGGCGTTGCCATAATCTCGCGCGTGCTTGAGGCGGCGGGCTTCCGCGTGGCGATACTCGCACAGCCCGATTGGCGCACGCTCGACGATTTCCGCCGCTTTGGCAAGCCGCGCCTCGGCTTTCTCGTCACGGCGGGCAACGTCGACTCGATGGTGGCGCATTACTCCGTTTCGCGCCACCGCCGAGGCTACGATTACTATTCCCCGAACGGAAAAATGGGACTGCGCCCCGACCGCGCGACCATCGTATACTCAAACTGCATCCGTCAGGCGTACGGCGACGTGCCGATAATACTCGGCGGACTTGAAGCCTCGCTTCGCCGCTTTGCCCACTACGATTATTGGGAGGACAGAATGCGCCGCTCGCTCCTTATCGACAGCCGCGCCGACCTTTTGACCTACGGAATGGGCGAAAACATAATCCTTCGCATAGCAAAACTGCTTGACAAGGGCGTTCCCGTAAAGAAGATTCACGACGTAAGAGGAACTGTCTATATGACTACCCCCGACGACAAGCTTCATTTTGAGGCAGTTGGAGGCTTTGACTATAACGATATTAAGACCGACAAAAAGGTCTATGCCGATGCCTACAAGGTTCAGTATTCAAATCAGGACAGTATCAGCGGCAAGGCGGTAACAGAGCTTTACGACGGTAAAATGCTCGTTCA
>JAZQXT010000098.1:0-5491 GCA_045633005.1 Eubacteriales bacterium | reverse complement strand
GTTAAGGTACGCCTTTACGAGATGAAGCCGCACAAGCACACCCCCGCGCACAAAACGGAGGGTTTTGCGGAGCTTGTATGCTCCAACTCTCTGCGCTCCGACAGCGTTACTAACGCCGTCGGACTTCTCAAGGAGGAGATGCGCAGGATGGGCTCTCTCATTATCGAGGCGGCGGACGCTACTCGCGTACCCGCAGGCTCAGCACTTGCGGTGGACCGCGATGCGTTTTCCGACTATATAACCCGAAAGATAGAAGAACATGAAAACATCGAGATAGTCCGCGCGGAGGTGGATTCTATTCCCGACGGCGAGCTTACCGTGGTCGCCACGGGCCCCCTTACTTCCGACGCTATGGCGGACTATATTAGAGACACGCTCGGTTGCTCGGGGCTTCACTTCTTTGATGCCGCCGCCCCCATAGTTGACGGCGCAAGCATCAATACCGACGTTGCATTTTTCGCCTCTCGCTACGATAAGGGCGATGCGGATTATCTTAATTGCCCCATGACGAAGGAGCAGTACGATACTTTTTACGACGCGCTCGTTTCGGCAAGGGAAGCAGAGCTTCACGATTTTGATAAAAAGGAGCAGGGCGATTTTACCGTGTTCGAGGGCTGTATGCCCGTCGAGGTAATGGCGCGCCGCGGCAGAGATACTCTGCGCTACGGGCCGCTCAAGCCCGTCGGACTTAACGATCCGCGACATCCCGAAATCAAGGAATACTACGCAGTAGTACAGCTTCGCCGCGAGGATGCCGAGGGCAGTATGTTCAATCTCGTCGGCTTCCAAACGCACCTTGCATTCCCCGAGCAAAAGCGCGTGTTCGGCTTGATCCCGGGACTTGAAAACGCGGAGTTTCTCCGCTACGGCGTGATGCACAGGAACACTTATCTTGACTCCCCCGGACTTCTTGACTCTGATTATTCAATGCTCACGCGCAAAAACGTCTATTTCGCAGGACAGATGACGGGAGTTGAGGCATACGTTGAGTCCGCAGGCTCGGGACTCGTTGCGGGTATTTGCGCCGCGCGTCAGGCTCTTGGCTTGGACGGCGTAAAATTCCCAACGACGACGATGCTTGGCGCTATGGCGAACTACGTTTGCCGCGGCGGAAGCGGAAAATTCGTTCCGATGAATGCAAACTTCGGAATAATTCCTCCTCTCGAATACAGAGTAAAGGGTGGCAAAATGGCAAAATACGCCGTTTATGCCGAGCGCGCACTTGCGGCGCTTGATGAATTTAAGGAAAAATATGAGAATCATTGTTGATTGTATGGGCGGCGACAAAGCCCCCCTTGAAGTGGTAAAGGGCGCGTATCTTGCGTCCCTTGAATATAACGCCAGCTTCATTCTCGTAGGTGACAGGGCGGCTATCGAAAAGATAGCCGAAACGGAGCAGATGGATCTGCGCCGATTTGATATAGTTCACGCGGACGGCGTGATAAATATGGAGGACGATCCCATTTCGGTCGTCAGGGCAAAGAGCGATTCAAGTATGAGCGTAGCCTTGAAGCTTCTCTCCGAGGGTAAGGGCGATGCCGTAGTCAGCACGGGAAACACGGGCGCACTCTTTACGGGCGCAACCCTTATCGTCAGAAAGGTCAAGGGTATTCGCAGGGCGGCTATTGCAAGCATCCTGCCGATGAATCACCCCGTTCTTCTTCTCGATTCGGGCGCTAACGTTACCGTTACCGACGAGTATCTGGAGCAGTTTGCCATTATGGGCAGCATATATATGCAAAGAGCCTACGGGATCAGTGCGCCGCGCATCGGACTTTTGAACAACGGCGTCGAGGCGTGCAAGGGAACGGAGCTTCAGCTCAAGGCTTACGCAAGGCTCTCGGAGTCGCCGTCGATAAATTTCGTCGGCAACGTTGAGGCAAACCAAATACCGAAGAACGCCTGCGACGTTCTCGTTACCGACGGCTTTACGGGCAATATTTTGCTCAAATCCATCGAGGGAATGGGCAAGATGATGCTCACCACTATGAAGGAGCTTTTCTACGCCGACACGAGAACGAAGATATCCGCACTTTTTGCAAAGCACAAGGTTGCTGATATCAAAAAGCGCTTTGACCCCACCGAGCACGGCGGTGCGCCGATACTCGGCATATCCAAGCCCGTTATCAAGGCTCACGGCTCGTCTAACGCAAATGCGGTAAAGAACGCCGTGCGTCAGGCGATAAATTATGCGGAAACGGGCGTTATAGTAAGCATAGCAAGAGAGACGAAGCTGTTTACCGCAACAAAAAGTACCATTGAAAGCGATAGTTCAAAATGAGTAATGTAAATATGGAGCTTCCGCGCGATCGTGCCGATCTTGAAAAGCGTATAGGCTACCGCTTTTTAAGCACGGAGCTTTTGACCGAGGCACTTACCCACTCCTCGTATTCCAACGAGCACGGAGGGGCAAAGCAATTCCCCTGCAACGAAAGGCTTGAATTTTTGGGGGATTCGGTGCTCTCGGTAATAACCAGCGAATATATATACGAAAGGTTTGCCACGTCGCCCGAGGGAGACCTTACGAGAATGAGAGCGGAGCTCGTCTGCGAAAAGGCGCTTGCCGCCTTCGCGGAGGATATATGCCTTGGCGACTATCTCCTTCTCGGACGAGGTGAAGAAAAGGGCGGCGGCAGAAGCCGCAAGTCCATTCTTGCGGATGCATTTGAGGCGCTTATAGCCGCAGTTTACCTTGATTCCGCAAGCACGGGCGACGGCAGAGATGCAGTACGCGCGTACCTTTTGCCCCTTATAGATAAGAGGCTCGGTATGCTTTTGAACGAGTGGCACGGCGCGGACTATAAGACCTTGCTCCAACAGCTCGTTCAACGCTCGGAGGGCGAGATACTTGAGTATATCACGGTGGACGAGCAGGGGCCCGATCACGCAAAGGTGTTTACGGTTGAGGCAAGGCTCAACTCAAATATCATCGGCAAGGGTGAGGGCGCAACGAAGCGCGCTGCAGAGCAAGCCGCGGCAAAGCAGGCACTCGTCCTTTTCGGTGAGCTTAAATAATACCGTAATCGATACGGAGCCGTAGGCGGCGTTGCCGCGGCTCCGTGCTTTTGGTTTTTCGGAGAAAGAAAAATGGCACATAAAAATATACCGATATTTATCCCACATCTCGGCTGTCCCAACGGTTGCGTTTTCTGCGACCAAAGGGCAATATCGGGGCAGATAGAGTTTTGCGAGGCGGACGTGGAGCGTCAGCTTGCCGAAGCCGTCGCTACGCTAAGAGATGGCGACGAGGCGGAGATAGCCTTTTTCGGCGGCTCGTTTACGGGCATCGACCGTGGGCTTATGATACGCCTGCTCGAAATGGCACAGCCGTATCTTGCTTCGGGCAAGGTCAGCTCCCTTCGTTGCTCCACGCGCCCCGATTATATAAACGGCGAGATACTCGATATCCTTGCGCACTACGGCGTGCGCACGGTCGAGCTTGGTATTCAAAGCACGTCGGACGAGGTGCTTTTAGCAAGCAAGCGCGGACATACCGCCGACGTTTCGTGGCGTGCCGCGGCGGCGATCAAGGCGGCTGGATTTAAGTTTATAGGTCAGATGATGGTAGGGCTCCCCGCATCGAATATCGAGCGCGAGACAGCAACGGCGCGTGATATATGCGCTATGGGCGCTGACGGCGCACGGGTATATCCCACCGTCGTTTTTGCCGACACCGAGCTTTCTGATATGTCCTTTTCGGGTGCGTACGAGCCGCTTACCGAGGAGGATGCCGTACGCCGCACGGCGGCGGTGCTTGAAGTGTTCGACGCTATGCGCGTTCCCGTCATCCGCGTCGGTCTGCACTCGGGCGAGAGTCTATCTTCCCCCGAAAAGGCAGTTGCGGGCGCACGCCACCCCGCGATGGGCGAGCTTGCGATGGGCGAGCTTACTTTTTTCCGAATTTGCGCGGAGATAGAGGGCTTTTTTGAAGGTCGAAAAGTTCTTGAACCAAAGCAAACCCTAGCCATTTTCGTGCCCAAGGGCGCGACCTCACGCGCCGTTGGGCAAAATAAACGCAATATTTTGCGAATTCGTGAAAAATATTCCGCGCAATATCAAATAAATCGCATAAAAATTATTGAAAAAAGTTCATTAATAGGTTATAATATTATGATAGACGTTTTATAACTTATTTACATAAAACTTCGGAGGTTGATTCTTTGTATCTGAAGCAAATTGAAATGCAGGGCTTCAAGTCCTTCCCCGATAGGACACGCCTTGTCTTTGAGCGCGGCGCAACGGTCATTATAGGACCTAACGGAAGCGGAAAATCGAATATTTCCGACGCTATGCGCTGGGTGCTTGGTGAGATATCGTCGAAGTCCCTCAGAGGCGCGAAGATGGAGGACATCATCTTCGGCGGCTCGGATAGCCGCAAGCCTATGGGATACGCCGAGGTCTCCGTCACCTTTGACAATACCGCAACGGTCGGCAGGCTCGAATGCCCCTACGACGAGGTCACGGTAACGCGCCGCTATTACCGTAACGGCGACAGCGAATATTTTATAAATCGCAAGAGCGTCAGACTTCGCGATATATACGAGCTATTTCTTAACACGGGTATCGGACGTGACGGTTATTCCATAATCGGTCAGGGTAGGATAGCCGAGATAGTTTCCCGCAAGAGCGACGAGCGCCGCGGTATCTTCGAGGACGCGGCAGGTATTGCAAAATTCCGCCACCGCAAGAACGAGGCAGAAAGAAAGCTCGCCGCTACCGAGAGCAATATGGAGCGCGCGCAGGACGTTATCGACGTTATCGGAAGCAGACTTGGCACGCTTGAGCGCGAAAGCCTAAAGGCAAAGAGATTTCTTGAATACAGCGAGATAAAGCGCAAGGCTGACGTTCAGCTCTGGCTTTACGACACCGAATTTTTGCGCAACGACATCGCCAAGGCTGAAAACGAGCTGAGGCTTACCGATATCGAGCTTGACGAGGCGGCTGAGGCTGTGGCTTCTCTTGAATCGCAGGAGGAAAGGCTCAATACCCTCGCAACCGAAAACAAGGCGGAATCCGCAAGGATATTTGAGGAGATAAGACTAAAGACCCGCGCAAATTACGAGCTTGACTCCGAAATAAAGGTCACAGAGACCAAAATAACTCACGCAGAAGCATCTGCCGCATCCGATAAGGATGCCGCGGCGGCACTTCGCGCATCCGCAAAGGCGGAGCAGGATAACGCCGCATCCAAGGAGGCAGAGGCGCAAAAGCTTGCCGACGAGGCAAGAAAGCTTGAGGCGGAGGAGCGGGAGACTACCGCCGCCGCCGAAAGAGCCAACCTCGCCGCAGAAAAGCTTGACGACGCTATTGCCGTCGCGTTTGACGAGATATCCGCATCAAAGGCGGAGCTGTCCGACGTTAACGCAAGGCTTGAGCTTCTCG
This sequence comes from Eubacteriales bacterium, assembly GCA_045633005.1. Lineage (GTDB taxonomy): Bacteria > Bacillota > Clostridia > Oscillospirales > CAG-272 > CAG-390. The sequence continues at coordinate 109 of JAZQXT010000098.1, read as the reverse complement.
GCAAGGCGGGCGACGAGGAGCAGGATAGAGACGAGGCGGCGCGCCGCGACGTAGGCGAGCGCGAGAGAATAGCCGCTCAGCATACTGCCGAATGTGCCGACAGCGAGCT
>JAZQXT010000097.1:0-29153 GCA_045633005.1 Eubacteriales bacterium | reverse complement strand
TTTATGCAAGCCTCGGCTGTGCCTTCGGCTTGATGCCATTCATCACTTCGTGATGATGCCATACACGGCTACGCCGTGATTCCATGCCGCAGCAAGCTGCGGATTATATACACGGCTTCGCCGTGATGATATGCAATTCCTTCGGAATTGATGATATACAGCCCGTTGGGCTGATGATATACAAAGCGTTCCGCTTTGGTGATATACAACGGCTTCGCCGTTGATGTTTCCACCCCAACCACCCGCCCACTCCCCCGAGCGCGCGCGGGAGCGGCGCGCTCACCCCCTCGCCGTCCCCCGAGGGGAGTGGATTTTTATGTAAGCCTCGGCTGTGCCTTCGGCTTGATTCCATTCATCACTCCGTGATGATTCCATACACGGCTACGCCGTGATTCCATACCGCAGACAAGCTGCGGATTTCATCCACGCCTATCGGCGTGATTATATAGAGAGTTACGTTGAAGTCCTTGATTTCGGGGGGCTTTTCGTGTTTTCAGGGGCAAAAACAACCCTCTTTCACCATTGCACCTTTTCCCCGACCTTTTGGACTTAAACCTGCGACCTTATGAGAATATATTGAAATAATCGAACTTCTGTGATATAATGAATATACGAAAGGCGGTGTATTATGAAAGAAAAAACAACTGTTGCGGATAGATATTTACTTGAACATTTTTATCAGACTTGTACCGCCGAAAGTAAGAATAAGATCAACTGTTGCGGTGTAGAGCTTTGCGACGATTATTCTTGGATCGACGTGATTTTAGACGGAGAGAAAACTTGTCGAGAATGCGAATTCCGTGAGGAAAGACAAGGATTTTATTACGGAAAAAACGAGTTTAGTTCAAGCTTTGAAAAACAGGAATTCGTTGCTTTGAGCAAGATACGGATGCAAGAAGAATTTGAAGAAGTGTGCAAAAGAATATCTCCCGACGTCAAGGGCCTCGTGATTCATGGGGCGGTTTTGGATGCCTCACCGTTAGAGCGATTTGCAAGTCTTGAATTTGTTGCTTTTGAAGGTCAAAGAATCGCACAGTTTTGGAATATATCAAAAACCCCCAATTTAAGAATGCTTACCATTTGGATGAATAAAAATTTGAAGTCTCTATCCGGATTGGAAGATGCCACAAATTTAGAATGCTTGCAATTATATACATCTTTTTCAGATGTTGCTGTACATAAGATTGCATCTTTTACGCCAATCTCAAATCTTAAAAAACTAAAAGAAGTCATTATTTCTGCTACTGAACCGCTTGATCATAATATTGATTATTTGATTGATTTGCCAAACCTTGAATATTTATGGGTTTCACCTAACCTATTTCCTATGGAGTGTTATGCAAAATTTGAGTCCCAAAAGTTCAAGTTGTCCGATGAATATGGTATATATTGCGAAGAAAATGACGATATATATCCCTACGGAAAAGGGAAGCGAGTAATGCATACCGCAGAGCATAAGAATCGTTATTTGAGCGAATATAACGAGCTTTTGCAAAAATATAAAGAGTGAGTTTTCTTTGCTTATTATAAAGGTTCGATTTTGTTGGGGTAACACAATAAAAAAGCAGAAGCCTCGTGCTTCTGCTTTTTTATTTTATCCGCCCCGACCGCCCGCTTCCCGACCCCAGTCTTGAGTCTGCGAGCAAAAAATGTTGAATTATTATCATTTGTGTGATATACTTTAATAAAGAAGGGCGGTGCGTAGCGATGAATGAAGAAAACTTTATATTCAAGTGGTTGATCTCTGTTTTCGTTGGGCTTGTTGCCGTAATTATCGGAATAGCAGGCTTTATTATGAGCTACGTTGAGATGGGAATAGTGCTTTCGCTGTTTGGTGTCGTTAATATTGTTTGGTACATTGCTTTCGTTCCGCATAGCTTTGCGTTCGATAATGAAAAAATAACGGTTACTTACGTTTTCAAAAAACAAGCTGTCAGATACGTTGATATAAGAAGCTGTGATAAAGAAGAAAGCGGTATCAGAAATTATCCGTGGGGAGTATATTATCGCATTATGGCTGACAAGCCCTTTTGGCGAGAGATCAAAATTCCTTCGACAAAAGAAATTGATATGCAAGTAAAAAAATACGTTGGACTTGACAGAGGCAAAAGACGACCGAGATAACGAATCGAGCCAAGGAAGCAAGCAGAAGCCTCGTGCTTCTGCTTTTTTCTTTTACCCACCCCGAGCGCCCGACCGCAGTCTTGAGTCTGCGAGCAAAAAAATCTTGAATTATTATCATTTGTGTGATATACTTTAATAAAGAAGGGCGGTGGAAAAATGGCAAGGAAACGGCGCGAGGACGACGTACAAAAGCAAGTACGGACGTGGAATGAAATAGACGGCAAAAAGATTCGTTGGCAGTATTTCAACACGTATATTTACATAATGCTTTCATTTGCTCCCAGCATTCCCATAATAATTACTGCGCAGCTATCGCGAAAAGGCGCGTCGGACGTTTGGAGCGCTATTATGGAGATGGTGGATATGCTCCCTATTTTTGCCGTGGTGTATGCCATATCGCTTGGACCGTTTATCGTGCTGTCGATTCTCAACAGATTTTGCTTTGGAAAGGTCTTGGGGGTAGTAGACAAGGACACGTTGTTTTTGGAAAACAGAGAAATTTTTATAAAAGATATTCAAGAAATCGTTTATCACCCGCGAATCATCTTGAAGCACGAGCTTAATTTTTCTTCTGCCACGTTTACCGTAAGGGTGAACGGGAGCGACACGGAAACCTTTGACGTGCTTCATTTTCCCATCTACGGCATGAGGGAGATCAGGAGATACCATAGAAGGGTCAAAGTGAAATGCGATAAGAAATTATGGCTTTTGCTTCTTTCCCCGACCGTAGCCGCCATAATTGACGCGCTTATCAGATAAATTAAAGTCACGAGTTGAAAGACCAAGCAGAAGCCTCGCTTCTGCTTGGTCTTTTCATTTTTGATGATATACACGCCTTCGCCGTGATGATATGCAATTCCTGCGGAATTGATGATATACAGCCTACGGCTGATGATATACAAAGCGTTCCGCTTTGATGATATACACGCCTTCGGCGTGATTGGCGGGGCGAGAGGGCGTAATTTTGACAATTTTCTCAGCTTTTTTCCCTACGGGCGAAAAGCTTTTTTATTTTATATTGAAAAACGTTCAGTATTGTGATATAATAGTAAAATAGTGGCAAAAATGCGGTCGTTTTGAAAGAATATCCGTTAATACGGAGAAGATCGTTTTTATCAAGAAAGTATATAATTAGTGGGTGAGCGGCAATGGAAAAAATACTTGAGGCTTTAAATAGTTTTCTTGGCTTTGCATACGATAACATTCTTAGCATTGCTATGATGGTTCTTCTGATTGCAACGGGTGTCTTTTTATCTATCAGAACCGGTTTCTTCCAATTCAGAAAGTTCGGTTACGTTCTGAAAAACACGGTGGGGATGATGTTTAATAAAAATTTGCATCATCGGGACGAAGGCAGTGTAAGTCCGTTTCAGGCTGTTACCACCGCGCTTGCGGGAACTATCGGTACGGGAAGCATTGCGGGCGTTGCAACCGCGCTGGTGCTCGGCGGCCCCGGCGCCGTATTTTGGATGTGGATAAGCGCTCTTTTCGGTATGGTAACGAAGTATTCCGAAATCGTCCTTGCTATTAAATTCAGAGAAAAGGACAAGCGCGGAGCATTCAGGGGCGGCCCTATGTACTATATTAAAAACGGTCTGGGCATTAAGTGGCTTGCGGTCTTGTTTGCCGTGTTTGCGATGATCGCTTGCATAGGCACGGGAAACGCCACGCAGTCAAATTCGATTTCGGGCGTGCTTGATTCGAATTTCAACATCGCGCCGTGGATAACGGGCGTAGTTCTTACGGTGATCGTAGGCTTCGTTATTATCGGCGGTGTAAAAAGAATTGCTACGGTAAATGAAAAATTAGTTCCCGTAATGGCAATTTTCTTTATACTTGCTTCCGTTGTTGCGCTTGTATTTAATGCAAACAAGATCCCGTCCGCATTCGCGCTCATATTTAAAGAGGCGTTTAATTTCAGATCCGCATTTGGCGGAGTTGCGGGATACGGTATATTTTCCGCAATGCGCTACGGCGTCGGCAGAGGCGTTTTTTCAAACGAGGCAGGTCTCGGTAGCGCACCTATCGCGCACTCTGCATCAAGTACGCAGGACCCCGTTAAGCAGGGACTTTGGGGCGTGTTCGAGGTGTTTATTACCACTATAGTTATTTGTACGATGTCCGCTATAGTCGTTCTCACCTCTAATATTTATTCAAACGCTTTTGCTTCGGGCGTTCAGCCTTCCGTAAGCGGAGCGGCTCTCAGCAGTGCCGCGTTTAACGAGGCTATGCCCTACGTCGGCGGAATGGGAATTGCCGTTTCAACGGTTTTCTTTGCGCTTTCAACGATACTCGGTTGGGCGTACTACGGCGAAGTGAGCGTCGGATACATTTTTAAAAACCATTCAAGAAAAGCTATTATTATTTACAGGATCATCTACGTTGCCTTTGTATTCGTCGGGGCGGTCGCGGAGATAAATACGGTCTGGCTTGTGGCTGACTGCTTCAACGCACTTATGGCGTTGCCCAACCTCATAGCGCTTATCGGTCTTTCGGGAATCGTAGTCAAGGTCACTCGCGAGCATTTTGCGAAAAAGAGTATTCAAGAATAATTTTCAGGCACTTTTCAAGAGCAGAGATAGCTCGGAAATAATCAGAAAATAGTTATATAAGGAGTACATAGCAACGATGTTTGGGATGTTTTACGTAGTGTTTTTCCTCGCGATTGCGATGTTTATCTTCGCTTTTGCAAGGATCATCAGCGAGTGGTCCAAAAACAACAAAGCCCCGAGACTGTCGGTTGATGCAAAGATCGTGGATAAGCGAAGCGAAATGCACTACAATCACAGCAAAGGTCATCACTACCAGTTCCAATCTTACCTCGTTACGTTTGAGGCGCAGAGAGGCGATCGCATAGAGTTGGGAGTGACGCCAGGCGAGTTCAGTTTACTTGTGGTTGGCGACGAGGGCGTGCTGTCTTTTCAAGGAACGCGCTTTCTCGGCTTCGAGAGGAAAATAAATAATATTTAAGTATTATTTGGAAAAAACAAAATAGAACGATTGGGGTAACTCAATAAGCAAGCAGGAGCGCGGCGCTTCTGCTTGTTTTTCTATGATTGGTTGATAAGTGATTTTTATATTGAAAAGCGCGGGGGCTTGTGGTATAATTAGGCAAGGAAAGGGGCGGCTTTGTTCCTTGTAAGCCCCAAAAGGAGATGCACGATGGAAAAAATACTAACGGCTTTTTGCTTTACGGACATACACAATCAGCAAGCGATGCTTGACTATCCCACCACGGTGCGCCGCTCGCTCGTTCAGGCGGTGGAGCTTGCCACGGCGGAGTTTGGTCGCTCCGATATTGCCATAGTCGGCGGAGATAACGTATCCGACTATCCGCATTGGAACAAGTCCTGCGCCCTGCCGAAGAAGAATTTTCTCGATTTGAAATCTAAAATGCACGCGTGCGTTGCGGAAAGCACCAAGGACGGCAAGGTGCTTTACGTCGCGGGCAATAACGATATGATACTTGGGGACATCGGCACGGACGAAAACGAGCCGTATAACACCACCGATTTTTACGACGTTATGGACGGCGCATTCGGCGCGCTTCCCGACGGCGAAAAGCTCATCATTACCTCGCGCGAAAAGCCAAACGAGCTGTATTGGGGTGCGTTCCACTACGTTGTGGGCGGCATCGACTTTATCGGCATTAACATAGACCCCGACACCGCGTTCAACTCCCACGAGGGATATTACAATGACGAAACGCTCCGCTGGGTAAAGAATAAGCTTGACGAGATAGACCCCGACGGGCATAAATGCGTGTTTGTCGTCGGACATTTGTCGGCGATCTACTATTTCAACAACGGCAACCTCTGCGAAACGATGGCAAACGGCGACCGCGGCTTGTTTTACGATATTTTCCGCGGACACAGGAATTCATTTTACCTCTACGGACACGTTCACGGCGAGGATTCCTGCTATAGGGGGCATTCGTCGGGCGCGGTCTTGCACCTTGACGGGCAGAACAAGCCGCTCGGACAAAATTTAAACGAGACGGATTCTCGCGGCAAGGAGTACGAGTATTCCTTCGTTCATATGGGCGGACTTCGCCCGTTTGGCGGAAAGTATTTTGAAAACGACGGACTTGAGGGCTTTGGCGGCGGCAAGGAGAAAAAGTATTTCACCTGCACCGCAACGCCGCGCCTTGCGCAGTTTTTGGTGTTTGAGGTCTACCGCGACCGCGTGGTCTTCCACGTCAGAAACACGGGTGAGCACGAGGACTATCACAGAAACGACAAATTAGAGGAATACACGGTGTATCTGGTGTAAAATTGCAAAAGTCGCAATTTGCTTCGCGGTAAAAAAATAAGCTTATTCTTGGGGGGAGAAGGATGAAACGTTCGGTCAGGATAATTGCTCTGCTTTTGAGTGTTGTGATGCTTGCTTTGGCGCTCTTGTCGTGCACTAACGGCGATGGCGCTTTTGCGGGTGAGACGAGCATTGACGAGGGCGAAAAATACGTTTTTGAGATCGTTTATCCCTCGGTTCGCGCATCATCGCTGAAGTTTGAGCTTACCGATAACGATCTTGAAAAATACAAAAACAAGCTTCTTGAACTCAAGAGCTTGTTCGGCAATAGCGAAGGCGTGGGGGCGGATGAATTTAAGGACGCGCTCTACAAGCTTTTGTCCTTCATGGCGCAAATAGAAACACAGCGCGATATAGCACAGCTGCGGTATTACTGTGATACGTCAAATTCTGCCGCGTGGGATGATTATCTGTACGCGTACGAGGCGTATGATGAAGCGCACGGGCTTTTTTGGGCGTTTTATAACGAATCCAAGAGCGCGGAAAACGAGCTTTCAAGGGCATTCGTTGACGTAGTGCAAAGAGAATTCGGGGACAGTATGATCTCCGTAACTCCGTCTACCGATTCCTATGCGTATGAAATGGAGCTTCTTGAAAAAGAATACAATTCTCTCAAAAACAGCAATGCAAGCGACGAAAGGATGTTTGAGGTATATAAGGACTACCTCGTAGCGGCGGACGGCTATGCCACTTCCGTTCATACATCTAATTATTACGAATACTCAAGCAAGCACAGGTATTACAGGGGGGATACGCCCGTTCAGCGCAAGGCACTACGCAGATACGTAAAAAAATACCTCGTTCCTCTGTATAAGAAGCTTGCCTTAAAAAGCCAAGTGTTTGATGCGGGGCTTTCGGGCGCTGAATATACTCTTGCGAACAAGTATTTGGGCGCGAGGTCCGATTCATTTGACGAAAACTATCTTGCCGATTATTTCTCCTCGTTGCCGAAAAGTGCCGCAAATGCTATGCTCGGCGCATTTGAAAAGGATAGGGTGCTTATAGGAAGCAAGTCGGGCGCGTACAACCACGCAATGCTCTATCACGCGGGGAATACGCCGATATGCTATTTCCACAAGGACCAAGCGGTGCTTGAAACAATGGCGCACGAGATCGGGCATTATTATGCGGCGGTCGTAAGCGATAACGAGTGCCACGCATACGATCTTAAGGAAACGCAATCGACTGCAAACACCGCCCTTATGTACAGTTACCTTTCAAGCAAGCTTGGCAACAAGGCTATAAGGAGCGCGGAGCTGTATTCGCTATCTAATTGGGTATATCAGGTCATTTGCAGCGTTATCAAGGACGAATTTGACGAGATAATATTTACGCGCGACCCGTCGGCGCTGACGCTCGCGGATTTTGATCGCATAATGAGCGAGCTTATAGACGAATACGGCGTTGGCGGCTTGACGGGCAGTATAAGAAATCAGCTTATGACTTATTGGCGAAGGCTTGGGATCGTTTATCCTACGTCGAATTATTGCTACGCTACGGCGGGCATAGCCGCGCTTCAGATATATATGAAAAGCAAGACGGACTATTCCGCCGCGTGCGAGATATACAGAAGGATAGTCGAGGAGCCGCAGGACGGTGGCAAATTCCTTTCGACTATCGTAAATGCGGGGCTTACGTCGCCGTACGACGAGCAAACGTACGTCAAGCTGCAAAAGCTCGCTGAAACGTAAAAGCGCAACTCAAAAACAAAAGCCGCGGATTGATTTTCTGCGGCTTTTGTGGTAAAATAGGCTAAAAGGGCGTTTGGGCTACAAAAAACGCGCTTTGGAGGGCGAAATGGAAAATAAAATTATTTACGATATTGCCGTAGTGGGCGCAGGTCCTGCGGGCGCGGTCTTTGCAAAGGAGATGGCGCACTCTCGCCCCGAGCTTAATATACTGCTTATCGACGGGCAATCGCCCGACTCCGCAAAGCCGTGCGGCGGGCTTCTCGCGCCCGACGCGCAAAAGCTGCTTGCAAGGTTTGACCTCGTGCTTCCGAAAAGCGTTCTTGAAGATCCGCAGATATTTGCGGTGGAGACTATAGATATCGACAAGGGGCTTGTCAGGTATTATCAGCGGCACTATCTCAATATGGACAGATACGCCTTTGACCGCTGGCTTCTTTCGCTCGTTTCCCAAAGCGTTGACGTAGTGAAGGGAAGATGCGGCGAGATAAAAAAGGACGGCGAGCTTTACAGCGTCCGTATTGAGCGCGACGGCGGGGCGGAAACGGTCTGCGCGCGTGCCATCGTCGGCGCGGACGGCGGCGGCTCGGTGGTAAGGCGCACGTTTTTTGCGCCCATGCGCGTTCAGTACGTGGCTATTCAGCAATGGTTTGAAAACAAGGGGCAAAGCCTGCCGTATTACTCCTGCATATTCGACGAAAAGACGAGCGATAGCTGCTCGTGGACGATACATAAGGGCGGCTACGTTATTTTCGGCGGCGCTTTCAAAAAGCAGGGGTGCCGTCAGGCGTTTGACGAGCAAAAGGCAAGGCTTGAGGGATTTATTAAAAATTCCTTTGGCGACGCCGTTAAGACCGAGGCTTGCCTTGTGTCGAGTCCGCGTGCGATGAAGGATTTTTGCACGGGCAAGGACGGCGTTTTTCTGCTTGGCGAGGCGGCGGGATTTATAAGCGCCAGCTCGTTTGAGGGGCTCAGCAGTGCGATGTATAGCGGCAAGGTGCTTGCCGACGCTATCGCGCTTGCGCTCTCAAAGGGCAAGACGTATTCTGACGCACAGCGCATCTATCGCAAAGATACGCGCTCGTTGCGCTTGAAGCTCCGTATGAAATCGGTGAAAAGGATACTTTTGTGCAGCCCGTTCACGCGCGGACTTATAATGAGGAGCGGAATTCAAAGCATCCGCCCCTATGCAAAGGGCGAAAAATAAAGGTAACTAATATTCAAATAATCTAAAACGGCTTGATGCGCGTTTGCCGTAGCATACTATATAAAAGGGCGGATAGCTCGCTATTTTGTCAGGGGTGATTTTATGGAAAAAAGAACCGTTTATAAGACCGACGAGAGAGATTACCGCGAGGAAATATTAGACCTTATAAGGAGCGATAGACCCGACGAGGAGAAAAGACTTCTGCTCGAGGACTATCACGATAACGATATAGCGTCAGCCTTTGAGGAGTTGAGCGCCGAGGAAAGAGGTGCGCTCTCGCACGTCCTCGGAAATGAGGGAATGTCAGACGTCGTGCCGTTCCTTGAGGACGCGGGCGAGTATCTTTCGGAGCTTGACGCCGACACGGCGGCGGATATCATCGAGCAGATGGACGCCGACGATGCGCTTGAGGTGCTTGACGAGCTTGAGGACGATATGAGGCTTGAGGTGCTGGAGCATCTTGAGGACGATATAAAGGAGGACATAGCGCTTCTTGATTCCTACGCGGACGATGAATTCGGCAGTAGGATGAGCACGAATTATATTTGCGTTTCGCGCACCGTAAGCGTAAAGGCGGCGATGAAGGCTCTCGTTGCCGAGGCGGCGCAAAACGACAATATATATACCATTTTCGTGGAAAACGAGGGCGGCTTTTACGGCGCTATCGACTTAAAGGACCTTATCGTTGCGCGGAGCGACACTCCGCTTGAGGAGCTGATATATACGAATTTCCCCCGCGTTTACGATAAGGACAGCATATCCGAAAATATCGAGCGTCTGCGCGGATATTCCGAGGAGCTTATCCCCGTGCTTTCGTCCGTAAGCGGCGCGCTTCTTGGCGTTATCACGGCTATTGATATCGCGGAGATAGTGGACGAGGAGTTAGGCGACGATTACGCAAAGCTTGCGGCTCTCGGCTCGGAGCAGGAAAAGGGCGAAACGCTCCTTTCAAGCGTGAAAAAAAGGATACCGTGGCTTATCGTCTTGCTGTTTTTGGGGCTTGGCGTGTCCGCCGTGGTGGGATTTTTTGAGAACGTGGTCAAGGAGCTTCCGATGATAGTGGCGTTTCAATCGCTCATTCTCGGAATGGCGGGAAACGTCGGAACGCAGTCGCTTGCGGTTACGGTAAGATACCTCGGAAGCAACGAGGATCTGAGCCTTGGAGAGCGGCTTATGCTCATCGTTAAGGAAACGCGCGTCGCGCTTCTGAACGGTCTTGCGCTTGGGGCGTTTTCCTTTGCAATAGTCGGCGCGTACCTTCTTTTTATCGGCGGAAACGGCGCGGGCGTTGCCTTTTCCGTTGCGGCTTGCGTCGGCGCGGCGCTGTGGTTTGCTATGACGGTGTCGGGATTTACGGGCGCGGCGATACCCTTATGCTTTTACCGCCTCGGCATTGACCCCGCCGTAGCGTCGGGGCCGCTCATCACCACGGTCAACGACCTTGTTGCCGTTATCAGCTATTACGGTCTTGCGTGGTTGCTTTTGCTTAATTTCGGAGCTTGAACTAAATAAAAAAGCGGAAGAAACGCGCGTTTCTTCCGCTTTTTTCCTTAACATTTGCCCTTGGGCAAATACTTCACTGCGCCAACGGCGCAACTTCACTTGCGAAGCAAGCTTCACTGCGCCGTAAGGCGCAACTTCACTCACCCGCAGGGTGAACATCAACGTGTCCCACGGTGAGGATTTTGCCGTCCTCGACGACGATGCCGCCCTCGCGCGTGTGGAAAACGTATATGGGGAGTCCGCGCTCCGCGCGTGCGCGGCGGATACCCTCGTCCTGCACCGCCTTATGCTCGTAATGCACCTCAAGGTCAAAGCCCGAAAGGTAGGGCAGTCCCTCGTAATAGCCGAACTCGGCGTAGTCCGCGTCGGGCGAGAGGTGGTAGCGCTCAAGCTGTATCACCGCCCCCGCGCTGTAGCCCATAACCACGCCCTTGTGCGCCAAAAGCACGTCGCAAAGGTCAAATTCCCGTATCCTATCCATCATTCTGTCGGGCAAGCCGCCCGTAAAATACACCGTGTCGGCGCGAAGTATCTTTTCCCTTGCGCTCTCGCGCGTGTCGGTAAAGTAGTTTATAAAGCTTATATTTTCCTCGCGCACGCCAAAGGGACGAAAGGAGTCAACGGTCTCAAAATACATCCGTCCCACGCCCTTGCCGAAAACGCGCTCCCACGACGGCGCGTCGAACACCTCGTCGTCGTAAAATGAAAATGCGACCACGGCGACCTTCGTTTCGGGGGAGAAATATTCCTTTAGCTCATCGTAAAAATCGTCGATATTGGGGCAATCAAATAAAATATTTACCATTTTTCCGCCTCCTTTTCCGATATTATACCACCCGATACAGATAAAGTCAACTCGGCGCGGGGCGTATTCTTTGCAAAACTTATTGATTTTTTTCGCTTTTGATGATATAATGAACTTAGTTAAAATAATAAAAGGAGAAGGACATGAAGAAATTTGTTCGAATTATCTCTCTTATTACGGCGCTTTTAATGGCGCTTTGTTTTATGCTCTCATCCTGCGGCGGCGCGGGTGTGTCGGGTGAAACCACCACGGGCGGCGATACCACCACGGGCGCGCCCACCGTTCCCGCGGACGAGTTCACCCTTCCGCTTGAGGACGGACACAACCAGCTTACGCTTTATTGGAAGCACGACGGAAGCTATGAAAAATGCGATATCTGGATGTGGTGGGGCGATAAGGCAGGTCAGGGCTACACCTTCCACGAGTGCGCCTACGGCGGCAAGGTCGTCGTGAACGTTCCCGACGGCGTGGAGGAGGTCGGCTTCATCGTCCGCAAGGATTGCTCCGCGCCGGGCGGAACTTCTTGGGGAAGTGCTACCAAGGACTTCGATCAGGACAGATTTGCCGTTATCGACGGACGCGAGACGGTCATATATCTGAAATCGGGCGTTGAGGACCAGTACACAAGTAAGGACGGAGGAAAAACTCTCGAAATGATTAAAAAATTCTCACTTGCGGGAATGGCGGACGAGAACAGAATACAGTTCAGAGTCACCCCCAAGGTTACGATATCGAGCCTTGATCAGGTAAAGGTCTACTGCGGCGAGCGCGAGGTCGCCGTAAAGAGCGTTTCCACCCTTGGAGTGGGCGCGATCAGCGGCTACGTAGAGGTAGCAGAGCCCCTTGATATTTCGGGCAGTTACCGCGTAAGCATCGCGGGCTACGGCGAAAAGACGGTAATTCCCGCGGGAATATTTGACAGCAAGTATTTTGCGGACAATTATCACTACGACGGCAAGGACCTCGGCGCGACGGTAAGCGGTGACAGCACCGTATTCAAGCTTTGGGCGCCCACCGCGCAAAAGGTAGTGCTTAACCTCTTTAGCGCGGGCAACGGCGTTGACGCGTACAAGCAAGTAGAGCTTACGCGCGGCGAAAAGGGCGTTTGGTCGCACACCGAGCAATGCGGACACGGCACGTACTACACCTATTCCGTTACCACCTCGGTCGGTACGCAGGAGGCAGTTGACCCCTACGCAAAGGCGGCGGGCGTGAACGGCAAGCGCGGAATGGTCGTTGACCTTTCCCTTACCAACCCCGACGGCTGGGGCGAGGATGCGTCGCTTAAGAGCGTTTCAAGCTATTCCGAGGCTATCATCTGGGAAATTCACGTCCGTGACTTCTCCAACAAGATAAGCTCCTCGCAGTATAAGGGCAAGTACCTTGCATTTACCGAAAACGGACTTGTAAACGAGCACGGTCAGCCTATCGGCGTTGATTACCTTAAAAATCTCGGCATCACGCACGTTCACCTGCTCCCCGTTTACGATTACGCCTCCGTTGACGAGGCATCAAGCGAGCCGCAGTTCAACTGGGGCTACGATCCCGCGAACTACAACGTTCCCGAGGGAAGCTACTCCACCGACCCCTACAACGGCGAGGTGAGAATAAAGGAATTCAAAGAGATGGTCATGGCTCTGCATAAGGCGGGCATCGGCGTTATTATGGACGTCGTATATAACCACACCTACGATGCTAACAGCTCGTTTAACAAGATAGTTCCTTATTATTATTACAGATATACCGCGTCGGGTGCGAACTCCTCCGCCAGCGGATGCGGCAACGATACCGCCTCCGAGCGTTATATGTACGGCAAGTTTATGGTCGAGTCCACGTCCTATTGGATGGACGAATATAATCTTGACGGCTTCCGCTTCGACCTTATGGGACTTCACGACCTTGCGACTATGCAAGAGGTCGAGAGTGCCGTTCACACGATAAATCCGAATGCGCTGATATACGGCGAGGGCTGGAATATGGGCTCGACCATTGACGGAAGCGCACAGGCAAATCAGGGACAGATAAGCAATATCAAGCCTACGGGCAACGCCATCGGCGCTATCGCCGTATTCAACGACGTAATGCGCGACGGACTTAAGGGAAGCGTGTTTGAAAAGACCGCGAAGGGCTACATAAACGGCGCACCCAACAGCGCAAACCTTGCGAAGATAATCTTCAGTATGAAGGGCGGCGTCGGCGTTGGTCATGGCTGGAGCGTGGAAAACTCTATGGTCGTAAACTATATGAGCGCACACGATAACAATACCCTTTGGGATAAGCTCCTTCTTTCAAACCCCAACGCCTCCGATGCGGAGAGGGCGGCTATGAACCGTCTTGGCGCGGCTATCATTCTCGCATCCAAGGGTATGCCCTTCTGGCAGGCGGGCGAGGAGATGCTTCGCACCAAGGGCGGCGACGAAAACAGCTATATGTCCTCCGACGAGGTAAATAACGTAGACTGGTCGGTGCTCAAGGAGGGAAGTGCAGAGTACGAAATGATGCTCTACTACAAGGGACTTATCGAAATGAGAAAGACCTTTGCTATCTTCTCCGATAATGCGTCGAATATTCAGTACACCCAGCTTGGAAGCGGCGTGGTTGCCGTTACGTTTGACGACGGAAACGGCGGCAAGGCGCTCTTCGTAATGAACCCCAACAAAACGGCGCTCCCCTACGCGCTTGACGGCGAGTGGAATCTCGTTGCCGACGAGACGAGAGCGGGCGGAAGCGTTATCGCACGCGAGAGCGGCTCGGTCACCGTGGGCGCTTACGGCGTAAGAGTATACGTCTGCGACGCGCTTGTAAAGTAATAAAATGAAAATAAAAAGGCTTGCCGCGCTCACGGCGCTTGCCGCCTTGCTATTTACCGCCTGCGGCAGAGAGATAAATGCCGATTGGCGACCTCACGCGCTCGGCGCGGAGGTAAGCTCCGAGTCACTTTTCGTAAAAAAAGTGGAGTCACTTTCCGAGGATTTTATCCTCGGAATGGACGCCTCGTGCGTTCCCGCGCTTGAAAAAAGCGGCGTAAAATACTACGACCACAGCGGAGCGGAGCGCGACGTGTACGCGATTCTTGCCAAAAACGGGATAAATTACGTCCGCGTGCGCGTGTGGAACGACCCGTTTGATGCCGACGGCAACGGCTACGGCGGCGGAAATTGCGATATCAATAACGCCGTGGAGGTGGGCAAGCGTGCCACCGCGCAGGGAATGAAGCTGCTCGTCAACTTCCATTACTCGGATTTCTGGGCAGACCCCGCAAAGCAAAGCGAGCCGAAGGCGTGGCGCGGTATGAGCATCGACGAAAAGGCGGACGCGCTTTATTCCTACACGGCGGAAAGCCTTGGAAGGCTCGTCGCGGCGGGCGTTGACGTTGGAATGGTGCAGATAGGAAATGAAACCAACGGCGCTATGTGCGGCGAAAAGTCAAGCTCGCTTGGCGGCTGGGCGCGTATAACGCGCCTTATGTCCGCGGGCGCACGCGCGGTGCGCGAGGTTTGCCCGAATGCGCTCGTGGCGGTGCATTTTACCAATCCCGAAAAGGTCGGGGCTTACGAGGGCTACGGCAAAAATCTTGAATACTACGGCGTGGATTACGACGTTTTCGCTTCGTCCTACTACCCCTATTGGCACGGAAGCCTTGAAAATCTTTCCGCCGTGCTTGGCGATATAAACGAAAAATACGGCAAAAGGGTAATGGTCGCCGAGACCTCCTACGCCTTTACCGCCGCTGACGGCGACTATTGGAGCAATACCGTCACCGACGGCGTAAAGGGCTATCCCGTCAGCGTTCAGGGGCAGGCGGATTTCGTGCGCGACGTGATAGACACGGTGGCGCACACGGCGGGCGGAATAGGCGTGTTTTATTGGGAAGGCACGTGGATATCCGTCGGCGGCGGAAGCTACGGGGAAAATCGCGCCCTTTGGGAGAAGCACGGCGCGGGCTGGGCAAGCTCCTACGCGGCGCAGTACGACCCCGACGACGCGGGCAAGTGGCACGGCGGCTGTGCCGTTGACAATCAGGCGTTTTTCGACGCGGACGGCAGGGCGATAGAGTCGCTGAAGGTCTTTTCTCTCGTCAGAGAGGGCAACGCGGTGCAAAAAAATTAAAATGGAGAATACAAATGACTAAAAAGATGGCTTTTTTATTGGCGTTGGTTATGATGCTTGCGGCGTTTGCATTTACGGGCTGTGATAAGCCCGAGGAAACGCCCGCACCTCAAGTCGACCCCATAAACGATAATTACAGAACGTTTTATCAGATATTCGTAGGCTCGTTCTCCGACTCGAACGGCGACGGCTTCGGTGACCTGCGCGGTATAATCAACCGCTTCGATTACCTCAACGACGGCGATATAAATTCGGGCAAGAGCCTCGGCGTGCAGGGAATATGGCTTTCCCCCATCTTCTCCTCGCCCTCGTACCATAAGTACGATGCAAAGGATTACTATCAGATAGATTGGCGCTTCGGCACGGACTCCGACCTCAAGGAGCTTGTCGAGCTTTGCCACTCGCGCAACGTAAAGCTCATACTTGACGTTGCAATAAACCACACCTCAAGCTCGCATCCGTGGTACGTTGAGTTCAAGAGTGCGCGTGCGGCGGGTGATGCGCAGAACAAGTATTATAATTACTACTCCTGCGTGACCACGGCAGAGAAGAAGAGCGGCATCGCGTACCAGAAGATAGCGGGCGCGGATTGCTGGGTAGAGTGTAATTTTTCGGGAGATATGCCCGAATTGAATTTTGACAATCCCGCGGTAAAGACCGAGGCGCTTGATATTGCAAAGCACTATCTTGATATGGGCGTTGACGGCTTCCGCTTTGACGCGGTCAAGTATATTTATTACGGTGATACTCCACGCTCGGTGGCGTTCTGGGAGTGGTATATGGGCGAGCTTCGCGCAATAAAGCCCGATATCTACTGCGTCGGCGAGTGCTGGTCGGGCGAGACGGAGATACTCGACTACTACGGCGCGATGAACTGCTTCAACTTCGCAATGTCGCAGGCAGAGGGCTTTGCCGCATCTGCCGCAAAGGGCTCGTCCATCTCCAATTTCACCAACTACGTTGCAAGCTTCAATACAAAAATAGCAAGTAAAAATCCCAACGGTATGGCAATGTCCTTCCTTTCCAATCACGATATGGACAGAATTGCGGGCGCGTTCATTACCGAAAACCATATGCGTATGGCGGCAAATCTCTATCTTTTAAGTCCTGGCTCGCCCGTTATCTACTATGGCGAGGAGATAGGAATGCGCGGCTCGCGCGGCGGTGAGAATACCGACGCTAACCGCCGCCTCGCTATGCTTTGGGGCGACTCCGACCTCGTTAAAGACCCCGTGGGCGCGACGTATCCCACGAAAAATCAGATACAGACGACCGTTGCACAGCAGATGGCGGACGAGGGCAGTATGTATAACTATTACTGCAAGCTCATAGCCCTCCGCCACAAGTACGCCGCTATCGCACGCGGCGAGTACAAGGCAGTTGACTGCGCAAGCAGATATCTCGGCGGCTTCCTTATCGAAAAGGACGGCGATAAGATAGGACTTTTCCACAATACCTCGGCGACCGAGGAGCTTAGCGTCGACCTTTCGGGGTGCGCGGCGCTTTATGGCATCAATTTCGTTGCCGTTTGCGACTCTATCGGTATTTCGGGCGCAAGGCTTGAGGGAACTATACTCACCGTAGGCCCGCAGACGAGCGTTATTATAAAATAAGAAGGAAAAATTATATGATACTTGGAATAGATGCATCCACCTATCTTGAGGAGCTGGAGCACGGCGCGAAGTTTTTTGACGGCGAGCGCGAGATTGACCCGCTTGTCGCGCTTGCGGACAACGGCGTAAGCTGTATGCGCATCCGCGTGTGGAACGACCCGCGCGGCGAGGACGGCACGCCGTACCTTGCGGGAAACTGCGACATTGACAATTACGTAAGGCTTGGCAAGCTTGCGAAAAGCCGCGGCTATGACCTTCTTCTTGACTTCCATTACAGCGATTTCTGGGCAGACCCCGCAAAACAGCTTCTTCCGAAGGCGTGGCGCGAGTTCAGCTTTGACGAGGTTTGCGACGCGGTGTATTCGTTTACGCGCTCGTGCCTTGAAACTGCCGTGGAAAACGGCGTTGCCCCCGCGTATATTCAGGTCGGCAACGAGATAACCCACGGTATACTCTGGCCTCACGGCAGGCTTGAGGAGGACGGAAAGCGCGGAAATTACGACGGCTTTTGCCGTCTTATCAAGGCGGGCGTGCGCGCCTGCCGCGAGATATGCCCCGACGCGAAGCTTATCCTCCACCTTGAGCGTAGCAACGATGCGGCGGTATATCAGGAGTTTTACACGAAAATGGACGAATTTGGCGTGGATTACGATATCATCGGCGCGTCATACTATACTTATTGGCACGGCACGCCCGACGAGCTTTTTGCAAATCTTCGCGCTTGCCGCCGCTTCGGTAAGCCGATAATGATAATGGAGCTTGGCTACGGCTTTACGGACGAGCCGTATTATATCGACGGCAAGGCGTACCCCGTCATCATCGACGCTAAACGGGCGTATATCGAGGGACTATCCGAAAAATACCCCTTCACCCACGACGGTCAGGCGCGTTTTATACGCGACCTGCTTGCAAGAGCGCGTGCCGACGGCATAGCGGGCGCGTTTTATTGGGAGCCGTTGTGGATACCGCGCAAGGGGATATGCTGGGCATCCGAGTCCGCGCTTGAATATATCGGAGAGGTTGGCAAGCCCACCGCAAACGAATGGGCAAATCAATGTATGTTCGATTACGACGGACAAAAGCTTCCCGTTTTTGACGAATATAAGAATTAATTCCAATTTTCTTTTGGAATTTGTTAAAAAAATAACCGAGTGTTTTGTATAAAGTTCATAAATCGAATCAATTTTCGACTCTCTCCTTGACAAAGTCAAAAAAATCGGTATAATAATAATGACGCTTTAGGCGTAAATAAAAAAATTACATCACAGGAGGAAATCTTTTAATGAAGAAGTTTCTTGCTCTTATGCTGTCCGCTCTTATGCTCGCAGCATGTCTGACCGCTTGCTCCGGTACCGGAGAGGGCGGCGCGACCACTCCCAACGGTGACGCACCTCAGGTTGATCTCACCGGCACTTACAACATCACTATGTGGGTTTCTGAGAAGGAAGGCGTTGACGTCCTCTTCCAGCAGCAGATCGACGCTTTCGAGGCTGCTAACCCCGGCATCGTTATCAACGCTCAGATCGAGGGCGTTCCCGAGGGCGATGCAGGCTCCAAGGTAGTTAACGACGTTGCTACCGCTCCCGACATCTACTGCTTCGCACAGGACCAGCTCGCTCGTCTTGTTCAGGCAGCAGCTCTCGCAGCTCCCGGTAAGGCAGCTTCCGAGAACATCATCGCAAGCAACGACGCAGGCTCCGTAGCCGCTGCTACCGTTGCAGGCACTCTCTACGCTTACCCCATGACCAGCGACAATGGTTACTATATGTACTATGACAAGAGCATCATCTCCGAGTCTGACGCTGAGAGCCTTGAGAAGATCATCGCAGCTTGCGAGGCTAATAACGTTAAGTTCCGCTACGCTCTTGAGAACGCTTGGTACACCGCTTCCTTCTTCTTTGCAACCGGATGCCACTCCAACTGGACTATGGATGCAGAGGGTAACTTCAACGGTGTTGACGATACCTTCAACTCCGCTGCAGGTATTGCAGCTATGAAGGGTATGCAGAAGCTTGCTAAGTCCCCCTGCTACGACAGCAACGCTGACATCTTCACCGATGCAGGTGTTGTTATCACGGGTATCTGGGCAGCAGGCGATGCAGCCGCACACTTCGGCGCAAACCTCGGTGCTACCGACCTTCCCTCCTTCAACGTTGACGGCAAGGACTACCACCTCGGTTCCTTCACCGGTAACAAGCTCATGGGTGTAAAGCCCCAGACCGATCCTAAGAGAGCAGCAGTTCTCTCCAAGCTCGCACAGTACCTCACCGGTGAGGAGTGCCAGAGCCAGAGATTTGCAAGCTTCGAGTGGGGCCCCTCCAACAAGGCAGCTCAGGCTTCCCCCGCAGTTCAGGCAAACGTATCCCTTGCAGCTCTTGCAAAGCAGGGTGAGCACGGTATTCCTCAGGGTCAGATCCACGGCTCTTGGTGGGATATTGCAAAGGTTCTCGGCGCTGACGCTAAGGCAGCAGCTTCCGACGCTGACCTCCAGAACGCTCTTAACGCATACAAGGCAGCTATCGACGGTCTTCTTACCATGACCGACGAGCAGAAGAGTGCTTGGGGCGTTATCGGTAACATCTGCAACACCAACTGGGATACCGACCTTCCCATGACCAAGATCAACGACACCACCTACGAGTCCGCAGTTCTTGAGCTCAAGGCCGGTCAGGAATTCAAGGTTCGTCAGGGCGCATCTTGGGACGTAAACTTCGGTGCAGAGGGCTTCAACAGCGCTACCAACTGCGTTGTAGAGGCTGACGGCAACTACAAGGTACAGCTTGTTTGGGACGGCGCACAGAACGGCACCGTAACCCTTATTCCCGCATAAACGAATTATTTATAGGTTGGGGAGCTTTTGCTCCCCAACCTCGAAAAAAAGGCATTGTTAGCCGAATACATGGACAACAACTGTCGTTATGTATCGCCTGACAATGTTTTCTTATTATAAAAAGGAGTTTATAAACTCGGTTTATGTTTTGGCTATGAAAAGATTAAACGATTTAGATTATTTAAAGCTGAATAAGCTCGGAAAGCTTTTATATAAGCTAAAGCTGTTCCTTTTTGCCATTCCCGTTTTCTTTAAGAATCTGGGGCTTAAGATATTCGGAGCGTTCAAGAGCTTCGGCTTGGGTATCAAGAACAGCGTTTGCGATATCGCTTATACCTTTACAAAGGGTAATTGGGCAGTTAAGCTTTCGTTTTTGATATTTGGCTTTGGTAACTTCTACTACGGTCAGATACTTCGCGGAATCCTCTTTTTGCTTTTTGAGGTGGTATTTATCGGATACATGCTCGTTCCGAGCGGCGGAGCTTATTGGCTCTCCAAGGTGAATTGGTTCCAAAACGGCGCGACCGTCGGAACGGTTCAGGGCGGACACGTGTATGACGAGGCCTATGACGCGGTCATCTGGACGACGGGCGACGACTCCGTTAAGGTTCTTCTTTACGGACTTCTTACCGTTATATTCATTATCGCTTTCATTTACACTTGGCGCGTTCAGATAAAGCAGTGCCGTATCTGTATGGACATTACCGCAAAGGGCAAAAAGGTCAAGAGCGGTAAGGACGACCTTCGCTCGCTCGTTGACGATCAGTTCCATAAGACGCTGCTTTCTCTCCCTCTTGCGGGAATACTCATTTTCACGGTGCTTCCCATCATTTACATGGTGCTTATCGCCTTTACGAGCTACGACGCAAACCACGACGGATACGCTAACCTCTTTTCGTGGGTGGGCTTTGAGCATTTCAACGAGCTTTTGGATTTCAGCAAGGGTGGTATAGGTCTTGCCTTTGGTGAGATACTTTCGTGGACTCTTATGTGGGCATTTTTCGCAACGTTTACCAACTACTTCCTCGGTATGTTCGTTGCGATACTGATAAATAAAAAGGGAATAAAGCTCAAAAAGCTCTGGAGAACGGTGCTGGTTATGACTATCGCCGTTCCGCAGTTCGTTTCCTTGCTTTACGTTGCAAAGCTCTTTGACTCGTCGGGCATCATAGGCAAGCTCTTGCTTGAATGGAATTTTATTCCCGACTCGATGATAGCGGCAAATCAACTCTCTCTTTGGCAAAATCCGATATCGGCAAAAATACTGCTTATCGTTCTGAATATCTGGGTAGGTATCCCCTACATTATGCTTATGGCTACGGGAATACTTATGAATATTCCGCAGGACCTTTACGAATCCTCGCGCATCGACGGTGCGACGGGCTGGAAGCAGTATTCCAAGATAACCCTCCCCTATATGATGTTCGTTATGGGCCCGTATCTGCTTACGAGCTTCGTTAACAACCTCAACAACTTCAACGTTATCTACCTGCTTACGCAGAACAACCAGCTCATCAATACCGACATCGGTACGGCGGGCGGCGTTTCGGTCTGCGAGACGGACTTGCTTATTACGTGGCTTTATAAGATGACGCTGAACAGCGCCGACAGTAAATACTATATGGCGTCGATCATTGGTATTCTCGTGTTCGTCGTCGTTGCGGTGCTGTCCCTTATCGTATATAACGTAATGCCGTCCACGAGGAACGAGGAGGATTACAAGTGATGAAAAAAACTGATAATAAGACTATAAAAAAGACGGGACTTGGCGCGAAGGCAAGCCGCAGGATAGGCAATGCCGTCACGTATATAATTCTCATTCTTATTTCTCTTATATGGCTCTTCCCCTTGTTCGGCTTGATACTTGAGTCCTTCAAGGTCGAGGGCACGGGTCAGACGAGCTATCTGATTCCCCAGCAGTTCGGATTTGATAACTATATCAGGCTTTTCAAGGAAACGGATTTTATCAGATGGTTCATCAATACGGGCATTATGGGCGTTTGCACCGCTGCTTTGCAGACGATCTTCGTCCTTGCAATGAGCTACGTTCTCTCCCGACTCAGATTCAAGGGCAGAAAGGCGCTTATGAACGCTATGCTCGTTCTTGGAATGTTCCCCGGCTTCCTTACCATGCTCCTTATCTATAAGGTCTTTTCCGACCTCGGACTCGTTTTGGAAATGGCACCTCTCGGACTTATCATCGTGTACTGCGCATCCAGCGGTATGGGATACTACGTTTCCAAGGGCTTCTTTGATACGATTCCAAAGAGCCTTGACGAGGCGGCAAGAGTTGACGGAGCAACGCGCTTTCAGGTATTCTACAAGGTCATTATGCCTCTGGCAAAGCCCATCGTAATTTATACGATACTTATGGGCTTTATGGCACCTTGGGGCGATTTTATGCTTGCAAGCTACCTGATACACGAAAGCAGCGCGGGAATGAACGTTGCCGTCGGTATGTTCGAATGGCTTTCCAAAACTATGGTAAACTCAAACTACACCATGTTCTGTGCTGCGGGCGTTGTCGTCGCCGTTCCCGTAACCACCGTATTCCTCTGCTTGCAGAAGTATTACGTTGAGGGCGTCACGGGCGGAGCAGTAAAAGGATAAGAGGAGATAAAAATGGCTACTGTAAAATTAACTAACGTAAAGAAGGTCTACGGCAAGGACACCGTTGCCGTTCAGGACTTCAATCTTGATATCGCAGACAAGGAATTTATCGTTTTCGTAGGTCCTTCGGGCTGCGGAAAATCCACTACTCTCCGTATGATAGCAGGTCTTGAGGATATTTCGGACGGTACCGTTGAGATAGACGGCGTTGTCGTAAACGACCTCCAGCCCCGCGACCGTGATATAGCGATGGTGTTCCAGAACTACGCGCTCTATCCCCATCTTACGGTATTTGAAAATATGGCGTTCAGCCTTCGTCTTAAAAAAGTTCCGCAGGACGTAGTGTTTGAAAAGGTCACTCAGGCGGCGGAGATACTCGGCATTACCGACTATCTTATGAGAAAGCCCCGCGCTCTTTCGGGCGGTCAGAGACAGCGTGTTGCTATCGGACGCGCTATGGTTCGCGACAGTAAGGTATTCCTTATGGACGAGCCGCTCTCCAACCTTGACGCGAAGCTCCGTAACCAGATGAGAGCCGAGATCATTCTGCTCCGTCAGAAGATCGACACCACCTTCATCTACGTTACTCACGATCAGACCGAGGCTATGACTCTCGGCGACCGTATCGTAATTATGAAGGACGGCTTCGTTCAGCAGGTCGGCACGCCTACCGAGGTGTTCGATATGCCCGACAACCTTTTCGTTGCCGAGTTTATCGGTGCGCCCAAGATGAATACCTTTAAGACTCAGCTCGTTTACGAGAACGGCAAGTACTACGTAACTCCCTACGGCGCGAAGATCGAGGTTACGGGTGCAAAGGCAGATATGCTGAAAGAAAAGGGAATTACCTCCCGCGAGATCATTCTCGGTATCCGTCCCGAGCATTTCGTGCTTTCAAACGAGGGCAACAGCGCGGCTATCCCCTGCAAGATCACCGTAAACGAGATGATGGGAAGCGAGCTTCACCTGCACGGTGTTGAGGAGAACGGCGACAAGCTCATCGTGCGCGTTCCTACCATTTCGCTCAGCGACGAGCAGAGAAGCTCTCTCACCTTCGGCTCTTACGTTTACGTTACCTGCGAGGGTAAGGTAATGCACTTCTTCGATCCCGAGACCGAGAAGAACCTTCTCAAATAATCTACGCTTTCAGGAGTACGAAAATGCTTGAAGAAAAGGAATTTGGCGGTTTAAAATACGTTGTTCGCTATCCCAAGGGACATAAGGCGGGCGACAAGCACCCGACTATACTGTTTTTGCACGGCGCGGGCACGCGCGGCGACGACCTTGAGATGATAAAGGCGAACTCCTTCTTCCGCATTACGGGAGAGTACGAGGATTTCCCCTTCGTCTGCGTTGCGCCGCAATGCAGATGCGTTGACACGTGGTACGATTATTGGGAAACGCTCAAGGCGTTTGTAAAGGATATTCTTGCGTCGGATTATTGCGACGAGCATCGCTTTTACGTCATCGGCAACAGTATGGGCGGCTACGCCACGTGGCAGATGGGCATCAGTATGCCCGACGTGATCGCCGCTATCGCGCCAATTTGCGGCGGCGGCGTTGCGTGGAATACTGGCAGGCTCAAGGACGTTCCCGTATGGGCGTTCCACGGTGCAAAGGACCCCGCGGTGAATATTTCCGAGTCCATAAGAATGGTCGACGGTGTAAACAAGCGCGGCGGCAACGCCAAGCTGACGGTATACCCCGACGTTCAGCACGATTGCTGGCTCAACGCCTACGCAGACCCCGCACTCTTCGAGTGGTTTTTGTCACATACGAAATAGCGTTGTGCCCGTAAGGGCACAACGCATCGATATCAATCCCTTGCGGGATTGATATCATATCGAAACCGACCGAAAGGGAGGTTATATCGAATTTGCCGAAAGGCAAATATATCGAGCTGAGCGTAGCGAAGCATATCGACAATTGAATACGTACGAGAAAAAAGGACGGAGAACGCAAAAATCTCTGTCCTTTTTTGTTGGTGGGTAACGTATTCTATTGAATTTCAAGAAACTGTCGTTAAGAGTACGTCGCTATTCTTTGCGGGCGTTTTTTTCACGAATGCGCCGTTTTTCAAAATTTCCTTGACAAATAATATAAAGAGTGTTAAAATAAATATGTCCTAAAATTTCGGAAAAAAATTTTTGAAAGGAAATTATGAAATGAAAAAGACACTTTCCATTGTCATTGCTATCGCAATGATCGCGGCAATGCTCCTTCCCATGAGCATTTTTGCGTCTGCCGAGGTTACCGAGATAACCAACTGGCAGGATTTCGCGCTTCTCGTTACCGACAGCCTCGGCGAGGGTAACTACAAGCTCACCGCAGACGTATACTGCGACCAGCCCATAGAGGGATTCTTCGGAACCTTCGACGGTAATGGTCACACCGTCTACCTCTCCGCTACCATGTTTATGGACGTTGGTGCGGGCGCGGTTATCAAGAACTTCACCACCGAGCAGGACCCCAACGCTGCGGCTACCGACGCTGAGGGTAACCCCGTTGAGTTCAAGATGTACAGAAGCCCCGTTATCGACCTCGCTTCGGGAAGCACCGAGGATATGCCCATCATCGTTGAGAACATAACCAACAACGTTGATACCTACTCGACCACCGCCTTCAATCAGGACCCCATCGGTGGTATCATCGGTAGAACCACGGGCGACAACGCCATCGTTATGAACAATCTCGTAAACAACGGCGACCTTTGCGCCGACGACCAGACGGGCGGTATCATCGGTAACGCTTGCCACAACTCCGACACCGAAAGCCTTATTATCCGTGCCGCTAATGTCGTTAACAACGGTAAGGTAAGCGCAGTTAAGAAAAACGGCTACGGCGGCGGTATCATCGGTAACGTCAACGGAAGCATCAAGGGCACTCTTGATTACTGCTTCAACTTCGGTGACGTATCCGCCGCACACGATGCGGGCGGTATCATCGGCGATATCAACGGTATTTCCGAGCTTACCATCTCCAACTGTGCAGTAAAGGGCACTCTCGTAAACAACCCCGACAAGTTCACGGGCGCAGATAAGACCTCCGCAAAGTACGGCTCGGCTGGTATCATTGCAAGAAGCAATGCAGAGGCTACCGTTATCAATATCGAGAACTGCGTGATCGCTACCACTCTCAAGGCTGACGCCAGCGAGGACGGCAGCGCAAAGGCTTCCACCGACCCCTTCAACGTATATTCAAACGGCGGACTTATTACCGCTAAGGATTGCGTATACCTCCACGGTATGGCAGTTTACGGTGAGCAGGCGTTCACCACTAAGACTACCAGCGGCTTCACCACCAACGATCAGGTAGCTATCAACGCTAAGATCGACGAGATGCTCGCCGCTAAGAATAACGCAGTAGCAGATACCTTCGTTCCCCCTGTAAGCGATACTCCCGCTGACGAGACCACCGTTCCCGAGGGCGACACCACCACCGCTGGCGGCGACATTACCACCAAGCCCGCAGGTGACAACACCACCGCGAAGCCCGCAGACACCAACAAGCCCGCTACCACTACTGCGGCTCCCGCAGAGAAGAGCGGATGCGGCTCGAGCATTTCTCTTGCTATCGTTGCCGCCTTTGCCGTTGGCGCTGTAGCAATCGCTCGCAAGAAGGAAAATTAAGGAATGATATATTTGCCTTGCGGCAAATATTAAAGCAAAAACGGTCAGAGCCACGGCTCTGACCGTTTTTAGTGAATAGTGAAAGGTGAATAGTGAATAGGGGGGGAATCTTTTTGCCTGCCGGCAAAATCCCACCTATTGACAAAAAGAAACTTTGGGGATATTGATATGCATTAAGTTAGCGGGAATAGTGCACTCTCTCGCGTCATTCCGAAGCTACACCGAGCTACTTCGAGGTGTAGCGAGCGAATCTCGCAAAAATTCCGCAGAATTTTTGCGCTTGATGTTAGAACCAGACTCACCCTTTTCGGACTCCCGCGTGTGCTTTGGCTACGATAAAAAGCGACGGTTTACATTTGCCTCCCTTGTGTAAAGGGAGGTGGCATTTTCGCAAGAAAATGACGGAGGGATTGTCGAAAAAGCAATATTTTAGGTTAAAAACAATCCCTCAGTCACCTTCGGTGACAGCTCCCTTTGCACAAGGGAGCCTCATGTGCGCAAGCGCCTTTTTATAGTGCATAGCCGTATTTTTAGTGCTAATCCCTAATAAATCGGTTGGGTGCGAACATAGGGCGCCGTTTTTCTGCGGAAACGCGACGAGATTCGCTCGGCGCGGCGCGGAACGGCGCGCCACGACTTCGGAATGACGCTGAAAATTGCGTCGTCCCCGCTCTCTTTGAAGAATTTCGGGATGACGCGAGGTGCGCTATTTCGTTTTTAATTAATAGGAATGCTTTTTGCCTTTCGGCAAAAAGCTACCTTAACTTTGCACTTTGCACTTTGCACTTTGCACTTCATTTGCCGAAAGGCAAAAATTTCACCCACCGAAGGTGGAAATCATTGAAAACGCGGAGCGTTTTCCATAACTCTTGTTTGATTTTTTAGTGAAAAGTAATAAAAATATACAAATGGGGTGATTTGTTTTTGCATTTTGTATTGACAAATCAAAAAAAGCGTGATAAAATACACTTACCCATAAAACCTTTGAAAGGAAAAAAAGACATGAAAAAGACACTTTCTATCATCATTGCTATCGCAATGATCGCAGCAATGGCTCTTCCCATGGGCATCTTTGCTTCCGCTGACGCTCCCCAGGAGTTCGCTACTTGGGATGAGCTCGCAGCAGCTGCAAACGACAACTACGGCGAAGGCAACTACAAGCTCACCGCTGACAGTGCTGCAACCGTTTCCATCGAGGGCTTCTTCGGCACCTTCGACGGCGGCAACCACACCATCACCTCTTCCGTAGGTCTCTTCACCGAGATCAGCGGCGGTGCAACCATCATGAACTTCACCGTTAACCAGGCTAAGGACGCTGACGGTAACGACGTAGTATTCTACGTAAACCCCGTTGCAGGTCTTGCAGCAGGTAGTACCTCTGAGGATCCCATCTGGATCTCGGGCGTTACCAACAACGTAAACGTTTCCGAGCATCCCGAGGATCAGTCCCCCATCGCGGGCATTCTTGGCTACGCTGACTCTGAGAACTGGATCTACATCTACAACGTTGTTAACAACGGTAACATGTTCTCCAGAAACCAGACCGGCGGTATCGTAGGTAACTGCGGACACGCTTCCGGTCACACCTACCTCACCATCTACAACGCTGTTAACAACGGCGACGTTTACGCTAACAACTCCTACGCTGGCGGTATCGTTGGTAACGTTAACGCTCAGCTCACCGCTGACTTCAAGTACTGCATCAACAACGGCGACATCGCTGCTGAGAACGATGCAGGCGGTATGATCGGTCAGGTTAACGGTAGCGCAGAGGGTACCTTCAGCTACTGTGCAAGCAACGGTAAGATCGACCAGAACCCCATCGTAAACGCTGAGACCGGCGAGAAGCTCACCGGCGGCGACAAGACCGGCGCTAAGTACGGCGCAGCTGGTATCTGCCCCAGATTCTCTTCCGCTAACGTAACTATTGCTATGGACAACTGCGTAGTAATGGGCATTATGGACAACGATGCTACCGCTGACGGTTCTGCTTACTCTTCTGCAGACCCCTTCAACGGCTACACCAAGGACGGTCAGGGTATCATCACCCTTACCAACTGCACCTACCTCCACGGTATGAACGTTATCGGTGATTTCGCATCTACTCTCGTTGAGGGTGCTACCGGCTTCACCGCAGCTGACCAGGTTGCTTGCCAGGCTGCTTTCGACGCTATCGTAGCTGCTGCTCCCAATCAGGCTGCTCCCGTAACCAGCGGCGCTGAGGGTGAGGACACCCCCGCTGATGAGACCACCGCTCCCGCAGGCGATGAGACCACCGCTCCTGCAGGCGATGAGACCACCAAGCCCGCTGACGTTACCACCAAGCCCGCTGACACCACCAAGCCCGCTACCACCACTGCAGCTCCTGCAGAGAAGAGCGGATGCGGTTCCAGCATCTCCCTTGCTATCGTTGCTGTTGCAGCTGTTGGAGCTGTAGCAATCGCTCGCAAGAAGGAAGACTAATTAGCAATTAATTAGCATAAACATAAAAAAACAGGCGCTCTGCGCCTGTTTTTTTGTTTATTGTTATTGACAAGCGTGTTTTTTAGTGGTAAAATGGTTTATCTGATATATTCGGAATAATTTTTTTGAAAGGAAATTACCAACAATGAAGAAGACTCTGTCTGTAATTCTCTCCATCGCAATGATCATCTCCATGGTCGCAATGCTCGGAATCGGTGCTTCTGCTGCAGGCGCAGTTGAGTGCAACACCTGGGCAAAGG
>JAZQXT010000096.1:0-1214 GCA_045633005.1 Eubacteriales bacterium | reverse complement strand
GCCATACTGCGTCGTGCGTCGTTTTCACTTCGTTCAAACATCCGCCCTCCTTGTCTGGCTTGCGCCTCGCGCCCCGTCCGCCGAATGGCACTTTAGTCGTCTCACTCAGCTCGACGCGGGCCACAACCGGCCCGCTTCCTCACACAATATAGTTAGCTATTGCATGTTTCATTCGCAACTTCTGGCGGTTGCTTTCATAAAAGCCAAGATTGAGAATTTAATGCGGAATATTCTTAGGCTTATCTTGCTTCGCTTAAAAAAGGTTTGATTTGCTCGCGTGAAGCGCGGATATGCGCCGGGGAGGACAAGGCGTATTTACGCTTCATGCGGCGTAAGTGAGACTTGACGGTGAGGAGCGATGAATGAGCGTGGTATTTCGGGGAGCGACGGTTCGCGGGGAGCGCGCCGAGACGCGAGCATGGCGAGGATGCCGCCTTAGGTCCGCGTCAAGCGGAACCTGAGGCGAGCGACGAAGCAAGGCGACGCGGATTCGGCGATGATCGCCGCGGGAGGAGCCGACACGAAATACCTAAGCGAGTGAAGGGCGACGAAACGGCCAGTCGAACGATGTCGATAATGCCAACGGCGGCGTTTATTCGTCCCCATCGCAGAACGGAACCTTTTCAGATGAGGCGATTTGCGCAGGACTGTGCCCCGAAGACGTACTCGTGTACGTCGAGCGGGCGCAAGGACGCGGAAATCGCCCATATCAAAAGGTGAGTTACGTTGGGCGAAAAAACGACGCGCATTGACACGGCAAAAGCAAAAGAAACAAAATGCAAAAATGCCACGATAATGCGACCACTATCACTGTACAACAGTTGCTCATTCACTGGCCGATTACCGATTACTCACGGTTCGACGTGGTTGAGTTTAGATGATTATTTGTGGTAGAATTACCGAAAAACACCATCAAAGGAGTTGAATGTGAAATTATCGACGACGGTTGCGGCAATGGTTTTCGGCACCTTTTTCGTTTTTTTAATTTCATCGCCGGCAGTTTTCGCCGCCGGTTCACTTGTGTGGTCTGCCGAAAACGGCAGCTGTGTTCTCGGCGAAGGGGAAAACGCGGTTACCGTAAATCCCTGGGGCCAGCAACTGTAATTTTTGCATAAAATTTCGTGCCCTTGTTTAAGTGTGTAGTCTTTACATCCTCTGCGCGTCAGCGCAGGGATAAGATAGCAAGGAGGATGAGGGGGTGCGGGGGAGAAGGA
>JAZQXT010000095.1:0-32943 GCA_045633005.1 Eubacteriales bacterium | reverse complement strand
ATTTACCTTTGAGTTCGTGTTTCTCAAATTCTTTGACCGTTTCCTCGCACTTCTTGTGTGCTTGTACTTCTTCGTCTGTTGTTCAATTTTCAATGACCTTCGCGGTCCGCTCGCGGACAGCTTTTATATAATACCACTTTCCCCTCGCTTTGTCAATACCTTTTTTGAAAAAAATTGAAAAAAATTTCAATTTGTACATTTTGCCTCTTTCGGCTCGTTTTTTCTGCTTTCATATGAATATTTTGCCCTAAAGAAACAACAATATATTGGGAGGTGAACTATGGCTACAATATTCATCAGAACTCTTATAATATATTTTCTCCTGATAATAGCTATGAGGATGATGGGAAAAAGGCAGATCGGTCAGCTTGAAATAACCGATCTCGTCAGTACGCTTTTACTTTCCGAGATCGCCACCCTCCCGATCGAAAATCAGGACATACCCGTAATTTACGCGATCATTCCTATAATAATTATAATGACGGCGGAAATAGTATCGGCGGCGCTTCCGACAAAATTCCCAAAACTCAAAAATCTTTTCTCTACACGTCCCGAAACTCTTGTCAAGATGGGAGCTCCCGACCTCAACGCCCTGAAAGCCGCAAGAATGACGGCGGACGAGTTGATGGTTGCGCTAAGAAAAAACGGAATATCCGATATAGACGAGGTTGGGTACGCAATACTTGAGCAGGACGGAAGCGTGTCCGTGCTTCCGCGTGCCGAGCAACGCCCCGCCACCGCCGCAGACGTGGGCAAGACTCCGCAGGAGAACGGAATGTTCCATATAATGATAGACGGCGGAAAGATCAATGATCATTCACTTACCGCCACGGGACAAAGCCGCGCATGGCTTGAGCGCCAGCTTATTTCCCGAAATCTGAAATTAGACGAGGTCGCGCTTATGTTATCCGATGAAAATGGAGACGTGAGGATGTTCACGAACGAGGGCGAGAAAAAATGAAAAAAAGAAATCTACCGATAATATTCTCCGTCCTTCTCATCTCCCTTCTCGTACTTGGGACGGCAATAAATTTCATATATATTAATAATGTAGGAAACACGCTAACCGAACTCACGCTTTCGGCCACGTCAAGAGAAACTGCCGCAAAACTTCGGCAGTATTGGGAGTCGCAAACGAGCATCGTGAGCATTACCGTTTCCAATTCGGCAATAGAGCGTTTGACGGATGCAATAGACACTCTCGTTTGCTACGCTGAATCGGGACGCGGTGCAGAGCTATCGCGCTCGACCGCGTTGGTATTGAACGCGATAGACGGGATGCGCAGGCTTGAACGTTTTTCCATTAGCAATATACTATAAAAGATACCCCGCACCCATAGGTGCGGGGTAATCTATAGAAACGATGCGAATTAGTTTACTTTTGCCTTGAAAGCCGCGCCAGCCTTGAACACGGGGGTCTTGCTTGCAGCGATCTCTACGGTTGCGCCAGTGCGGGGGTTTATGCCGCTTCTTGCAGCATTCTCGCGAACCGCAAAGGTACCGAAGCCGATGAGCTGAACCTTGTCACCTGCAGCAACAGCATTAGAAATAGTGTCAACGGTAGCGTCGATAACAGCGGCAGCATCCTTCTTGGATACGCCTGCAGCAGCAGCAACAGCAGCGATAAGTTCGGTCTTGTTCATAATAATATCCTTCCTATATAATAAAATAATTAATAACGTCGCGACACGAAGCAAAGTCCAACGTCGCAACTTGCTAATATAGAATAACACAAAAAAAGAATAAAAGCAAGGGTTTTTGTGACAATTTTCATTATTTGTCAAAAAAATATTTATTTTTCTCGTTTTTGAGACACAAAATAATAAAATAAATGTAAAAATAAAAGAAAATATACTTGACAATTTCTCTTTTTCGAGGTATAATAATATGCCGCTTGAGATCGGCTTTTATAAGCGTGCCCGAATTTCGGGTGCCGCCGAGAATCAGCGAGTCTATATGAAAGAGAGGTGCTTTTCGTGTTTGCAGTAATCGAAACCGGCGGAAAGCAGTACAAGGTCTGCGAGGGCGACATCATTTTCATTGAGAAGCTTTGCGCAGAGGAAGGCAGCGAGGTCGTATTTGATCAGGTAAAGGCAGTTTCCGCTGATAACGGATTCGTAGCCGGTACTCCCACTGTTGCCGGTGCAAAAGTCACGGCAAATGTTATTGCCAACGGCAAGTCTGCCAAGATCTACGTCTTCAAGTACAAGGCTAAGAAGAACGAGAAGAAGAAGATCGGTCACAGACAGCCCTACACCAAGGTTCAGATCACCAAGATCGAAGCCTAATCGTTCATTTGCAAAATGACAAAGGTCGTATTTTACAGAAGCGGCGGTAATTTTTACGGCTTCGAGGAAACAGGTCACACGGGCTACGGCGAAGCGGGAGACGACGTTCTCTGCGCGGCTCTTTCGGCTATGACGATGCTTATCGTTAACGCCGTCGAGATAGCTTACGCCTCGGACATCCATTATGATGTCAACGAGGGCGCGACCCGTATCGTGGTAACCGCCAAAGCGGCTCTCCCCGAGTTTGAGGAGGACGAGCGCAAGCGCTATGCGGTATCGGGAATATTCATGGCTTATTATTATCAGCTTAATGATCTGCTTGACGAATATTCTGATTTTCTTGACGTTGACGTAATTGACCGCGACTACAAATAATACGGCGCATCGGATCTGCCCGCTTGGCAGAAATTATTAAGGAGGAATACGATAATGCTTAGAATTTCCTTGCAGTTCTTTGCTCATAAGAAGGGTGTCGGCTCCACCAAAAACGGCAGAGACAGTGAGTCCAAGAGACTCGGTGTCAAGAAGTCGGACGGTGCGGCTGTAACCGCAGGCAATATCATCATCAGACAGAGAGGTACTGCTGTTCATCCCGGCAACAACGTTGGAATGGGCACCGACCATACTCTCTTCGCTCTGATCGACGGCCACGTTAAGTTCGAGCAGAAGACTAAGGACAAGAAGCAGGTCAGCGTTTACGCCGACTAAGCTATGTCTTGCGTACCGGTGGCAGTTCTCTGTACACCGCCATAAAAGAGGTTGGGTTTCCAACCTCTTTTTGCATTTTTATCCCTTTTCGACTTGTTTTTTATCAATTTGTCTATTGATTATTCAAATATTTAGTGATATAATGTAATATATATACTTATATTTTCTTGAAAGGAAAATGAAATGTCAAGACGCACATTGGCGGCGCTTTGCTTTATTTGCGCCATTTTTATGATCTTCAATATGCTTGCATCGGTTTCGGCATTTGCCAATACCGACAGCAGCACCGATACTACCGAAGTAACGACGGTTGCGGAAGATACCACGGTTAGCCCCGACGACCCCGCTACGCCTCCCGATGGTGACACCACGACCGCGCCCGAGGATACTACCGAGCCTTCCCCAAAGAAGGCAGTTTCGTTCGAGGTAACTATTCCCGCGGATTTCCCCACGACATACGGCGAGGGTGACAGCTTTTCTACCGAAGGGATCGTTGGTCTTATTACATACGATGACGGTACGACCGCCACTACCACCGATATCTTTACCGATGCCCCCGACCACCTTGACCCCGCCGATACGCTTATCAGCTTTTTCTGCGATGAAGCAAAAGAGATCAAGGCAAGCACGACTCTCACCATTACCGTTGTGGAGATAAGCTCCGTTGAGGTTTCGGGTGAATCCGTTACCGCCGAATACCACGAAGGTGACGTGTTTGCCGCAGAGCAGGTCGATGCCCTCGTCATTACGGTTATCTACGCTAATGGCTCAAGCAAGCAGGTTTCCCCCGACGAGTGCGAGATCTACGGCGTCGGAGCACCACTGTCCGCTGACGCTCCCCATATCACCGTCGTTTACTATAGCAAGAGCTGTGAAGTTCCGCTCAACATTATAGAACTCCCCGAAATTACGGGAATTCAAATAATCATCACCGACGCTTTCAGCAAATACTTTACCGAGGGCGAGACCTTTGACCCCGCCGGACTTATGATTATGGCTATATATTCGGGCGGAAAGAACCCCGAGGTCATCGCAAGTGACATAAACGGCTTTTCAAGCGTTACGTTCTCCCCTGCTCTTGACGTGCCGCTCAGATTCACGGACACGACCGTTACCGTTACGTACTCCGACGGTACGAACACGTTTACCGCAGAGCAAACGATAGTTGTTTCGTCCGAGAGCGTTTCCGAGATCAAAGTCTCTAAAAACCCCAACAAGATGGTATATAACGAGGGCGAGACCTTTGATTACACGGGTATGGAGCTCACGATCGTTTACAACGACGGCACTAAGGTCGTTGTCACCGAAAACTTCTCCGTATCTCACACGAACATCCCCTTTATACTTAAATCCAACAGCACCGAGACCGTGGACATCGAGATCACTTATCTCGACAAGTCCTGCACTCTCCCCATAAGCGTAATTCCTGCCGAGATCGAGTCCGTTACCGTTCTTTCCAAGCCCGCTAAGCTTACCTACAACGAGGGCGAGACCTTCGATCCTCTCGGACTTGTTTTGGTTCTCAATTACTCAAATCCCTACCTTGCGCCCGTTTCTCTGCCTCAGGATTATTACACCTGCGTTCCTTCCACGCCCCTCAAAGCAACTGACACCACCATTCACGTTTACTTCCGTGGCGAGGACGTAAAGATCGAGATAACGGTCATCCCCGAGGAAACAAGTGCAGAAACGACTATTCCCACCGAGCCTACCACCGACCCCACGGATACTACCGTAACTCCTCCCACCGACGATACGACCGTCCCCCCCGTCGTTACGACGGATCCCACGGTCACAACGCCCAACGCTCCCTCTGACGATTCGGACGAGACAACGCGCACGCCTGACGTAACTACCGTAGACGGCGACGACGGCGGAAACACCACTCTCGTAGTGCTTTGGATAGTCATTCTTTCGGTTATCGTGATAGCACTTGTGGTTCTTATAATTTACTACAAACGCAACTTTACCTAATTTAAAAGCATAAAAAAAAGCGTGCAAATTGCACGCTTTTTTTACTTTTATCAGTTATTAGCTGCCGCGTTTTTGGCGGCGATCAGGGTGTTCTTCATAAGCATCGTTACCGTCATAGGTCCGACTCCGCCGGGAACGGGGGTGATGTACGATGCAACCTCGCTTACAGAGTCGAAATCAACGTCGCCGCAAAGCTTGCCTTCCTCGTTTCTGTTCATACCGACGTCGACGACTACAGCACCCTCCTTGACCATATCGGCGGTGATGACCTTTGCTCTGCCTACTGCGCTGACAAGGATATCTGCACGGCGGCAAACTGCGCCGAGGTCTTTGGTACGGCTGTGAGCGATAGTGACGGTGCCGTCAGCGGCAAGCAGGAGCGCCGCCATAGGTCTGCCGACTATGTTGGAACGTCCGACTACCACGCATTCCTTACCTGCGACCTCGATATCGTAGTGCTTGAGCATTTCCATAATTCCCGCAGGGGTGCAAGGAAGCACGTTTGCATCTCCGAGAGTGAGGTGTCCCGCATCAAGAGTGTGGAACGCATCAACGTCCTTATCGTCGGAAACGGCGGCAAGGATCTTCTTTTCATCAAGGTGGCGCGGAATGGGAAGCTGTACGAGCATTCCGTCAATGTTGGGGTCTGCATTGAGAGACTCAATGACCTTAATGACCTCCTCGGTGGTTACGTTCTCGGGAAGAATGTGGGGCTCGGAATAAAATCCGACCTCCTCGCAGGCTCTGAGCTTGTTGCGAACGTATACGATGGACGCGGGGTCCTCGCCTACGCGAACTACCGCAAGTCCGGGCGCTCTTTTGCGCTCTGCCTTAAAAGCCTCTGCGGCTTCTCTTATCTCTCCTCTTATCTTTGCGGAAACTACCTTTCCGTCAATCAGTTTGGCTGCCATTTTCATTATCCTCGCTTTCATTTGTTTTCTCATTATCTGCGGTCATATCCTCCGCCAGAGCGCTGAACGAGCTTTCGGTCAGACTACCGTCAGCCGTAGCCGCGATAGCCGCCCTTCTCGTGCGGACGCTAAAGAATATCAGCGCGGCAAGTCCTGCGGCAAAGCACAAAAAGCCTATGAGCTGTGATATTCTGAACGGTCCGACGTAAAGGCTGTCGGTGCGAAGCCCCTCGATGAGCATTCTGCCAAAGCCGTACCACGTCAGATACATGAGAACTATCTGTCCGTCAAATTTTTTCTTTTTATATATTGCGTTGATTATCAGAAATCCCGTAAGGTTCCAAAGGGATTCGTAAAGGAACGTGGGTTGATAAAAATATTCCTTCGACCATCCCTCGTGCTGAAGTCCCATTCTCATAAAATAGAGCAGGCTTCCCTCTGCGGGGGTTGCGCCGTACGCCTCGCCGTTGAAGAAATTGCCCCATCTGCCGAGGAGCTGTCCTATCATAACGCCGGGGGCGATGCAATCGAGCGCTTTGGTGAATTTAAGCTTTTTCCATTTACAGACTATGAATATACCAAGTATTCCGCCGAAAATGCCGCCGTAAATGGCAAGTCCGCCGTTCCAGACGGCTATCATTTCGTAAAGGGAATCATACTCGTCAAGAGTAGTCAGAACGTAATAAAGACGTGCGCAGACGATGCCCATAGGGACTATGACGAGCGCCATATCGATCATATCGTCAAACACGATGCCCTCGTGCTTTGCGCGCCAAGCGGCGTACGCGAAGGCGAGAATGATACCCGTCACGATTATAAGGCCGTACCATCTGACCTCTATACTGCCGATGGAGAAGGCTACCTTGTTGACGGTAAAGGGCTCGATTCCAAGCCCAGGAAACGATATAGTTACCATATGCTCCTCCACATTTTTCAGCCGTCAGTCTGGCTTGCGTCGCCGTCAAGGGATATAGTTTTTCCAAGGTATGTAGGCTCTACTCCCCAGAGGCAGTAGAAGAAATCCTTTGCCCTTGCGGCGATCTCGCGAAGATCGCGCGCACTCTGCCCCGAGTAAATATTGAGGTCGCTGCTAACGCCCCACGCCTCGATACCGAGCTTTTCGGCAATATACAGCGCGCGGTACAGGTGATATTCCTGCGTGACTATAACGATACGCTCTGCAAGGAATATCTCCTTTGCGCGATATACGCTCTCGTACGTCGAAAAGCCCGCGTGGTCACAAAAGACCACGTTCGGATCAATACCTGAGTCGACCGCTACCTTCTTCATCGCATTTACTTCGTCATAATGCGCTTGACCGTGGTCACCCGACATAAGAAGTCTGTCGGAAACGCCCGCACGATAAAGCTCCATGCCGATATAGAGCCTGTCCCACAGCATTGGCGTGGGCGTGCCGTCCTCGCGCACGCCACAGCCAAGCACCATTATGCAATCAATGTCCTCAAGGTGCGCCGCCTCCTCGGAGGTTATCACGCGCTCCCCTGCCCTCTCCACCACAGCCGCGCTGAGACTGAAAACGCACACGGCAAGTAAAACGCCGCAAAGCACGCCTACGGCAAACACCCGCAAAAAGAGTTTTTTTGCGGATCGCTTGGAAAGGGACAGCTTTAGTTTTTTAAAGAGTGAAGCTATTTTTTCTTTCATCAGTTGGCAAGACCGAGTCTGCGCTCGATAACGTCAGCCGCAACGTCGAGATACTCGTTTTCCATAAGCTCGATCATACCTCTGTCGCAAAGTGCGGCGAGCTTGGGGTCCATAGGAATTCTGCCGAGCAGGTCGTAGCCGAAGTCCTCTGCGATCTTTTCGATATGGCTGTCACCGAATATCTTTATCTCCTTGCCACAATCGGGACATACGGCGTAGCTCATATTCTCAACGAGACCAAGCACGGGAATGTTCATCATCTGCGCCATATTAGCCGCCTTTTTAACGATCATGGAAACAAGCTCCTGAGGGCTTGAAACGATAACGATACCGTCAAGAGGAAGCGACTGGAACACGGTAAGGGGAACGTCGCCCGTTCCGGGAGGGCAGTCAACGAGAAGCACGTCGATATCGTGCCAGATAGTGTCGGTCCAGAACTGCTTTACAGTTCCCGCGATAACGGGGCCGCGCCATACGACGGGGCGAGTCTCGTCCTCAAGAAGAAGATTTACGGACATAATATCGATACCCGTAGTGCTTCTGGGGGGGATCATACCGTTTTCGTCGCCCGTGACCTGAGTACGAACGCCAAACGCCTTGGGAACGGAGGGACCCGTTACGTCCGCGTCAAGGATTCCTACCTTATAGCCCTTGCGCTGAAGGAGAACGGCTATCATGCAGGTGACGAGAGATTTACCGACTCCGCCCTTTCCGCTGACGATACCTACGACG
Source organism: Eubacteriales bacterium (assembly GCA_045633005.1). Classification (GTDB taxonomy): domain Bacteria; phylum Bacillota; class Clostridia; order Oscillospirales; family CAG-272; genus CAG-390. The sequence continues at coordinate 24,665 of JAZQXT010000095.1, read as the reverse complement.
TGCTTTACGTCGCTCAGAGCGTTGGGAGCTTCGTGAAGATCGGCGGGCTTGCGGGATGAGCAATTAGCCGAACATGTTGAACAATTGTGGGTGCATTCTTCTGCCATTGTATATTACCTCGCTATTGAAATATAATTTTACTATATAATTATACCTCTTATATGTTAATAAATCAAGTCCGAGGTGCAAATTTCAATAAAAATTTATCATAAAGGTCTTGAAATTATTTCAAAATAGGTTATACTATTATAGGTAAAATAAGTTAATTCAACCGAAAGGACAAGATTTATGAAAGAACTCAAAAGAAACGCCGCGTTTGAAGGCGTAAAAGGCCCCGTACTCACTATCGTTATGGATGGCGTAGGTATCGCCCCCGACGGACCTACGAACGCCGTCTACCGCGCATACACCCCTACTCTCGACAAGCTTCTCACGAAGTACCCCACCGTTGCTCTTAAGGCTCACGGTACTGCCGTAGGTCTGCCCAGCGACGACGATATGGGTAACAGCGAGGTAGGTCACAACGCTCTCGGCGCAGGTCAGGTTTTTGCGCAGGGCGCAAAGCTCGTTACACAGTCCATCGAAAGCGGCAAGATGTTTGCAAGCAACACTTGGGCAGAGCTTATCGAAAACGTAAAGACTAACGCATCTACCCTCCACTTCCTCGGTCTTTTCTCCGACGGTAACGTTCACTCCCACATAGACCACCTCAAGGCTATGATCACCCGCGCGAAGGCTGAGGGCGTAGCAAAGGTAAGGATACACATCCTCCTTGACGGACGTGACGTTGGCGAGACGAGCGCACTTGATTACATCCTTCCCTTCGAGGATTTCCTTGCAGGACTTCGCTCGGATGATTTCGATATCGCCATCGCAAGCGGCGGCGGAAGAATGAAGATAACCATGGACCGTTACGAGGCTGATTGGTCGATGGTAGAGCGCGGATGGCACACCCACGTTCTCGGCGAGGGCAGACAGTTCGCAAGCGCGGCTGAAGCCGTCAACACCTATCGCGCGGAAACGGGCGTTATCGATCAGGATCTTCCCGCTTTCGTTATCGCCAAGGACGGCAAGCCCATCGGAACCGTTGAGGACGGCGACAGCATGATATTCTTCAACTTCCGCGGCGACCGCTCCATTGAAATCTCCAAGACCTTTGCCGAGGGCGACACGTTTGATAAGTTCGACCGCGTACGTCACCCCAAGGTAGTTTACGCAGGTATGCTTGAATACGACGGCGACCTTCACATCCCCTCCAAGTACCTCGTTTCTCCCCCTGAGATCACCAACACCCTCGGTGAGTATCTTGCAGGAAGCGGCGTTTCCCAGCTCGCTATCTCCGAGACTCAGAAATACGGTCACGTAACTTATTTCTGGAACGGAAACCGTTCGGGCAAGTTCTCCGACGAGCTTGAGACCTATATTGAGATCCCCTCCGACGTAGTTCCCTTCGAACAGCGTCCTTGGATGAAGTGCGCAGAGATCACCGATAAGCTTATCGAGTGCCTTGAGTCGGGCAAGTACCGCTATCTGCGCGTAAACTTCCCCAACGGCGATATGGTTGGTCACACGGGCTCGCTCCTTGCTACCGTTTGCTCCATGGAAGCGCTTGATCTTCAGCTCGCAAGGATCCTTGCGGTTGTTGACAAGCTCGGCGGCGTTGCTATCATCACCGCTGACCACGGAAACGCAGACGAAATGGCAGAGCTTGACAAGAAGACCAAAGCTCCCAAGACCAACGCAGACGGAAGCTACAAGGCAAAGACCTCGCACACCCTCAACCCCGTCCCCTGCATTCTTTACGATGCAAGCGGAGAGGGCAAGCTCGCGCTTAAGGCTGACGACGGCAGCTTCGGTCTTTCCAACGTTGCCGCAACCGTAGTAAATCTTCTCGGCTACGAGGCTCCCGAAATGTGGGACAGCTCCCTTATCGAAATAAAGTAATTAAAGAAAAAGGCTCGCCGCGGCGAGCCTTTTTTGTTTATGGTCAAAATATACATATAGATATAAGTAAATTCATCCAAAATTACCATTGACAAAACGGCGATTTTTATATAAAATATATATATGATTGATAATTTTACCCTCGCAAGCAGTAAAAAACAAAAAAGGAGAATTTTCATGAAAACCTCTTTTAAGCGAATCCTCACAGTGGCACTTGCGGTCCTCATGGTCGTGCCTATGTTCATTATGCCGACTGCTGCCGCAAATATTACGTACGTAAACGGTGTAAACGCGGTTTCCTCTTCCTATAAAAGCGGAAAATATTACACCTATCTTACAAGTCTTCCCTACACGGGCAATAACCGTACCGACGTTCTTGCCGTTGCGCTCTCCCAGTTGGGATATCAAGAGGGCAGTAGCGCAGGAAACTATTCCGGAACGTCCGGTGGCTCGAACAACTATACCGAGTACAACTACAACATGGGCGACTGGGGCGTAGGCTACGGCGGCTCGAGCGCTCCTTGGTGCGCTATGTTCGTTACTTGGTGCTTGCGCCAGTCCAAGGTAAATACCATCGGTACGGGTTCTGCAAACTGGTGCCGTAACAACACGGGCAACAGCAAATACATCTGGTGCGAGATCGGTTGTCCCGCTTGGGTTACTCAGCTTAAGAAATGGGGCTATTGGAAGGCTTCCAAGTACGCAGGCGGAAGCTACACTCCTCTTCCCGGCGACCTTATCTTCTTCCGTTACTCCAGCTCCGCAACCCCCGCACACATCGGAATGGTCGTTTACGCGACTAGCTCCACCATCTACACAGTAGAGGGTAACACAAGCTCAGGCACGGGTCTTGAGGCTAACGGCGGAGGCGTTTACTTCAAGAGCTACAGCGCAAGCTACTCCAACATTCTCGGATACGGCGCTATGCCCTACAACGCAAACGCTACCATCGACTACTCGGGCTCCAACCCCACTCCCGGTCTTTACATGGCAAGCACGCTTAAGTATCTCTACAAGGATGCTGCTGCTACAACCTCTGCTTCCGTAAATCTTCCCGCTTACACGATGTTCACCGTTAACCGCGTAGCCTCGGGCAGCGGACTCAGCTCGGTTCTTGAGTGCGTATACAACGGCACTACATATTACATCAAGAACAACTCCACCGACCGCATCATTCAGCTCTCCTCTACCTCGGCGTCTTCGGGCGACTCCGGTTCTTCCGGTGATTCGGGCTCTACAGGCGACTCGGGCAATACGGGTGACTCCGGCTCCACCGAATCCGGAATCTACGGAACTTACGTAGCGAAAACGAAGATCAACGTCCGTGCAAGCGCAAGCTCCTCGGGTACGGCAATAGGCTACATCAACGGAGGTCACGCTGTTCAGGTTCTTGAAACCAGCGGCGTTTGGGGCAAGATCGTATACAACAACGGCTACGGCTGGATACATCTTGACTACACGACCACCGATATGACCACGGCAAACACGGGAAGCACAGCAACCCATACCGTTACCACGAATTCCGATCCGCTTAACGTTCGCGCGAGCGCAAGCTCAACGGGCACGGTCATCGGTTCCGTAAACAAGGGCGCAACCGTTTACGTCTTCTCCGTTTCAAGCGGTTGGGCGCAAATATATTACAATGATTCTACTCAAAATCAGGTTGTTGGATATTGCTCTGCTACGTATCTTACCGAGTGTGTATACACTCCCGTAGCACCTCCTGTGACCGCTCCCACCGAGCTTACTCTCGTTACGGGAAGCGCAGGAACGCTTACCTCAACCGGTCTTTACAAGGATAATCATTGTGGAACAACGTACGAGGATGTCGTTTCCTCCTTCAACGAGGATGACGAGTACATCACGGTTACTACCGCAAGCGGTACTAAGGTAACGTCCGGTGCGGTCGCTACGGGCTACGTCGTAAACCTCACCGTTGACGGCAAGGTCATTGATTCTTACGTTATCGTCGTTACTGGTGACGTAAACGGTGACGGACTCATTACCTCGGTAGACCTTATGGCTGCGGCAGGACATCTTGCTTCCTCCTATACCCTTTCGGGAGCGTACGCTTCCGCTGCCGACAAGGACAGTTCGGGTGCTATAGATTCCTCCGACTACCTCTCGCTTAAAAATCTCGTAGACTAATAAATCAGTTAGGGAGTCAAACGCATTTTGCGTTTGACTCCCTTTTTGTACAAGAAAAAACGATATGGAACAAAATCCATATCGTTTTTTTGCTTATCTGAACTCCGAAAGATCAGCTTTCAAGAGCTTACGGCGAAGGATGGAATACTCCTCCCCGCCGCGCAAAAGAATGAGCCTTTTGCGAAGCGCCTCAACCAAAAGCTCGGGGCTGAGGTTTTCGTTTGAACCTGCGGCAACCGTCGCTATTATGCGGCACGCGCCGTCCTCTGCCGTTACCTCGACCTTGCGGATAAGGGGGATAATGTCTATCTCCTTATCGCCCGATTTGGATTTCTTCGTAACGGTAAGCGGAGAGGTGGTAAGCACCACGGAAATGGACTCCGCCATTTTTTCGGAGTTGTTGCATTCTATGAAAAATTCATACTCTGCGGCGGCTATATCTGCAAACTTGGTGTTCGGAACGTACGCATCGGTAAAATCAAGCTCCGCCGTAGTCGCAAGCGACAGCCTTTTAAGCAGATCGTCGCAGGGCATATCTCTTACGAGCTTTATGTCCACAAGCTCGCACTCGCTCTGCGTACCAAGCTGAAGCGGCAGAGCAAAAACGAGCTTCGGGTGTGGGTTAAAGCCCTGCGTATACCAAAGCGGAAGCTCCGCGCGCGCCAAAATTCTCACGAACGTGCGCTGAAGATCGAGGTGCGATATGTACTGAAGCGCGCCCTTTTTGCAAAAGCGAAGTCTGACGGTGCGCGGCTCGTCAAGGGGTGTATATTCGTTTATGTTTTTGATTTCGGGCAGCATGTATCCTTACCTCCCAAGCAATTTGCGCCGCAAGCCGAGCAAGCCTCACGGCACGACGGCGTGGTCTTTTCCGCGTACGCGCGGTTCTTTTCACGAATGAGGAATTCCTTCGTCACGCCAACGTCGATAACGTCCCACGGAAGCACCTCGTCGGTGCTCTTTTGGCGGTTGGCGTAGAATGCCGTGTCTATTCCCGCCTCGGCGAATATCTGCATCCACTTGTCATAATCAAAATACTCGTCCCACGCGTCAAAGGCGAAATCAGCGCGTCTCGCAAGCTCAAGCGCCTTTGAAAGTCTACGGTCGCCAAGCGCAAATACAGCCTCTATATGCGACACACGCGCGTCGTGGTGGGTGTATCTTATCTTGCGGTCTGTAATCTTGGTTTTCAGATGCTCCTGTTTATCGCGGAGTGTCTCGATTGTGTCCTGCGCTTCCCATTGGAAAGGCGTAAAGGGTTTGGGGACGAAGCAGGAAACGCTTATAGTGACCTGCGGATTGCGCTTGCTGTGCCCGGGCGTTGCGTAATACTGCTCGATGGTGTTCTTTGCAAGAACTGCAATTCCCTCGATATCCTCGTAGGTCTCGGTGGGAAGTCCCGACATAAAGTAGAGCTTGACCTGCTCCTTGCCCGCACCAAAGGCGATGGATGCAGAGCGCATAAGGTCCTCCTCGGTGACGTTTTTATTTATTACGTCGCGCAGTCTTTGCGTTCCCGCTTCGGGAGCGAAGGTTATCGAGGACGCACGGACGGATGCGACCTTCTCCATAAGCTCGCGTGTAAATGAGTCGATGCGGAGTGAGGGAAGCGACAGATTGACCTTTTTCTCATTCGTCCAATCAATAAGCCCGTCGGTAAGCTCGGCAAGGCGAGTGTAGTCGGAAATTGAAAGCGATGTCAGCGAAATTTCATCATATCCCGTTGACTTATAAAGGCACTCTGCTTGACGAAGAAGTGTTTCGGGGGATTTTTCTCTGACGGGGCGGTATATCATACCCGCCTGACAGAAGCGGCAACCGCGTATACAGCCGCGGAATACCTCAAGCATTATTCTGTCCTGAACCGTTTCCACGTAGGGCATAACTACTGCCTCGGGGAAATACATCTTGTCGATGTCCTCGACGATGCGCTTTTTGACCTTGGCGGGAACGTCGGGGTATTTGGGGGTATAAGCGGCAATCGTGCCGTCCTCGTTATACGTTACGTCGTAAAGCGAGGGAACGTACACGCCCGAAATACTGCGTGCCGCCTCGCGCAAAAACTCTGCCTTCGTTGCGCCCTTCTTCTTCATTTCAATATAGAGACGGACTATCTCGGGGAGCATCTCCTCGCCCTCTCCGATATTGAAAAGGTCGAAAAAGTCAGCAAGAGGCTCGGGGTTTACGGCACAAGGACCACCGCCGATAACTATCGGGAAATCCTCTCCTCTGTCTGCGGCGTAGAGCGGTATACCCGACAGCTCAAGAACGTTGAGGACGTTGGTATAGCACATCTCATACTGCAAGGTAAAGCCCAAAAAGTCAAATTTTCTGACCTCGTCACCGCTTTCGTGTGCGGTAAGGAGCAGACCTCCCTCGCGCATCTTGGCTTCCATATCGCGCCACGGCGCAAAAACGCGCTCGCACCATATATCGTCCTCTTTATTAAGCACGCCGTAAAGTATGCGCATTCCGAGGTTTGACATTCCTATCTCGTAAGAGTCGGGGAAGCAGAAGGCAAAGCGGGCAGAGACCTTTTCCTTATCCTTAATGATCTGACCAAACTCGCCGCCCGAATAGCGCCCCGGCTTGGAAACTGATTTTAAAACAGAACTTGAAAACATTTTTTCACCTATACACTACGACGGGGCGATACCGCCCCGTCATATAATTTAATCAAGCAATAATTTAGATATTACCGCAGAGGGCAAAATTGCAATAAGCTGGAACAGCACTACGTAAAGCGGCGAAAGTCCAACGCTTGCGCCAAGCGCGCCGAGGAACGATGCAATAAGCACGCCTGCGGCAAGCAAGCCAAGACCTATCATAGCGTTAAGCTTCGTCCACTTGTTAAGGCTTTCACCCGCATCCTTGACCTTGAGCAGAGCCGTCCAATCGAGGTCATTGGCAAGCAAGCTACCGTCTACCGTATCGGTATTAACCGCTTCGCTATCGCTCGCGGCGGTCTTTATTACCCTAATGGAATTTTCAAGCTCGCCGATCAAGTTAGCAAGCAGATCCTCGTCGATATAGGGATCGGTGCTTCTCAAAACGGTTTTGATACCGCGCGCGGAGAGCTGCTTTGCCATTTCGGCAAACGCGGGTTCGATGCTGTACGTTACGTATAGCTTTAATATCTCAACGCCCTCAAGCGCAACGTGGAGCACGACACCGCCCGCAACGCTTTCGGTAAAGCTTTTATCGGAATAACCGGATACTAAAATTCCGCATTGAGCAAGATATTCGTCACTTCCGATAGTGTATTTCTTCGCTCCCACGGTAGCCTTAACACCGCGATGAACGACGCTATCAATGATCACGGCTGATGCATCATCGGTCTTCTCGTTGCCAAACGAATCGGCAAATGCACCGCCTATCTTATCAAAGACAGCGGAAACGTCCTCGATAACGCTATACATATCGCACGCCTTGCCGCCGTCGCAAAGAGCGATTCGGCTTATATTAAGAGAGCCGTCTCCAAACGCATCCTTTTCATCAAAAACTACCGTATCTATCTCGGAATAATCAGCCATATCAGCCTCGCTAAGCACTGCTATATCCTTGCCAAAACCAAAGCGCGAGAGTGCAAAGAACGGCAAAATTGCCGAGATTGCCATAAACGAGGGAAGTCCCATCTGAATTACGGTAATGAAAATATTAAACGACTGCACGAAACCGCGGTTTGCCGCAAGGGAAACTATGAAAATTACCATAGCAAGCGCAAGCACGGGAGCGATTATGTAGTTGTATATCTTATCTGCGGGATTGCGGCGATTGAGGCGGTGGAAATAGTTATCGGGAGCACTTCCGCGGCGAAGCCTGAATGCGCGTCCCACGCTTGAAGCTCCCACGCTCTTGTCTCCCATCTCGGCAGCGAGAGACGCGCTGTCTATCTTTTCAAGCGTGCAAATGCCGTCCCAAGAGGAAACGCGCTTGAAGGTAGCCAGCTCTCTTTCAAGAACGAGATAATCGTAACCTACGCAAAGCACGAGAGCAAATGCGGCGGGAAAATTATAAAGCGCAAAGCCCGTCTGTCCTATTATCGCAAGCGTTAAATTGTACACCATCGTAAGCAAAACGGCAAGCGATGCCATCGAATACGGGCGCGGGTCGACTTGAATTATGCCTTTGAGTCCATCCCAAAGCTGCTTGTAGGACAAAGCCGACGCAAGCAACAAAAGCTGGAAGGACATAAGAATGTGCGTCGTGGGATAAAGAACGGGGTCAAAGAATCCGCCAAAGCTCTTGCCGAAAAGGTCAAAAACGAGAAGAAGCACGGTAAAGAACAGAGTTCCGACCGCTCTGACGAACATAACGAGGCTTTCCTTTGCATACGCCTCTTTTATCGCTCCCTCGTTCTCCTTTGAACGGTACTCGTGACCGTCAAACGCAAACGCACGCTCGAGATTGGTATATTTGGGAGTTGCAACACTCTCGGTATGCTTTTTTTGAGCATACTGAACATCATTTGCAGAGCCATATCCAAGAGCCGTCATCAGCAATACGTCCTCGTCATCAAGAACGACGTCTTCGCCGCTTGAGCGCTCCTCATTCTCCTGTGCCGTGACAGAAACAGCTACGCTTTCCTTTTCTACCGCTTCGGCAAGGAGTGCTTCTATCGCGCTGTCAAGCTCCGCGCTTTCCTCCTGCGCCACGTCATCGTTATCTACCGCATCGGCAAACAGACTGTCGATGAATTGTGCGTTAAGAGCTTCGTTATACGGCTCTTCTTCCTCCGTATTATCAAGCTCCTGCGCCTCAGCCACGAAACTTTCGATGGCGTCCTCGCAAGGCTCTTCCTCGCAAGGCACTGTCGGTTCTTCAACATCCTCGCCGTCTGCCTTAGCTTCATCCATTAATTCAGCGAAGATATCACCGATTATATCATCCTGATCGGGAGTATACTCGATTTTCTCGGAGTTATTCGTTTCGACTGCGGCTTTCTCGCCCTCTTCGACGACCTCGGTGTTTTCATCCTCAGGCTCGTTTATATCATAAAGCGGGTCAAAAAATGAAGATTTGCCGCCTTGCGCTTTTTCCTCAGCCGTGCTCGAATTTTTTTTCAGCTTATCAAAAAATTTCATTTTTCATTTCTCCGTCTGGCAACCTCGTTAAGCACCACCGCTGCGGCGGTAGATACGTTGAGCGAGTTGACCTTTCCATACATTGGGATAGAAACAACGTAATCGCATTTTTCTTTTACAAGGCGCGACACTCCCTCGCCCTCGCTACCGAAAACGATAGCGCAAGGACGGTCAAGGTCGGTCTTATAAAGGCTTTCGCCACCCGCCTCGGCAGCGTACAGCCATACGCCAAGCTCCTTGAGTCTGTCTATCTCTGCCGCAAGGTTTACGACCTTTGAGACAGCCATATGCTCAAGCGCACCCGCTGACGCCTTGGCGGCGGTAGCGGTGAGCCCCGAAGCACGCCTTTTGGGGATGATGACTCCGTGAACTCCCGCACACTCGGCACAGCGTATGACCGCACCAAGATTATAGGGGTCCTCAACGCCGTCAAGAATGGCGATAAAGGGCATTTCTCCGCGCTCCTTGGCTATGGCAAGGATATCGTCTACGGAGCAATATTCCTTCTCCGCCGCCTGCGCGGCAACGCCCTGATGAACGCCGCCTCCGCAAAGGGAGTCAAGCTTGGGCTTTTCAACCTCTATTATGGGAATACGTCTTGCGGACGCTTCGCCGATTATTACGTTTATCGAGCCTTCCTTATCTCCGCGGCGGACGAATATCTTATCTATCGCTCTGCCCGATTTCAGAAGCTCGCGGACCTCGTTTCTGCCGTAAACTATACCCTCTGCGGCGCGGTCGGGATATCTGTCCCTATCACGCTTAATCGGGGCGCGGCGGTTATCTCTTTTATTATCCTGTTGCATATTATCTCCTTAAGTCAAATAGGCATACTAATACATTATAATTGTTTATATTATATCATATTTATTTGCTTTTGTATAGATTTTTCTGCGAAAAAATTTCGTTTTTGTCAAAAAAACAGCTCTTTTCGGCAAAAGAGCTGTTGTGTTTAGTTTATTTTCAGTATTTTCTTGGCATTTTCTCCCTTGATAAGCATCAATTCCGACTCATCAAGACCAAGCCCTTGCAAAAACGCAAGTGTGGCACTCGGTGCTTCCCACGGGCAATCGCTTCCAAAAAGCACTCTATCTGCGCCGTGAGCGCGAATGATATCACGCGCAAGAGACGGCTCGATATATTCGGAGATAAACGCAGTATCAAAATACAGCGGCGCGCCGCAGAGCTTTTCTGCCACCTCGTCCCACATTCTCCAACCGCCGAGATGCGCCGCGACGAGCGTAAGCTCGGGAACGGCATCGAGAGCGCGAAGTATCATATCGGGCGTGGAATGCACGGGCGGCGGCAAGCCTATATCGTTACCCGCGTGAATAACGACGGGCATTTTGTTTTTCGCCGCGCGGCGAAGCACCGCAATACTGCACGCGCTGTCGATATCAACTCCTTGAAATTCGGGGTGGAGCTTTAAGCCCACTACACCCATCTCGGCGGCGCGGTCTACCAAATCGGGTGCGGCGCTGTCCGCAGGATGCACAGAACCCAACGAGATAAGGCGACCTTGGCTCTGCGCGTACGTCTCGGCGGCTACGCGGTTTATCGTCTCCGTCTGTTCGGGCTTCGTGGCGATGGGAAGGACCACCGCTATATCGACTCCCGCTCGGTCAAGCTGTTCAATAAGTCCCCTCGTCGTTCCGTCCGTCGTGGGAACGCAATCTATCCCAGATACCGTAAGGCTTCCCTTGCGTAGCACGTCAAGAGTTCTTGCGGCTATCTTTTCGGGAAATGCGTGGGTATGAAAATCTATTATCATTTTTATTCACTTCCTTTGAGCATTATTATACCCATAAAAACAAAAAAAGTCAATAACTCGCTAAAATTCTGTGATTTTTTTGTTGTTTTGGATTGAAAAATATTATGTATTATGATATAATTAACCTTGTATATTTGTACATTTATGCGAAAGGATAAAAAATATGAAAAGACTTATGCTTGGCAATGAAGCCGCGGCACGCGGACTCTTTGAAGCGGGCTGTACCGTAATGTCCTCGTACCCCGGTACGCCCTCCACGGAGATCACCGAATTTGCCGCTAAATACAACGAGATCAAATGCGAATGGGCACCCAACGAGAAGGTCGCCGCCGAGGCGGCTTTCGGCGCATCCCTTGCGGGATATCGTTCCGCTTGCGCTATGAAGCACGTTGGACTCAACGTTGCCGCAGACCCCCTCTTTACCATTTCATACACGGGTGTTCGCGGCGGTATGGTCATTTTTGTGGCTGACGACCCCGCAATGCACTCCTCACAGAACGAGCAGGATTCGCGCAACTACGCCATCGCCGCCAAGGTGCCGATGATCGAGCCTGCCGACTCCACCGAGGCGAAGGAATTCGTAAAGATAGCCTTTGAGCTTTCCGAAAAATACGACACGCCCGTGCTTTACCGCATCTGCACCCGCACCGCTCACTCACAGAGCATAGTTGAGGAATGCGACAGAGAGGAATTTGCCCCCATTGCTTACGAAAAGCAGCCCCAAAAGTACATAATGATGCCTGCAAACGCAAAGCCGAAGCACCCCGTAGTCGAGGCGCGCACCGCGGCTCTTGCGGAATACGCCGAGACCTCCCCGCTCAACAGAGTTGAGGGAAGCTCCACGAAGCTCGGCATCATAACCTCGGGCATATGCTATCAATACGTGCGCGAGGTGTTCGCCGAGGATGAGGCAAAGATACTCAAGCTCGGTATGCACAATCCCCTGCCCGATAAGCTCCTGCTTGACTTTGCCGCATCGGTAGAACGCGTAGTCGTTATCGAGGAGCTTGACTCCATAATCGAGCGTCATTGCAAGGCACTCGGCATCAAGGTCGAGGGAAGAAATCTTTTCTCCCCCGTTGGCGAGTATTCCCAGTCCGTCGTAGCAAAGGCTCTCGGCAAGGCTCTCCCCGCTTCCCGCGAGGCGGCACAGCTCCCCGCGCGTCCTCCCGTTATGTGTTCGGGATGTCCGCACAGAGGTCTGTTCTACACGCTTGCCAAGCACAAGCTCAACGTTATGGGCGACATCGGTTGCTACACGCTCGGCGCACAGAAGCCGCTCAACGCCATTGATATGGTGCTTTGTATGGGCGCGTCGATCTCGGGTCTGCACGGCTTTAACAAGGCAAACCCCGAAAACGCATCCCACACCGTTGCCGTTATCGGTGACTCCACGTTTATGCATTCGGGTATGACGGGACTTTGCAACATCGCGTACAACGATACGAAATCCACCGTTATTATTCTTGACAACTCCATCACGGGTATGACGGGACATCAGCAGAACCCCACCACGGGCTACAATCTGCGCGGTGAGCCCGCAACGAAGATAAATCTCGAAGCGCTTTGCCACGCTCTCGGCATAAACAGAGTCCGCGTGGTCGATCCCTACGACCTCAAAGCTGTTGACACGGCAATAAAGGAAGAGATCGCCGCTGACGAGGCATCCGTTATCATCTCGCGCCGCCCCTGCGTTCTGCTTAAGAGCGTAAAGACTGCCCCCGCATTCAAGATAGACGCGGACGCTTGCCGTAGCTGTAAGAGATGTATGCAGCTTGGCTGTCCTTCCCTTTCCTTCCGCGACGGCAAGGCGAAGATCGACGACACGCTCTGCACGGGTTGCGGCGTTTGCGAGCAGCTTTGTGCGTTTGGCGCAATCAAAGGACAGGAGGCTTAAGCTATGAAAACAACCAACATTATGATAGTAGGCGTCGGCGGACAGGGTACGCTCCTTGCCAGCAAGCTCCTTGGCAGAATACTCCTTGAAAAGGGCTATGACGTTAAGGTCTCCGAGCTTCACGGAATGAGCCAGCGCGGCGGAAGCGTTGTTACTTACGTTAAATACGGCGAAAAGGTCTACTCCCCCGTTATCGAAAACGGCGAGGCTGACTACATTATCGCCTTTGAAAAGCTTGAGGCGGCGCGTTGGGCGCAATGCCTTAAGGTTGGCGGAAAGATAATTGCCAACACACAGCAGATCGATCCCATGCCCGTTACCGCAGGATATGCCGAATACCCCGCAGACGCGCTTGACGTGCTGATCGCCGACGGAGTTGACGTTGATGCTTTTGACGCGCTCACACCCGCGCTCAAGGCAGGCTCGTCGAAGGCGGTAAACATCGTGCTCATGGGCAGACTTGCGCGATACCTCGGAATTGACGCAGAGGTTTGGATCGACGCTATCGAAAAGAGCGTAGCTCCCCGCTTCGTAGAAATGAACAAGGAAGCCTTTGCTCTCGGCTACAACAACTAACCCCGAAAGGACAACAAAGCAATGGAAAGAAAATATTGGCAAGAGGAGATAGAGACCGCCTCGCGCGAAACTCTTGACAAGCTCCAGCTTGAAAGACTGCAAAAAAGCGTAAAAAGAACCTACGAAAACGTACCCATGTACCGCGAGAGAATGGATGCCGCAGGCGTAAAGCCCGAGGACATCAAGACTCTTGACGACATCAGAAAGCTTCCCTTCACCTGCAAGCAGGATCTGCGCGACACCTACCCCTACGGTATGTTTGCCGCTCCTATGAAGGACGTTGTGAGAATACACGCCTCCTCAGGTACTACGGGAAAGCAGATCGTCGTCGGTTACACAAAAAATGATCTTGCCGCATGGGACAATATAATTGCACGTCAGCTTACCGCCGCGGGACTCAGCGAAGATGATAAGTTACAGGTAGCATACGGCTACGGACTCTTTACGGGAGGACTCGGCGTTCACGGCGGAGCAACTCTTCTCGGCTCGACCGTCATTCCGATCTCGTCGGGAAACACCGCGCGTCAGGTCGCTCTTATGAAGGACCTTGAGGCAACCGCTCTTGCTTGCACTCCCTCTTACGCTATGTTCCTTGCCGAATCCATTGCAGAAGCAGGACTCAAGCCCGAAGACTTAAAGCTCCGAGTAGGAATCTTCGGCGCTGAGCCGTGGACCGAAGGTATGCGCAAGCAGATCGAGGAAGGTCTTGGCATCAAGGCTTACGATATCTACGGACTTACCGAGGTCATGGGCCCCGGCGTAGCATACGAATGCTCCGCGCAGAAGGGTATGCACGTAAACGAGGACCATTTCATCATCGAGATACTCGACCCTGATACTCTTGAGCCCGTCCCCGACGGCTGTCAGGGCGAGATAGTCTTTACCTCGCTTACCAAGGAAGCGTTCCCCGTTATGCGCTACCGCACACGCGATATTGGTACCATCACCCACGAGCCCTGTGCTTGCGGACGTACATTTGTCAGAATGTCAAAGCCTCAGGGCCGTACCGACGATATGCTCATTATCCGCGGTGTCAACGTATTCCCCTCTCAAATCGAGGAAGTTCTCATCAAGCTTGGATACACACCCAACTATCAGATCGTTGTTGACCGCGTGAACAATCTTGACACCTTTGAGGTCAAGGTCGAGCTTAGCGAAACTATGTTCGAGGGCTCTGTCGGTGATCTTTCGCGCCGCGAGCGCGAGATCGGCGAGGGTATGCGCTCCACGCTTGGAATCTCGCCCAAGATAACTCTTGTAAACCCCCATTCAATCGAGCGTTCTATCGGAAAAGCTAAGCGCGTTATCGACAACCGCAAGCTCCACGATTAAGAAGAAAGGCAGGTCGAAAAAATGGCAGTAAAGCAATTATCCGTATTTATTGAAAACCGCAAGGGAATGCTCTCCGAGGTCACCGACGCGCTTTCCGACGCGCACATAAATCTCCGCGCGCTCTGTCTTGCAGAGGCGGCTGATTACGGCATCCTCCGTCTTATCGTGGACGACACCGAAAAGGCTGTAAGCATCGTCAGAGGCACGGGCAGAACGGTAGTTGTAAACGACGTTGTCGGCGTTATCGTTCCCGACACGCCCGGCGGACTCAACCTCGTGCTTCACACGCTCAACGGATACGGCGTAGAGATCGACTATATGTACGCATTCATCTCCAAGGAAAACGGCAAGGCAAACGTTGTTTTCCGTACGTCAGACGTTGCCAAAGCAGACAAATACCTTTCCGACGCGGGCTTTGAGCTTATATAAATAAAGAAGTGAGTTGTTTTTGGCAACTCACTTCTTTATATATCTCCACGGGCGGTCTCTGTCCTCGGGTGCGGCGTAGTCTATGCCCACGCGCGCGGTGCATTCGTATTGCGGCGAGGGGGTACCGTCGTCCTCTATCCATATCGTATCGGACAATATAACGTCCGCGCCGTTTTGTTCGCGGTCGATACTAAAATACTTCGTCACTCTGCCGGGGCCATTCACAGCCTCAACGCCGCGGATAAGCACCGCCTCGGGCTCGCCCTTCTCCGCCGTGACGATATTAAGCATATTATGCATTCCGTAGCAAAGATAAACGTACACCGTGCCACCGCGACTCCACATCACGCTGTTACGCGCGGTCTTGCCCTTATGGGCGTGGCAGGCGGTATCAGCCTCGCCCTTGTAGCACTCGGTTTCCGTTATCCTTGAACGGATGACCTCGCCGTCAACGCGGCGGCAAAGTATCTTGCCAAGAAGCGCGGGGGCGACTATATCGGCACTTTGGGAATAAAAATCCCGCGTGAGCCTTTTTATCTTTTTTGCTTCCTCGCGCCTTGCGGCAAAAAATGAGTTCAACACCTCGGTTGCCGCGTCCGCCATAACTCCGCCCTCGACCTTGAGCCTTGTATCAAGCGGCGTATCAAGCAAATTGAAAAGTCCGCCAAGCGCACCGCCCTTTACGTCCGAGGCGGCAAACACCACGCGGTCTATACGCGCGTTTATTATCGCGCCCGCGCACATAGGGCACGGCTCAAGGGTGACGTACATCGTACAGCCGTTAAGGCGCCACGTTCCAAGCACGGCACACGCCGCGTTTATCGCCTCGATCTCCGCGTGAGCCGTCGCTCCACCGCCGTTCTCGCGGCGATTTTTGCCGCGTGCAATGATCTTGCCGTCCTTCACTATGACAGCACCCACGGGGATCTCCCCCTCTTGCGCCGCCGCTTTTGCGAGCGCAAGCGCTTCGTTCATATAAAAAAGTTTATCATTCATTATTACAACCTGATATTTCAAACACTGATATATAAAATTATACTATATCAAGGCGAAAAAGTCAATAAAAAAGGATGCTGCGTTTAGCAGCATCCTTTATACGTTTTATTAGTGAATAACGTATCTCTCGGTATCCTTGTCGAAGATGTGGATACGGCTCATATCGAAGGAAACCTTGATATTGTCACCTGCGCGAGAGGTGGAACGAGAGGATACGCGTGCGGTAAGGGTAGTCTCCTCGCCGACCTTGAGGTAGAGATAGATCTCTGCGCCCATAAGCTCGGTAACCTCAACGTCAGCGGTGATAACGCTTTCAGCAAGCTTCTCAAGGCTGAGAGCATCGTCGTCGATGCACTCGGGACGAAGACCTGCGATAACTTCCTTGCCGATGTACTCCTGAAGTGCCTCCTGCTTTGCCTTCTCTGCGGGAAGCTTGAGGGACTCGTTCTCGAACTCGAAGTAAACGTCCTCACCCTTCTTGGTGAGCTTACCGTTGATGAAGTTCATCTGAGGAGTTCCGATAAATCCTGCTACGAATACGTTGCAGGGGAAATCGTAAAGGTTCTGGGGAGTATCTACCTGCTGGATGATACCGTCCTTCATAACAACGATACGGGTCGCCATGGTCATAGCCTCGACCTGGTCGTGCGTAACGTAGATAAAGGTAGTACCAACGTTGTGGTGAAGCTTGGTAAGCTCGGTTCTCATCGATGCACGGAGCTTAGCGTCAAGGTTGGAGAGAGGCTCGTCAAGAAGGAATACGAGGGGGTTACGAACGATAGCACGACCGAGCGCAACACGCTGCTTCTGACCACCGGACAGAGCCTTGGGCTTTCTGTCAAGAAGGTGCTTGATGTCGAGGATACGAGCTGCTTCCTCAACGCGTCTCTTGATCTCCGCCTTGGGAGTCTTGTTGAGCTTAAGGCCGAATGCCATATTCTCAAACACGGTCATATGGGGATACAGAGCGTAGTTCTGGAACACCATCGCGATCTGTCTATCCTTGGGGGCTACGTCGTTTGCAAGTCTGTCGCCTATGTAAAGCTCACCTTCGGTGATCTCCTCAAGACCTGCGATCATACGAAGAGTGGTACTCTTACCGCAACCCGAAGGGCCTACGAATACGAGGAACTCCTTGTCCTTGATCTCAAGGTTAAAGTCGGAAACGGCCGTTACACCGCCGGGATATTTCTTATAAATGTGTTTAAGGGATACGCTTGCCATTAAATCAATTCCTCCTTGATTGTACGAGTCGTGCCAATGCACAGCACGAATATTTTATAACATATATATTGTATCAAATTTTCGCGCAAAATGATAGGTGTTTATTCCCCAAAATTTTGCTTTTTGTTTTGTATAGATTGCACAAATCGATATTTTTTTGCGTAGTATTGCGGTATTTTCTGTTCAAAAGTTGTTCACAAAGGTTAATTTAAATTACCCTCTCCGCTTATTGCGCATCCTCTTTTATCTTCATAGTGAGGGCGATGCGCTTCTTCTGAACGTCAACGGACAGCACCTGTACCTTTACTACGTCGCCAACGGCAAGCACCTCGGAGGGATGCTTTATGAACTTATTGCTTATTCTCGAAATATGCACGAGTCCGTCCTGATGCACGCCGATATCGACGAACGCGCCGAAGTCGATAACGTTTCTGACCGTTCCCGTGAGTATCATTCCCTCTTTAAGAGAATTGATATCAAGCACGTCGTCGCGAAGCAGGGGGGCTTCGAAATCGTCGCGGATATCGCGTCCGGGCTTTTCAAGCTCATTTACTATATCCTCAAGCGTAGGCTCGCCTATGCCGAGCTCGGAGCATATCTTGGACTTGCCCATCTCGGCTACTTTTTTGCCGAGGAGCTTTACGCCGCCGCGTCTTATCTCGCTCTCGTCGTACTCAAACATACCGAGAAGTGCGCGAGCCGCGCCGTAGGATTCGGGGTGAACGCCCGTGGAGTCAAGCACCTCGTCGGAGCCTACCACGCGCAAAAAGCCTGCGCACTGCTCGTACGCCTTTGCGCCGAGGCGCGGAACCTTAAGAAGCTCGGCGCGGGACTCAAATTCACCGTTATCCTCGCGGTACTTGACGATATTCTTTGCAATCGGCTTGCTTATGCCCGAAACGTAGGACAAAAGCGAGTACGATGCGGTATTAAGGTCGATACCGACGGAGTTTACGCAGTCCTCGACGACACCCGTGAGTGCCTCGTCAAGCCTTGCGGGCTTCATATCGTGCTGATACTGACCAACGCCGACAGCCTTGGGTTCTATCTTAACAAGCTCTGCAAGGGGGTCTTGCAAGCGACGTGCGATGGAGACGGCAGAGCGCTGTGTTACGTCGAAATCGGGGAACTCCTCTGCTCCAAGCTTTGACGCGGAGTATACGGACGCACCCGCCTCGCTGACCATAGTATATTTGCAGTTGAAGCTTGCATCGCGGAGCAGACCTGCGATAAATATCTCGCTTTCCTTGGATGCAGTACCGTTACCGATAGCGATAACTTCAACGCCGTACTTGCGGATAAGTCCGCTTACTATCTTCGTGCTTTCGGCAATTCGCTCCTGCGGCTTGGTGGGATAAATAACGGCAGTATCTATGACTTTGCCCGTTTTGTCGACTACGGCAAGCTTACAGCCCGTACGGTAGCCGGGGTCAAAGCCCATTACGGTCTTGCCCTTAAGGGGAGACTGCATAAGAAGATGCTTCAAGTTATCGGAGAACACCTTTATCGCGCCCTCGGATGCGTTGTCGGTAAGGTCGTTGCGTATCTCGCGCTCGACCGACGGAGCGATAAGTCTATCGTAGCTATCGTCAACGGCGGCGGCGACCTGCGCCTTGGCGGGGCTATCGCCTTCCTTGACAAATTTACGGTAAAGATAAGTCTTTACGATCTCGCTTCCGGGCTCGAGGGAGACCTTCAAAAATCCTTCCTTTTCGCCGCGGTTTATTGCAAGAACGCGGTGCGGAAGTATCTTTTTGACCTTTTCGGAAAAATCGTAATACTGCTCGTATACCGACGCGCCCTCGCCCGCGTCCTTGGAAACCAGAACGCCGTATTCCATAGTAAGCGTACGGACGGATTTACGGCAGGATGCGTTATCGGAAATATTTTCCGCAATTATATCGCGTGCGCCCGCAAGAGCCGACGCCGCGTCCGCAACGCCCTTTTCTTCATCTATATATTCTGCCGCAAGCTCGTCAAGCGTCTTTCCGTAGTCAGGAAGCTGCTCAAAGAGAAGATCGGCAAGGGGCTCAAGTCCTTTTTCACGCGCAACGGATGCACGGGTCTTTCTCTTGGGGCGGTAGGGACGGTATATATCGTCTACCTCCGTCATAGTCTGCGCCGCGTCGATAGCGGCAACGAGCTCGGGTGTGAGCTTATCCTGCGCGGCGATAAGGTTCTTGACCTCCTCGCGGCGCTTTTCGATTCCGCGCAGATAGTTAAGGCGGTCGTAAAGGTCGCGAAGCACGGTATCGTCAAGCGAGCCCGTTACTTCCTTACGGTATCTGGCAATAAAGGGAATCGTGTTTCCCTCGTCGATAAGCTCGACGGTGCGGACGACCTGCTCCTCTTTAAGTTTCAGCTCGTCAGCAAGAATTTGTTCGATGGTCATTTGCGTTTGTCTCCTATAATATTTATAAGCCCGCGGCGCTGTAAAGTGCCGCCACTTCGTCGTCTGTAAGATATCTCCACTCGCCGCGTTCAAGCGCGTCATCAAGGGAGAGCGGTCCGAAGGTGATGCGCTCAAGGTAGGTTATCTCGTTTCCTACCGCGTAAAGCATCTGCTTTATCTGATGGTATCTGCCCTCGGTGAGCGTGATATAGCCTTCCCTATCGCCCGTCAGTTCAAGCTCGTACGCGGCGCAAAAATGTCCGCCCTCGATATACACGCCCGTGCGTAGCTTTTCGGCGTCTTCTGCCGAAAGCGGTGCGGCGATGCGATAGTAGTATTTTTTCGCCACGTGGCGCGCGGGCGACAAAAGGCGGTGCGAAAGCTCGCCGTCGTCGGTCAAGAGCATAAGACCGAGCGTGTATTTGTCAAGCCTTCCGCACGGAAAAACTCTTTTCGCATCGCGCTCGTCAAGAAGCTCCGTGACGACGGGAGCGTTTTTGTCCTCGGTCGCGCTGACGTAGCCCTCGGGCTTATTGAGCATCACGAATACGTTTTTACGGTAAACGATCTCCTCGCCGCGAAAGCACACGCGGTCCACGCCCTCGCGCACGTTTGCCGATGCGGATCTTGCGGCAACGCCGTTCACGGTGATCTCGCCGCGCCTTACGGCGCGTGAAGCCTCGCTTCTCGTAGCAACGCCCGCTTCCGAGAGAAATCTGTCAAGTCGCACCGCGCACCTCCGTTAAGAATTCAAGACAAAAATGATCGTACAGCCGAAAAACAAAAGTCCAACACCGAGCCCGACGAAAAAATCGCGCAGCTTTTCCTTTGAGTGCATATTACACCTCCTACCGTATTCGATAATATTATCGACACGGAGCGGCGCAAATACACGAGCCGTACAATCAAAATATGTATAATTATACCACGAAATGGTAAATAAGGCAATAGGTTATTGCCATAAATTGCAAAAACTTCTTGCAATAATATAGTTTATGTGGTATAATTAATTTGCGGAGTAAAATCCAATACTTTTACGGGAGGTAAATTATGAAGAACACCGTTAGCGAAATACTCTGGCAAGATCGCAAGCGCACCATTTTCGGACTTCCGTGGTCTTTCACTCGGTATTTTATAACTGACGAAAAGGTACTCCTTGACATTGGCTTTCTAAGTCGCACCGAGGAGGAGATACGACTTTACAGAATAACCGACGTTACGTTGAAGCGCTCATTTAGTGAACGCATATTCGGACTCGGCACTATTCACTGTTGCTCAGGGGATAAGTCCACTCCCGAATTTGATATAAAGCATATCAAGAATTCGCGTGAAACGAAGGAGATGCTTTCCGATCTCGTTGAAAAGGCAAGAAACGAGCGCAGAGTCGCCGTGCGTGAATTCGTTGATGCCGACACCGAACACGAAGACTAATCTATTAAAGGAGAAAAACAAATGAAATACAACATTGTAGGAAATTCTCTCCCCGCCGTTATCTGTGAGCTTGAAGCGGGCGAGACCGTTATCACCGAAAAGGGCAGCATGAGCTGGATGAGCCCCAATATGAAGATGGAGACCACCTCCAACGGCGGCTTCGGTAAGGCTCTCGGAAGAATGTTCGCAGGCGAGGCGATCTTCCAGAACAAATATACCGCAACGGGCGGCATAGGTCAGATCGCGTTTGCATCGAGCTTCCCCGGCTCCATCCGCGCGGTGAAGATCGAGCCCGGTCACGAGCTTATCGTGCAGAAGAGCGGCTTCCTTGCCGCAGAATCGGGCGTTACTCTTTCCGTGCATTTCCGTAAGAAGCTCGGCGCGGGACTTTTCGGCGGCGAGGGCTTCATTATGCAGAAACTTTCGGGCAGTGGCACCGCGTTCATTGAGATCGACGGTCACGCGTGTGAGTACGAGCTTGCCGCAGGTCAGTCCATCATCGTAGACACGGGCTACCTTGCCGCTATGGACGCTACCTGCTCCATGGACATCGTTTCCGTTCCCGGCGCGAAGAACGCGCTGTTTGGCGGCGAGGGACTTTTCAACACCGTCGTCAAGGGCCCCGGTAAGGTCATTCTTCAGACCATGCCCATAAACGCCGTAGCCGACAGTATGCGCAGATTTTTCCCGACGTCGTAAAAATACATACCAAAACATCGCGGAGAAGGCTTCTCCGCGATGTTTTTTAGAAAAGTTTAGAAAAGTTTTCGTATTTTTTGATATTTTTGAATTTTTCTATTGCAAAATCGGTTTTGTTGTGATATAATATTGCTCGTTGGAAAAAGAACGTTCCCCTGCCCTCGCGCGCAGGTCGCTCGAAATGTAGACTGATTCGTCACTTTTGAACTTGTGAAAGCTCTTCTTTTCTCCGATTATCTCGCAAATGCTTCATTTTTCTTGAATTTTGAGTGAACGCATTTTACCATCGGCCTTGCAAAAGCCGTGCAAAATTCAAAACAACTTAATACGCAGAGATATCGAAGTGGTCATAACGGGGCTGACTCGAAATCAGTTTGGGAGCAATCCTACGAGGGTTCGAATCCCTCTCTCTGCGCCAAAAGCCGCTTTGGAGCAATCTAAAGTGGCTTTATTTTTGTAAAAAGGCGGTTTTGAAAATGAGAATTTTGCATTTTGGAATAATGATTCAAGATAAACCGACAAATCATATCAATAAGGAATTTTATTTATCCGCCAAACCAGAAGGAATACCAGGCTGGACAGAAGATCACTATATCAAACAAATAGCAACGGCTGATTTGAATTATGATCTTAATATGTCATATTTCAACTCACTTAACTTTGATGAATTTAATTTATATTTGTTGCAACAATGCAAAAAATTCAAATTCATCGAATGCAATGATTTAACCGAACTCGATAACAAAACGGGCGTATATATGCTTGTATTGGATGATTATAAGCAAGTATATATTGGTATTTCTGACAACATTAAACGCCGAATAATTAGCCATTGGAATAAAAGAAAATCTTTGGAGCGTTTGATCTTTGGCGATGTTTGTAATTCAATTTTATCAATTGATTCATTTGGAGCATTAGATACGACGAGAATATTTTACATTGAAACACTGTCAACATACAAAACCGAGGAAAAAATTGTTAAACACTTTCTTTCGGGATATATGTTGAATCGAACAGCGGGCGGCATCGGCTCATGTGAAACTAATACCGAAGGTGAGTCGATGGCAAAACTTTCTGTTTTAGCAAACAGAAAAACAAGAAATTTAATTGACTTTTTGGATATCAAAAGATTGAAAAGTATTGTTTCTGAATCTGATTTCAAATATTACTTAAAAAGATATCCTGAATTGTTGAAGAAATAATTTATTTCAAGGGCTGACCGCAAGGTCAGCCCTTTCCTTATGCCCTTTTCACCCCAACGCTTTACTCATCGCGGCACCTGTTTCTGCCTTGGTTACGGCATCGAGGTGGCTGTAGATGTTGGCAGTCGTACTCATATCGCTGTGTCCGAGCCATTCCTGAATCTGCTTCATCGTTATGCCTTGGGCGAGCAGCACCGAGGCGCAGGAGTGGCGAAGATCGTGGAAGCGTATCTTCTTCAGCTTATGCTTCTCCAAGAGATCTCCGAAGTGTCTTGTTACGAAGTCGGGATCGTAGAGCCTTCCGAGCACGTCCACGCAGACGTAGTCCGTGTATTCCTTTGAGTACGCCGAGCGCATAAGCTTTTTCATATTCTCTTGCTTCTCGCGGTGCTTCAAAAGCTCCTCTCTGACAAACGGTTCAAGCGTCAGCGTGCGGTAGGATGATTTCGTTTTCAATCTGTCCTTGGCGACGATGCCTTCATCGGTTGCGTGTACGGTATGGCGCACTGCCAGAGTGTTCTCACTAAAGTCTATCGCCGACCACTTGAGTCCTATCACCTCGCTTCGGCGCAGACCGTAGTAAGCGGCAAGTAGGATCGGGATATATATCTCGTCGTCCTTGACGAGTTCGAGCAGTTGCTTCACTTCCTCGGAGTTGTAGAACGTTGCAATATACTGTTCGCGCTTGGGGCGGTTGGCTTGGTCTACGGGATTGGCGGAAATGATCCTTCTCTTCATTGCGTCCTTGAACGCCTTATGCAGAAGGCTATGGTAGCGTTGGCAGGACGAGCCTGCAAGTCCTTCGTTGCGAAGGTAGGTATAGAAGTCGTTGATCTCGTCACCCGTCAGCTCCTTGACCTTGATATCAAGCGGCGTGAAGAACCCGCGGATGCGCCCGTCGATATAACGCTTGTACTGATGGTATGTCTGCTTTTCTACATTGTGCTTGTGTCCTTCCAACCACTCGTCAAGGTAGTCGAGCATCTTCGTGTTCGCCAGGCGGTTGCGCTCACGCTCGGCGTGCGTCATACTTTCGGCAAGGTACATATCGCCCGAGTTGTACTTATCGATGATCTGATTGAGGCGGTGCTGCGCCTCTTTTTTGTTCCCCTTCTTTGCTTCAAGGTTTAGCGTGTGCCACTTGGTCTTGCGCTTGCCGTCCACCGCCGGCAGATTGATCACCGCATAGTATTTTCCCTTGTCCTCGGCAAGCCGTCCTGTGATTCTTTTCATATTTTTAAGCCTCCTTTTTGTATTGAACCAATCATACCTTAACACTTCTTGAAAGTCCAGCGATAATTCGGAAAACTTGGATTAATTATTTGATAATATTTTTCATTCACCATCATCTCCACAAGCGCTGCTTTGGGAATGAGAATGGAGCGTCCGATTTTTACCGTGTCGATGCGCCCCTCGTGGATCAGCTTGTACACGGTGTTCTTGCTGCAGTGGAGCAGCCGTACCACGTCCTTCACCTGCATCACATCAGGCTCCTTTTTGAAATATTCGAAAACGTCTCTCTTGATCATACGCATATTAC
>JAZQXT010000094.1:0-8635 GCA_045633005.1 Eubacteriales bacterium | reverse complement strand
TAAAATAGGACGCGGACCTTCCTCGTCGCACACCATGGGCCCCGAGCGCGCGTGCCTTTATATCAAGGAGCTTTGCCCCGACGCAGACTCCTACAAGGTAATTCTTTACTGCTCCCTCGCGCTGACGGGCAAGGGGCATTGCACCGACAAGGCGATAATCGAGACCCTCGCTCCCGCGCCCGTTGAGATAATTTTCGACACCGAAACGCCCGAAAACGAGCTTCCGCACGCGAACACGCTCGATATCATCGCCTACAAGGGCGGTGTCGAGATAGCGCGCCGCCGCATAATGTCGATAGGCGGCGGAGATATTCGCGTCGAGGGCGTTCCCGAAATAGAAAAGCCCGAAATTTACGCGGAAAAGGGCTTTGCCGAGATAAGCGCGATATGCAAGTCGGAAAATATCCGCCTTTGCGACTATGTTTTCCGCCACGAGGACGAGGGCATTCGTGATTTCCTCTACGGCGTTTGGCGCACGATGAAGGATGAGATAAACGCGGGACTTACCACCACGGGCACGCTCCCGGGCGGGCTTGGCGTTACGCGCGTCGCACAGCTCCTTTACAACCGCGGTCATATTGACGAGCGCCCCGAAACGCGCGAGAACCGTATGGTCTGCGCCTACGCCTTTGCCGCCGCCGAGCAGAATGCGGCGGGCGAGACGATAGTTACCGCCCCCACCTGCGGCGCGTGCGCCGTAGTGCCGAGCGTGCTTGTGTATATGCAGGAAAAGAAGTCGTTTTCCGACGAAAAAATGATACGCGCGCTTGCCACGGGCGGACTTATCGGCAACATAGTCAAGCAAAATGCGTCAATTTCGGGCGCGGAATGCGGCTGTCAGGCGGAGATAGGCACAGCCTGCTCCATGGCGTCGGCGGCGCTTTGCGAGCTTTTTGATATGGGCATCGACCAGATAGAGTACGCCGCCGAGATGGCGCTTGAGCATCATTTGGGACTTACCTGCGACCCCGTTTGCGGTCTCGTGCAGATACCCTGCATCGAGCGCAACGCCGTTGCCGCGATGCGCGCGATAAACGCGCTCTCGCTTGCAAACTTCCTTACGGGCACGCGAATGATATCCTTTGACACCGTCGTGCGCACGATGTACGAAACGGGAAAGGACCTCGGACATCAGTACAGGGAGACTTCAACGGGCGGACTTGCAAAGTTTTTCTGATAAAAAGCGCGAAAATAACGAAAAAGTTGTAAAAAGCTATTGCAATCCGCGCGAAAATATTATAAAATATATGTAAGTATGAATACCCAGACAAAAAACCAAAACCACGGAGGTATATTAACATGGTAGTAGCCGGCGATTTTAAAAACGGCGTAACATTTGAAATGGACGGTAACGTATTTCAGGTTATCGAGTTCCAGCACGTAAAGCCCGGTAAGGGCGCGGCTTTCGTCCGCACCAAGATGAAGAACGTTATCACGGGTGCCGTGATCGAGCGTTCCTTCAGCCCTACCGATAAATTCGACAGCGCTTTCATCGAAAGACGCGATATGCAGTATTCCTACAACGACGGTGAGCTTTATTACTTTATGGATATGGAGTCCTACGAAATGACTCCCCTTAACGCCGACGTTCTTCCCGAGTCCTTCAAGTTCGTTAAGGAGGAAATGATGTGCAAGCTCGTTTCCTACAAGGGCAAGGTATTCAGCGTTGAGCCCCCCACGTTCGTTGAGCTTGAGGTTACCGACACCGACCCCGGCTTCGCAGGTAACACCGCAACCAACGCTCTTAAGCCCGCAACTCTTGAGACGGGTGCAGAGGTTAAGGTTCCCCTCTTTATCGAGGTTGGCGAGATCCTTAAGATCGACACCAGAACCGGCGAGTATCTCTCTCGCGCAGGTAAATAATTAAGCGAGGTAGCAAAAATGGCACTTACTGAAAAGGCAGCATATCTCAAGGGTCTTGCAGACGGACTTGATTACGATAAGACCACCGCAGAGGGCAAGCTTATTGCCGCTATGATCGAGCTTCTCGGCGAGATGACCGATGCTATTGCCGAGATCGACGAGGATATCGAGTACCTCGGCGAGTACATCGAGGAGATCGATCAGGATCTTGGCGAGGTTGAGGAGTTCGTATACGACGATTGCGACTGCGATTGTGATTGCGATTGCGACTGCGACTGCTGCGACTGCGATTGCGACGAGCTCGACGAGCTTGACTTCGAGGACGAAGACGAGGAATAAGTAAAAACGGCGGAGCGTTTTTACAATGATGTATTTGCCTTACGGCAAATATGATATACGCTTCGCGCATGATATACGCGCATAGCGCGTATGATGTATTTGCCTTGCGGCAAATATGAAGGAAAAAAGTGGTTGAAGCCGCGGCTTCAACCACTTTTGTTTTATAAAACGCTTTTTGCGTAGCAAAAAGCTACCTATTGAAAATTGAACAGTGCACCCTTTGCGTCATTCCGAAGGCGAAGCACGCCGTTCCGTGCTGAGCCGAGCGAATCTCGCAAATTGGCGCAGAATTTTTGCGCTTGATGTTAGCACCTGACTTTTCCATTTCGGACTCCCGCCGTATGCTACGGCTGTGCCGAATGTTTGCGCCCACAATTAGCCTCCCTTGTGTAAAGGGAGGTGGCATTTTCGCAAGAAAATGACGGAGGGATTGTTGAAAAAACTATATTTCGGGTTAAAAACAATCCCTCAGTCACCTTCGGTGACAGCTCCCTTTACACAAGGGAGCCTTTGTGTGCAATCGCCGCAAATAGTGCGTAGCCGTATTTTTTGGCTGCTAATCCCTAATAGATAAGTCTGGTGCTAACATCAAGCGGCGATTTTCTGCGGAAAAACGGGGAGGATCGCTCGCTCCACCTCGAAGTAGCTCGTCGGAGCTTCGGAATGACGCTAAAAAGTGCGCTGTTCCCGCTTTTTTGAGTGATGTTGGACGGTTGACGCAGAGAAAACGCTTCGCGCATGAAGCACGGCTTCGCCGTATGAAGTGTTTGCCTTACGGCAAACGAAAAGGAAAAAAGTGGTTGAAGCTTTGGCTTCAACCACTTTTGTTTTATAAAACGCTTTTTGCGTAGCAAAAAGCTACCTTAACATTTTGCGAAAGCAAAATATTTCACATTTGCCAAACGGGCAAATATTTCACACGGCAAAGCCGTATTTCACCCACCGAAGGTGGATTTCACTGTTAAAACGCCTTCGGCGTTTTAACCATCGCTTTTTCTATCGCGCAGGCGTAAATTCTGTGGTAATCGCCCGCTTTATAGAACGAAGAAATTATGCTCTTATCGGTAAAGCACTCCTCGCGCAAGTCGTCAACGTAGAGCTTGCGGCAGATAAGCACGGTCTTTGCCTCTCTGATATACGGAACGCCGTCTATATAATCGTAGTGCAGTCCGCACGCGGCGGCTTTGTCGCCGTCCTTGCCGCTTTTCGTGCCGAAATACGAAAACGTCTCGCGCTCGCCCTCACCGAAAAAGCACAGCGAGACGCGCTCGGCGCGCTCCGCAAGGGAATAGGTGTAGCGTTGCGGTCTTATAAAGCACACCGCCGAGGGCTTGTTCCACATATTGCCAAGATACCCCCAGCTTGCCGTCATTGCGTTTGCGCCGCACTCGCGCTCCGCGTCGGCGGCACAGATGAGAAACCACTCCCTGCCTATCATATTAAAGGCGTTGGAGCATTCAAGATCGTGGGGGGAAATTTCCAAAAAATCCATAGTATCCTCCTTAAAAATAAAAATCGGATAAAACTGCCCAACCCTCTTTTCGAAGGTTGGGCAATTATTATTGTGAATTAATATTCGGGCATATAGTTGTCAATGTTGGGGATATTGGGAAGAGCGGGAGATTCCGTAGCGCCGCCGAGGAAGGGGAACTTTTCCATAGCCTTCTCCATGATCTTGGTGAAGTCTTCCTCCTTCATAGTGAGAACGGACTTGATATCCTTTTCAGCGCTGGGCATTCCGTCGCTCTCCTCGAAGGTGATGGAGAAGTCGAACTTGTTCTCCTCGGTGAGAAGCTCCTCGCCGTTGATCTTAGCGTGGTCAAGCTCGAAGGTGGAAGCGTCACCGTCGGTGGTGTAGTCGCCGCTGATAACGTAGGTGGTGGTAACCTCACCCGAGTAGTAGCTGTTGGTCTTCTCCTGAAGCTTTATGGTGTACTGATCCTTATCATCGTCAAATGCGATGGAGGCGTAGTTTGTGCCGTCGGTGATCTTGTAGGTGGTAACGTCGTCTTCCTCGGTTACGGTGTACTTGATCTTCTGACCTGCGGACTCGATGGTGATGGTGTCGGTATCCTCGGCACCGTCCTCGCCGAAGTCGATGCTCATCATTTCCATAAGCTCGTCGGGATCGTCCTCGATGTCCTTAACGTCGCTGCCCGAAACGATCCAAGCCTTCATAAGAGTGGTGGAGAGCTTGGGCATAGCAAGGCGGAGCGCAACGAAGCCCTCGTCAGCGTCCTTCATACTTTCAACGATAGCGTCGATCTGCTCGCCGAGAGCCTCGATAGCCTCGTCGTAGATCTCACCGACGTTGATGTCGGTATCAACTGCGCCGGTGGAGAATACGAAAAGCTCTGCAACGGGCTTGAACTCGTTGTAGTAGTTGACTACGAAATCGCGCAGATCGTCGTCTTCCTTAAGGTAATCGTAGAAATCCTCAAGGAAGTTTGCGATGGTTTCGGGGGTGATGATAACGGAAATAACGCGGGCGCTGACCTTTTCGCCGCCGATCTTGACCTCCTCGGTCACGTTGCTGTATTCAGCGTGCTTGAAGATGAGCTTGCGAACCGTGGTCAGATAATCGTCTATAAGGTCGGTAGCGTCGTCCATCGCCTTATCGGGAAGATCGCTTTCGGTGATCTCAAGAGCCTTAAGGATAGTCTCGTAAAGCTCCTCGTCAAGTGCCATTGCACTTCCGCTGTCGGGAGCGAATACGGACTTCTTGAAGCCCTCTGCGAGAGTTCCCTTTTCAACGCCGTACGCGCCGCCGAGGATCTCGTCGTTCTTGACGTATACCTTTTCGTTGTCGGCGTAGACAGAACCCGTAAGGCTCAGCTTATCCTCGCCCATCTTAACGGAAGCGGAGATCTCGTCGAACATAAGGGAGCTTTCCTCAAGCTCAAGGTAGAGCTTAGCGGAAGCCTTGACCTCTGCGCCGTCAAGGTTTGCATTTTTGTAGTTTACACTTACGGAGCCGCCGTTCATAAGGTTGGTAAAGTATTCAACCTCATCGCGCGCGCAAAGTCCGTCAAGCGCACCGTCGATGGCACGCAGGGCAATGTTCTTGTCCGAGTTGAATATGGCGTTGAAGCCCGTTACAAGCACGCCAATGCCAACTACGGCACAAACGATCATAATAAGAAGTTTCTTCATTATATAGTCCTCTTTCCGACTGCCTATGTATTTTTTGCAGTCTATATTTAAATTTTATTTTAACACATTATAAACACTTTGTCAATCTTTAATGCAAATTTTATGCGTTTAATGTGGAAAAAGGTCGATTTTTTAGCTTTTTTGACATCACCTATCGACGTATTTGAATTTTTTTCCGCCGTCAACAGCCTCAAATGACTTTCCGTCCTCGCTGTAAAATGCGGTGGCAACTGCCTCGTGGTTAGTTCTGTCGGTAAAGTAGAAGACAGTTCCGTGGTATATGATCATGGTAATAACGTCATCAGATATCATTTTGCCATTTTTGCCGTCCTCGGAGTAGTAAAGCGTGTTATCCTGCTCGATGTAAAGCAAAACGCCGTCCTCGGTTATGGCGCAGTTTTTAGCGTTGACAGATATATCTACACCAACGTTATCTTCGCTTATATAATAGATACTTCCCCTCTCTACGTAGTATACGTCCTCGCCGTCGTGGGAGCAATAAATAGCGCTTGCCTTGGCTTCAACGAGAGTTTCCTCGTTTGACGGGTCGTCTACGTCAGTACGGCGAATGGACTGGTCCTTTATGTAGTACAGAGTTTTGCCGTCGGACGTCAGGTGTATATCCAAAAAGTCCGAAGTTATCTTTTCGACGTTGCTTTTATCATCCTCGATGCGATATGCGCGCACTCCGCTCTCTTCGGAGTAAAGCTTAATGGGTAAGCCGCGAAAATCCTCGACGCTACACACACCCGCGGGATATATCGGGGCGCAGGTCGTTGCTTTGCCGAGCTTTACGGAGCTTTCCGCGCCGTATTCGCGGAAGAACGCCCCTTCGTCGGCAACGTAGACAACCTGTGAGCAATCCTTATTGAAGTAGACGTAATTTTTTTGGAATTTCTCCGCTATTTTGACCTTTTCGCCATTCTTATTAAGCTCGTAAAGAGTAAACAAGCCCTTTCCCGACGGAAATTCAATGGAAGGCTCAGGGGAGACCACGACGTATGCGTAAATGTGTTCTCCGTCATTGGAAACGGCAAGGGGATACATATCGGATGAGAGCTTTATGCTCTCGCCGTTGGTGTAAAGGTTGAGGTTAAGGGTTATAGCGCCGTTCTCCACACTCGTTGACGTGTAAAGTATAGAGCTGAAGTCCTCGGAGTAGACGGCGTTTCTTAATTCAATGCCTTCGTACTTAAACTCTGTCTTGCTTTGATTGCTTATATTGTATAAATAGTATTTTTTAACTTCTTGGGATACGTCGATAGCCGTTATGCTTTTTCCATCCGCGGACAATTCGAGGTAGTTGAGGTCGCCAGGCAGTGTGGTTATCTTTTCTCCGTTTGCGACGTAGTACGTCGTTTTCGCATTAATTCCTATGCCCTGAGTAGCTCTGAAAAGCACTGCCGCAAGGTTGGGACAGCGGCTGAGCGTGTCGTAGGAGTCGCACTCAATGGGAGTTCCTATCGTTTTGCCGTTGTAAAAGACGTAAAGCTCTTTTGTATCAGGCGAATATTTTAAAACGTGCTCGCCATTTATTTGCTCAAATGGAGATGAGGAAAAAAGGAAAACTGCGGCGGATACGAGCAGGGCGATAGTAACTATCAGCGTGCCAAGTAAAATAAGTAATTTTTTCATATTGATTCTCCTTTAAGTAAAATATCACTTTTTACCTTTTTTTCTGTTTCCGAGGTGCTTGGAGAGCGAGGTCTTTTTGCCCTTTTTCGCGTTTGCACCCTTCGGGGATTGGGATTTTGTGGAGCTTGCGCCGTTTTTTTCGGCGGCGAAGCCGACACTTTTACCGTCGGGCAGCTTGCCCGCGCGGACGAGGCAATCCTTGCCGTTTCCGATAAGGTCCTCGCGGTGCGCGGCGACGAGCGCCTCACGCACGAGCGGCGCGTTTTCGGGGCGGTTGAACTGCAAAAGTGCGCGTTGCAGGCGTTTTTCGCGTCCGTCACGCGCGACGTACACGCTTTTGCCCGTAAAGGGGGCGATGCCCGTCGCAAACATAACGGTCGAAGCCGTGCCGGGCGTGGGGTAAAAGTCCTGCACCTGTTCGGGATTCAGCCCCTCGCGCTTTAAGTAGAGCGCAAGCTCAACCGCGTCGGAAAGGCGGCTTCCGGGGTGGCTCGACATCAGATACGGAACGAGGTATTGCTCCTTGCCGCACTCGCGCGAGAGGGCAAAGAATTTTTCGCGGAAGCGGCGGTAGACGGAGAAATCCGCCTTCGCCATAAGTCCAAGTACCGCGGCGGAGCAATGCTCGGGTGCGACCTTAAGCTGTCCGCTTACGTTGTCGCGCACGAGCTTTTTGAAAAATGCGTCGTCGTCATCAAGCATCAGGTAGTCAAAGCGGATGCCAGAGCGCACGAACACCTTTTTCACGCCGTCGACCGCCTCAACTTCTTCAAGCAGATGCTTGTACTCGCTGTGGTCTACGCGCAGATTTTTGCACGGAGTGGGCGCAAGGCAACGCTTGGTGGGGCAAACGCCGTGGGTGAGCTGTTTTTCGCACGCGCTTTCGCGGAAATTGGCGGTCGGACCGCCCACGTCGTGAATGTAACCCTTGAAATCGGGCATTTTCGTAATAAGCCGCGCCTCTGCGACAACGCTTTCCACGCTACGCGAGCGCACGGTGCGCCCCTGATGGAACGCGAGTGCGCAGAAATTGCACGCGCCAAAGCAGCCGCGGTTGTGCGTTATCGAAAACGCGACCTCGGCAATCGCGGGAACGCCGCCGTCCTTATCGTAGACGGGATGCACGCGGCGCGTGTAGGGCAGGGCGTATACGCGGTCAAGCTCGTCGCGCTCAAGCGGCGGCATCGGCGGATTTTGCACCAGCAGCTTGTCGCCGTACCTTTCGGTCATTGCGCGTCCCGAAATCGCGTCTTGCTCTCGATATTGCGCGGCAAAAGCGTCGGCGTAGGGCTTGCCGCCGTTTTTAAGCTGTTCAAAATCAAATTCAGCCGCCACCTCGTAGTGAATTTCGGGCGCGTACGCGGAGCAAACGTAGCACGAGCCGCGCACGTCGCGTATCTTCTTTACGGGCACACCCTTATCAAGCAGAGTCGCGATGCGGAGCAGAATATTCTCGCCCATTCCGTAGGTGAGGATGTCGGCACGGCTATCCACCAATATCGAGCGGCGGATGCTGTCCGACCAATAGTCGTAGTGCGCAAAGCGGCGCAGAGAGGCTTCAAGTCCGCCTATTATGATCGGCACGTCACCGTAAGCCTCGCGGATGCGGTTGCAGTAGACGATCGTCGCTCTGTCAGGTCGCTTG
>JAZQXT010000093.1:0-2231 GCA_045633005.1 Eubacteriales bacterium | reverse complement strand
CTAAAGACACGAGAAAGGAGTGCGCCGATGAAGAAAAGAATACTCTGCGTAGGCGAGGCACGCATTGACCTTTGCATGCCCGTGGGCGAGCTTCCGCGCTCTCCCAAAGCCCCCATTCTCGCCAAAAGCTGCGGCTTCGTTCCTTCGGGAAGCGCCGCTATCTCCGCGACGGCGGTAGCACGCCTCGGCGGTGACAGCGTTCTTTGTACGCGGCTCGGCAAAGACAGAAACGGCGTAGACCTGCGAAAGATCTACGAATACGAGCGCATAGACACGCGCTTCGTCGCCTCGGACGCTACGCTCCCAACGAGCTTTAGCGTAATATACGCGAACGAAACCGTCGAAAGGCAGATATGCCTTTCGCCCGACGCAAGCTCTGCGCTCAGCCCGTCCGACGTCGAGGGGGCGTTCATCTGCCGCCCCGACGCGATAATCGCAAGCACCGACCTGCCGCGCGACACGCTGCTTGCCACCGCCCGTCTCGCCGCCAAGCGCGAGATCCCCGTTTACCTTGACGGCGGCGCGTCCGTCGGGACATTCCCCTTTGACGAGCTTTCGCCCATCGAGCTTTTCGCGCCCGACGAGGACGAGACCAAGCTCCTGACCGACGTAAGCCCCGACACTCCCGAAAAATGCCTGAAGGCGGCAATCGCGCTATCAAGGATAGTCCGCGCAAGGTTTTACGCCATCAAGCTCGGCAGTCGCGGCTGCTACATATACGACGGAAGATACTACCACTGCCTGCCCGCCTACGACGTCAAGGCGAAGGACCCGAGCGCCGCGGGCGACGCATTTCTTGCCGCGCTCACCCTTGAGCATCTTGAGCACGGCGACGTAGCACGCGCGGGCAAGGTTGCCAACGCGGTCGGTGCGCTGACGGTGAACCGCCGAGGCGCGCTGGTATCCGTTCCACACCGCAAGGACGTTGCGGAATTCATCGCAGAACGTGCAATAAGACTTTAAGGAGAGAAAAAGTGAGAAAGCTTACGGTTTTTTTCAACCCCACCTCGGGAAACGGCAAGGGTGAGGCTGACGCTCACCGCCTTGATAACATACACCCCGATTGCGAAATAAATTACGTAAACAAAAACTTTGACACCTCGTTCCACGAGATCATATCAGAGGTAGACGCCGACGAGCCCGTAGTAATTTCGGGCGGCGACGGAACGCTCAACCGCCTGATAAACGAGATCGGCAAGGAGGACCTTGACCACGAAATACTCTACTTCCCCACGGGAAGCGGAAACGATTTCATCCACGACCTCGGAATGCCCGCAAACACGCCGCCGTTTTTGCTCAACCCCTACGTTGAAAAGCTTCCGCGCGTGAGAATTCGCTCAAAGGAATATAAATTCATCAACGGCACGGGCGCGGGCTTTGACGGATATTGCTGTGCCGCGGGCAACAACAAGCGTTCAAGCTCCGCGGAGCTGTCCAAAAAGCCGATAAATTACACCGCCATAGCCATAAAGGGACTCCTTTTCGCATTCAAGCCGACGAGTGCGACGATAACCGTTGACGGCGTAGTCCACGAATACAAGCGCGTGTGGATGTGCCCCGTAATGAAGGGCAGATTTTTCGGCGGCGGAATGATGATCGCGCCAAATCAGGACAGACTTGACCCCGAAGGAACGCTGACCGTGGTGGTCGCGCACAAGCTGCGTCCTCTGCGGATGCTGACGATATTCCCATCCATTTTTAAGGGACAGCACGTAAAACACAAGAAATACGTGGATATTCTCACGGGCAAGACCATAAAGGTCGAGCTTGACCGCCCCTGCGAGATGCAGATAGACGGCGAGACCGTCAGCGGAGTTAAAAAATATACAGTATTTTCGGAATAAAAAAATGACTCAATGCAACGCATTGAGTCATTTTTTTATTTTTTGACGAAGTGCCACATACGCGCGTACTCGCCGTCCTTGTCGCTCTTTGCGGTGATGCCCTTTTTCAGCTCTGCGCCCGAAAAGCGCTCGCCGCTTATCGTATCAACGTAGTCCGCGCTCGCGTCCGCCGCCGAAAGCTTCAGCCTGAACTCGCGCTCGCGCTCGTCGCCCTCGTTTTGCAAGAACGAAAGCAAAAGCTCGCTCGCGTTCGTTTCCTTGTCGGCAAAATAATACGCGTATCTGCCGCACGCGGACGGGTCAAGAAGCCTGAAAAATTCGCCGCGCAGAATAAGCTCCTCGTAGGTGCGGTATTCCTTTATCTGCTCGGAAATGGTGTTTTTCACC
>JAZQXT010000092.1:0-14235 GCA_045633005.1 Eubacteriales bacterium | reverse complement strand
ACGCGCAATACGCCATCTGTGCGGTGAGGTAGCCCGACAGCATATTCTGGTGGTGGGAGTCCTGCTTGTTTACTACGAAGGAGTTCTTGTTGTATTTAAGCGTGCCGCCGGGGAGCTTGGTGCGTCCCGTCCATACGTCGTGGGCAAGCGCACCCCAGTTTACTATGCCGACACCCATCTTTTGGAGGGTGGGGAAGCTGTCCATTATTTTTCTGTGGTCACAAGACACGGTGTAAGCGTGGTTAAGATAGTAGAACTCCGTCTTTTCGGGGAAAAGCTCCATTATATTCTGTATATCGGTGACGAGCGCGGCGTTGTTCTGACCCGCCTCGGACATAAATACGACGTCGGTTTTCGCAATTATCTGCTTCGCCTTCGTGTTATTGAGCTTTTCGTTGTATATTTCCTTAAGAGTTATACCGCCCCAAACGTAGTCGTAAACGTTTACGGACTCGCCGTTGTTCTTGCATATCTGGTAGAAATATCCGCGGTCGGCGTTGCCCTGACCGCCCTCCATTACGCAGTAGCCGTAATAAACGAAGGAGTTACCCAAAAACATTACGGTCTTTTTGTCAAGAGACTTGTATTCAGGCTCTTCCTCAGCCATATCGAGAAGCTGCTCCTCAGATACGCCGCAATCGGGGCAGGTGCGGGTGTGTAAGCCCTGACCCTGACAGGTACGAGTGCCCGTAAAGCTCCATTCGGGCATAGAGGAATGCACGCAAGCGGTGCTTTCGGTAGCCTCTGGGGGAGTTGTGTTGCCGCCGCAGGACACGAGCGCCGAGGAAAGCAGAGTCAGCACGGCAAGAAGAAGTGATATAGTTTTTTTCATAGTCATTCGTCCTTTCGGAAAATCGTTTGGAATATCTACGTATTGATTGTAGCATATAAAAAAAGCAAAATCAAGCAGATAAAGATATTTTATTCGCCATATTTGAGTAAAATAATAAATAATAGGAATACTTTATTTGAGGGCGGAGAATATTTTTCGGTAAAAAAACGAAAGAAAAGAAAAAAATTCTAAAATAGCTATTGACAAATCGAAAAGAGTCTGCTATAATAATCGTTGCGTCGACAAGGCGCACAATATAAGGCAGTATAGCGGCATCGCCAAGCGGTAAGGCAACGGACTCTGACTCCGTCATTACCTAGGTTCGAATCCTAGTGCCGCTGCCAACGCAAAGGACACCTTCGGGTGTCCTTTTTGCGTTGGCAGCGGCACCGCGGCTTCTCACCTAGTTCCAAGCCGCGTGCGGCTTGGGACTATGTTCGCATTCGCCGCTCGGAGATCTGCAAGCTCGCTTGCAAGGCGTAAAGCGTGCGAATCTTCGCACGAAGTGCGAATATCCTATTGCCAAGCATAATTTTTCCTTTACATTTTTTTGAATTTATGTTATAATAATCTCAACAAATAAATTTCAAAAACTTTTCTTGCATTTTCATCCTCTTTCGGTATACTGGCGTTATTACCCGAAAAGAGCGCAGAAATGTCAAAACCAAATTTATTACACTACTATCAAGTAAAACTAACTCTATTCAAATGCAAAATGTCATTTCTCGAAAATCCACCTCAAACCGAGCACGAGCAATACGCTTACAATATTATTTAAAAGGCGTATGCAATCAACGATAAAAAGATAGAAATTCAAATATAAAAGACCTTTATGTGTAAATTAAGTTCATAAAGGTCTTTATTTATTTTCAGTTCTTCCAAGTAAATAATCAAGCGACACATCAAAATAATCAGCGAACTTTATGAGGGTTTCGTAATCCGCCTCTCTTTCGAGATTTTCATATCGCGATATGGTATTTTGGTTCATATTTAAGTCAAGAGCGAGCTTTAGTTGGGATATATTCTTCTCGTTTCGAAGTTTTTTGAGCCTAAATTCCATTTTCTTCTCCTTTTTTCTTAAACCTCTTGACTTCATTATACCAAAGTGGTATAATATAAATATCCCATTTTGGGATATTTATAAAAACGGTTGAGACATAATCAACAAAGGAGAAAAACTTATGGGATTGTTTGACAAAGTTAAGGGTATTATTAATGATGCAAAAGATCAAGTAGTTCAGCAGGTAATCCAAAAACAAGAAGAAGAAAAAAGACGTCAAGAAGAAGAAGAAAAAAGACGTCAAGAAGAAGCAAATAGATTTGATCCTGATGGTAAAAGTTTACAGTGGTTCGGTTCTGAAGATGGTATAAAAACATATAACGAATATATAACTGCTCAAAACTATCTTTTGGAAGAAACAATAAAAAAAGAACACGAATCAAAATATTCCAAGTATGACTTTAATGTTTTCGTTTCTGTGATTCATAATGGTGCAAAAATACCTTCCGTCTATTTTGAAAAGCTTGCCGATGCAATTGATGTTCAAGCATTAAAATTCGTTGGTCCAATAAACCTGTTAGTCAATGTTTTATCTATACAAGCCCAACCTTTTTATATCGATGATGACGGAGAGTACCAATCAATAGAACCGGCTTTTGCGCCGGAAGAAATTGTTTCCGTAGATAAAAACCCAGCATTAATTTATGTTAAAAACTTTAATTGTTTTGAGTTAGAAAACGATTCTCAGGGTTCTTGGGATGACAAATATATGTTGTGGTCAGACATATTAATTTGGCTCGGCGCATTCAGCGGTTCAAACAAAGAAATCATCTCCGAAAACCCTTGGATTTTTTCAAAAGAAACATATTTAAACGATTTAGGCACTATTAGAACGCCTAAAGAATTCTATAAAAAATGCATAGAGCTTGCATCAAAAGAAAAATACAAAATTCTTTTTGAAGAAAAATATAATGAATGTGAATAATTATAGGAGGTAAAACAATATGTATGATGGATTTACATGTTCCGAGGGTAATGCGGTAGCGTGGAAGGTTTACCATAATCGCGGTACAACAATTGTTCGTGCTACCACTGAATCAATTGCTTTGGCAAGATTTATGGCTAAATATCCTAATTATAAAGTTAGAGATATTAAGCGCGCATAATACTTGATATGCACCAAGTATATGTTATCGTGACCTCTGTATAGATATCATCTTTTTCGGTCGCTAAACACAAAAAGCAAGGATTGCACTTTCTGCTGTCCTTGCTTTTTTGTCCGCGTCACCGCGGCTTGGGACTATGTTCGCATTTCCCGCCTTCCCCGCAAAATCCGATCATTTCTCAAATTTCCCGTTCACCGTTGATTTTCTACCGAAAATATGGTATAATATAGCAAACGCGCCCGCGTGCGGGCAAAAAGGAGAACGCCATGCTTAAAAAAGAAGATATCCGTATACGCGATCCGTTTATACTGACCGACCGCGAAAACAAATGCTACTATATGTACGGCACTACCGCGCTGAACGACGGCAGCCTTGCGGCAAGAAGCTCATTTTCCGTCTACAAGAGCTACGACCTTGAAAGCTTTGAAGAGCCGAAAGTCGTAGTTGACGGCGAGAAGCTCGGACTTTGGGCTACGCGCGACTATTGGGCGGCTGAGGTGCACGTTTACGGCGGAAAATACTACCTTTTCGGCAGTATGAAAAGCGACACTGCGCACCGCGCGACGATGATATTCGTGTGCGACACGCCCGACGGCGAGTTCGTTCCCGTTTCCGACGAGGCGAGAACCCCTGCCGATTGGGAATGCCTTGACGGCACGCTCTACATCGAGGACGGCGAGCCTTATATGGTATTCTGCCACGAGTGGACGCAGATAAAGAACGGCGAGATCTGGGCTGTGAAGCTGGCGCGCGACCTCTCGCGCCCCGTTGAAGAACCCTTTATGCTCTTCCGCGCATCCGACAACCCGAACGTTTCGGAGATAAAGGGCACTGGAAGCGGAAAATACATAACCGACGGCCCGTTTTTGTTCACCGAGGACGGCGTGCTGAAAATGATGTGGTCGAGCATAGGAAACAAGAAATACCAGATATTCATCGCCGAAAGCGACTCCATCCGCGGCAAGTGGACGCACCGCGAGGGGCTTTACAATTTCAGCGGCGGACACGCAATGCTCTTTACCACGCTTGAGGGCGAGAGGATGATATCCATGCACGCGCCCAACGACGCGGACAAGGAACGCGCCTGCTTTATGAAATTCTGACGAAAAAACGCTTCGCGTTTTTAATGATATATTTGGCTCACGCCAAATATGATATACGCTTCGCGTATGATGAATGATATATTTGCCTTACGGCAAATATTAAGGTAAAAAAGTGGTTGAAGCCGCGGCTTCAGCCACTTTTTTGTTTTATTTAATGCTTTTTGCGCCGCATTCACATTTTGCGAAGCAAAATATATCACTGCGCCAACGGCGCAATATCACTCAGCCGTCTCGCCCGAAGGGCGAATATCACTGTAAAAACGCGAAGCGTTTTCACTTTTCCACCATTAAATTGAAAAATCACCTTGAATTATCAGCGAAAATGTGGTATTCTAATTATGTATAAGTATCTAAAAAAGGAGATGTCGAAATGAGCAAAAGAAAAAACAGCGCCGCGGCGCAGGTGACGCGCTTTTTCATAGTGCTTTTGTTTGTGTGTCTTATCGGAACTATCGCAATATTTATCTTTCAGATGTTACCGCGAAATGGCGGTGACACCACCGCACCCGACACCTCGTCGGTTCTTGCAGAGCCAACCGTGACACCCGACACCGCAGTACCTGACACTTCGGAGGGAAATCAAATAAATAATCCCAATGTGACCGATTCCGATACGGCGCATTTTGAAACCGAGCCACCCGACACCACCGTACCTGATACTACAGTACCTGACACTACCGTACCCGACACCACCGTTCCCGATACTACCGTACCCACGCCGCCAAAGCCCACATACGACCTTGACGCGTGGTATCTGACGCTCGTAAATCCGTGGAACAAGCTCTCGCTCGAATACATCTCCGCGATAAAGCTTACGAAGGTAAACGGCAAGCAGGTGGACACGAGAATCGCCGAGCCGCTAAAGCAGATGATTAACGATTGCTACGAAGCAAACAAGACCGTTTCCGACGGTTGCACCGGAAAGCCGCTCGTTTGCTCGGGCTTCCGCTCGCAGGAAACGCAGGAAGGGCTTTTCAACAACAAGATAAACAAGATCAAAAAGGCGAAGCCCGGCATCAGCGACGAGGAGGCGTACAGACTTGCCGCCAAGGAAGTTGCCATCCCGGGCACGAGCGAGCATCAGCTCGGTCTTGCCATTGACATAGTTTGCTGTAACAAGCACTACAACCTCGACGCTCAAAAAACGAAAATACGCCAGCAATGGCTCATTGATAACTGTCACAAATACGGCTTTATCCTGCGTTTCCCCGCCGACAAGACGGACGTAACGGGCATCATCTACGAGCCGTGGCACTACCGCTACGTCGGAGTTGAGGTCGCCACCGAGATAATGAGCCGCGGCATATGCTTTGAGGAATGGCTGGCAGAGCAAAAAGCACAATAAGGAGAACATTATGAAGCACAAAATTTGTATTGACGTTGACGCGGGCTTCGGTCTGAAAATGAAGGACGAGATACCCGTGCTTGCCGAGATAGGCTTTGACGGCTGCTTTACCACGTGGCAGGTCGGCTCGGACATTCCCAAGACCGCGCAACTTATTGCCGATTGCGGATTGATATATCAATCCATCCACGCCCCCTTCCGCGGCATTGACGTGGTTTGGGACGAGGGCAAGGCGGGCGACGATTTTATCAAAATGCTCGTCGATTGCGTGCGTGACTGCGCCTCGGGCGACGTTCCGATCGCGGTAGTCCACCCCATTATCGGTATGGACAAGCACACGCCCACCTCTCTTGGCATAGAGCGCTTTGGCAGATTGCTTGACGAGGCGCAGAAATGCGGCGTAACCGTCGCGTTTGAGAACGTTGAGGGCTTTGAATATCTTGAGCTTATCAAGCGCGAGCTTGGCACGCACTCAGCACTCGGCTACTGCTGGGATACGGGACACGAAATGTGCTACAACTTCTCAATGGACGTTCCTGCCGTTTACGGAGACCGCCTCGTTTGCACACACCTTGACGACAATATGGGTATGACCAACCCCGCCGAAATGACGTGGCACGACGACTCCCACCTTATGCCCTTTGACGGCGTTGCGGATTGGCAAGGCATTGCCGACCGCCTGAACCGCGTAAATTACTCCGCTCCCCTGACCTTTGAGCTGACGCGCAATTCAAAACCCAATAGGGACACCCACCGCATATACGAGCACCTCGATTACGAGGGATTTATGCGTCTTGCGTTCGAAAAAGCAAAAAAATTCGCCGCTATGGTCGAAAGCAAGTAAAAATCCTTTGACATTTATCTGCATCTATGGTATAATTACATATATAAATAATATGGAGAAGATTTCTAATGCTTGACTTGAAATTTTTAAGGGAAAACCCCGAGATCGTAAAACAGAACATCCGCAACAAGTTTCAGGATCATAAGCTCGCCCTCGTTGACGAGGTGATAGCTCTTGATGCCGAGAACCGTCGCACCATCAGCGAGGCAAACGACCTTCGCGCCGAAAAGAACCGTCTTTCCAAGCAGATCGGCGCACTTATGGCGCAGGGCAAGCGCGACGAAGCCGCCGAGGTAAAGGCGCAGGTAGCCGCATCCTCCGCACGCCTTGCCGAGCTTGAGGCACTTGAGCCCGAATACGAGGAAAAGATACGCAAGATAATGATGGTCATCCCCAACATTATCGACCCCAGCGTTCCGATCGGTAAGGACGACAGCGAAAACGTAGAGGTTCAGAAGTACGGCGAGCCCGCAGTTCCCGATTTTGAGATACCCTATCACACCGATATCTTCGAGCGCTTCTGCGGCATCGACCTTGACGCCGCTCGCCGCGTTGCAGGAAACGGCTTTTACTACCTTATGGGTGACGTTGCCCGCATCCACTCCGCCGTTATCTCCTACGCGCGCGACTTTATGATAGACCGCGGATTTACCTACTGCATCCCCCCCTTTATGATCCGTTCCGACGTTGTAACGGGCGTTATGAGCTTCGCGGAGATGGAGTCCATGATGTATAAGATAGAGGGCGAGGACCTTTACCTTATCGGCACGAGCGAGCATTCCATGATAGGTAAGTTCATCGACACGATAAACCCCGAGGAGAAGCTTCCCTACACGCTGACGAGCTACTCCCCCTGCTTCCGCAAGGAGAAGGGCGCGCACGGCATCGAGGAGCGCGGCGTTTACCGTATACATCAGTTTGAAAAACAGGAAATGATCGTTGTCTGCCGTCCCGAGGAGAGCCCCGCGTGGTTTGACAAGCTCTGGCAGAACACCGTTGACCTTTTCCGCAGCCTTGACATTCCCGTGCGCACGCTTGAGTGCTGCTCGGGTGACCTTGCAGACCTGAAGGTCAAGAGCATTGACGTTGAGGCTTGGTCGCCCCGTC
Source organism: Eubacteriales bacterium (assembly GCA_045633005.1). GTDB lineage: Bacteria > Bacillota > Clostridia > Oscillospirales > CAG-272 > CAG-390. Next base: position 6,838 of record JAZQXT010000092.1, on the reverse strand, counting down.
AGAAGAAGTATTTTGAGGTCGGCAGCTGCTCGAACCTCGGTGACGCGCAGGCGCGCAGACTCAAGATCCGCGTTCAGGGCGAGGGCGGACAGAAGTATTTCGCACACACCCTTAACAACACCGTCGTTGCTCCCCCCAGAATGCTCATCGCGTTCTTTGAGAACAACCTTTGCGCTGACGGCAGCGTAAACATCCCCGTCGCTCTCCGTCCTTATATGGGCGGTATTGATAAGATCACACCCAAAAACTAATTAAGAAAAGGAGATCCAAAATGAAAAAGATCACTTCCATCGCGCTGATCCTTATGCTCGCCATTCTTCTTCCCTGCTTCGCGGCTTGCGGAGAAGGCGACGGCGCAAACACCACCGCGGGCGTAACCACCCCCGCAACTCCCGACGCAACCACCCCCGCCGAAACCACCGCGGCTGACGCTCAGGTCACCAACGCTGACGGCTCCTGCCGCCACGCCAAGATGAACGACTGGGTAGCTACGGGCACCTACACCTGCACGGGTCTTTCCATTTCCACCAGATCCTGCAAGCACTGCGACTTCATCCAGTATGAGTACACCGAGGACGCAAGCGGAAACATGGGCGACCACGTTTTCGCAGGCGAGGCTATCTCCTCCTTCCCCGGCTCCTCTAACACCGCCGCGTTCGAGATAAAGAACTGCTCCTTCTGTCAGGAGAACGTCGTTGTTGAGACCGCCGCTACCAACACCAGAAAGAACCACTTCCTCATCTCCCCTGAGATGCTCGCAGCAGCAGGCGTTGAGGACGTAAAGTCGTACATAAGCGGCGGACACAGCAACGTAAAGTATAAGAGCGCATCGGGCTGGGGCAGAAAGGGCTTTACCGCTATTCACGGTATGGCTGCACTCCTTAACGGTGAGCGCGACGCTTCCGCAACCGACGCAAGCGGAACCATCCTTTACTGGAACATCAAGGACGTTGACACCAAGTACACGCCCGACGGCGTTGAGGCGGCAGATGCTAAATACTGCTCCCTTATCGGCTACGAGATCCTCTCTCCCATCACCGTAAGCGGCTTCTCCATCTTCGTAAATCCCGTTCCCGAGATGACCTTTGACCTTCTCGGCGGTAAGACCAACGCAGACGGCACTATCACTTGGACCGTTCTCGGCGGCGTAGACGATGCAAGCAAGTATCTGAGCTACAACGAGGACACGGGCTACTACTACGCTGATTTCGACGAGATCACCGTTGACTGCATCCAGATCGCTATCACCTCTGCCATACAGTCCGCAATCTACATCTCCGAACTCGAAGTTTACGGCAACTGATTGCCCCCCCAAGGAGTAAAACGATGAAAAAGATCACAGCTATAGCACTTGCGCTTGTGCTCTCTCTCCTTCTTCCCTGCTTCGTAGCTTGCGGAGAGGGCGAAGGCGCAAACACCACCGCGGGCGTAACCACCCCCGCTACCCCCGATGCAACCACCCCCGCAGATACCACCGCCGCTGACGGTCAGGTCACCAACGTTGACGGCTCCTGCCGCCACGCAAAGATGAACGACTGGGTCGCTTCGGGCGAGTACACCTGCACGGGTCTTGCAGTAAAGACCAGAACCTGCAAGCACTGCGATTTCACCCAGTACGATTACGTTGAGGATTCCAGCGGAAACTTCGGCGACCACGTTTGCACGGGCGAGGCTCTTGCTACCTACCCCGGCGCATCCAACCTCCCCGGCTTTGAGGTAAAGACCTGCTCCTTCTGTCAGGAGAACGTCCGCATCGAGACCGAGGCTACAAACACAAAGAAGAACCTTCTCGTCGTTACCCCCGCTATGATCGAGGCGGCAGGCGTTGACAGCGTAAACGCATACCTCAAGTCCGAGCACGGAACCCACATCCACAAGAACAAGGGCAGCTCCGACTGGGGACACATCGGCTACGTTGGCGCACACGGCACGGGCTCTATCTACGATAGCTTCCGTGAGGCTACCGTTACCACCGACGGCTCCGTAATGTACTGGAACATCAGAGACGCGGAGATCCGCTACACCCCCAACGGCGTTAAGATCGAGGACGGCTCCGACCCCAGCGCTAAATACTGCGCACTCATCGGCATTGACCTCTACAACAAGATGACCGTAAGCGGCTTTGCCCTCTTCGTTGAGAACCAGAACGAGATCGCCTTTGACGTTCTCGGCGGCACCAAGAACGCTGACGGCACTACCTCTTGGAGAGTGCTTGGCTCCAGCAGCGGCACGTACAATCCGTACGACGAGTCCACCTCCTTCACCCTTGGTGATTTCGAGGCTGCTGAGGTCGATTGCATCCAGATCGGCGTAAGTATGTCTTACTCCAACGTTATCGTTATCTCCGAGATCGAGATCTACGGCTAATAAAAAACGAACGGCTACGCTCAGCGTAGCCGTTCATTTTTTATAAGATTTATCCGCATTTTCGTTTTTTCCGCGCGCAGACCGTTGACCTCAACGGTATAGTCAAGCTCAACGCGCCCGTCCTTCAAAAACGAATTATCTATCCTTTTGGCACGCGCCATCATCTCGATAGAGGTGTTTTTGCTTTTGCAAAGGCAAACGTGGCGCACGCCCTCCTCAAGCACGAGCGTCATCGGCGGCATGGAGTCCGAGCGCCTTTTGAGCGTTATAAGCTTCGGCTCGTTCACCTCAAAGCACATCTCTACGCTTATCTGATCCGTCGGCTCGTACGAAAGGCACACGCGCGTCTCCTCTACCACAAGAGTGCCGTCGCACACCGTTTCGTACTGCGTGGTCGCAAACGACGCCTTTTCTATAAAATTCGTATTCGCACTGTTTTGCTCGTCCGCGGGTTCGGTAAGCACCCGATGAGTATATTCCTTGACCGTAACGCCAAAAATCATATTTCACCTGCCGTTTTTCGTTTTTGCTTGCGTATCATACTGATACTATTATATCCGCGTTTGCTAAAACTGTCAAGTAGTGTTGACTTTTATTTCCCACCGTGTTATAATTACCTTATATTATTTTATGAGGTGATACTATGGATCTGCAAAAGCTTGTCAAATCACTTGAAAACTGCCCCTGCGGCAAAAAGCACGAGGTTTATACCAAGCACGTTGAAATTTCGGGCGACGCTACCGAAAAAACGGGCGAGCTTCTCCGCCGCTTTGGCTTTGGCGACCGTCTGCTTCTTATAGCTGACGAAAATACGCTTGCCGCCGCCGAAAAATACGGTCTTTGCGACGTTCTTGCCGCCGCGGGATTTAAGGTGACGCGCAAGGTCTACGAAAATATGCTCTACGCTCGCGTCGAGCAGGTGCGCGAGGTCGAAGCCCTCGCAGAGGATGCGGACGGCATAATTTCCGTCGGCACGGGCTCGCTCAACGACATTTGCCGCGTCAGCGCGTTTGAAAAGAAAAAGAAATTCTGCATTTTTGCAACCGCGCCCTCGATGGACGGCTTTGCATCCGACACCGCACCGATAATAGAAAACAATTTCAAAATATCGTGGCAGGCTGAACAGCCCGACGTTATAATTGCCGACACGCGCATCCTCGCCGCCGCCCCCGCAATTCTCAAGGCGGCAGGCTACGGCGATATGGTCGCAAAGTGCCTTGGCATTATGGAATGGAAGATGTCAAACATCCTGACGGGTGAGTATTACTGCGACGCGATAGCAAACGTAACGCTTGACGCGCTTTCCCGCATACTCTCGCTGACGGACAAGATAATGGCAGAGGACGAGGAAGCCGCAGGAGCGGTTGCCGAAGCACTCGTGCTTTCGGGCATCGCAATGAAGCTTGCGGGATGCTCCCGCCCCGCATCGGGTGCAGAGCACGTCGTGTCGCACTACTGGGAGTGCTACAAGCTTGCACGCGGCATTTACCCCGAGCTTCACGGAAGAAAGGTCGGCGTTGCCACCCTCATTCTCGTTCGCGCGTACCGCAAGCTTGCCGACTCGCTCACGTCCGTTACCGCTCAGGCGGACCCCACGAACTTCGAGGAGGTATACACTCACTTCTCCGCCGACCAGATCCCCGACGTTATAAAGCTCAACTCCCCCACCATCACCGACAAGATCGATCCCGCCCGTCTGCAAAGCTCTTGGGGCGAGATACGCGAGCTGATATACAAATATCTGCCCGATGCCGACGAGCTTGAGGATATGATGAAGCGTGCGGGCTGTGCCACCACGCTTGATGAGATCGGCGTATCTCCCGCCCTTGCCGCAGAGGGATTGCGCTACCACTCTTATATGCGCTACCGCGTGCTTCTGACGCGCCTCTTCCCGATGATGAATATCGATATTATGGATTACGTAAAATAAAATGAGAACGGCGCTTGAGATAGCCTTTATCTTATCTGCCTACGTCGTTTTTGACGCCTCTCTGTCGTTTTTGGGAGTGCCCGCCGCCGTCCGCAGACTTGTAGCTCTTGCGCTCGCGGCACTGATTACCGCAACATATTTGCGTTCCAAGAAAAGCAAACCAAAGCAGTTTTTTGATGCGTGGGGGATAAAAAGATCCCCCACGCTCTCCCTTGCCGTCTGCGCTGTGCTTGGCGTTTCGCTAAACGCCATTTGCTCGGCGGTGATAGCGCTCCTTCCGAGTGAGCTTACCGCATCCTACGCCGCATCCTCAGCACCACTTGGGGCGCTCACGCTCGTGGGCATCGTTGACACGGTGATGCTTGCCCCTCTCGTTGAGGAGCTGATATTCCGCCACGCCGTGCTTGGCAGGCTTCGCACCATCGTACCGTGCGCCGCGGCACTTGCCGCGTCCGCCCTGCTTTTCGGTGCGTTTCACGGCGGCGTTATCTGGATAATATACGCCACGCTCTGCGGTCTTGCGCTCGGCGCGCTGTATCTGAAATACGATTCCCTCCTGCCGCCGCTCGCGATGCACGCCGCGTTCAACGGCGCGAACTATCTGTTTTTGTTCCTACCGCCCGAAGCGTCCGCGTACGTCCTTGCGTGCGCCGCCGTACTTGCGGTACTGTCGGCGCTATATATCGTAAAGAATAAAAAATAAAACCGAGACAGCGTTGTGCCCATAAGGGCACAACGCATCGATATCAATCCCTTGCGGGATTGTCGATATGTTGCTGACGCAACTCGATATGCCTACGGCTCGATATGTTTGCTACGCAAACGAGGGATTGATATCATATCGAAACCGACCGAAAGGGAGGTTATATCGAATTTGCCGAAAGGCAAATATATCGAGCTGAGCGTAGCGAAGCATATCGACAATTTAATAACCGCATTCGTGCCTACAAGAAAAAGAGGACAGAGAACTAAAAAATCTCTGTCCTTTTTTGTCGGTGGGTAACGTATTGTATTGAATTTCAAGAAACTGTCCTTAAGAGTAGGTCTCTACATCCTCGGTTTTACTCCGCTTTTTTATTTACGGTGATAGTTTTTGCATATTCAAGTATTTCGGGCATTCGTTTTTCAAGCTGTGCCGCCTCGCAAACGAATCGGACGCGCGAAAACTCGCCATCGGTCTCGAAAAGGAATTCGACCACGCTGTATTCCGACGTAAGCACCTCGTCGTCGAAAACAAGATAGGTAAGTCCGTTTTCCTTTGCCGCGTCGCTTTTGTGCAAGCCGTTATTTTTTGCAACGAGCTCGCAATATCGTTCAAACGTCTCTATACGTCTGCCGTAATACTTGATACCGTCGTACATATAGTACACGCAAAGCTCGGCGGACACGAACGCCGCCTCGGCGCTGTCCGTGCGCTCCTCGCTAAAGCCCTCGTTAAGTGTAATTTTTATATTTCCGCTCTCAAACTGCTTCGGCGCGACCTGCCCCTCACAGCCGAGGAGCGACAAGGCAAGCAAGAGCGCGGCAAAAACTGCAATATATCTTTTCATTTTACGCCTCCGTCTACCGTACATTTTAACACATAGCGCGCGTTTTGTCAAGGTGTTGAATATCCGCCAACTTTTTTGTATAAACTTTCATTATATATTGACTTTTTTACATTTTTCTATTATAATAGATTAGTAAAAATATCCTGTATGGAGGGTAATATGCAAAACAAGGATTTTATGAATGAATACAAGCGTTGGCTCAGCGCCGAAGGACTTTCCGCAGACGTTAAGGCAGAGCTTGAGCAGATACAGAACGACGAGATCGCAATAGCAGAGCGCTTTGCCGCACCCCTTGAGTTCGGCACGGGCGGAATGCGCGGAATACTCGGCGCAGGCATCGGAAGAATGAATATATACACGGTCGGTCGCGTAAGCGCGGGCTTTGCCGCGTACGTTGCCGCATCCGCACCCGACGCCGCAGAGCGCGGAGTAGTAATTTCCCACGATAACCGCCGCTACTCGCGCGAGTTCGCCCTCGTTACCGCGGGCGTTTTCGCCGCCGCAGGCGTAAGAGCGTACCTTTTCGACTCGCTCCGCCCCACCCCTATGCTTTCCTTTGCGGTACGCCGCATCGGCGCGGCGGGAGGCGTAATGATAACCGCATCGCACAATCCCCCCGAATACAACGGCTACAAGATATATAATTCCGACGGCTGTCAGCTCGATATCGCACAGAGCGATATCGTTATCAAAAACATCGCCGCCATCGAAAATCCCCTTACCGTTCCCTGCCTTTCCGTTGAGGAAGCGGGCGACCTTATCCGCATACTCCCCCCTGAGATAGACGATGAATACTGCCTCAGAGTTTGCAATATCTCCCTGTCGCGCGACACCGAGGCGGCAAAAAATCTGCGCGTAGTATACTCCCCCCAGCACGGTACGGGTAACGTTCCCGTCCGCCGCGCGCTTACCGAGTGCGGCTACGACGTAGTTCCCGTTCTTTCGCAGTGCGAGCCTGACGGAGATTTCAAGGGAACGAAGAACCCCAACC
>JAZQXT010000091.1:0-10729 GCA_045633005.1 Eubacteriales bacterium | reverse complement strand
ATGGCTACAGAAATTTACTATTTCAATAGTGGCAGGGCAATTACCGCAAGTGTGGGATAATTCGACGAGCCTATAGGCTCAGCGTGTGAAATGCCCCAAGGGGGCTACCGCAAGCCACCAGCACGGCTGGTGGTCATGACTTTATAGAGGTCGTGCAACCTTTTTCATCACGCTCGTAACAGGACGGTATAAAACGAGCATGAGGACAAAGTTTGCCACGCCGTGTGTCAAATCAAATGGAATTCCTGCCACCCAATAGCCAAAGGCGTATGCAAGCCCCGGCGTGGGGCTTCCCACGAAAACGTAGGGAATTGCACACAAAAATCCGAAACTCAAGCCGAATATGCCCGAAAGCAACGCAAAGGGCAGGGCAGAGTCATTCTTTTTCATAACGTATGCCAAAAGAACGAGAATGGGCCACGCATAGAGATACATCACCCACCAAAGCCCAAAGCCGTATATTGCCCCCTCGATAATGGTAAATATCGGCACGGCTATCATAGCTTTTCTTCCGAAAAATACGGTAAAAATGATAAGCCAAAAGCTCGTCAGCTCTACGTTTGGAATGTGAGCCATTGCCAACTTACACGCTTCTATCAACGCTACAAGAACGCCGATAGTTGCAATGTAGTGCAGATTGGATCTGTACTTGCGCATCAGGCGGCGGTATAAACTATACGGAAAACGTCGCCGTCAGCGACGGGCTGATCGTTGATTCCGTAGTTGCAGTAGGCTTCCCCGATGTAAAACGCCCAGTAGGCTTTATCAAGCATATAATCGGCACGTTCACCGTTTACGCTCATTACCATGCCGTTTTCCTCGACGAAGGTAAGTCCATCAGCCTCGTCCATAACGCCGCGCAGATATTCAGCGTCGGTCCTTACGTTGTAGGTGGTGGTAACTCCCGCCTTGTTTACTACCTTGATAGTAACGCTTTTGCCGCCTTTTTCGGTGGATGGAGTGCTTTCGTCCGCTTCATTTGTTACAGCGGTGGTCGTCGTGCCTTCCGTGGTGCTTTGCGGACCAAATGCAAACCATACTCCTACAAGCACAGCGACGAGGAGTACAGCGGCAATGCAGCCGAGTATTAACTTTTTGTTTTTTGTCACTTGTGTTTCTCCTTTCCGTAGTATTGCCACAGCTCCGTCCAGATGTGGAAAGTGGGAGATTGTGGCAATGCGGCGGAAAAACACCGTATTTTGCTTCAACCGATTACTCGCGGCTCCACAATATGACCAAGGCAGGTCTTCCGACTCGGATATCAACACCTCGTTTCGCCTTCCCTAAAAATCAGTGGCATAATGAAACGAAGCTCCTTCGTTACGGCGACGAGTTCGCGCGGGAATTTCACCCGACTTCCCTTTTCACCGAGAGTGCACAGCACCCCCGACACCGTCAGTCTTCTCACTTTTTATATATTTTATCATTAAGTCGTCGAGTTGTCAAGAAAAAGAAAGAATTTGCTTGACAGAAAAGGAGTAATGTAATATAATAATATCAAAAATTCAAAAAGAGGTGCGTTTGATGATTAAAATTAACAAAAGGAGCATAGGGGTATGTATATTGCTATCAATAATAACATTTGGAATATACGGCATATATTGGATGTATTTGCTTGTGAAAAATACTCGTTCAATACAAAACAATACGGCGAGTTGTACGGGAGAAATGTTATGTTTGATTTTTGTACCATTCTATTCTCTGTATTGGTGGTATACAAGAGGAGAAAAAGTCAAACAGGAATTTAGTCAACGCCAATATGCTTCAATGGGTAGCGGAACTATATATTTGATTCTTACGATTTTAGGATTTGGTATAGTTGCTATGGCCATTATGCAAGGAGATTTTAACTCATTAAAGTCTGAAAGCTTTTTAGGACAGCAAAATGCTATGAACTTTAGCGTTGATAACGTTAAACGCAATACCAGATGGCTCGTTTGTGCTTTTCTGGGACTTTTCCACTTCGTAATTCTTGCCATGAACACCGTTGCCGCTTTTGCGGAAATGGGCAAAAAGTCGGAGTCCGAGGGACTTTCGGGCTACGAATCTCTCGGCGAGGCAACGCTTGACTCGGGACTTGAGTGCGGACCTTTCCTTTTCGTCTGCCAGCTTTTCGTCCTTATTGCCGCTATTGCAATGCTTATAGCAGCCGCAGTTATCATTATCAAGGAATTTATGGGCGTAAGCATTCCCGATGCTTTCGGACCCGTAAAGCTTAAGACCGTGGGCGGAATCACCCACCTTGCTTATGCGGCTCTGCATATTCTTCTCCTTATCTCCATTATCGTTGTTTGCATCGCAAATACCGAGTCGGAGGAATTCCTCGGTGAAACCTATACGATGGGTGTTCGTCCCGCGTTCGGATTCATCCTCTCCTTCATCCTTTCGATAGGCTCCTTCGTTGGACTTTACTTCCTTGAAAAGCTCGTTCCCGGCTTTAAGGGCGACGGCGCAGCTTCCGCAAAGGTTGCATACGTTTGCGAGTCCTGCGGCACGAGTGCAAAGAAGGGCGCGGCATTCTGCTCCAAGTGCGGCGGCAAGGTCGTAGCTCGCGTTACTCCCGCGGCTACCGCTACTCATTACTGCTCCAAGTGCGGTGCTACTGCTGCCGAGGGCGCGGCGTTCTGCTCTAAGTGCGGCGGTGCCGTTGTGAAGAACGACGTACCCACCTGCCCGAATTGCGGCGCTATCGTTAAGGAAGGCGCGGTGTTCTGCGGCGGTTGCGGAACGAAGCTTCAATAATGTAAAAAAGACACGCTGCGGCGTGTCTTTTTTATATATAAATTATTGACCGCGCACGGCTTTTGTGGTAAAATATTTTTATAAACAAAAGAGGTAAATAAAATGAGCAAAAAACAAAAAAATACTCTTATAAGACTCTTTACACCGCAGGGCGAAAGCCTTTCGGGTCAGCCGTGGAACGTATATCCGAGACCGCAGATGCGCCGCGACTCCTTCTTCTGCCTTAACGGTGAGTGGGATCTCTACGCCGCGGAGGGCGCGCAAAAGGAGACCATCATCGTGCCTTTTCCGCCCGAAAGCGCGCTTTCGGGAATTGAGAGAAGCATGGGCGATGCTCCGCATTACCGCTATGAGAAGCGCTTTTCGCTCCCCACGGACTTCGTAAAGGGCAGAGTCCTTCTTCACTTCGGCGCTGTGGATCAGATAGCTCGCGTAAGCCTTAACGGTGTCTTTATTGGTGAGCATATCGGCGGATATGAGAGCTTTTACTTTGATATAACAAATGAATTAAAGGATGAAAATCTCCTTGTCGTAGAGGTTATCGACGAGCTTCAAAACAAGGTACTGCCTTACGGCAAGCAGACGCTTTCGCGCGGCGGTATGTGGTATACGCCCGTAAGCGGAATATGGCAGACCGTCTGGCTTGAGAGCGTGCCTGAAACGTATATAAGCCGTCTTGATATCGAGGTAGGTGCTGATTTCGTTGAGGTATCCGCACCCGTAGCCGAGGGCTACGTCACCGTGGGCGACGTAAGCGCACCGCTCGTCGACGGAAAGGCGAAAATAACCATTTCCGATCCTCACCTCTGGTCGCCCGAGGACCCCTACCTTTACGATTTTACCGTAACGGCGGGCGAGGACAAGGTACAGTCTTATTTCGCGTTGCGTACACTTGAAATAAAGGAAGTCGGCGGTATAGCCAGACTCTGTCTTAACGGCAAGCCGTATTTCTTCCACGGTCTGCTCGATCAGGGCTATTACCCCGACGGAATCTTTACTCCCGCAACTCCCGATTGCTACGAATACGATATCCTCGCTATGAAAAAACTTGGCTTCAATATGCTCCGCAAGCATATCAAGGTCGAGCCCGAGCAGTTCTACTACGACTGCGACAGACTCGGTATGGTAGTATTTCAGGATATGATAAATAACGGCGACTACAAGTTCTTGCGCGATACTGCGCTCCCCACGGTGGGCTTCAAGCGCAAGAATGACAAGAGGATGCACAAGGATGCGAAAACGCGCAAGGCGTTCATCGAGGGAATGGAGTCCACCGTTCGTCAGCTTCGCAACCACCCCTCTATATGCTATTGGACTATCTTCAACGAGGGCTGGGGACAGTTTGACGGTCAGAGTGCGTATGAAATGCTCAAGAATATCGACTCCTCGCGCTTTATCGACACCACTTCGGGCTGGTTCTTCGGTGCTAACAGCGACGTTTTGAGCCATCACGTTTATTTCAAGCCCATAAAGCTCAAGAAATGCCCCAAGCCCATCGTCGTATCCGAGTTTGGCGGATATTCCTACCGCCCCGACGGACACATCTTCAATCCCGACAACACCTACGGCTACGGCTCGTACCGTGCGCAAAGCGAGTTTGAGGATGCGCTTGTAAAGCTGTATGAGACCGAGGTAGTTCCCGCAGTTGCTTTGGGACTTTGCGCCGCAGTATATACGCAGGTGTCTGACGTTGAGGACGAGACCAACGGACTGCTTTCCTACGACCGCAAGGTGACGAAGGTGGGAGCTGACAGAATGCTTAAAATAGCGGATGCGCTTTACCGTGAGATTCAAAAGTAAAATAAACGGGTGAGGTATGGAATTAGTTCTCATTACTGCCTTGGGCGTTGGCGGCGCGACCGTCATTGGTGCGCTCATCGGATTTATATTTAAGAAAATATCCCATAAATTCAGCGACATCGTGCTTTCCTTTGCCGCTGGCGTTATGCTTGCCGCGGCGGTGCTGGGGCTTATACTCCCATCGCTTGAGCACGGCGGAAAATACGGCATAATTATAACGGTCGCAGGTATTTTCGCGGGTGCTTTGGGGCTTCATCTTATGGATAAGCTCGTGCCGCACCTTCATAGGCTCGTCGGCGCGGATACGGAGCCGCACAGAAATAATGAGAGTCTTAACAAGGTCCTTTTGTTCGTTGCGGCGATAGCCATCCACAATCTGCCCGAGGGTATTGCCGCGGGCGTAGGCTTTGGCGGCGGAAACACGGCTGACGCGCTCATTATCGCGGGCGGTATCGCTTTGCAGAACGTGCCCGAGGGTATGGTCATCATCGGACCTATGCTCGCGGCGGGAGTTAAGCCGCGCCGCACGTTTATCTGCGCACTTGCGACGGGACTTATCGAGGTCGCGGGAACACTTCTCGGTTATTTTGCCGTCAGCATTTCGACGGTCATACTGCCGTTTGCCCTTGCGTTTGCGGGCGGCACTATGCTCTACGTTATAAGTGACGAGATGATCCCCGAAACGCATTCACACGGGCACGAAACGGGCGCGACGTACGCGCTCCTCGTCGGATTTTGCGTGATGCTCATTTCCGACGTGCTTTTAGGATAAATTTTTCAAAAAATATTGCATTGAGGAAAAAATGTGATATAATGTTACTCAAAAGAAGTTAAAACAGGAGAATTCCTATGATCAGAATTGGTATTTACGGTTACGGAAACCTTGGCAGAGGCGTTGAAAACGCTATCCGCCAGAACCCCGATATGACGCTCGTGGCTGTGTTCACCCGCCGCGATCCCGCATCTCTTAAAATTTCCACTCCCACGGCGACGGTCGCCTCGGCTTCCGACGTTGAGGCTTACGTCGGAAAGATCGACGTTATGATAATCTGCGGCGGCAGTGCTACCGATCTGCCCGTGCAGACTCCCCGCCTTGCGGAGCTTTTCCCCGTAATTGACAGCTTTGACACGCACGCAAATATCCCCGCGCACTTTGCCGCAGTTGACGCCGCCGCAAAGAAGGGCGGAAATACGGCAATGATCTCGGTTGGCTGGGACCCAGGTATGTTCTCGGTAAACCGCCTTTACGCATCTGCCGTTCTGCCCGACGGCAAGGACTATACCTTCTGGGGCAAGGGCGTAAGTCAGGGACATTCCGACGCTATCAGACGCATCGAGGGCGTGCTTGATGCAAAGCAGTACACCGTTCCCGTGGCAGAGGCACTTGACGCCGTAAGACGCGGAGAGAACCCCGACCTTACTACGAGACAAAAGCACACTCGCGAGTGCTTCGTAGTAGCCGCAGAGGGCGCGGATAAGGCAAGAATTGAGCGTGAGATCAAGGAAATGCCCAATTACTTTGCCGATTACGATACCACGGTTACTTTTATAAGCGCCGAGGAGCTTGCGCGCGACCACAGCGGTATTCCGCACGGCGGCTTCGTTATCAGAAGCGGCAGAACGGGCGCAGAGCTTGAGAATACACACATTATCGAATATAGCCTCAAGCTTGATTCCAACCCCGAATTCACCTCCTCCGTCATCGTTGCTTACGCTCGCGCAGTACACAGACTGCAAGCCGAGGGAAGCGTTGGATGCAAGACGGTATTCGATATTCCCCCCGCGTACATCAGCGCCCTTTCGGGCGAGGAGCTGCGCAAGACTATGCTCTGATAAAAAAATATTTTAACGCCTCATTTTTGGGGCGTTTTTTATTGCATTTTTTCATATGTGTGCTATAATATGTAAGGATAAAATTTGAAAGGCGAAATAATATGATATTCGGTAAGCACATTAATAAATATTATTTGCGGTACGGCTATCTTTTGCTGTTTGGAATGGTGGCGCTCATCGCCGTCGATTATTTTCAGCTTGAGATACCCGAGCTTTATAATTGCGTTGTAAACGGACTCACCTACGGTCAGGTAGAGGTAGACGGTCAGATACTTCCGTTTGATATGGCGTTTTTGCTTGACAGGGTATGTCTGCCGATGCTCTTTATCATCCTTATGCTCCTGACGGGCAGATTCTTGTGGAGAATATGCTTCTTCGGAGCGGCGATAAGCCTTGAGACGAACCTCCGCAACAAAATGTTCGATCACTCCAAGGAGCTTTCACATCAGTATTATCAGATCAATAAGGTGGGCAACCTTATGTCACTTTACACGAACGACCTTGATACCGTGCAGGAATGCTTCGGCTGGGGCGTTATGATGTTCTGCGACGCGCTATTCCTCGGAGTTTTGGCGATATCTAAAATGTGGCGGCTTAACGCCACTATGACAATCCTTGCTTGCTTGCCGCTTGCGTGCTTGCTTGCGGTGTCTGTCATAATCGGCAGAACGCTTATGAAAAAATGGGATAAGCGTCAGGAGGCGTACTCGCGCCTTTCGGACTTCTCGCAGGAGAGCTTTTCGGGAATCGCCGTCGTAAAGGCTTTCGTCAAGGAAGCAAAGGAGCTTATGGCGTTCAAAAAGCTTAACGAGGAAAACGAAAAGGTCAATATAGATTACACGCGCTCAAGCGTGCTTTTGCGCATATTCGTCACGCTTTTCGTCGAGTCGGTGGTCTGCGTTATCCTCGGCTTTGGCGGATATCTCGTTTATTGCGAGAAGCTTGACGCGGGTCAGCTTGTGGAGTTTATAGGATACTTCACCTCGCTCATTTGGCCCGTAATGGCTGTTTCCGAGCTTATAGATATGACCTCGCGCGGAACTGCTTCCATACGCAGAATAGGCGAGCTTCTTGATGCGCCCATTGACGTTAAGGACGGCGAGGGCGTGCGCGAGATACCCGATATCAAGGGCAACGTAGAGTTCAAAAATCTCACCTTCGCATTTCCCGACGGCGACAGAGATGCTCTTACGGACGTGTCATTTAAGATCGCGGCGGGCGAGAGGATAGGTATTGTCGGAAAGACGGGATCGGGAAAGACCGCGATCGTCGACCTTCTGCTTCGCATATACAATATTTCGGACGGAATGCTGTACGTCGACGGCGTGGACGTAAATAAGATACCGATAAGACAGCTTCGCGGCGCGATAGCGTACGTTCCGCAGGATAATTTCCTTTTCAGCGATACGATAAAAAACAACATCGGCTTCTTTACCGACGACGAGCCCATCGACGAGGTACGCCGCGTGGCGGAGCTTGCCGACGTTGACGAAAACATAATCGAATTTTCAAAGGGGTACGAGACCGTGCTCGGCGAGCGCGGCGTGACCGTTTCGGGCGGACAGAAGCAGCGTATCTCAATAGCCCGCGCTCTGCTTAAGGATGCGCCCATACTTATCCTTGACGATTCCGTTTCTGCGGTCGATACAAAGACGGAGCAGAAGATACTGCAAAATCTTGAGGTCGAGCGCAAGGGTAAAACTACCATCATTATAGCGCACAGAATAACCACGGTCGAAGGACTTGATAAGATAGTATACGTTGACGACGGCAAAGTGAGCGCCGTCGGAACTCACGCCGAGCTTTGCGAGACCTGCGCCGAATACCGCCGTATGGTCGAGCTTCAAAGGCTTGAGGAGGAGGGAGGTGAGGCAAATGTATGAGTATTTTCCCATTATCGCCGTCGGCGCGATCATAGGAATTGCCGCCATCGCCTTTGTCCTCGCCTACGCTCTTATGAAGAATAAAAAGACCGCCATCGGCTTTGACAGACATATGAGCGACGGCGAGATAGTGCGCCGCCTTTCGGGCTTTGCAAAGCCACATATCAAAGCTTTCGTTGCCGTTCTCTTTATAATGGCGCTGACGATAGCGTACGACATCATCTCCCCCGTAATCGTCGGTAAGATAACGCAGATGGTCGCGGATGATTTCGAGCTTAGCAGACTTTGGACATTCGTCGTCATATGCGTTGGCATATTGCTCGTGTCCGTGGCTTGCACGTATTTTCAATCCATTATTCTCCAAAAGATCGGTCAGCGCATACTTTCCGCGCTGCGCGAGCGTGTCTTTACGCACATCGAGAGCCTTTCGCACGATCAGCTTCACCGCATTCCCGTAGGTAAGCTCGTTACGCGCGTTACCAACGATACGAACTCCATCTCTATGATGTTTACGAATATTCTCGTAAACCTTATAAAGAACTGCTTCGTCATTATCGGTATTTTCACCGCGATGCTCGTCATAAATATCGAGCTTACGCTTATGGTGCTTTGCTTCGTGCCTTTCGTAATACTGTTTACCGTGGTATTCAGAAAGTTCTCGCGCAAGGCGTACCGCGAGGTCAAGGACGCGACTACGGACATAAACACCTACCTTTCCGAAAACCTTTCGGGTATGAAGATAACGCAGATCTTCAATCGCGAGGAAAAGAAAATGGCTGATTTCCGAGTCAAAACAAAGGCACTCGGTAAGTCGAAGATGAAGGAGATATTCGTTTTCGGAATCTTCCGCCCGATGGTGTACGTTCTTTATATGTCCTCGGTGCTTTGCCTTTTCTACCTCAGCGGTAAGGGATATATAGATAACACCACGTTCCTCGGTCAGACGATAACGGCGGGCACGCTCGTTACCTTCTATATGTATATTTCGAAATTTTTCAACCCGATACAAAACCTTGCCGAGCAGTTTAATTCCTTGCAGTCGGCGTTTGCATCGGCGGAAAAGATATTCTCAATTCTCGATATGACCCCCACGATGCAGGATGAACCCGATGCCATAGAGCTTGACAGCGTGCGCGGAGATATCGAATTTAAGAACGTCTGGTTTGCGTACAACGAGGGCGAATGGGTACTGCGCGACGTGTCCTTTAAGGTAAAGGCGGGGCAGACCGTGGCATTCGTCGGCTCGACGGGCTCGGGTAAAACGACCATACTTTCCCTTATCTGCCGCAATTACGAGATACAAAAGGGCGAGATACTTATTGACGGAATCAATATCAAAAAGATAAAGATTTCGTCTCTGCGCCGTCATTTCGGTCAGATGCTTCAGGACGTATTCTTGTTTTCGGGTACTATCAGAAGCAATATAGTGCTTCATAACGATAATATCAGCGACGAGGAGATAATGGAGGCTTGCCGTTACGTCAATGCCGACGGCTTTATCTCAAGGCTTGAGGGCGGACTTGACGAAAAGGTGCGCGAGAGGGGCAATAACTTCTCCGCGGGTCAGCGTCAGCTTTTGTCCTTTGCAAGAACGATAATACACAAGCCGTCCGTTATGATACTTGACGAGGCTACCGCAAATATCGACACCGAAACGGAGCTTCTTATTCAGGATTCACTTGCGCGAATGATGAAGATAGGCACGATGCTCGTCGTGGCTCACCGCCTTTCTACCATTCAGCACGCCGACAATATCATTCTTTTGTCGCACGGCGAGATAAAGGAGCAGGGAACTCACAACGAGCTTCTTGCCCTGCGCGGAAGATACCATAAGCTTTATATGCTTCAGTATCACGCAGAATAAAAACAGAGCCAAATGCATTGCGTAGTGTCCTTAAGGACACTACGCATCGATATAAATCCCTAACGGGATTTTCGATATGTTGCTGTCGCAACTCGATATGCTACGCTCGATATGTTTGCTTCGCAAACGAGGGATTTATATCATATCGAAACCGACCGCAAGGAAGGTTATATCGAATTGAGCTCGTATAACGAGCGAAATATATCGAGCTGAGCGTAGCGAAGCATATCGACAAATGACATCTGCGGACACAGATGCAGTGCTTATAGTGAAAAGGGGACATAGAACGTAAAAACGCTCTATGTCCTTTTTCTTTAGGTAGGGATCATATTCTTGAAACTGTGATTTAGGGTATAGCCCTATCGCATTTGGCTCTGTTTTTATTCAATTACACATTTTGAATTTTCGTCATCACGAATGATAGTTGCGGACGGCACTTTTATTCTGCCCGACGTGGGATTTTTGATGCTTATCACGGGTGTTGTGATAGTAGCCTCAACGTCCGATTTCTCAAACGCAAGGTCAGTACCGTGCATCTCGCAGTTGATGAGGCGCAAGCCGCGGCAGTAGCAAAGCGGCTGTGTTCCCGAAAGAACGCAGTTTTCAA
>JAZQXT010000090.1:0-42453 GCA_045633005.1 Eubacteriales bacterium | reverse complement strand
AACAATTTAATCAAAAATATATGATTACATAGATCCGTTTGCCAGCATGGAGTAGCACCCCGAAAAATAGCGGTAAAGTGCAACTCCCATCATCGCCAAGGGATAAGTGTACTCTTACGGCAAAAATCACGGACTGTTTTTGTACGATAGCCTTGTATGGATCTATTTTGTAGTGGTATCACAAAGAAAAATCCGCGTTCGTAAGAATGCGGATTTTTCTTTGTATTATTCACTATTCATTATTCATCATTCATTATTCATTCGTCCCTCCCGCGGATTTTTAATGAAAAATGAATAATGAAGTCGCTTCGCTGATGAATAATGAATAATTGAGGTTGCTTTTCTCCCGTTGGTCGAAAAGCGTTTTTATTTTATATTGCGTAATTCGCCAATGTGTGATATAATAATTATGAACAGGAGGATCTATCAATGAAAGAAAATGTACTGATTGATAAATCTATTGCTTTTGCTTCTCGTATTATTAAGCTTCACCAATACCTTATTAAAACAAAAAAGGAAACCATTATTTCAAAGCAAATCGTCCGTAGTGGAACAAGCATTGGTGCAAATATCAATGAAGCAAATTATGGTCAGAGCAAAGCCGATTTTGTTTCAAAAATGCACATAGCACTCAAAGAAACATCTGAAACAGAGTATTGGCTCAAATTGCTTACAATATCCGAGTATATAACCGAAGAAATGGGCAAGTCGCTTTTGAATGATTGCTTGGAGATAAAAAGAATGTTAATCGCCTCGATCAATACGGCAAAATCAACAAATTCGTGAGTTCATTTCTCGGTTTTCGATTTCACAAAATAACGTAAATGCGTTATAATGTATGCAAAACGAGAGAAAGGAATTTACTATGAAAGCTTTTTGTGAAATATTTAAAGCATTGCGTAAAGAAAAAGGATTAACGCAAGATCAAATAGCAGAAATTTTGGGTACGTCACCCCAAACGATCAGCCGTTGGGAAACGGGAACCTCATGCCCTGATATTACAATGTTACCGGCAATTGCATCCTATTTTGACATCACCACTGATGAACTTTTAGGAATCAAAAAGCCTGTTAAAAAGCAAAAAATACTGTATATTCAATTTCGCTGGCAAGAAAGTGCTGACGTGGTAAATAAATATTTGGACGAAGGATGGACGATAAAAGAATTACAATCTCACCCGTTATATGATCAACATCCTGAAGGTGTTGTTATTATCGAAAAAGTAATTTACGAATAATTGAATTACATAGCCTCGTTACAAGCATGGCGCAGCACCCCGGAAGATAGCGGTCAAGTGCAACCCCCATCACCGCCAAGGGATAAGTCTATCCGCTGACCTTGAAACACGGATCGATTTCGAAAAAACTTGCGGTACGGATCGATTTTGAAAGGGCAAGACAAAAAATTCCGAGAACTTTGTTCTCGGAATTTTTTTATCCAAGCTGCAGGCTTGGCATATCATCACCGCGCGAAGCGTGGTGTATATCATCAAGGGCGGCAAGCCGCCCTTGTATCGCATCACGCGCCAGCGTGCATCTTGCCTGCGGCTTGATGATATACCGCAACAAGTTGCGGATGATATACAATGCTTCGCATTGATGATATACACGCCTTCGGCGTGATTTGGCGCGAAACGATTGAAATCTTCACGGATTTGTAGTATAATCAGAAAGATGCAATATATAGGAGACAACAAATGAGTTTTTCAAAAGGCGATCTTTTTCATATCGAAATGAGAAACGGAATATATCAAGTTTTAGATTTTTACAAATCCGACGATAAGGGAAACATATATTTTTTTAGAAAAGTATTTGACGGAAAACTAAATTTCAAAGTATCAAAAGCTGAAGTTGTACATGAAAGTTGGATGTCTCATATCAGTATGAAAACACGAGACAAAATAGCAGACTCAGTAAATATGCCTGAAGTACAAGCAGCTCTGAATGATCTTACAATTGATAGGATGATGCAGTTTGGTACAACGGAAAGCTTTAACATATTTTTGTGTACTATGGATCCCAAAAGCAAAAAGACGCTTGAGAAGCTTTTGAATGCAGAAACGAAAGGGTTCCTTGATACTTCTTCACTAAAAGATATGTTCAACAAGTTGCATGATCAAGGAGATATACATATAGAAACCGCTCTCATCTACCCGCCGGAAGGTAAGCGCTTATATCGAATTGAATTAGGAAGATACTGCGACGATTTTGACGAATTTGGGAATGCACAATTCAGAGAGGTGCGTTTTGCTGAAGTCAAAATGTATCGTCGAGATGATATAATCAAATAACCTACATAGCTTCGTTTGCAAGCATGGAGTTGTACCCCGGAAGATAGCGGTCGCGTGCAACTCCCATCATCGCCAATGGATAAGTCTATCCGCTGACTGAAAATCATGGATCGATTTCGAAAAAACTTGCTCTGCGGATCTATTTTGTAAGGGTGTGCCAACAAAAAAGCCTGATTTGTCTCCCGACAAATCAGTCTTTTTTGAATGATGTTTGCCTTCGGCAAATGATGTTGGCTTTGCCAATGATGACGGCTACGCCTAATGATGTGTGCCTGACGGCACATTGGGGCAAACATCGCATCATTGCGACCAACGGGAGCAACATCATTTTGAGCGAAGCGAAAAACATCATATCGCCGCAGGCGATGCTTCATTAAAGATACAAGGCTAGGCCTTGATTTATTTACAAAATTGTGATATAATAAAACAAATCAACGAAGGGCGGTAAGGTTATGAGTCAAATAAAAATCGGGGATTTTGTTACGGGATACGGTTCAGGTTATTGGCAACTGATTGATATCAAACCTCATATTGCGACCGAAGACTATAATTCCGAGGATATTCATTGGAAAAAGGGGCAAGTTATTGGTCAGTGGGCAGTTCTAAAAAAATGCTTCACTACGAAAATGAAGCCTCGCATTAATTTTTCCTGCGAGGATTCCCGTTGGCTAAAGCCTGTTTCCAACGACGTTCTCATTGAAATAGAAAAATATTTTGAAGAGCATCCGGATTATAGGCGCAAGTTTGACACTGCTGAAATAAAGTTGCCGCTGACGGTAACAAACTGTTGGTTCGATCTTCCGCAAGAAAAGGAAGATGAGTTCAGAATCGCACTAAAAAAGCTCCCTGCGCAGTATACAATGGAGGAATTTTGGACGGTGGCTGAGCACTATAAAAAATATATTTCCATGCCGCCCGCAAGATATTTGCTTAATCTTTCCATGACACACCCTTGGGATATAGACAAAAATGCAAATATGCTTTATTCCGAATGGGAACTCATTAAAAACTGAGGTCGTTGCCAATTATTTTGGAGACTTTTTCAGTTTCACCTATGTTTAGACACCTTTTGGCTCGTTTAAGGCAAAAAATCCGATGCGAAAGCATCGGATTTTTTTATCCAAGCCGTAGTAGGGGTTCCCCGAAGAGAGCTTGCCGAGCTTTGGGGGTTCCCGTAGGCTTGGCATATCATCACGGCAAAGCTGTGCATCCCATCACGCGCCAGCGTGCATTTTCCTGCGGCACGATTTGGTACGAAACGGTTGAAATATTCACGAATTTTTGATATAATAAAGCAAAGAAAGTCATTAAACGCGGCAAAGGAGAATACGAAATGAACAGCAAGCAAAATTTGAGCCACGACTGGTTTATTCATGTAAATGACGAAAATAAGCGTTTGTACGTTTCAAGGAAAAAGCCCAATCCAAGCGGTGCTTTTTCGCCGTGTAATATGTCTCCCGATGACGTCGATTATGAAATGAGCAAAGGAAAAAGCAAAAAAGTTCTTGAAATTTGCGGAATGGAGCAAAAAAGCTTTGAATATTTTGTCGAAAACTACGGCGAAGAATATGAATTTTTAAGTTTTTTCCAATGCCAGCTTATATCCGACTTTTCTCCGCTCCAAAAATTGAAGCATCTGCAGGGAGTCAGTATTTATTGGAATATTCGCAACAGTACCCTTTGGGATATGTCTCAAAATCCCGAACTTGAGTACCTATGGCTTGATTCAACAAAGAAGATCGCATATAATCCAATTGCTTTGCAAAAGGCAAAGAGGCTAAAACAGGTCGTCTTCATCGGAGATATGGACACGCCCTACCCGATGAGCAGCTTGGAATGGATGAGAGGAATGGATTCTTTGGAAAGGGTGTACTTCCGCAATATCAAGCTCGAAAACAGAGATACAAGTGCTTTGGACAGCGTGCCGAGTTTGAGAAGATTTGATTTTCCCGCCGGAATGTTTACGACGGAGGAAATTGCATATATGTGTGCAAAATACCCGCATATTGAAGGAAATTCAATGGGAGCATACAATACGGAAGATGCAATACTTAATGATGTCAGAATTTGCGGATACAGAAAACCGGGGCTTGATTTACCACAAGGACAAGCAAGACTCGAAAAATACATAAAAGAATTTGATGCATTAGTAGAGAAATACAAAGCGGAATTAAAAAATAATACATAGCCCTTATTCCCAATCATTCAGCACAGATTTGTGCTACAATAAAGAAAAAATTTACAAAGGGGGAAATTATTCGTTTATCTCCCTTGCGGCGTAGCGGAAAGGAAAGGTTTCGGTATGAACTTGAAAACGACAATTTCGAAAAAGAGCAAAATCAAAAACATAGTAGCGTGCAGTATAGCGGGCGTGCTGTTGGTTGCATTAAGCGTTGGAGTCGGATATTGGATAGGCGCGAAGACAAGCGAGCCTCAAGCAACGCCGCCGACGGGATATGCGGCAAATCCCGCCTACGAATATATGGTCGGAGCAGCCGCGTGGCAGATGAGCGCGGAAGCGCACGCGCTGATGATGCAGGGCTTCCATCTGGCAGAAAAGAACGTTGATGAAATGGTAAGCTTTGCCGATAACGAGCTGAACGGATACCGTTGGGTCGAAAGCAACGGAGAAAAGAAGCTGTATCTGAACGAAAAAAGAGTATGCGTTGTTTGCGATATAGACGACACTTTAGTAGACGGCGTGCATTATACGGCAAACATTCTCGGTAAAAACGGCGAATGGACCAACAAAGCCTTTACGGATTTCGTGCAAAGCAAGGGCTGTACCGCGCTTCCCGGAGCGGTGGCGTTTGCAAACCATTGCAAGCAAAACGGCGTTGCCGTGTTCTACGTTACAAACCGCTACGATCAAGGCTATAAGCTGACCGAGAACGGATACGCGGGTCAGGAGGGTTATAAAAAAGCGGACGGAACGGTAATAGGCTCCTCGACCTTTGATATCTTTGGAAAGACCATGTACGACATTACTATGGAATCCATGGCGACGCTTGGATTCCCTACGAACGATCCTGCCGCTCCCAATTATTGGGCGGACGCTATCCTTATAGTAAACGACACCAAGCTGAACGGTTCAAGCAAGGAGGGCATCCGCGATGCCATTGCCGCGGGCGGCGCGTTGATAACGGGCGAGCGCACCAACGAGTCAAACGCTTATCCCGCGACGGTTGATATTTCATCCCATCATATTTCTATGCTTCTGGGGGATGATCTGAACGACATAAGCCAGATCTTCAGCGATTGCAAAAACGCCGTTGACCGCGTTACCTTGACGATTGAAAATATCGAAAATTGGGGTTCAAAGTGGATCGTTTTTCCGAATGCGGTATACGGAAGCTCGGCGAATTACGCAGCGCAGTACGGATATGCAGAGCTGTTTGGGGAGTTCGACTATACGGACAAGGAAAACGGCATTTGGGATATTTATGATTGATTTTCACAAAAAAATTCCATCGCAATTGCGATGGAATTTTTTATTCGATTTAAAGCGTTCAAGCATTCTCTCCGCACTTCGCGCGAAGCGTTTCAAAATATCTTAGTGCTTGTTTTTTCTGATGAGGAACGCTACCAAAAAAGCTCCTCTCGCAAACCCAAAAACTGTTGAATTTCCTATTTTCTTGTGCTATAATAAATCAAAAAGCGCAGAATATCTTAACGAAAAATCCTGCAAAAAAACCTTTACGTTAAACAATGCACATCCCATTTACAAAAAAGGAGACCCCCAATGACAAAATTACAAGCGCACAGAGGCGTAAGCTCCGACTATCCCGAAAACACGATGATTGCCTTTCGCGCGGCGGTGAACGAGGGATACGCCATCATCGAGCTTGACCCCAAATACACCGCGGACGGCGAGTTCGTGATGCTTCACGACCATTCCCTAAAGCGCACGGCACGCGATAAAAACGGCAACGCGCCCGACGCATTGATACGCGACGTTACCTTGGCGCAGGCGCGCGAGTACGAATACGGCTCGTGGATGGACGAGTCCTTCCGAGGCGAGACGATACCCACGCTTGCCGAGGTTTTGGATTTTTCCGAGGAAAATCCCACCGTGCCGCTGAAATTTGACAACGTATGGACTACTTTCCCCGACGAGCTTCGCACGGCGTTCCTTGCGCAGATCGGGGAGCGCGGCGAGCGCGTGAGCGTAGGTCTTACCTGCGGAACGCTTGAGTCGCTAAAGCAAGCCGCCGATGCCCTCCCCCGCGCCGCGCTCCATTACGACGGCGGAGATCTTAGCGAGGAGACGCTTGACGCCGTGTCGCGCATCGCCGAGGGGCACGAGCTTATCATCTGGATATGCCACGACAATCCGCGAACCTCTTGGTTCAAGGGCGAAAAAGCCACGCCAGAGCTTTGCGACAGAGTGCGCAAGCACGCAAAGATCGGCATTTGGCTTATCAACAAGCCCGACGAGCTTGCCGAAGCCGTAAAGGTGCTTCGCGCAGATTACGTCGAGACCAACGGTCAACTAAAGCCCTGCCGCAGCTAAATACAAAAAAGCCATAGTGCCTTGCACTATGGCTTTTTATTACGCTCCGAGATACTCAAGTACCTCGGCGGGATTGGTGTCGGGCTTGACCTTCGGCATAACTGCCTCGATAACGCCGTTTTCGTCTATCACGAAGGTCGTGCGCACAACGCCCATGCTGACCTTGCCGCACATCTTCTTTTCCTGCCACACGCCGTACGCCTCGATAGCGGAAAGCTCGGGGTCGGAAAGAAGCACGAAGGGAAGCTCGTACTTTGCCGCAAACTTTGCGTGCGAGGCAACGCTGTCGCGGCTGATGCCGATGACTACGGCGTTCAGCGAGCGAAAGCCCTCGTACGCGCCCGCAAAGGCGCACGCCTGACGGGTGCAACCGGGGGTATTATCCTTCGGATAAAAGTAAAGCACTACCTTCTTGCCGAGAAAATCCGACAAAGAAACCTCTTTTCCGTCCTTATCAAGCAAGGTGAAGGCGGGCGCTTTTTCTCCAACGCCTACCATCTTACGCCTTCCAGAGGCTGTGAAGATTGCAGTATGCGTAAACTGCCTCTACCTCGTCGCCCTCACAAACGGAGAAGCAAACGACGGGCTTTGCACCGGGGGCAAGGGGCTTTCTCTGGTTGCCGAACTTGGTCTGAAGGGATACCCACTCGATGTAGTGCTCCTCGGTCATAGGATGCTCTACCGCACCAACGGTAACGATGACCTTGTTGCCCTCTACGGTATATACGGGAACGTGCTTTTCAACCGACGCGTCGGTAGTACCGGGGATGATCTCCTTCATCTTCTGACCGCAGCACATCATGGGCACGCCCTTGTCCTTTACCATTGCAACGATATTTCCGCAATGCTCACATCTTAAAAACTTCTGTTCCATTTTAATTTCCTCCGAAATATTGTTTTATTTGCAAAGCTCGTCTGCAAGTGCATCGAGCCGTGCTATGCTTTCTTCATTGAGTGCCGAGGTTATCTTTACGCTGTTCTCGGCGTAGGTGATATTTTTGCTCTTTTCAAGCATACCGCTCATCACCTTTGCGGCGGTGGGTGCCCAGCTTCCGTTTTCGATAAGCGCTACCGTGCGGTTTGCAAAGCCGCGCTCGGTAAGGTGGTCGATAAACTGGCGCATAAAGGGGAAAATGTCCGTGTTGTAGGTGGTGGTCGCAAGAACGAGTCTGTCGTATCTGAATGCATCCGCAACAGCCGCCGCCATATCGCACCTTGCAAGGTCGTAGACCTTGACGGTCGCGCCGCGTGCGTTGAGCTTGTCGGCAAGGAGAAGCGCCGCCTTCTTGGTGTTTCCGTAAACGGAGGTGTAGGCGACAACTATTCCCTCCTCCTCTGCCTTGTAGCTTGACCAAGTGTTGTAAAGGTCAAGGTAATAGCCGAGATTTTCGGAAAGCACGGGGCCGTGCAGGGGGCATATAATGGCAATATCAAGCGCCCTTGCCTTTTTAAGCAACGTCTGAACGGGCATACCGTACTTGCCGACGATGCCGATGTAATAGCGTCTTGCCTCGTCCACCCACGGCTCGTCGGTGTCGGGCGTGCCGAATTTTCCAAAGCCGTCAGCCGAGAAAAGCACCTTGTCCGTGCTATCGTAGGTCACGATGACCTCGGGCCAATGCACCATGGGCGCGGCAACGAAATTAAGAACGTGCTTACCGAGAGCGAGCGTTGAGCCCTCACCGACAACTATCTGTCTGTCGGGAAAATCCGTGCCGTAAAAATTCTTCATCATCGCAAACGCCTTTGCAGACGAAACGACGGTTGCGGTCGGAAACTCCGATGCAAACCTAGCGATGCTTGAGGAATGGTCGGGCTCCATATGCTGTACGATGATGTAATCGGGGCATTTTCCGCCCGTCGCCTTGCGGATATTGTCAAGCCACTCGTCGGCAAACTTCGCCTCCACGCTGTCCATAACCGCTATTTTTTCATCAATTATGACGTAAGAATTATATGAGATACCGTTGGGGATAACGTACTGCCCCTCGAAAAGATCGGTGCTTCTGTCGTTGACACCAACGTATTTAATGTCGTTTGTAATCTTCATTTTCTGTTCTCCTTGCGGTTTATACCCTATTATAACATAAAATTCGCCCGAAATATCGAACAATTTTTGAACAAATTGAAAAAATTAATAATCATTCCTATTTTTCAAGCTATCGGGCAACACTTTTTCAAGCGCGATAACGAGAATGGGAATGAGCAATATCTGCGCGATTATACCCGGTATTGCCTTCGTAAACGCGCCCGCCATGAACGCCGCCCAGCCGAACTCCGACTGTCCGATGCCGTAAAGCACCACTCGCGCGCCGCCCCAAACGATGCGCCCCGCAAGCATAGCCGCAAGCAAGGAAACGTACACGAACACGCGCCTGCGCGGAAGCCGCGAGTAGAGCAAGCCCGCCACCGCGCCGTAGACCGCCAGCTCAAAGCACATAGCAACGGCATCGGGCATAAGGTGCGGCACTCCGAAAATAAACGAGCGAAGAAGGGGCGCGCAAAAGCCAACGCCCGCGCCAAGCCACGGACCGCAGAAAAATCCGCAAAGCAGTACGGGAAAATGCATGGGACAGAGCATCTTGCCAAATTGCGGTATCTGTCCCGTCAAAAACGGCAGAACGAGCGCAAGCGCAAGCATCATTGCCGACACGGCTAATTTATGTATATTCGCCTTTCCTAACATAATCGCACCTCATTGTATTTTTTATATTATAGCACAAAATCAAGCTTTGTTCAATACCTTTATCACCTCGGAATATTTGTTGATAATAAACAAAAAATAAAAAACATATTAGCTTTTTCTGACAAAACATTCCAAAAGCAATTGACTTGACCACAAAAAAATGATATTATAGATATATATACTTATATGAAAGGAAACACCGATATGCGAGAAAATCATTCACGCCTTACCCGACTTCTTTCGGCAGTTCTGAGCGTCCTGATGTTTTGCGCCACTTTTGCAGGGCTTATAGAGTTTACCGATATAAGCGCAGAGGCGTACGACCCCACGACCATGACACCGACCGTGAAGAGCACGACGAGCTCGTATTATTTCAAGGCGACCCCCACCGTCTTTGAAATGGGCGACGGCTACGCCGTAATATGGGCAACGAGCTTCAAGGGAACGGGATACATCAAATACACCTATCAGGGTGTAAGCTATACCGTTTACGACCAAGCTCAAAACATTACGAAAACACACGACGACATCCACGTCGTCAAGGTTCCTCACGAGCACCTTGACGGTAACAGCTACACCGTATACTCGCAGGTAGTGACCGCGAACAACGCGACAAGCGCGACGATGGGAACTACCATCTCCTGCGGTCCTATCACCTTGAAGGCAAGAAACACCTCGGGCACGGTAAACGCGCTGCAGTTTACGGACACGCACAGCTACACGAGCTGCGCCGTTGCCGTTGCACAGCAGTACACCACCAACCCCGACTTGCTTATCTTCACGGGCGATATTGCAGACAACCTGCAAACGAGAGATTACATCATCAATAACCTTTTCGGTCTTATCGCAAGCGTATCCTGCGGCAGATACCCCGTAGTTTACTGCCGCGGAAATCACGAGGCACGCGGAAGATATTCCACCATGCTGCTTCAATACTTCCCCACCGAAACGGGCGAGTATTACTTTGATTTCGAGTACGGCGACCTTTACGGCGTGGTGCTTGACACGGGCGAGGATAAGCTTGACTCGCACAGCGAGTACGGCGGAATGACCAACTACAAGGAATACGTTCTAAAGCAGGAGGCGTGGCTCAACAGCCTGCCCCTCAATACCACTGCTAAATACAAGCTCCTTATCCACCATATTCCGCGCCTTCAGTCTCTCGGCGGCGGTACGGTAGATATAACCGACTCCGTAAACGCGCTCGGTATGAACTTCGGTATCAGCGGACACGACCACAGCACGTCCGAATACGCAGTGGGCAAGAACAACCTTAACTTCCGCGCGCTGAACGTCGGCGGCACGAAGGGCTCGGATTGCACGGGCGCTATGCTGCAGTTCAAGAACGGCAATATGCTGACGTACGTTTGCAAGAGCCAAACGGGTACCACCAAGGTAATGCAGACGATAACGCTCTCCTCAACGTACGGCACTCCCCCCACCCCCGTTTCGTACGTGGGCGGTCTTAACGCACAATCCACCACCGCCGCAACCTCAAGCCCGACTATGTCGTTTACAAGCGCACCGTCGGTATTCGAGTCGGGCGGAGATTACTACAACGTGGTATGGACGACGAGCGACACCGCGTCGGGCTACGTCGAATACACCTATAAGGGCACGAAATATCAGGTTTGGGACGAGGTTGGCGGATATCGCCGCACCTACGATACCATTCACACCGTAAAAGTTCCCAAAGAACACTTGAATAACAACAAATACCGCGTTATCTCGTTCCATATGACGAAGCACGAGGCTTATTCGTACACTCGCGGCGATTGCATATACAGCCCATATTATCTGTTTGAGGATCATTCGGGCAACGAAAACGTAACGATGCTCGCACTACCCGACATTAAGGCGGATACGTACAGCGATGCGCTGACCAAGCTCCAAAGCGCCGTTGCCGCACTTGGCACGAACCCCGCCATCATCGTTGCCAACGGCGACGTTGTAAACAACCTCGTTACCACGACAAACCTTGAGACCTTCTTCAAGGCGGCCGCCGCCGCATCGGGCAGCAGTCACCCCATCGTATTTGCGCGCGGAAACGGCGAATGCCGCGGCGGAAACGCCACGAAGCTGATGTCGTACATCCCCACCGTGAACGATAAATTCTATTACTCCTACAACTACGGCAAATACACCATTGCCGTGCTTGACACTGCCGAGGATAAGGCGGACGATCACGCAGAATACTCGGGACTCGTTGATTTTGACGCTTTGCGCGTCGAGCAGACCGAGTGGCTTAAAAACCTCAACGTTCCCAAGGGCAACGAGCTTATAGTTATCTCGCATTTCTCATATCTCAACAATTATTTCGGACTCGACTGGGCAAGCATCCTTGACCAGAAGGGCGCACTTCTCGTTCTTACGGGACACAACCGACAGTTTGCCACCACGACCACGTCGGGCGTGCTTGACGTGCTTTGCGGCGGATACGCCTCAAACAATACCTTTATCGCAACGGAAATACTCGTTGGCGGCGGCTCGGTTCGCATCAAGGCGGCAAACGACAGCGGCACCGTGACCACGGACAAAACTATTGAGATCACGGGCAACACCGCCGTTACCGAAACGGTAAGCGCTATAGCGCCCTCGAAGGTAAACGGCGTATACCGCATAACCTGCCTTGAAAACCTCATCTGGCTCTCCGAGAACACCACCGCGGCAAATGCGTTTGCGGGTGAGACCTTTGAGCTGATGAACGATATCGATATGCGTCTTATCCCCTTCACCCCCATCGGCGGACACGATACCGCCACCGCCGCTGACCCCTCCTGCGCATCCTTTGCGGGAACGTTCAACGGAAACGGCTACACCATTTACAACCTCAATATTGAGTCCACGCTCAACTACATCGGACTTTTCGGCGTGCTGAACGGCGCGACCGTAAATAACCTGAGCGTCAAGGGAAGCATCACGGGCGTTTGCTACGTCGGCGGAATTGCAGGTCTTGCAACAGCATCAAAGTTCTCTAATTGCTACAACTACGCAAGCATCCATTCAAGCGCGACCACCACGCTCTCACGCGCGGGCGGCATAGCGGGACTTATCCGCGGCGGCACGGTCATTGACGCTTGCGCAAACCTCGGCTCCGTTTCCTCCACCGCTACGTCGGGCCCCATGCTCGGCGGTATCGCGGGCAGAGTAAACGGCACTACCGAAAACGTTATTTCGAACTCCTACAACCGCGGCGCGATCATCGCGTGCGTTGACGGAAAGCACAGCGCGACAGCCTGTGATATCGGCGGTCTGTTCGGTTATCTTGACGGGGCAAACCTTACGGTAAGCAACTGCTACAACACGGGCGCTACCGTCAGCACCACCGCGGGCGGCAACGCCATCGGCGGCGAGTACACCTCGTCGGCGACTTTGACGCTTAATAACACCTATTACCTCAGCACCAACGCATTCAAGCAGCTTGCCTTCAACGGTGCCGCCACCAACGCGGCTACAAGCGGCTCGGCAGTAGCAAAGACCGCCTCCGCTATGAAGAGCGAGTCCTTTGCAAACACCCTGAACGCTGACGTTTACGTTTACATTGCCGATTTCAACGGCGGTTATCCCTCCCACGTCGGCGAAGCACCCGAATACAGCATCGCCCTTAAGCCCACGAGCGGTCTTACCATATCGGGCGGTATGCTCTACGGCATCAGCGCCGACGTTACCGTGGACGACCTTATGGCTCAGCTCAGAAGCACCGCTAATATTGAAATAAGCGGTATCGGCACGGGCGAGACCATATCTCTCGTTATCGAGGGCAAGGTATACGACAAGGTCGTTATCTTCATTCGCGGCGACGTTAACGGCGACGGCGCGGCTGATACGTCCGACAAGCTCGTCGTTTCTGCGGTAGTTATGAGCAAGGACTCTCTTGACGGACTTTTCAAGACCGCGGGCGACATTAACGCCGACGGCTACTTTACCAGTGCTGACGTTATCGCACTTGCGGCGCACATAAACGGCGACATCCCCTTCCAGACGCATTCCTACTCCTCGGCGTGTGACGAGAGCTGTGACGTTTGCGGCGCAACGCGCGACGTAGCTCACACCTACGACAACGCCTGCGACGCAGATTGCAACGCCTGCGGAGCGTCAAGAGCGATAAAGCACACCTACACCGACTCTTGCGACACATCCTGCAACGTCTGCGGAGCGCCCAGAACCATTACCCACACCTATGCTAACGCCTGCGACACCGATTGCGACGTTTGCGGCGCAACGCGCACCGTAGGCGCACACGTCTACGATAACGAGGCGGACGTAAGCTGTAACGCTTGCGGACACGAGCGCACGAAGCTTAGCGATATGGTAGTAGGTATTTACGTCAAGCGTATCGGCGACGGCTACGATACGGCGATAATAAACGCGTTCAAGGAATACCTCGTCGGCGCGGATATCGCCGTCAATATCACCTACAGAAACTACGGCACGGCTGACACCCTCGTGGCTGAATTCGGCTCGCTCGTCAATGCCGACGGCGACGTTGACGTTCTGATCGGCGCGGGCAACAACATCGACTCCACGGGCGGAGTTACAATACTTGCAAAGGCACACCACCTTACCGAGTACAACGCCGACGGCTCGCGCTATTGCGCACTTCTCACCGAGGCTGACAGCGCTATCGTATTCTACAACTTCGTAACGGGCACGACCTACGCGCCTGCCACGGAAGGCTGACAAACCCTTTCGTTTAACTAAAAAAATTCCCACAAACGTCTTGTTTGTGGGAATTTTTTATCCGAAGCCTTAAGCCGCTTTTTACACTTCTATGGCGTTCGCCTTCTTTTTTATCTTGAACGTGCCGTAGTGTGCGGCAGAGCCGAGCGTGTCCTCGATGCCAAGCAGGCGGTTGTATTTTGCCACCCTTTCGCTCCTGCACGGTGCGCCCGATTTTATAAACGGCGTGCCGAGAGCCACGGCAAGGTCTGCTATGGTGCTGTCCTCCGTTTCGCCCGAGCGGTGCGACATAATGGTGGCGTAGCCGCTTGCCGCCGCCGTAGTTACGACCTCAACGGTCTCGGAGAGCGTGCCGACCTGATTGGGCTTTATCAGCACGGCGTTTGCCGCGCCGCACTCGATGCCGCGGCGCACTCTTTCGGGATTGGTAACGAAAAGATCGTCACCGACGAGCATTATCTTTTTGCCGAGTCTGTCGGTCATCGTCTGCCAGCCGTCAAAATCGCGCTGGTCAAGTCCGTCCTCGATGGAGCAGATGGGGTAGCTCGACGAGAGTCTTTCCCACATATCGCAAAGCTCGTCCGCGCCGCAAGTGCCGCCGCGCTTGGGGAAGCGGTACACGCCCTCGGACTCCGAAAACCACTCGCTTGCCGCTACGTCAAGCGCGATCTTTACCTGCGAGGTGTCAAAGCCCGACGAGGTTATAGCTTCGCAGATAACGCCGAGCGCTTCCTCGTCGGAGGCAAGGTCGGGGGCAAAGCCGCCCTCGTCGCCCACACCGCTTTTCAGTCCGCGCGAGCGCAGTATCGCGCCGAGCGTGTGGTAGATCCCCGCGCCCCATTCAAGCGCCTCGGTAAAGCTTTCAGCTCCGACGGGAACTACCATAAATTCCTGAATATCAAGGTTGTTTGCCGCGTGCGCACCGCCGTTTAAGATGTTGAACATCGGCACGGGAAGCGTTCTCGCGCTCGCACCGCCGAGATATCGCCAAAGCGGCATTTTAAAATAGCTTGCCGCCGCACGCGCCGTTGCAAGAGATACGGCGAGTATCGCGTTTGCGCCGAGGTGGGATTTGTCGGGAGTGCCGTCAAGCTCGCAAAGTGCCGAGTCGATCTCATTCTGACGCGCGGCGTTCATACCGCGAAGTGCGGCGGAAATATCGTTGTTTACCGCCTCTACTGCCTTTCTTACGCCCTTACCGCCGTAGCGCTCCTTGTCGCCGTCGCGCCTTTCGTGCGCCTCGTACACGCCCGTCGACGCGCCCGACGGCACGCTTGCCGTGCCAACGCTTCCGTCGGTCAGCGTCACGCTTGCCCTGACGGTCGGATTTCCGCGGGAATCAAGTATCTCCCGCGCTGTGCATTTTTCTATCAAAGGTTTAGTCATAGACTTTTTCCGTCCTTTCGGTTTTTAGTTATTATTTGACAGCACGCCCCGTATTATACGGCAAGCGGAAGAAACGTGCGTTTCTTCCGCTTGTTATTAAATTTCAAACCACTCAAAGCCCTTGTTGTCCTCAAAGGTCACGCCGTCGATATAGCAATCCTCGCCGTTCGCAAAGAGCTTGACGTACCTTACGTTAAAGCTGTCGATAACGGTGTTTACGATGCATTTAAGCTCGGTATCGTTAAGGAGTTTGCCCCACTTAAGTTCAAGCTTTGCCTGCGGCTCGTCCTCGGAGCTAAGCCCCATAGCAAAATACGCAACCTTCACCTTACCTTCGGAGAGCTTTTCGATATATATTTCAAGCATCTCCGCGGATGAAAATTCTACGTCCGCGCTTACGGTTTCGATAGCAACCCCGCCGTCCTCTGTGGGAACGTAAAGCGTCATTCCCGCCGCGGGCGGCAACAAGTCCTCAATGGTATCTGCAGGGAAAACGGGAGTCGTCTCGTAGTCTATCTCGGTATGCGGTGAGGTAGTCTCCTCATATCCCCAGCTCGGCGTGGTTTCGGGAGTGGGAATATACGGATGTGCGGGGGTGGTTTCGGGTGGAAGTGTTCTGTCGGTGTTTTCCAGCTCAAACGCGCCGTAGGGGGCGGGCTTGCCATCTATCAAAAGCTCGCGCTCGACCTCTCCCGTGTAATCGTAGACAGAAACGCTGTCACAGCCGTAAGTTTTGATTATCGAATTTACAAGGCACTTGAGCGCAAGGTCGCCAAGCTCCACTCCATCGCGCATCCAAAGGCGCACTCTTGCGTTTATCTCACCCGAAGTAAGCTGACCGAAGGTCACGGAAACGGGCTTTACGTCATCTATCTTGGCAAAATAGAAGAAATCCGCGACGAAATCTATTCCATCCATCTTATGCGCGGACGGATAACGTTCGGGGCGGTAGCCGCCGTATTGCGGAATGAAATAGTAACACTCCATAGCTTCGGGGGATATCTCGGAAACGGGCGTGTCAGTATCGTAGCCGATATTGGGAATGGTGCTATCCTCCGGCTCCGGTGGAAGCGTGGTGAGGAAGCCCGTAAGCACCTCTTCCGTCGTTATCACCGCGTCTTGCGGACGATGCTCCGAAAGCGGAAAGAACGCATTGCCCTCGGGCGCGGCGATGCCGCCGATATTGATTGCTTTACCGTTGTAATCAATATTAACGAACGAGTTCGCCGTTGAAGTTATAACGGTGTTTACAAGGCATTTGTACATAAGCTCGTCAGGCTCGGCGTGACCGCCGAGTATTACGTTTGCAACGCCCACGCCGGGGTAGTGCGTGACAAGCTCGCCGTCCGTTTCGGTGCGCTCACCCACGCGCTCGGCGCTGTATTCCACGTCAAGCGGATAACCGCAATAATCAAGGTATTTAGCGAGTATCTCCTCAAACGGAGTGCCGCTTGGCACGCCCGTTATCATAATAGCCTCAAACGCGCCGTCATCTTTGGGAACGTACCAGAAATAGCTTGCCGCAAGCGCGTTCGATATCATCGTTTCCTCGTCATCGGCCTCACCCGTTTCCGCGGGGCGGGGAGGTATGCCGTCCGCGCTTTGCGTATATTCGGGAAGCGCGGGTCTTGTGGGGGGCGCGATATCGGGAACGGTGTCGTCTGAAGGTGAATTCATCTCATCACCGTCCGTCTTGCCGCCGAGAAGGTCGCCCCACGAAAGAACGAGATAGCGTTGCGGTTTCTTGGGCGAAGAGTCAACGGTGCTTGTGTATTCGCCGCCGCTCGGCTCTTCGCTTGGCGCACCCGTCAGCATAAACGCCGAGCCGATGCCGAGCGCCGCCACGAGCGCGATACACGCCGCGGCGATAAGGGGCTTTCGCCAATTTACAAATACGGGCTTTTTCGTCCCGTGTGCCTCGGAAAGAAGATCGTCCCCGATCTCTCCCATAGCGTCAAAAAACTTCTTTTTCATATCGTATAACCCTCATTTTGCAAATATTTTTTCAGCTTTTCTCTCATTCGCGAAAGTATAAGGTAGACGTTAGCCTCGCTTATCTCCTTCGCCGCCGCGATGTCGGGAACGGACTCAAAATAAAAGTATCTGCACACGAATATCGCTCTGTCGCGGCTCGACTGCGTAAGCAGGAAGCGGCGAAGGTGCGCCGAAAGCTCCTTTACTGCAAGACCTTCGTCAAGTAAAGCACCGTCGGAAATGAAATCCTCCACCTCCGAGAGCGCAACGGTCATCTCACCGCCGCCGCGCTTTTCGCTTTTGGCGGCAAAATAGCGGTTGAGCGCAAGATTTCTCGTTATCTTCGCAAGAAAGAGCTTAAGCTCACGCGGACGTTCGGGCGGAATGGCGTTCCACGCGCGAAGATACGTGTCGTTCACGCATTCCTCCGCGTCGGAAGGATTGCCCAAAATATTATGGGCGACCGTATGGCAGTATTTGCCGTAGCGTTTAGCCGTTTCCTTTATCGCTTTTTCATCTCTGGCAAAATAAAGCTCTATTATCTCGTTATCCTTCATAGCCTTCCTCCTTTCCCGAAGTGAAAGCGCCTTCATCTATAAGGACAGCAAAATTTGGGTTTTCTATCACTTTTTTTGAAAAAACTGCCCATCACGAGCAGTTTTTTAATATTTTTCCCACATATTGAGCTGATGCTCGCGCTCCGCCTTGTACGTTATGGCAAAAAGTGCCGCGTCTATGACAAACAGCAAAAGCACCGCCACCGTGCCAGCGTACGCGCCGCCGCCGATGGCGAATTTCGTCTCGTAACCGAACCAAGTGACGTAATACGAATATATAAGGTGGGGGAACAGCGTTACGCCAAGTGGCAAAAGAGTACATATCGGCACTACGAAAAAGCGGGGGAACACAAAACCGAGCCAGACCTTTGCGCGATTTGCGCCGTGACTCTTGGGTGGCAGGGAAAGTGCGCGAAGCGCCGTCGCGGCAAGATAAAACGAGAGTGCAAGCGATAGCACGGCGAAGATATAAAACACCGCCACGGCTACCCTTACGTCCTCGATAAATAGCCTGCTTACTCCGTCAAGCTTTACGCCCTCGTTTTTCTCTATCGTGCTTTCCATATCGGAAAGAAGCTCAAGCGCGGATATCGCGCCCTTGTCCGCGCCGTCAACGGTGAAGCGCACAAGTGGCAAAAACGAGAAAACGAGCGCCAAGATCGCGGCTATCGCGGGCAGGACGAGCTTTAGCCCCACCGCCGTTTTTACTATTTTTTTATTGTTCATTTTTCAAGCTTTCTTTATTAAATGCAAGCGGAAGCAGTTCACCGAGGGTATGCACGCTGACGGCGTTGCCGTCGGTAAGCAGTATTTTGAAGTCGGGAGCGCAAAGCTCCGCCATCACCTGACGGCAGATGCCGCAGGGGGCGCATTCGGCGGTAATTTTGCCGCCGTTGCCGCCGACTACGGCTATCGCGGTAAAATCGCGCTCGCCCTCAAACACGGCGGCGGAAAACGCAACGCGCTCGGCGCAAAGCGTCGCACCGTATGAGGCGGACTCGATATTCGCGCCGCAAAACACCTTGCCGTCGGCGCAAAGGAGCGCCGCGCCGACTTGAAAGCGCGAGTAGGGCGCATACGCCCTCGCCATTGCCGCCATTGCGGCTTCTATTAACGCTTCATTCGTCATTTTTACTCTCCAAAATATCGTTGGCAAGCCCCGTGGCGTCGGTATCAAAATCAATGCCGAGTAATTCCGCAACAGTCGCGGCGATGTGGTCAAAGCCGTGGCGCGTGCCGAGGTTTATCTTCCTTACGCCCTTGCCGAGAATGAGCCACGGCACGCACTCGCGGCTGTGGTCGGTGCTTTGGGTAAAGGCAGGGTCACAGCCGTGGTCGGCAGTTATCATCAGCACGTCGCCCTCGCGCAGTTTCGGAAGAACTCTGCCGAGGTGGCGGTCAAACTCGCTCATTGCGGCGGCGTAGCCGTCAACGTCGTTGCGGTGACCGTAGGTCATATCAAATTCAACGAGATTTACAAAGCAAAGCCCGTTAAAATCCCTCTCCAAAAGCTCCTCGGTCTTTTCCATACCGTCGGCGTTTGACACGGTAGGTATGCTTTCACTTATTCCTCGCGCGGCGAAAATATCGCTTATCTTGCCGACGGCGATACTGTCAAGCCCCGCGTCTTTTATAGCGTCAAGGAGCGTCCTTCCCGTAGGCTCAAGCGAAAAATCGTGGCGGCGCGCGGTGCGCTTGAACGCACCCGCCTCGCCCTCGAACGGACGCGCGATAACGCGCCCCACCGCGTGCTCACCCACAAGGATGTCACGCGCGATGCGGCAGTATTCGTAAAGCTTTTCGGGCGGCACGATATCCTCGTGCGCGGCTATCTGAAAAACGCTGTCCGCCGAGGTATACACTATCAGCGCACCCGTGCGCAGATGCTCCGCTCCGTAATCGTTTATCACCGCCGTGCCCGAATAGGGCTTATTGCAAAGCACGCCGCGTCCCGTCGCGGCAGAGAATTTTTCAATTATTTCGTCGGGAAATCCGTCGGGGTAGGTCGGGAACGGCACGGACGAGATAACGCCCATCATCTCCCAATGCCCCGTGGTCGTGTCCTTGCCGCGCGAGCGCTCACACAGACGGCACACCGCGCCGCCAAGCTCGCCGCCGAGGTACTCTACGCCGTCAATACAGCCAAGCCCCGCTTTTTTAAGGTTCGGGATATCAAATTTTTCCGAGCGCGATATCGACAAAAAGGTGTTTGCGCCCTCGTCGCCGTATTGTGCGGCATCGGGTGCGTTGCCTATCCCCGCGCTGTCAAGCACGATCAGAAAAGCGCGCTTTGCGGGGGCGTTTTTATTTACTTTGTTCATCATTTATTAAACGAAATTGCGACCTCAAGCGCAAGCTCCATCATATCGGTAAAGCTCGTCTGTCGCTCCTCGGCGGTGGTCGCCTCGTGCGTGAGCAGGTGGTCGGACACGGTGCATATCGCAAGCGCACGCTTGCCAGCACGCGCGGCGTTCATATAAAGCGCCGCCGCCTCCATCTCCACGGCAAGAACGCCCATTTTCTGCCACGCGGGCGCGGCATCGGCGTTATCGTGATAGAAGCAGTCCGAGGAAACTATATTTCCTACGTGGTAGCGAAGTCCGCGCTCCTCGGCAAGCTCTGCCGCGCGGCGAAGGAGCGAAAAATCGGCAATGGGGGCAAAAGCACCCGCAAGGCGGAACTGATTTGCATACGCGGAGTCTGTGCAAGCGCCCGCGCCGAGAACTATATCGCGCACGCGCACGCTTTCCTGCATACCGCCCGCCGAGCCAACGCGGATAATATTTTCAACGCCGAAAAAATTATAAAGCTCGTAGCTGTAAATGCCTATCGAGGGCATTCCCATACCCGATGCCATCACGCTGACGCGCTCGCCCTTGTAATATCCCGTGTAGCCGTTGATACCGCGCACGCTGTTTACAAGCTTTGCGTCGGTAAGGAAATTTTCGGCAATGAATTTTGCGCGCAGGGGGTCACCCGGCATAAGCACCGTCTTTGCAAAATCGGACGGGGCGGCGTTAATATGAGGGGTTGGATAATTTGACATATTCTACCTCCTGAAAGATTCAGTTTTCGGGGCTGCCTTCCATAAAGTACGCCGCCTCCATATCCGCAACGTTGAGCGCGAACGCAAGCGGGAACATCTCAAGCGCCCTGCCTATCTGATTTTTGTCCTCGGGACCCGAAAATCCCATGTGGTATCTGATGGCAAACGCCTCGTCACGCGTCAGGCGCATATACGCCGAAATGATGTAAACGGATTTTTCGCCGTGACCGTAGGGGAGATTGTCCTCGATGGTGTAATAAGGCACTGCCTCCCATACGCCGTTTTTCTTGACGTTGCGGCTTTCTACCCTGTAAAAATTGATCTTGCAAAGATCATGCAGAAGCGCGGCGATGGCGATGCTCTCCTCGCTGTAATGAATGCCGTAATCGTCCTTCATACGGCGGCGTGCGAGCTGGTCGCAAAGGCAATCGTAGACGTTCAGGCTGTGGCGGCAAAGTCCGCCGATCTCCGCGCCGTGATAGCGCGTGGATGCGGGCGCGATGAAAAAGTCACACGACTCCGAGCAAAGGTAATTAAGCAGCTCGCGCGAGCCCTCGCGCGTTATTTTTTCCTTAAATATAGATATAAATCTTTCCTTATCCGTCATTGCGGTATACCTCCGAAATTAAAATCCAATAGTTTGTGAAAGGGTGGCGGTGTCGCCCTCGCCCTCTCTGAATTGCAGGCTGTAAAGCCTTGCGTAGATGCCGTTCTCAAGCTTCATAAGCTCCTCGTGAGTTCCGCGCTCCGCAACTCTGCCCGACGCGATAACGGCTATCTCGTCAGCGCCGCGCACGGTGGAAAGGCGGTGCGCCACGATGATGGTGGTTCTGCCGCGGCAAAGCTCGTCAAGCGCACGCTGGATAAGTATCTCCGTGGTGTTGTCAAGTGCCGAGGTCGCCTCGTCAAGAATGAGTATCGCGGGGTCTTTAAGGAACACTCGCGCGATGCTAAGGCGTTGCTTCTGACCGCCCGAAAGCTTAACACCGCGCTCACCTATCTCGGTATCGTAGCCGTTCTCAAGCGTCATTACCCAATCGTGGATATTTGCGCGTTTGGCGGCGGTGATGACCTCGTCCTCGCTCGCGTCGAGCTTGCCGTAAAGAATGTTCTCGCGGATAGTTCCGTTAAAGAGGAACACGTCCTGCTGAACTATACCGATGTGGCGGCGGAGCGACTCCGCCGTGACGGAATTTATGTCCGTGCCGTCGATGAATATCTGATTGTCACCCGTTTTGTAAAAGCGCGGGATTAGGTGGCAAATGGTGGTCTTGCCGCCGCCCGACGGGCCGACGAGGGCAAGCTTTTTGCCCTTTTCTACGGTCAGGTCAACGCCGTGAAGCACCTCGCCCGAGCTTTCGTAGGAAAATTCAAGCGAGCGAAGCTCTATCTTGCCCTCAACGCTCGTAAGCACCTTGCCGTTTTCGGGCTCGTGTTCGGGCTCTGCGTCAAGCACCTGCAAGAATCTCTCAAAGCCGCTGATGCCGTTCTGATAGGACTCCATAAAGCCGATAAGGGTGTTTATCGGGGAGATAAAGAGGTTTATTGAAACGATGAACGCCGAATACTCGGCAAAGCTGATAGCATCGTTGTAAAGGAAGATGCCGCCCGCGATAAGTATGATAACGTTGAAGATATCGGTGATAAACGACGAGCCCGCGTGGAACTGCGCCATCGCGCGATAAGCGTCGCGGCAAGCCTCGACGAATGATTTGTTGCCGACCTCGAACTTTTCCTTTTCCTTTTCGGAATTGGTGTACGCCTTCGTTACGCGAATGCCCGAAATACTGCTTTCAAGCGAGGCGTTGATAACGGCGGTGCTTTTGCGGCGCTCGGAGAACGCCTTACGCATCTTGCGGCGCGAGATAGTCGCAACGATAATGAGGAACGGAATGCACGCGAAAACGATGAGCGTCAGCCACACGTTGAGCGAGCAAAGGTAGATGAACGAGCCAACGAGCATTACCGAGCTGATAAGCAAATTTTCAGGTCCGTGGTGCGCAAGCTCGCTGACGTCAAAGAGGTCGGAGGTCATGCGCGTCATTATTTTACCCGTTTCGTGCTCGTCGTAGAACGAAAAGGGGAGCTTTTGCAGGTGGTCAAAAAGGTCGCGGCGCATCTGCGCTTGCATTTTGACACCCACGATGTGACCGTAATACTGCACGAAATAGCGCAAAACCATACGTAGGATATAGAGCGCAAGCACGATAAGTCCCGCGATTATCACCGCGCGGAACTTTCGGTTGGGGATGAGGTCACCGAGCATCGTGTTCGTGACCATCGGGTAGACCATACCGATAAGGGAGATCAGCACGGACGCAAGCATATCGAGCGCAAGCATCCCGCGATACGGACGGTAGTAGGCAATGAATCGTTTTAGCATTTCGTTGTTCCTTGTTCTTTAATAGATATATTTATTCTATTTTATTATAATCGCTTTTTTTAGGGTTGTCAATAAAAAAGTGTAAAAGGTTGACAAAGTGAAAAAATGGGGGTATAATAAATATGCCAAACCAATCGAATATTGCAAAACAGGTATAATTTTCCTTATGGGGAAGTATGCCCTTCTTTCCGTATGAACAAAGCCGAATTTGATAAAATGCAAATTCCACTTTGTTTGTACGGTTATGCCCGTTTTGCAAAGGATTGGTTTGGCGACTATCGGAGTTTGCGTTTTTGTGCGCCCGCTTCGGTAGGCGCACTTTTTTATTTTATTTTGTTTTTCAGGAGGAAAAAATGAAAACAACAACGAAAATTTTATCCCTCATTCTCGCGCTCATTATGTGTGCATCGTGCTTTGTGGCGTGCGACGAAGATAGCGGAAATGAAGAAACCGAACACACTCACAACTACGTAAACGGCGCTTGCACCGGTTGTGGAAAAGCAGAGCCCAAGCCGAGCGAAGGACTTCAATTTGAACTCGATTTCGACGGTACAAGTTATTCCGTAAGCGGCATCGGCTCTTGCACCGACACCGAAATTGTTATCCCCTCGACCTACGAAGGCAAACCTGTTGCAAGCATTGCCAAGGGGGCGTTCAGTTATTGCGACTCGCTCACAAGCGTAATCATCCCCAGCAGCGTCATGTACATTGACAACGAGGGGTTCTACCGTTGCACATCGCTCACGAGCATAACCATACCCGACAGCGTTACGAGCATCGGCGAGCGGGCTTTCGAGTATTGCTTCTCGCTCACAAGCATAACCATACCCGACTACATTACACGCATTAGCGAGTTTGCGTTCTCTAACTGCTCATCACTCACAAGCATAACCATGCCCGACTATGTTAGAGAAATTGACGATGGCGCCTTCTGTGATTGCAAGGCGCTCACGAGCATAACCATACCCGACGGCGTTACAAGTATTGGCACTGATGCATTTCTCCGTTGTAAGGCGCTCACGAGCATAACCATACCCATCAGCGTTACGAGCATTGGCGATGGAGCGTTTCAATATTGCACCTCGCTCACGAGCATAACTATTCCAAAAAGCGTTACATATATTGGAATGCAGGCGTTCAGCAATTGCACCTTGCTGAGGAGCATAAACTTTAAAGGTACAAAGGCACAGTGGGCGGCTATCAGCAAGGGAAGCTATTGGAACTCCGGCACCGGCGCGGACGCCGTCCACTGCACGGACGGAAACATAAGTAAGTAAAACGCGTGGCGTTTTACACGATGTTGCGCCGTGGCGCAAATGATGTTGCAGCAAGCTGCAAATGATGTGGGCTTGCGCCCAATGATGTTGCGCCTGCGGCGCAAATTAAGGTAGCTTTTTGCTTTCGCAAAAAGCATTTGATAAAATTAAAAGCGGAAGAAACTTGCGTTTCTTCCGCTTTTTTCCTTAACATTTGCCCCAAGGGCAAATGTTTCACATTTTGCACAAGCAAAATATTTCACACGCCGCAAGGCGTATTTCACCCGTTCCAACGGAACGGATTTCACCGTAAAAACGGCAACGCCGTTTTTACGAAAGTCCTCTCCTCGCTCTGCTCTGCGCTTTGAGGCGAGTTTCGGTGTCAAGTATCCTCTTGCGAATACGGAGCGACTGGGGCGTTACCTCGATAAGCTCGTCCTCGCCGATAAACTCGATAGCTTCCTCAAGGCTGAACACCGTGGGGGGAGTGAGCAGAAGCTTTTCATCGGCACCCGCGGAGCGAATTGCCGTAAGCTGCTTTCTCTTGCAGGGGTTGAGCGTAATATCCTCCATCTTCGGACACTCACCGACGACCTGACCCTCGTATACGGGCATACCGGGAGAGAGGAACATTCTGCCGCGCTCCTGACAGTTGAAAAGTCCGTAGGTGGTGGTCTCGCCGTTCTCGCTTGCGATAAGCGAGCCCGTAAATCTCATAGGCACGTCGCCGCGATAGGGCTCGTATCCGTCAAAAATAGAGTTGAGGATACCCTCGCCGTGCGTGTCGGTCATAAACTTTGAACGGTAACCGAAAAGACATCTTGTGGGAATGGAATACTCAATTCGCATTCTCGCGCCCGAGGGAGTCATCTCAAGCAGATCACCCTTGCGCTGACCGAGCTTTTCGATGACTGCGCCGACGTACTGTTCGGGAACGTCGATGGTTACGCGCTCGATAGGCTCGCACTTAACGCCGTCGATCTCCTTGAAAAGCACGCGGGGAGTGGAACAGCAAAGCTCGTAGCCCTCGCGGCGCATCGTTTCAATAAGAATGGAAAGGTGCATCTCTCCTCTGCCCGCAACGAGGAAGTTATCGGTGGTCTCGCCGTCGCTTACGCGCAGAGAAACGTCCTTAAGAAGCTCGCGATTGAGTCTGTCGCGGATCTGACGGGAGGTAACGAACTTGCCCTCCTTGCCCGCAAAGGGGCTGTCGTTTACGGAGAAGGTCATCTCAATTGTAGGCTCACTGACCTTGACGAACTCAAGCGGCTCGGGGCAGGTGAGCGAGGTAACGGTGTCACCGATATTGATGTCGCCCGCGCCCGCAAAGCATACGATATCGCCCATGCTCGCCGTCTCGACGGGAACACGGCGCAGACCGTCTATCTGATAAAGGGAGACTATGCGCACTCTCTTGGGCTTTTCCTCGGAGTGATAGTTGCAAATATATACGTCCTGATTTTGCTTGAGCGTACCGCGCTCAATGCGACCGATGCCTATCTTACCAACGTACTCGTTGTAGTCGATAGAGGAAACGAGGAGCTGAAGCTCGCCGTCGGGGTCGCCCTCGGGTGCGGGAATATAATTAAGGATGGTCTCAAAGAGGGGCTTAAGATCGGTTCCCTGCTCGTAGGGGGAGAGGGACGCCGTACCTGCACGGCCCGAGCAGAAGAGCATGGGGCTGTCAAGCTGCTCGTCGGTGGCGTTAAGGTCGATAAGAAGCTCAAGAACCTCCTCCTCGACCTCCTCAAGACGCGCATCGGGCTTGTCTATCTTATTTATTACGACGATAACGGGGTGGTTGAGCTCAAGCGCGCGCTGAAGCACGAAACGAGTCTGGGGCATGGGGCCCTCGGCGGCGTCAACGAGAAGGATAACGCCGTTTACCATTTTAAGAACGCGCTCAACCTCGCCGCCGAAATCGGCGTGACCGGGGGTATCAATAATGTTTATCTTTACGTCATTGTAATGAACGGCAGTATTCTTGGCAAGAATAGTGATGCCGC
This sequence comes from Eubacteriales bacterium, assembly GCA_045633005.1. Taxonomy (GTDB): domain Bacteria; phylum Bacillota; class Clostridia; order Oscillospirales; family CAG-272; genus CAG-390. Next base: position 15,676 of record JAZQXT010000090.1, on the reverse strand, counting down.
GCTCGCGCTCGAGGTCTCCCGAGTCCATAACGCGAGTAACCGTTTCCTGATTTTCACGGTAGATACCGCCCTGCTTGAGCATTTCGTCAACGAGGGTGGTCTTTCCGTGGTCAACGTGCGCAATAATTGCGATATTGCGCAGATCAGTTCTTTTAATATCCATAAAACGACACTTTCCGCCGCCCTTGGCGGCTATAATATATTTGCGGTTTAACAAAATCCATACTATTATATCACAAACTGACAAGATAAAAAAGATATAATTTCAATTTTTTTAAGATTTCAGGGATAAATTTGCATAATTTTTTCAAGAATTTTTGGTAAAAACACCAAAAAAGACCTGAAAACGGAGAATATGGGTGTCCGCGGCGGCGAGAATATGCCGTTTTAGCGCGTTTTCAGAGGAATTATCAAAAATCCGCAATGTTTCACACCAATATAATTAAAACGGCGTTTTATTAGTCGTTAATCTAATTAAGCGTAAAAACGCCGTTTTTGAGACTTCGACCGCCATCGACGATTTTTTACAAGAGCGTTGTCGAATCCAAAGGCATTTTCGTTAGATACACATTTAACAAAAATATATTATTCTCGTTTTAGTTAGATTTATATCTAATGCAGTACACATTAGTCAATGAAACATTCGAAGATTTATTTGAAAAAACACTTGACAACGTTTGATTTATATGATACACTTCTAAATGAATAACTTTGATTTATGTGAAATATATGAAAGGTACGTTTCGGTATACAAAATGGATGCTGTATTACTCAAAGAGCCAAATCTGCTGTTCGAGGTAACCACGCTTTTGCACAACAGCAGAAGCGACCAATCCTGCCGTCAGCTAAAACAGGCAATACACAAAAAATTCGCTATCGACGAAAACATCCTTGATAGCTGCTTTGACGCCATCATCGAGCTGTCGGAATTTGTGGTCGGCGGGATCGAATCTGAAACGGATGCCACTCTGCTTGATTTTCTCTTCGGAAAACATTCTTCAATTCGTGGCTGCTTCGCGTATTATCTCATTCACGACCTGTGCAGGACGACTTCTCCCGATTTTAAAAGAGATCTTGCTACCCTTAAAGAGCAATCGAAGGCTCTTTTCTTCGTCAATTTCTCTTCCCTGCTCGTTTCTGAGTTCGCTACCGAGGATTTTAACGGCGTCGTGACCAATTTTGCGGAGCTTTTCGCCTTTATTGAAAAGATGCCCGTTCCCGAGGACGAAAAATTCCAACTTTGCCGTCTATATAATAATTTTGAAGAATACCGCGAGCTTCTTGCGGATATTTTGCAGACTGCGGGCGAGCTGTTTATGCAGAAATACGACGTTGTGAAGCATTATATAGGTTGGTTTTTGGCAGCTGTCAACGAGCCGTTGGCTTCGGGCGGTGCTAAATTCGTTGAAACGAATTATTCTCTGAAGCTTTCCGACTCTACCGATACGCTTTACGTTCAGCCCTCTATCGCTATGTGCAACACTACGCGCTATCTTATGAGCTATACCTCGGAAAAGATAACGGATTTCCTCTACGTCGGCGTACTTTTTGAGCCGCTTCGTGAGATAACCGACATATCAACCGTCGAGGACAAGCTCTGCCGCTCCCTTCGCACTATGGGCGACAACCGCAAGTTTGAGATACTGAAGCTCCTTGCCGAGGGGCAAAAATACGGTCAACAGCTCGCTTCGTTGCTTGACATATCTACGGCAACCGTATCTCACCATATGTCCTTGCTTCTTGAAGCGGGATTCGTCGAGATAAAGCGCGAGTCAAACCGAATTTACTACGTACTTAACCGCAAAAAGCTGCGGAATTTCTTTGAGGAGCTGTCCGAGGCGTTGCTCGGATAAAACGCCATGTCCCTTATCGTTTTTGATTTCGACGGCACTCTTGCCGATACCATTCCCGCTATTTCCGCCGCTGTAAATGCGGCGCTTACCACGCTTGGCTATCCCAAGCACGACGGCGAACATATAAGACGCTCCGTAGGCGACGGCGCGCGTACGCTCTGCCGCAGAGTGCTTCCCGACGAGCTTTACGACGATGAAGCTGCGCTTGACCGTCTTGCTGAGGTCTATCACAACGCCGCGAAGGAGTATTTCGGAATAACCGACAAGCCCTACGACGGCTTTTATGAGGTCACAGAGGAGCTTTTGCGCCGCGGCTACACCCTCGCGGTGTACTCCAACAAGCCCGACGTATTCGTCAGCACGCTCGTTAATAAGCTCTTCCCCGACGGCAGATTTGCCCTTGCTCGCGGCGCTATGGCGGGTATTCCCGTAAAGCCCGCCCCCGACGGACTTCTTGAAATATGCCGCACGCTCGGCTTTTCTATCGAGGACACCACCATGGTCGGCGACGGCGACACGGACGTTGCGGTCGCAAAAAATGCGGGCGCAAAATGCGTAGCCGTCACTTGGGGATTCCGCACTCGCGCAGAGCTTGAGGCGGCGGGCGGCGAGGTTTTTGCTGATTCCCCCTACGAGCTTCTTGACATTTTTAAATAAACCGAGGCAACAATTATGGAACGAATACTTTTTATGCGCTTTCCCGAGGGAAAAGCAAAGGCGTTTACACTCAGCTACGACGACGGAGTTGACCTTGACGAGCGTCTTATCGCGCTGTTTGACAAGCACGCTCTTAAAGCAACTTTCAACATAAACAGCGGTCTTTACACCGCCGAGGGCGCAACGCGCCCCGACGGATACTTCTACCGTCTGTCGCGCTCGCAGGCATCCGCCCTTTACAATAAGAATGGACACGAAGTAGCCACCCACGGATACACGCATCCGTGGCTTGAGCAGCTTTCAATGGGCTCTGTCGCCTATGAGATCACAAAAGACCGCGAGGCGCTTGAGGAGCAATTCGGGTGTATCGTGCGCGGACACGCTTACCCCTTCGGAACGTTCAACGATACCGTAGTCGAGGCGCTTCGTGCCTGCGGCATCGTATACGCAAGAACCGTAAATTCCACCGAGAGCTTTGAAATGCCCACCGATTGGCTAAGGCTCAACCCCACCTGTCACCACGACAACAAGCGCGTTTTTGAGCTGATAAACAACTTTGTCGAGGCACAGCCCGCGCGACGCCCGAAGCTCTTTTACCTTTGGGGACATTCCTTTGAGTTTGGCAAGTTCAACAATTGGGATCGCATCGAAAAGATATGTGACGCTATAAGCGGCAAGGACGATATCTGGTATGCAAATAACATAGAGATATACGAATACACCAAGGCGTACGAATCGCTCGTGTGGGCGGCTGATATGCGCCGTGTACACAACCCGAGCGCAAAGAAGATCTGGTTCAAGCTAAACGGCAAGATCTACAGTATCGCACCCGACGAAACGCTCGTTATCAAATAAAAAAAGCTGATATGGAGTTTTTCTCCATATCAGCTTTTTTTATTTTATCGGTATTACGACGTCAATGTAGACGGGATAATGGTCGGATATACTGCTCTCGGTGTAGACGCGATACTCCTTTACCGTGAAATTATAATTCTTGATAAATATGAAGTCTATCGTGCCGTAATCCGAGGTATGCTTAGTATACTTGTCTCCCATACGCGCCTTACGCGCCGAATTATCAAAGCCGTAAGTATTTACTATAAAATTATACGCGGTAGAATCAACGGCTCCGTTAAAATCTCCCGTAAAAACAATGGGAAGCTCACCAAAATCGGGCATAGCGTCAAAGAGATGCTTGACCTGAGCCTTCCTTATCTCGCCCGACTTAGTATCAAGGTGAGTGTTTATGTGCGCGTAGGTAAAGCCCGTTTCCTTGTGCTTCAAGATAGCGTAGGTAGCGATTCTGTAATCGACCGAGCCCTCGATCTTGCCGACCTCATCGGGCGTGGGCGTAAGCCACTTCGTACCCGTTTCTATAAGCTCAAATTTATCGGTCTTATAAAAGATAGCGCACCGCATACCTTTTTTTCCGCCCTCTCCGTATTCGCCTACCGAAGTATACCTTTCGCGGAATTCCTTGCTTCTCGTAAAGCGGCTGTTCCACGTTGTATGCATTTCCTGAACGCCCAAAACGTCGGGGGATGATTCAAGCAGATAGCCGATCAAGCGGTCAGCACGATCACCTTCTATCCCCACAAGAAGATTGAGCGTCATAATGCGAAGCTTGTTGTCAATAACGGGTGGGGGCGTAGTTTCCTCGGGCGTAGTTTCGACGCTTGTCGGCTCTTGCGGCGTGGTTTGCTCGGCGGTAGTAGCTTGCACCTCTCCGCCGTTACAAGCGGAGAGTGCAAGTACAAGCGAAAGCAAGCACAGCAAAAGACTTATTAAGCTTTTCGGTGCAGTCATCTGTTTGTTTAGGGAAGGGTGACGTCGATGTAAACGGGACGGTGGTCGGAAATTTTCTTTTCGGTGTATACGGTGTACTTATCGACAGTAAAGTTGTAGTTCTTGATAAATATGAAATCTATCGCGCCGTAATCCGAGGTCTGGTTCATATAATTGTCGCCCGCGCTCGCTTTGGTCGCGCTGTTTACAAAGCCGAGCGTACCCGTGATAGTGTTGTAACCCTCGGACTCAAAGCTGCAGTTAAAGTCGCCCGTGAAGAATACGGGGATATCATCGCGCTTGGGAGAAAGCTCGATAGCAAGCTTTGCCTGAGCCGCTCTGATAGTGCTTGACGAGGTGTCAAGGTGGGTGTTAATGTGCATAAACTCCTGACCCGATACCTTATCCTTGAGGATAACGTAGGTGGCGATTCTGATGTATTCGGAGCCATTCAGTCGGCTTCCCGAAACGTCGGGAGTGTCGCTGAGCCACTTGGTTCCGCTGTCAACGAGGTCAAACTTGTCTTTTCTGTAAAGGATGGAGCAACGCTCGCCTCGCTTGTTGCCGTCGCGTCCGTCGCCTATCCAATCGTACATCTCACGGAAGGTCTTATCCTTTCTGAAACGGCTGACCCAAGCGTCGCCCGTTTCCTGCGTGCCGATGGAATCCGCACCGCAGTTGATAAGGAACTCCATAACGTCCGCGTCTCTCGTACCGTTAATGCCGCACTGAATGTTGAAGGACATAATGCGAAGCGTCTTGTCGATCTCTACGGGAGCGGCGGTAGTCTCCTCGGGGGTGGTTTCGGCAGGTGTAGTCTCTGCAGGTGTGGTAGCCGCGGGAGTAGTAGCCGCAGGTGTGGTGTCGGTGCCTTCGCCGCCGTTACAAGCGCAGAGCATAAAGAGCGCCGCGAAAACGAGTGCGAGCAGTCTGATGGTCTTTTTCATAATTTTTCTCCTTATATTTACTTTAATACGTTACGTCTACGTAGATGGGGTAGTGGTCGGAAAGCTTCTTTGCGTCGTAAACGTGGTAGCTATCCACCGTAAAATTCATATTCTTTACGAAGATGTAGTCAAGCACGTCGCCCGTTTCGAAGGTCGCGTGGCTGTACTTATCTCCCGTCTTGGCAAGCTGTGCGGCATTCTTAAAGCCCTTGGTATTTACGACGTAATTGTAGCCCGTAGAGCCGATACCGCCGTTAAAGTCACCCGTGAAGAACGTGGGGATCCCGTCAACGCTGCTCGGCAGAGCCTTAAAGAGATATTCAAGCTGCTGCTTTCTGATAGCGCCGCTGTTATGGTCAAGGTGAGTATTGATGTGAGCGTAGGTATATCCGTTTTGCTTGTTTCTGAGAACTACGTAGGTCACTATCCTGCGGTATTCCGCGTCGGGAACTTTGGAGACCTTATCGGGCGTGGAGCTGAGCCACTTCGTTCCCGAGTCGATAAGCTCGTATTTATCTTTTTTATAAAAAACCGCGCTGTGCTCGCCGCTTGAGCCGCCGTCTCTGCCAAGACCGACGCAAGCGTACTCTTTTCCGAGCTTGGATTTAAGTATATCTATCCAAGATTTCGTAGCCTCCTGAACTCCGAAGGAGTCGGGGGAAAGCTCCGCTATCGTACTGCATACGGGACCCGTTCTTCCGCTCGTGTTAGCGCAAAGGACGTTAAAGCTCATTATTCGGAGCGTTCTCGGCTCCTCGGGTTCTTTTTCAAGCTTTCCTTCCTCTGCCGTAAGGTAGACCGTCTTGTCTGCGGTCTTTCCCTCCGTTGCGGCAAGGAACATTTCTACCGCCTTCGCAGTTCCCGCGAAGGACGAGCCCAAAATTACGACCTTACGTCCGATGACGGTAAAGCCGTAGTGCGTGCCACCGAGAGTCTTTGCAAACGCCGCAGTTTCGGGGCGGTTGGTGTCACCGACGAGTATCTCGTATTCGGTGGGCTTTGGAACGTCGCCGTCGTTAAAAAACTTGACGGTCTCGCCCCATCTGCTTGACAGAATGCCCTTGAGCTTAACTGCCGCCGCCTGAACGGTGGTCGAGGCGTCAGCGGAACGAATCACGATGTATTTTGAAAGGTCAGCCGACAGCACGGCGTTTTCGGAAATAACCTCTTGCGGTGTCGTTTCCGACGGCGTGGTATCCGCGCCGATATCGGGCGTATCGGCATCGCACGATACCGCAAGCATCAGCACGGCAAAAAGCAACGCCAAAAATCTTACAGCCTTTTTCATACTATTCTCCTTTTAATCCGTTTTTGAGTAGCGTATGGGTACGCTCGCAATTATTTTTATCGTATATTTCGAAAAATTCCTTGTGAGCCGCCAAAAATTCGGGCGTGGGCGAAAGCCCGCGCGCGTATACCGCGTCAAGAGAGTCAAGCGTTTCGTCAAGCGTTACGGTAACGCTTCCGAGCCCTGCTCCGCGGTAGCTGAAATAGCCCTCGGCGTACTGCGCCTCGCGGAAGCGCGCCTCGTCGAACTGATAATAAAGCACGGGCTTTTGCATATAGGCAAAATCAAGCGCGACGCTTGAATAGTCCGTTATCATTACGGCGGAGCTTATAAGCAGCTCGCGTATGCTGTAGCTCTTGCTGTCCGCAATATGCACCCTATCGCAATCGGTATGGAAAAGTCCGATGTATTTCTGCATATTTCGGTGCGGATAAAAATACAGCTCAAGGTCGTATTTTTGAAGTATCTCGGCAAGTCGCGGCGAGGAGATAAGCTCCTGATATTTTTGGTAGTATTCCGTTTTGGTAAAATCCGAGGTGTCCTCGTATTTATTCGAATATTCGTTCTTCGACGCTATCCACTCGCGCCAGCTCGGCATAAGCAATACGCGGTTGCGCTTTGCGGGCGGTGCGGTGTGGTAATCGTCAAACCTCGTAAAGCCGAGATACGCGACGTGCCCGTCGGGATATCCGAATTCCTTTTTGATATATTCGTATTCGGGCTTCGCTCCGCAGATAAAAAGGCGCATTTTCGTGTTTTCGTAAAATAGCCATTCGCCGCGGTTGAGCGTAATACCGTGTTGAAGAAAGATGAATCTGCTCTTGATTATGCCGAACACCTCAAGCGCGTAGCACACGGCGGCGCCCGGCTTGCCCGCCTTCTGCGAGCTTATATTGTACTCGCAGGAGAAGTAGAGTATCCAATGCATTATACTGCCGTACTTCACCGTCCTGCCGACGCTTCGAACCTTTTCGAGCGAGGGGGACTTGTAGCTTATCGCGTAGCGGCAATCAATTTCGGGATGCTCGCGGCAAAGGTAGGTAAAAAAGCAAAAGCCGTTGTCACACGCCTCGTTTTTATCCTCGCAGACGAGCCATACCTTCTTCTTTCTTATTTTCAGATAGATTTTATAAAACAGCGTCGGCAGAAGCGACAGAAGCATCAAAAATGCCTGTCCAAAATCCGCCGCCTTAAGATAATTCAGCTCGTGCAATATTTTTCGCATGAACCGTTTCCTTTCCGCCGCTAATGCAAGCGACGTTATTTTTTGATTTTTCTAAGCCAGAACGGCATCGAGCAAACGCCGACGAGGCTGCCCGCTCCGTAGCTTAAATGCAGTAGCAAGAACAAAACGGGGAGCGCGAGCTTGGTTAGGGAAAATCCACCACTTACAAGCTCAAACACCGTCATAGCCAACACAACGAGGGTATACATTCCCCACATCAGCGCAGAAAGCTGCCAAACGCCCAATAGGGAAAGCACGCTCGTCGCTATTATCGCAAGCACGAATGCAAGCGGAACGAGGTGGAAAAGCGAAACGCACGCGGGCGTTACGCCAAGCGTTCTTCCTATCCAGAGTCCGTTAAGATATTTCTGCCGCAGCATCTTTCCGAGCGTGCTTCGCGTATGCTGATACGAAATTATATCGGGGTCGTAGCATATCTTATAGCCCGCACGGCGTATGCGGTAGCTCATATCGTTGTCCTCGGTACGCGCAAGGTCCTCGTTATATCTGCCGACCTTGTCGTAAACGGCGCGGCGGTAAAAGCCGTGGAATATCGACGAGGTGTAGCACTTTTTTTGGCTGTTTCGGTACGATGCGATTCCGCTTCCGAACATAGATTGCTCGGCGGCAAGCAGAGTGCGCCGCCACGGCGTTTCGCCGTCTATGACGTTGGGGCGCGCACCGCCGCAAACGTCCTCACCGCTATTCAAAAGAGCGACGTTCTTCGATATGAAGTCCGATGGAACGGAGGCGTGTGCGTCGATCCTCACAACGGCGTCGCCGCTGTAATTATCAAGCATTACGTTACAGCCGCAGGGGAGCGTTTTTTTCTCGTTTTCAAGAACCTTTACGGAAAAATATCCCTCCGCGTTGGCGGCAAAATCGTCCATTATCGCCCGCGTGCCGTCGGTCGAGGCGCTGTCGATAAGAAGTATCTCCGTCTTTTCGCGCGGATAGTTCTGCGCGGTAATATCCGCAAGCAAGGAGGGCAAAGTGCCCTCCTCGTTATAAGCGACTACGGCAACGGTAACTCTCATAAGCTCGCCTATCAAAAGATCTCCTGCTTGATGATACCGTTCTCCTCGGTAAAGCGAACCTCGCCTATGCAGGTGCGGCGGTCCTCACCGGGGTGGGAGGGATGAGTCTGAACGTGGAAGGAGGTCATAAGCTTACCTTCCTTGCTCATAAAGAACGCGTTGTGACCCGCGCCGAAAAGCTCCTCGCGGCAGGAAAGCACGGGGTTTGCCTCGGGATGCTTTACCCAAGGGCCGAGGGGCGAGTCGGACTGCGCAATGCAGATAGCGTATCTGTTGGTAGCGTAGTGGTTTGCAGAGTAGTTCATAACGTACTTATCGCCGACTTTGATAACGTTGGGACCTTCGTTCCAAAGCTTACCGTAGCTCTTGGACTTAAGCTCCCAATCAAACTCGGGGGTGGTCATAAGCTTATGCTCGCCGATAGCGCGGGTGAGCGTATCGTCAAGCTCTACGCAGTATATCTGGCTGGTCTTTATGCCGTTTACGATATTCTGAATGCAATCTCTCGAATAATAGAAATAATTGCCCTCGTCGGTAATAAGCACCGAGCCGTCGATGGTGGAGTAGCCGAGGTCGAACATAGGCTTGCCCCAAACGTCAACGAAGGGTCCCTCGGGGCTGTCGGAGGTAGCAACGCCGAGATAAAGAGTACGGTCGTTCTTGCTTATTCTTGCGGTATAGTGCATAACGAACTTGCCGTTGTGGTAGATGACCTCGGGTGCCCAGAAATTCATATCGCCCCAATGCTTCGTTGCGTCAAAGCATACCTTCGGCTCGCTCCAATTAACGAGGTCGGTGCTCTTCCAAACGTAAAATCCCTTGATAAAGCTCGTAGCGTAGCAATAATACACGCCCTCGTGAAGAACTATCTGGGGGTCGCCGATATAAGTCATATCAGTAATTATCATTTTTTTAATCTCCTTAAAAAAGCATATTTTTCTTTTTAAATTGTACCACAGTTACGTATAATTGTCAACCTCCAACAATGAAAATACTCGTTAAATTGCATTCTTTGTAGATTGCGGTGTATTGACTTTACACTATAATTATGATAAAATAAATGTGATTAAGTAAAATACCTCATAAGGAGACTACATAAATGACTTACAATTATCCCGGATGGGAAGGATTCGAGGGCGGAACGTGGACGAAGGAGATACACATCCGCAGCTTTATCAGACACAATTACGAGCCGTACGACGGCAACGAGGACTTCCTTGAAGCGCCTACGGAAAACACCCGTAAGCTTTGGGAGCAGGTCTGCGAGCTGTTCCGCAAGGAGCGCGAGGCGGGCGGAGTTCTTGATATGGATACCGATATCATTTCCACCATCACCTCACACGCGCCCGGCTACATCGACAAGGACAGAGAAAAAATAGTCGGACTTCAGACCGACAAGCCCTTGAAGCGTGCGTTTATGCCCTACGGCGGCATCCGTACCGCAGAGCGTGCCTGCACGGACAACGGCTACGAGATAGACCCCAAGCTCAGAGAATTTTTCACCGTTCACAGAAAAACTCACAACGCGGGCGTTTTTGACGTTTACACGCCCGAAATGCGCGCGTGCCGTTCAAGCCATATCATAACGGGACTTCCCGACGCATACGGCAGAGGACGCATTATCGGCGACTATCGCCGCGTGGCGCTCTACGGCGTGGATTTCCTTATCCGCGACAAGCAGGAGGAGAAAAAGACCACCCGCTCCGCAATGTACTCCGATATCATCCAACAGCGCGAGGAGCTTGCCGAGCAGATACGCGCCCTTGAGGAGCTGAAAAAGATGGCGCTGTCCTACGGCTACGATATCTCCGAGCCTGCACGCGACACCAAGGAAGCTATCCAATGGCTCTATTTCGGCTATCTTGCCGCGATAAAGGAGCAAAACGGCGCGGCAATGTCCCTCGGACGTACCGCAACCTTCCTTGACGTTTACGCACAGCGCGACCTCAAAAACGGCAAATATACCGAGGCGGAAATTCAGGAAATGGTCGACCATTTCATTATGAAACTGCGCCTTGTTAAATTCGCGCGCACACCCGAATACAACGCGCTCTTTTCGGGCGATCCGCAATGGGTCACCGAGTCCATCGGCGGCTTCGGCATCGACGGTCGCCACATGGTCACGAAGATGTCGTACAGATATCTGCACACCCTTGTAAACCTCGGCCCGTCCCCCGAACCGAACCTTACGGTGCTTTGGTCGGTAAATCTTCCCACCAACTTCAAGCGCTACTGCGCGCGCCTCTCCATCGAAACGTCCTCGCTCCAGTATGAGAACGACGACCTTATGCGCTTTACCCACGGCGACGATTACGCCATCGCTTGCTGTGTTTCCTCGATGCGCATAGGTAAGGAGATGCAGTTCTTCGGCGCACGCGCAAACCTTGCAAAATGCTTGCTCTACGCCATCAACGGCGGCGTTGACGAGATATCGCACAAGCAGGTCGGACCCGAATACCGCCCCATCACCTCGGAATATCTCGATTACGACGAGGTAATGAAGAAGTACACCGATATGATGACGTGGCTTGCGGGCGTTTACGTAAACACCCTTAACGTTATCCACTATATGCACGATAAATACTGCTACGAAAAGCTGCAGATGGCTCTCCACGATAAGGAGGTCACCCGCTGGTTTGCAACGGGAATAGCTGGTCTTTCCGTCGTAGCGGACTCGCTCTCCGCGATAAAGTACGCGAAGGTCCGCGTTATCCGCGACGAAACGGGACTTGCCGTTGACTACGAGGTCGAGGGCGATTTCCCCAAGTTCGGCAACGACGACGACAGAGTTGACAGCATCGCACGCGATATAGTACACGAATTTATGGAAGCGGTAAGACGCAATCACACCTACCGCGGAAGCATTCCCACCACCTCCATCCTTACGATAACGTCCAACGTCGTTTACGGCAAGGCAACGGGCTCGACTCCCGACGGACGTAAGGGCGGCGAGGCGTTTGCACCCGGTGCTAACCCCATGCACCGCCGCGACACTCACGGAGCTGTAGCATCGCTCTCCTCCGTTTCCAAGCTTCCCTTTATCGACGCGCAGGACGGTATTTCCAACACCTTCTCGATAATCCCCGGCGCACTCGGCAAGGAGGACCGCATCTTCACGGGCGAGCTTGACGTGGACGCTTGCGGCGGAGCTTGCTCCACTCCCACGCTTTTTGCGGGACTTGATGAAAACTAATTCCTAAAGGAGAAAAACAATGTCAGCAACCAATGCACAGATAGATAATCTCGTCGCGCTTCTTGACGGATACGTTCAGAAAAGCGGACACCACTTAAACGTTAACGTTTTCACGAAGGAGACCTTGCTTGACGCGCAGGCTCACCCCGAAAGATATCCCCAGCTTACCGTGCGCGTAAGCGGATACGCGGTCAATTTCGTAAAGCTTACGAAGGAACAGCAGGACGAGGTCATCTCTCGCACGTTCCACGACCATATCTAAAAAATGAAAGGGCGAATACACTCCGTAGAGAGCTTCGGCACGCTTGACGGACCGGGAGTGCGTATGGTGGTATTTATGCAGGGCTGTCCCCTGCGATGCAAATACTGCCACAACCCCGACACGTGGCAAGCCCACGGCGGCGAGGAAACGTCAGCCGAGGAGATAATGGCTCACTTTTTGAAAAATCGCCCCTTTTATACCAACGGCGGAATAACCGTCAGCGGCGGAGAGCCGCTTTTGCAGGTGGATTTTCTTATCGAGCTGTTCACCCTTGCCAAGCGCGAGGGCGTACACACCTGCATTGACACGTCGGGCGCGACGTTTCACGAAAGCGAGCGGCTTGACCGCTTGATTGAGCTTACCGACCTCGTTATGCTTGACTTGAAGCACTCGGACAGCGCCGCACACAAGGAGCTGACGGGCGCGGATAACGCAAGCATTCTTGCTTTTGCCGACTATCTTGCAAAAAAGAACGTTCCGATATGGATACGCCACGTGGTAGTCCCAACCGTGACCGACGGCGAGGAGCATCTTTTGCGCCTCGGCGAGCTGATCGCAAGAATAAAGACCGCGCGCGCCCTTGACGTTCTGCCCTATCACACGATGGGCAAGGAAAAATACCGCGCTCTCGGTATGGAATATCCGCTTGAGGGCATCCCCGCTCTTTCAAAGGATGCCGCCGAAAAGGCGAAGGAGACCATCCTTCGCGGCTATCGCCTTGCAAAAAGCAAAAATACCAAAGGAGAATAAAATGAAAAAGCCCCTCCTGAAAACGCTTACTTTGGATAACCGTCAGGACTTTGAGTTCGACGCAAATACCTTCGAATATACCGTATCAATTCCCGACGGAAATCCCCGTCTGCCCAAGATATGCGCCACCGCCGAGGACGGCGTGGACGTAAAGGTGCTCCGCCCCATTCGTGCGCCCCACTCGCGCACGGCAACGGCGAAAATAGTCCTTACGTCGGGCGAGGATAAGACCGAGTACGTCTTGAATTTCGTTCAGGACGCATCCCTCGGATTCGTGATGCAGTACGACGACCGCTACACCTTCGCGCCCGAATATTCGGGCAAGGGCAAGCTGAAATTTTCAAGCTCCGATGAGAGCGTTCTTACGGTCTCCGAGGACGGCGTTATTCACGCCGTTGCGCTTTCAAGCACGCCCGTGAGTGTAACCGCAAAGGTCTGCCGCACCACCGTTGCCACGCTGACCGTAGACAGAGTCGAGCGCGCCCCGCTGAATATTTTCTACGCCACGGGACAGAGCAATTCGCGCGGCTCGTACGATCAGGGTATAGACCGCCCCACAGAACAGCTTAAAATGGAGAGTGCGCCGCTCGGAAACACGTATTTTCTGTACGTTGACCCGAACACGGGCGCGTTTTCGACCGACGAGATATACGATTTCGGCGAAAAGATAAAAAGCGGCTTTCACGGTGCGCTTACGAAGCGCTGGCACGAGCTGACGGGCGAAAAAACGCTGATGGTAATATGCGCCTGCGACGGCGTTGCAATTCATTCGTGGGCAGAGGACGGCAGAATGTACGGCTACGCAAAGACCGTTTCCGCCGCCGTTGAAGCCCTCTACTCCGCCCCCGACTCGCCGTTTGAGATAAGCCGCCGCGGATTTTTCTGGACGCACGGCGAAACGCAGATGGTGCGCTGGTACGAGCGCGGCAAGGGCTACGTTCAGGACAGCAAGCGTCTGCTTTGGGATAACGAATACTACGACAGATTCATTGCGATACGCAATAATATGATAAACGACCTGAAGGTCGATTTCGGCGCGATAGTGCTTGTCCGCGCCAACCGCAACAGAGCGCGCAAAGAGAGCATCGAGCTTGGAATGCTCACCGACCTTTTGCCCATTCGCGCGGCGCAGTACGCGGTGAACAACACGACCGACAGCAGCTTGTTTATAGCGTCGCGCGTCGGTGATTACGCAAAAATGCCCGATTTTCACGACAGCACGGCTTACGGCTTCGGCTTTGTCGGACCGCAGAACTTGCATTACACGCAAACGGGCTATAATGAGCAGGGGCGCGTGCTTGCCGAGAATCTTTACGGCGCGCTCTCGCCCACGTCCGACCGCACGCCCACGGAGCTTGAACTGCTCGACTCCGACGGCAGAACACGCCTCAATGACGGCGACGAGCTGACCGTCTGCGAGGGCGGCGGACATAGAATTGCCGCTATCGTGTTGCCGCTTTATAACGATGCGCCGCAGGTGAAATACACCGTCACCGAGGGCGCGGATATCTGCAATATCGACGTTTACGGAAACATCCGCTTCACTGCCGCCGCAAAGCTCGGCGACACCGCCGAGATAACGGCACAGAGCGAGAGCGGACTTGTGCGCCGCGTGCGAGCAAGGCTCGCCGCCGCCACCGAGGAAAGCGCGAACGACCAAACGCAGAATCAGATAGGATAAACCTCACCTGACAAGCAAGGAGGATAAAAATGAGCAAAAAGCAGAAAATCAAGCTGATAATTGCCGTGATCTGCCTTATTGCATCGGTGGCTATCGCCGCCTTGAGCATCGGCGGCATCGTTTCCGCCGCCACCGCTTCCTACGATAGCGGCAAAGCGGAGGGAGGCTACGCCGTGCTCGGCGCGTTCGCCTTCGTTATCGCTATAATGGCAACAATGGTGGTATGCACCTTCACGCTTTCGGCAGCCGCAATGCTCGCGCTCGTCGCATTTTTGCTGTTCAAGCGGATGCTCCCCGATGCTACTAAAGCTTCCCAAGCCCCCGACGCACCCGACGAGCCCAATGCTCACGGTGCTGCAGATGCGCCCCACGCTCCCAAAGTTTCCGACAGCCCCCACGGCGCGATAAAGGCGCTTTACGTCGCAAGCCTTGCGCTTTACCTCGCTGAGGCGCTTGGAGCGCTCTCACTCATAGCGATGTTTGTCATTTCTGCGATTTAAGGATAAAGTTTCGGGATAAAACTTCACTTTTTTTGAAGCGCTGCCACATCAATCGCCAAGCGCAACCCGCCAAGCGAACAAACGAAAACGCATAGCATACATAGTATAAATAATACAAGTAAAAATGGTGAGTAAAATGCAAACGCATTTTACTCGCCATTTTTATCGCTCCCCCGCATCTTTGCCGCATTCCCTCGCCTACTTGGCGCTCTCCTCCGCCTCTTCTTCCCGCCGCACCACGCTCAGACGCACGTTATTGAGGTCCTCCTCCACGTCGCTCAGCTCTTTGGGCAGGATGACCGCCTGTCCGATCTGCTCTTTCATGCTGTGCGCCGCTTCGCCGATCGCACGAAACCAGCCGGTCATTTTCCCCAGGATCAGATAAAACGTTATGAGCAGGGACAGGATAAAGACCACGAATAAGATCATCGTCCAGTTGGGCAGGAGCACCTCCAAAAAGAAGACCTCCGCCTCCTCCTGTGTCCGGCCAAAAAGACC
>JAZQXT010000089.1:0-3327 GCA_045633005.1 Eubacteriales bacterium | reverse complement strand
AGCGATGGGCATAGGAGTACGAACACCTGCAACAACGTCCTCACCCTGTGCGTTGGTAAGGAACTCACCCATGAGCTTCTTCTCGCCGGTAGCGGGATCACGAGTGAAAGCAACGCCGGTACCACAGTTCTCGCCCATGTTACCGAATGCCATTGCCTGTACGTTTACTGCAGTACCCCAAGAATAGGGAATATCGTTATCGCGGCGGTAAACGTTCGCTCTGGGGTTGTCCCAAGAACGGAATACTGCCTTAACTGCACCAAGAAGCTGCTCCTTGGGATCGGTGGGGAAGTCAGAACCGATCTTGGACTTGTACTCAGCCTTGAACTGATTTGCAAGCTCCTTGAGGTCCTCAGCGGTAAGCTCAACGTCGAGCTTAACACCCTTCTCCTCCTTCATCTTGTCGATGAGCTCCTCAAAGTACTTCTTACCGACCTCCATAACGACGTCGGAATACATCTGAATGAATCTTCTGTAGCAGTCATAAGCCCATCTGGCATTGCCGGACTTCTTAGCCATAACCTCAACAACCTCTTCGTTAAGACCAAGGTTAAGAATGGTGTCCATCATACCGGGCATGGCTGCTCTAGCACCCGAACGAACGGAAACGAGAAGGGGGTTCTCAAGGTCACCGAACTTCTTGCCGGTAACACCCTCCATCTTTACGATGTACTCCATGATTTCAGCCATGATCTCGTCGTTGATCTGACGGCCGTCCTCGTAGTACTGTGTGCAGGCCTCGGTAGAAATAGTGAAGCCCTGGGGAACGGGAAGACCAATCTTGGTCATCTCTGCAAGGTTTGCGCCCTTTCCGCCAAGGATCTCACGCATGGATGCGTCACCCTCGGAGAAAAGATAACAATACTTCTTTGCCATTTTTGTTTTCCTCCAATATAAAAATTTTTTAATAAACCAAATTAGTGCGCTCAAAAACGGCGCAAAGCGCCTATTTTTCATTTCGCAACCTACATTATATCATAAACGCGCGAAAAAATCTATATAAATTTATAAAAAAAACATCTTTTTAACAATTTCTACGAAATCTTCACATTTTGTCTAAAGTTCGACTATATATTTTGTTAATAATGCACATATGAAAAAGACAAAACTTACTTGAAAAAAACAAAACTTTGTGGTAAAATAGATTGGATGTTGCGACGGGTTAGGCCGTAAGCGCAAAATTCGGATTAGCGAGAGACGTCAACCGCTATAACATCGATAAAAACAAGCTCCAATAAAAACAAGCTCCTATAGTTAAATGGATATAATAAGCCCCTCCTAAGGGTTAGTTGTGAGTTCGATTCTCGCTGGGAGTGCCAAAGCCGAATGGTTTCCTTGTGATGCCATTCGGTTATCTCATTCTTGAGGAATAAGATGCCTGATAGGCGCAGGTTGACGCCGCGGACGCGCGGCTTTAAATCGCGATGTGGCCAAATCGCTGCAAACACTAAACGCCAGGGGGCGTGTTAAATTTCGTGTCAAAATATAGAAGAAGATGTAAACTAAAGTTTGCATAAAAGGAGACAAAGTGGAGTTCGGAAAGATTATCACAGTCGACTTCGCCAAGCGCGAAGGTAAAATAAAACCGCTGGGAGGACTTAACGCAGGTCCCCTCTTTTCTGCCTGCGGCAGAGAATACAATCTGACCGAGGATTATCGTCTGATGAACGTGCCGGTCATTCGACTTGCCGACGTTGATCCTCCATACGGCAAGAATCAGCTTGTTGACGTGCATTGCATCTTCCCCGATTTCGATGCAGATCCCAACCTGCCCGAATCCTACAACTTTACCGAAACCGACAAATATATTGCCGCCGTCAGAGCGGCAGGGGCAGAGCCCATTTTACGCCTTGGTGAGTCGCCCGACCACTACGAGCGCAAGCTCTTTGTGAGGGCACCAAAAAATGCAGAAAAGTGGGCAAGCATCTGCGAGCATATTATCGCTCACTATAACGAGGGCTTTGCCGACGGATATAAGTGGAAGCTCCGTTACTTCGAGATATGGGATCTTCCCGAGCTCGAGTGCGGCTTTGTCGGCGATGAGACCGAGTTCTTCTCACTTTATGCCATAGCTTCGGCAAGGATCAAGGCTCGTTTTCCCAAAATAAAGGTCGGTGGCTATGGCTCTCTCGGCTTCAGAGGCCTAAACCACATCGATTCACCCGAGGCTTATAAAAATGCCGCTGACTATGCCGCGCGCTTCCTTTCTTATCAGAAGGCTCACGGCGGTGTTCTCGATTTCTTCACCTGGTATTGCAATGCCGAGAGCCCCGAGGAGATCGTCCTGCACGCAAGATATGCCAGAAGCGCCCTCGACGGCGCGGGATTCAAGCGCGCGGCGAGCCATATCGTCGGCTTCAACGTCGAGGCGGCTGAGCGCGGTGCATATCACGGCTACGCGGCGGATCTTTTTGCCTCGCTTGTCACCGCGCAGAGAAGCGGCGTTGATATGCTCATCTTTGAGGACGCACGTCCCTTTGGCGCAAGGAATTCGCTCTATACCATAGAAACCGACGGCGTGAAATTCACCTCTGCCGGTGGCGCGCTCTCGGCATTCGGCAGACTCGTCTCGCTGGGTACTGCGGTGGAGTCTCTTGGAGATTCCCGCCGTGAGATCTATAGTCTTGCCGCCATAGGCGGCACTTCTGCGGCGCTTGCAATCGCGGCTCGTGAATATTCGGGCAAGCTCGAGATCAGACTGAAGAATTCCACCTACTCGTCCTTCTCGGTGAAGCGTATTTTCGAGGATCCCGAGTGCAATCTCGCCGAGCGCTATCGCGCGAACATTCCGCTGGCAGGAAACAAGATTTCTCTCGTCCTCGAGAAGGGAGATATTTACCTTCTCGAATTCAAGGTGTAAATTTGTGAAATAATCACAAAAAAGCCTCGACATTTTTCGATTTTTCCCTCATCCGTCAGGCATAAAAGTGTTGACAACCCCTCTACTATATGATAAAATATAGAAGGTACGGGTTTTTGCAACTGACGGAGAAGCGGAATTGACCGCGTGAAGCAAAAACTTTCTTATATGTCGACCGTCTGGGCAGTCCTACCAAGCAATTTTTTTGCGCGTGGTAGAGGACTGCCCTTTTTGATTTTCAAAAATCGCGCATTACTGCGTTGCGTCGCGACTCGCTTTACCTCGACGTATGAGAATACGCCGTCGGCTCGCTCGCTTGGCGCGCCTTGTACTGCATCGATTTTTGTTCATCAAATCTGTTTTAAAATCGCGCATTACTGCGTTGCGTCGCGACTCGCTTTACCTCGACGTATGAGAATACGCCCTCGGCTCGCTCGCTTGGCGCGCCTTGTACTGCATCGATTTTT
>JAZQXT010000088.1:0-4029 GCA_045633005.1 Eubacteriales bacterium | reverse complement strand
CAAAAAAACTATATTTCGGGTTAAAAACAATCCCTCAGTCACCTTCGGTGACAGCTCCCTTTACACAAGGGAGCCATATATAGCAATCGCCTTTTAATAGTGCGTAGCCGTGATTTTTGGTGCTAAACCCTAATAAATCGGTCAGTGCTAACATCAAGCGGCGTTTTTCTGCGGAAAAACGGCGAGATTCGCTCGCTCTGCTTCGAAGTAGCTCAGCAGAGCTTCGGAATGACGCGAGGGATTGCGCCGTTCCCGCTCCCTTTGATGAACTTCGGAATGACGCTAAAAATTGCGCTGTTCCCGCTACCTTTAAACATTTGCGTCAACTCAAAACCGTATTCCCTTTTCAATAAAATTAAAAAGTGATTGAAGCCTTGCGGCTTCAATGACTTTTTTACATTCACATTTTGCGAAGCAAAATATTTCACACGCCGTAGGCGTATTTCACACGGCGAAGCCGTATTTCACTCGCCCGAAGGGCGAATTTCACTGCAAAAACGCGCAAGCGTTTTTGCCTTACGGGTGCAGTCTGTCAGGACCGCGGAAGAGGAACATTGCCTCCTTGATCGGAATACCGAGGAAGAGCATAGTCAGGCGGTCGATACCGATGGCAAATCCACCGTGGGGAGGACAGCCGTAACGGAAGAACTCGGTGTAGAACTTAACGTCCTCGCCAAGTCCCTTTTCGGCGGCGTTCGCGCAAAGCTCGGCGTAGCGGTGCTCGCGCTGTGCGCCCGAGGTGATCTCAACGCCGCGCCAGATAAGGTCGTAGCCCTGAGGAACGCCGTTTTCATCTCTCATGTGATAGAAAGGACGCTTGTCCTGTGCAAAATCGGTAACGAAGAGGAACTCGCTTCCGTAAAGCTCCATAGCAAGACGGTGAGTCATACGCTCCGCGTCGGTGGTGAGGTCGCCCTTTTCGGAGTCGGGGCAGGTGTAGCCGTACTTTTCCTCAAGCAGACGGTAGATCTCGGCAACGCTGAGCACGGGGAAGGGATTTTCGGGAACGACGGTGTCGATGCCGAAGATGCGCTTGATATCCTCGCCGTACTTTTCGCTGACGCGGCGGATCATATACGTGAGCATCTCCTCCTCCAGCTTCATAACGTCGTGGAAGGACTCAACGTAGCTGAACTCAAGGTCAAAGCTCGTAAACTCGGTGGCGTGCTTGTTGGTGTGGGATTTCTCCGCACGGAAGCAGGGCGCGCACTCGAAAACGCGCTCAAAGCCCGACGCCATAGCCATTTGCTTGTAGAACTGGGGCGACTGCGCAAGGTATGCGTCTCTGTCGAAGTAATTGAGCTTGAATACCTCCGAGCCGCTCTCACTTGCCGCGCCGATGATCTTGGGGAAGTGAAGCTCGATGAAGCGGTTGTCAAGCAGATACTGGCGAAGCGCCGCGGTGATCTCGCTCTGAACCTTGAAAATGAGCGTGTTGCGCTCGGTGCGCAGGTCTACCCAACGGTAGTCCATACGGGAATCTATCGCGCTGTCGGGCTTGATGGGGAGCGCGTCGGCGATGGACTCGATCTTGATGGCGGTGGGAAGTATCTCGATACCGCCAAGCTTAACGTAATCGTTGGCAACAGCCTCGCCCTCGATGGTAACGACGGAGTCAAGCGTCATCTTGTCCACCTCGGCGGCGAGTGCGGGGTTGGGCTCTTTTTCAAGCGTGACCTGCATCTTGCCCGTGATGTCGCGGATAACGAGGAACGCCATGGTGCGCTTGTTGCGCAGATTTTCAACGAATCCCGATATCTTTACCTTTTCACCGGGACGTACGTCGGCAATAAGTGTTCTTTTCATTTTATAAACCTCTTTGTAAAGTTTCTTTCCAATATATAATGATAACACAGACTTTAGCAAATGTCAAGAAAAAAGCATTCAATTAAATTCAAAAGCGGAAGAAACTCGCGTTTCTTCCGCTTTTTACGTTTTTAGTCAATGCTTTTATCAATATTAAATCTCGTTATCTTCCTCGAGGTGTTCTTCACGAACTCCTCTTTTCTTATCTTAACGAGTCCGACCTTCTTGTAGGGTGCCATACGGGTGTTGGCGTCGCGCACGCGCTCGTTGAAATAATCCTCTATCGCGCGCTCGGTGCAAATGCAATCCGCCTCAAGCTGCTCGTAGTTGGGGAATATCTCGGCAACGATGACCTCTTTTTCGGGGTTCTTGCGGCTCTCGCCCGCGTAGACCACGACCTCGGAAACGCCGCGTATCCTTGAAATCTCGCACTCGATCTCCTCGGGGTAGACGTTCTTGCCGTTTGAGAAGATGATGAGGTTCTTCTTTCGTCCCGTGATGTAGAGCCAGCCGTCCTCGTCAAGTCTGCCGAGGTCGCCCGTGTGGAAATAGCCGTCCTCGTCGAAAACCTCCGCCGTTGCCTCGGGCTCTTTATAGTAGCCGAGCATAACGTTGGGACCCTTGACGCATATCTCGCCCTCGCCGTCGGCGTTGGGCTGGTCAATCTTCACCTGCTCGGTGATTATCGGCGTGCCGACGCTTCCGTCCTTCTGCCACTCGTTGCGGTTGCAGGAGATGAGGGGAGCGCACTCGGAAATGCCGTAGCCGTTAAGAATGGTAATTCCAACCGCGTCAAAAAAGTCAATGATATCCTGATTGAGCGCCGCGCCGCCGCAGATGACCATTTCAAGATGACCGCCAAACGTGCTTGTGACCTGCGCAAACAGCTTCTTTCGCAGGTCGATGCCGACCTTGCGCAGAACGCCGCTTATCTTCATTCCCTTTTTCAGCTTGGGAGCCGCGCCGCTCTTTTCTGCGGTCGCCCAAATGCGACGGTAGAGCGTTTCGACGAAAAGCGGAACGAGAACGAGGTGCGTGGGCTTTTGCTCCTGAAGCTCGCGCAGAAGATACTTGATACCCGACGTGATGTAAAATTCACAGCCGAGCGCGAAATGTCCCACGAAAATAATGGTGGAGCAGAACGTGTGGTGGGGCGGAAGCACGCAAAGCGTGCGGGAATAGTCGGATTTTTTAGAATATATCGAGAAATTATACATTCCCTGCGTCATATCCTGCGCGATATTCGTTTGGGAAAGCATAACGCCCTTGCCCTTGCCCGTCGTTCCCGACGTGAAAACGATGGAAGCGAGGTCGTCGGGCTCAAGCTCGTTGTCGTAGTAGGAATTGTCGCCCTCGGCGTACTTTTTGCCGCCGTCGGCTATCAGCGTCGAAAGCAGAACGTCGCCTGCCGCCGCCGCGGACTCGTCAAGCTTGTCGCCAAGGCAAACGTAGAGCTTTGCGGGGCAATTTTTGCGCAGATGGTCGAGCTTTGCCGCCACCTCAGGGGCGTAAAATACGGCGTACACCTCCGCCTTTTCAAGCGTTGCCGCCATATCGACCGCGGGCATATCCTTGTCAAGCGGGACGGTTATCGCGCCCGAAGCCATAAGCGCGTAGTAGGAAAGTATCCAATTGAGCGACGTGCCGCCGATGATGGCGCACTGACGGCGGTTCATTCCGAGGGAAAGCACCTCTGTGCCAAGGTCGCGCACGGTGTCGCGCACGGTATTGTAGCTTACGCGAATAACGTCGGCGTCGCTTGCCGCCTTTTTATATGAAATTGCCGCGCTGTCGCCGTAAAGCGTTGCCGCCTTCTCCATAAGGTCGCGGAAATCGCGGAATTCAACCGTTGGGTAAAGAGGATAATTTTTGCGTCTGTTCATTTCTATACCTCCTGCACAAACTTTTTGCTAATTATATAGTATCATAAAAATGCGAAAAAATCAAGTTTTTTTCCATAATTTTCATATCAGATATAGAAAAAGCACCTGTTTTCAGGTGCTTTTTCTATATCCTCGCTCACGAAGTGAGCATATCGAGCGCAGCGGCGCATATCGTGCGCCGTTATATCGACGCTTTGTGCGAAACGTGATTTTTTTGTCGATATGCCTCGCTCACGCTCGGCTCGATATATTTGCCTTGCGGCAAATTCGATATGTTTTCGCTTCGCTCAAACTCGATATGATATAAATCCGCTTGCGCGGATTTATATCGATGCTTTGC
>JAZQXT010000087.1:0-19359 GCA_045633005.1 Eubacteriales bacterium | reverse complement strand
TATTTTTGATTGAACCTTGTATCAAAATTACAGTTATTAGCCAGAAAAAAGCAAGTCGCAAGACTTGCTTTTTTCTATCCAATCCGAAGGATTGGTATGTAATCGCCGCGCGAAGTGCGGTGAATGGAATCCGTCGCTTTGCGACGGTATGGCATCACGCGATAGCGTGCATTTCCTTGCGGCTTGATTCCATACACGCCTTCGGAATTGATAATATACAAGGCTTGCGCCTTGATAATGCTCTTTTTTTACATCACGAAAAAATCGTCTGTCGTACATCCCAAAATCTGCGCAAGGTGCGGCAGAAAGATAATATCGGGATAGCAGGTATTCTGCTCCCACTTATAGACCGCCTGCGGGGATACGCCAATCTGCTCACCAAATTCCTTTAGAGAAAGATTGTTTTCGTTTCGATACGCCTTGATTTTCTCCGCAATCGTTATGTGGTAGGTGGGTATAGTCATATCGTATCACCGCCCTTTACCATATTGATCCTTCGCATACGGTTGATAAGCGCCATAAGCTCTTGCTTTCGAGGCAGGTCAAGGAATCTCTCACATGTAGTAAAAAATGGAGAGTAAAGAAAATCTATTCCTTCCTTGTAGATTCGTGTGTACAAATCGTGTATCTTTCCTTGAATATCTATTTTTTTATCGTTGTTTGTTATTTCAAGATAGCGAAGCATAAATCCGAGCGTATCAAGCTGACGTGGAGAAACTATATCGTGAAGTCCGCGAACGTCTATTGTTTCGTCACCGATAATGATAAATCCCATATCCGAAACTTCAAGTCTTTCGCTTCCACGACCATCGGGATATGACGAAAAACCATCTGAATAAAGTGCTCTGCATTGTTGCCAATTTGCAGACGACGGCAATACGGTACTCACATTATAAGAACTACAGATGTTTTTGGACTTTTCGGTTACGTCGTGAATCAAATAATCCTCCATCATATAGATCTTATTTGCAACAGAAAGATACTCTCCGCTACCACCTATAACAAGGATAATGGAAACACCATGGGTCTTATGAAGCTCGTTTACTCTATCGGTAAAGGGCGTAATTGGCTCTTTTTCGATCAGCTCCTTCATCATGCGGTCACGGATCATAAAGTTGGTAGCACTTCTGTCCTCGTCAATAAGCAACAGCTTGGCATTACAGTCTACAGCCTCCATAATGTTCGCCGCTTGCGAGGTCGAACCCGATGCGTGATCGGTGGAGAAATCACTAGTATCACCTCCCGGCAACCATTTGATAAAGGGCGAAATGTTGACGTGCTTTACACTCCGCCCATCCTCTGCGGATATGGTAACCGCACTTTCATCTGTGATACAAAGCTCGCGCCCATCACCAAGCGCGTGGTCATAAATACCAGCGGATATCGCATCAAGTAAGGTGGATTTGCCCGAATAACCACCACCTGTGATGACGGTAACGCCCTTTTTGATTCCCATACCGCGGACACCGAAAATCTCAATTTCATCATCGGGCGTGGATCTGAACGGAATCGCATCGAGCATCGGCAAATCTGTGCCTTTGGCACGAGGAAGAATGCTGCCGTTGGCAACAAAAGCGCAATAGTCGCTATTTTTCAGCCATTCTCTGATAGCCGATTGTTTTTGCGCAAGCTCGGTTGCGCTCATAAATGTATTGATATCGAAATTCATAATAAAGCGATTAACGGCATCCGGAAGGTCTTTGCACAACATACGCAAGGTTTTTTTAATATTCCTTTTCGGCAGTTGCACTTGAACACGTATACAAAGACACATAAGCGGTTGTCGGGATATTCCGTCAGATAAAATATAAACCTTTGAGCCCGGACCGTTAGTATAATCCTTCTGCGGACACAGTGCAAAATACGCCGTGTTTCTTTTTATGATCTCTCCACCCGGCGCACACAGATAATACTTGCCGTTTTCGTTATCGGGTCGGCTGCGGTTATAAAGTTCAGCATTTAGCTCATCAATGTATTTTTTGAAAGCACGGAGGCAAAAGTCCGCTTCTACGTTCGCTGTGGATTTGTCCGGAATATCAATTCCAAGCGTACTACAAGGAATACTGATCACCACCGTTGGCTTATCCTGCGCCAGCTTGTGCGTGGTAGATATATCGAATCCAATGCTTTCGTTGTAATAAGTAGAGCTGTAATCCACATACGCCGGAATTGTTGATGCAGGATCAACGATAGTCATACTGCCTTCATACATCGCCTTATATGTGGTCGTGTTAGGCTCCATAGATAATATTTTGTTTTTTAATCTCTTCATGGGCATCCCCTCTTTCATTTTTCAAAAGTGTCGTAATTGCGGTCATCATAAAAAATTCTCCTTTCGGTTTTGCTGAATTTTCCGTTTGACTCATATTCGAGGGCTTTCCACAAAAAACAAAAGCACCCCTACGGGTGCATAAAGCTATACGTTCGCCAAAGAAAGTTTTTAGGCAAACAAAAAACACACCCGAGATCGGATGTGCATCAAAAACTATATAAACCTTGCGTTCAGCATACCGCAGGCGATACATATGACATCCGATAAATATAAGTGTTCATCATAATAATCGCCTCCTTTGATTGAATTTGTAATTTGATTACGCTAACAGTATAGCATTTTTTCGGTTGATTGTCAATTAGGCTCGTAAAAGTTTTCATCAACCATTGGTTTAAACAAAATTAAAAAACCGCGCGGTTTTTCCGCGCGGTAAATCGTTATCAGTAATCCTCGCCGTCCTTATCGTCGTCGGCAACCTGAGTTTCCTCAAACTCCTCCTTGCCTGCACCGCAAAGGGGGCATACCCAATCCTCGGGAAGATCCTCAAACTCGGTGTTGGGATCGATTCCGCTATCGGGGCATCCCTCAGATGCCTTGTACTCGTAGCCACAAAGATTACATACGTGAATAACCATTTTTTCCTCCGGAAATATAAAAATAATATCTGATTTCGGGGCGCAAAAGAGTGTTGCTGCCTCGCTGAAAATCGTTCACTAATAATATAATCAAAATCAATGCTCTTGTCAATATATAAATCAAAGATATTTCGAAAAATTTTTGATTTTTTTCGACAAAAAACTTCAATTTCTCACATATTAAATCATTGATACATAAGATATGCGCGAATATCTTTTTTGAAGCGCTCGATATCCTCCGCCTCGCCGCGCACGACCGAGTCAACGTCGTATCTCTCGCAAGCGGTCAGAGTATCCCTACCGTAGCGCTCGCATATTCCCCACTCGTCCCAAGTGAACTCAGGATACTCGCGCATAGCGGCAAGCAGGTGCAGACCGCACTTGTGAGGGCTGTAGGCTCTTCTATCCGTTATATTTATCTGCACCCCCTCACATACCTTTCCCGCGTGCTTGCTGAACGTAGGGGTAAAATACGCGCGGCTGAAGAACACGCCGTCAAGTCCGCGAGAGTTCATGTGCTCCGCGAGGCGTCGGGAGTCCACGAACGGCGCTCCGACTATGTCAAACGGGCGCGTAGTTCCCCGCCCCTCCGAGATATTGGTGGACTCAAAAATGCAAGTGCCTATATAATTAACCGCGCAATCCACCGTCGGAATGTTTGGCGAGGGATTGTACCACGGAAGGTCCGTCATATCGGCGTACGCTTCCCTCTCCCAGCCGCTCACGCGAAGCACGTGGAGGTCACAGCCGATCTGCTTTTTATCGTTTATATACCTTGCGAACTCGCCAACCGTCATAGAATAGCGCACGGGCAGGGCGTATTTACCTATAAAGCTTGAAAATCTGCTCTCGTCAAGCACCGCGCCCTCGATAGCGTCAAGACTTCCGCTTATGGGGTTGGGGCGGTCGAGCACCAGCACGGGAATGCCTCGCGCGGCGCACTCCGTCATAATGTGGGTAAGGCTATAGATATAGGTATAAAACCTTGCGCCTACGTCGGCTATATCGTATATCACGATATCGCAAAGCGAGAGGGCTTTATCTATCTCGGGATTCTTCCCTCCTCCGATATCGTAAACGGGACAGCCCGTTTCAGCGTCTATCTGCGTGCCGCCCCAGCCGCCCGCCTGATGCACGGAATGTATTCCGTGCTCGGGTGCAAACAAAACGGTAAGGTTATATTTTTCTGCAAGCTTTACGTAGGTAGGAACGCCGCGCTTGTCAACGCCCGAGGCAGATGTCATAAGTCCACACCTTCTGCCCCTTAAAAGCTCCTGCGCCTCGTCAAGCCTATCCGCGCCGCACAGCACGGTATATATTTTTCTTTCCATATATTCTCCTGATTTTCAAAAGCGGTGTCCCGTGGACACCGCTTTTATTTTATTTATCCGCAGGAAGCTTACGGGCAGTCTTACCCGCTTCCTTGGGCGCAATATCGCCCGCTCTGGTAAGCGCCATCTTGGTGAGCATAGGTCCGACAAGCTCATAAACGAGAACGCCGAAAAGAACTATATTTCTGATCACCGAGCCGCCGCCAACGTCTGATTTTGCTACGGTCATAGCCATACCGAGCGCAACGCCCGCCTGAGGCAGAAGCGTAATACCGAGGTTTTTGACGATGCTTCCGTCACAGCTCGTCATCTTCGCGCTGATGCTTGCGCCGAAATACTTACCAACGGAACGCGAGAGAATGTATATAACTCCGATGCCTATAACTACTATATCCGACAAGATACTGAGGTCAAGCTCCGCACCGCTCAAAACGAAGAAAAGAATGAACAAGGGGTACGTCCATTTATCCGTTCTATCCATAATTTCGGGAGAGAAATCGCAGATATTGCAGAAAACGGTAGCGAGCATCATGCACACGAGCAGAGTTGAGAAATGAACGTGTACGCCAAGCACCTCAAACTGAATCTGGGACAGCGCAACCGTGAGTATAACGGCGGTAACGGCAAGAGAAAGTCTCTTGGAATTGGAGTGGAAGAAGCGCTCTGCAAACGAGAACACAAGTCCCATAACGAAACCGAGGAGCAACGAGCCTACGATCTCAACAAGGGGCTCGACGGCAATGGAAACAACGTCGATCTGTGAGGTGGTCATAGCTCTTGCGATACCAAAGGAGACAGAGAAAACGATAAGTCCCACCGCGTCGTCAAGCGCAACGACAGGAAGCAAAAGGTCAGTAAGCTTACCCTTCGCCTTATACTGTCTTACGACCATCAGCGTAGCCGCGGGAGCGGTTGCGGAGGCAATAGCACCGAGGATGATCGCCGTAGATATCGGAAGTCTGTCGCCGATGATGAAGTGAATGCCGATAAGCACCGCATCTACGAGAAGCGTGGCGAATACCGCTTGAAAAATACCGATAACGAGCGCTTGCTTTCCGATGTGCTTAAGCTCGGAAAGTCTGAATTCGTTACCGATGGCAAACGCGATAAAGCCGAGGGCAACGTCGCTGATTATACCAAGACCCTCTACTGCCTCAAGGCTGACAAAGCCAAGTCCGCTGACGCCGAGTGCACCGAGACAGAAAGGACCGACGAGAATACCCGAAATGAGATATCCCGTTACCGCGGGCAAGCCAAGCACCTTCATAAGTCTTGACATTGCAAGTCCTGCGGCGAGAGCGATAGATATACAAAGTAAGATTTCCATAAAAAGATTCCTTCTTCCTTTTTTAATACCTAAAGATAATAGCACTTATAAAGGCTTATGTCAAGAAGAAAAAAAGAAAAAAGTCAAGTTTTTTCTTTTTATTTTTTTATAACGCTTTACATTTTTGCGTTTATATGCTAAAATTAGGAAAAACACACGGGAGGGTTGAAATGAAGCTTTCATTTGACCAGTTAAAAAGCATAACCTTTGGCGCGGCTCGTATCGAGGAATGCGACGAGGGCGTTAATTTTTTCAGATTTACAACCGAACAGGAGGAAATGTATAAAAACGGCACGAGAGCCGATTTTTACAAAAAATGTCTCTCCAGCGCGGGTATATCCTTTGAATTTGACACGGATAGCGAAAATCTCACACTTGGAGTTTGCGAAGCTCCCGGTTCGTCGAGAAATTACTTCACTTTCAGTATTTTTTCTAACAACGAACGCATTGGCGAGCTTACCGAAAACTTCTGCCACAGCTGTAAAAAGATCGCCGTTAAAAAGTATTTTTCTCTCGGCGAGGGCAAAAAGCATATAAAGATCATCTTCCCTTGGTCTGCAAAGAGCTGTATTACGGAGCTTTCTCTTGACGACGGTGCGGAGATAACTCCCTACACCAAATCGCTCAAGATGCTTATTTTCGGTGACTCCATCACGCAGGGCTACAATGCCGTAAAGCCCGAAAACTCATACGCAACACAGCTTGCAGCGGCACTTGACGCAGACGCTGTAAACAAGGGCATTGGCGGAGAATTCTTCCACCCCGAGCTTGCCGCTATGCGCGACGGCTTTGAGCCCGACGTTATCACCGTTGCTTACGGTACTAACGACTGGAACGCCCGCGGCAAGGACAAGTTCCTTGACACCTCGCGCAGATTCTACGAAAACCTCATCTCTCTTTATCCCAACGCGCGCATATTCGCGCTTGCTCCCATCTGGCGCGCCGACCACAGAGAGCCCCGAGACGTCGGTTCTTTCAAGAACGTAGGCAGACAGTTCGAGACCCTTGCCGCAGAGCTTGGACACATCACCGTTATCGACTGCTTTAGCTTTGTTCCTTTCGATCCCGAATGCTTCTCCGACAAGTTCTTGCACCCCAACGATCTCGGATTTTTGCACTACGGCAGAAACCTTGCCGACGCTATTAAAAAAGAGCTTGGAAAATAATTATTTATCCCCACTTTTGTGGGGATTTTTTTATAAAAGCTATTGACAAAAAGACAAAAGCGTGTTATAATCTGTAAAGTGTTTTGCTTTACACCATTTCGGAGGCACAAAAATGTTCGAAAAGCAGGTTGAGATAGGATATCTCCTTGATTTTTACGGCGAGCTTTTGACGGAGCGCCGCCGCACTCTGCTTGATATGTATTACAACGAGGATATGTCGCTGTCCGAAATATCCGCCGCGCTCTCCATCACGCGCCAAGGCGCAAGAGACCTTATAAAAAAGGCGGGAGACGAGCTTTTGCAATATGAGGAAAAGCTTGGCGCGGCAAGGAAGTTCCGCGAGATCGAGTCGTGCGCCGAAAAGGCGGAGGGATTGCTCCCCGACGGCGAGGTCAAGGAGCTTATACGCAAGATACGGCAAGAAATAAAAAGCTGATAACAAGTTTTTGATAAGGAGGTAAACGGTCATGTTCCAAAGTCTTAGTGATAAATTGTCCGCCGCCTTCAAACGCTTCAAGAGCAAGGGTAAACTTACCGAGGCTGACGTTCGCGCGGGAATGCGCGAAATAAAGCTTGCGCTTCTTGAGGCTGATGTAAATTTTAAGGTAGTTCGTGAATTTGTCAAAACAGTAACCGAGCGCGCGGTCGGCTCCGACGTTCTTGAGTCGTTGCTCCCCGCTCAACAGATAGTAAAAATAGTTAACGAGGAGCTTACCGCCATAATGGGCGGAAGCCAAGCAAAGCTCCAGATATCGCCACAGCCGCCTACGGTCATTATGATGGTAGGTCTTCAGGGCGCGGGTAAGACCACGCACGCCGCAAAGCTCGCTTCCATGTATAAAAAGCAAGGCAAGCGTCCTCTGCTCGTAGCGTGTGATATCTACCGTCCCGCCGCGATCAAGCAGTTGCAGATACTCGGCGAGGCTACGGGAATTCCCGTTTTCACGCTTGGTAACGATAAATCCCCCGTCCTTATCGCCACGGAGGCGATGAAGTACGCAAAGGATAATTTCTTTGATATGGTATTCATTGATACCGCAGGTCGTCTCCATATCGACGAGGTCCTTATGGATGAGCTTTGCTCTATCAAGGAAAAAACGAATCCCACGGAGATATTGCTTACCGTAGACGCCATGATCGGTCAGGACGCCGTAAACGTTGCCGAGAAGTTCAACGAGCTTCTTGACATAACGGGCGTTATCCTTACGAAGCTTGACGGTGACACGCGCGGCGGTGAGGCGCTTTCCGGAAGATACGTTACGAGCATGCCCATTAAGTTTATCGGTACGGGCGAAAAGATAGACGCTATCGAGCCCTTCCACCCCGACCGTATGGCAAGCCGTATTCTCGGAATGGGCGACGTGCTTTCTCTTATCGAAAAAGCCGAGCAGGCTTACGATGAAAAGAAAGCCGCCGAGCTTGAAAAGAAGATGAGGGATCAATCCTTTACTCTTGACGATTATCTTGAGCAGTTCGCGCAGATAAAGAAGATGGGTAGCCTTGATCAGATACTCGGTATGATGCCGGGTATGAACTCATCTGCCCTTAAAAATGCGCAGATAGACGAAAAGGCGATTGGCAAGGTCGAGGCGGTCATAAAATCAATGACTCCGCAGGAGCGAGCCAAGCCCGATATAATCAACCATTCTCGCAAAAAGCGAATCGCCGCAGGTAGCGGTACTTCCATCGAGGAAGTCAACCGTTTGCTTAAGCAATTCGAGCAGACGAAAAAGATGATGAAGCAGTTCGCAAACGCGGGCCGCGGAAAAAAGCGTATGAAATTCCCTTTCTAAAGGGTTTTCAATAAATTTAATAACCAAACACAAAGGAGAATAAAGAAAATGGTTAAAATGAGACTCAGAAGAGACGGCGCAAAAAAGAGCCCCTTCTATCGCGTAATCGTTGCAGACGAGCGTTCCCCCAGAAACGGCAGATTCATTGACGAGATCGGTTACTACAATCCCCTTGGAGCAGGCGAGCTCAAGCTCGACGCTGACAAGGCTAAGGCTTGGCTTGCAAACGGCGTTCAGCCCACTGACACCGTTAAGGCTCTTCTTAAGAAGGCCGGCATCACCGAGTAATTCGAGGAAGCGATATGAATCTCGAAAAGCTTTTGCTTGATATCGTGTCCGCCATCGTTGACACGCCCGATGAGATCAGCATTACCCGCAACGAGGATGCTAACAGCATCGAGCTCGTTTTGAAGGTGGCTGAGGATGAAATGGGCATGGTCATCGGTCGCCACGGCAAGATAGCCAAGGCGATCCGCACGGTCATCAAGGCCGCATCCGCAGGTACAGGCAAAAAGGTTACCGTGGATATTCAATAATAGCGGTAAAAAGGGCCGAAGCATTTATGCCTCCGCCCTTTTTTCATTGAAAGGCACGAAAATGAACGAGAACGACACTTCCCTGCTTCTTATCAAAGAGTCCGCTAACAAAAGCGCGGCGGAGCTTGCAAGGCTTTTAAGGGCGCTGACGGATTCGTGGAGCGCAAAAGGAATACTTAACGCTTTTTCCTTCAAGACGAGCGAGGAAAGCATCAACGAGGCGCGAGCGTCCTTCGCAACTGCCGCCGACGCGATATCCGCTTATGCTGACCTCTTCGGCAGATATGCCGCCGAAGCCGCGCCGCTTGAAGAAAACGAGCCGTATTCCGCCGAGCGGCTTTACGTCGCGTGCGCAACCATATCCGCGCTCGCGCTGAACGCCATAGCCGACACGGTAGCCGCACTCGGTATTGACGGCGGCGAATGCTCGATTACAAAAGCCGCAAAAATTCTTAACGATCTTTTATTAAGAGTGGAAGCATTTGAAAAAACGGTGTGAGTCAAACGCATTTTGCGTTTGGCTCACACCGTTTTTATAGTTAAAATTACCTGAAGGAAATTTTCGCGCGCTTTATAAAGCTTGGAGTTTTAACAAATAATAATTGCGAAAATATTTTTTCGGGAGATAAAAATGATAAATATAAGAAAATGCGCAATTATAGGTTGCGGAAACGTAGGAGCTACGTCCGCGTACGCGCTGATGCACAGCCGTCTTTTTTCGGAGATAGTGCTTATTGACGTAAACAAGGAAAAGGCGCACGGCGAGGCGGCAGATCTTATGCACGGCGTTCCGTTTAACGCGCCGATGGATATATACGCGGGAGATTACTCCGACATATCCGACGCGTCACTTGCGATAATCACGGCGGGTGCAAATCAGCGCGAGGGGGAAACTCGCATAGACCTCGTTCATCGCAACGTAAGGGTGTTTTCGTCCATTGTGGACGATATAATCCGTTCCGGGTTTAGTGGGATATTGCTTGTCGTGACCAATCCCGTGGACGTGCTGACCTACGTCACTCTTGCGCGCTCTGCGTTCCCCGTGAACCGCGTTATCGGCTCGGGAACCGTGCTTGACACGGCAAGGCTTAAGCAGCTCGTTGGCGACAAGCTTGGCGTTGACAGCAGAAACGTGCATACCTTTATAATCGGCGAGCACGGCGACAGCGAGGTTGCGGTATGGAGCAGCGCGAACGTTTCGGGCGTTGATCTTTCCTGCTTTTGCCTCGACTGTGCGCAAAACTGCGATATCAGCGCGTTTGGCGGCATCTTTGAGAACGTGCGCGACGCGGCGTACAAAATAATCGCGGCAAAGGGCGCGACCTATTACGCGATAGCGGAATCGGTAAAAAAGATAGCGTCAGCTATCGTCAGAGACGAGCATACGATACTGCCCGTTTCCACGCTCGTTGACGGTCACTACGGCATCGAGGGCGTGTGCATGGGGCTTCCCTGCATAGTCGGCAGACGCGGCATCGAGCAGGTGCTTGAGATACCGCTCAACGAGGACGAGGAAAGCAAGCTTCGTGCGTCGGCAAGGGCGTTAAAAAGCGTGATTGACGAGTTGGAAGTAAAAATATAAAAAGGTTGCAAACAGCAACCTTTTTACATAAGAATCTTGACAAGCGAATCCTTGTCAACGCCCGTGGCTTCGAAAATGCTTTGAGATGCATTTGGGGTAATGAAGGCATTTTCAACCGCGCGGATGGAGATATCGTTAGTACAACCGAGCGTGCGCAAGGAAGCCGAAAGATTCATTCCAAAGCCGCCCTGCAAGATCTCCTCCTCGGCGATAAGAAGCTTCGCGCCGCTCGGAAGAATCTGCATAATTTCTGCGGCAAGCGCGGAATACGGTGCGATATACTCGCAAAGTATCACGCCGCAGGAAATACCTTTTTCTGCCAAAGCGTTTCTCACGTCAAGCGCAGTTGATGCCATTCTGCCGTGGACGATGATTATCCTGTCGGTGTTTTCATTAATAAAGGCGGTGCGAATTCCGATCTTGGTATCATCCCTGCCCTCGTAAAACGCCTTGACTACACGCTCGTCCTCCGTTTCGCAAGGATAGCGGATAGCGGCGGGCGCATCAAGCGCTATTGCCTCGTTCATAGCGCGGCGCAAAGCGCCGTATGTGGCGGGGGTATATATCTTCAGACTTGGAATTCCCGAAAGGAATGAAACGTCAAAAACGCCGTGGTGCGTCGCTCCGTCGCCCGAATTGAGTCCCGCGCGGTCAATACATATAAGCACGGGCAGGCGTTGGAGCGCAACGTCGTGAAGCACGTTATCGTACGCGCGCTGTAAAAACGTAGAGTAAACAGCGCAAACGGGGCGCATTCCGTCAGCCGCAAGTCCTGCGGCAAAGGTGACGGCGTGCTCCTCGGCAATACCTACGTCAAAAAACCGATCGCTGTATTCTTTTTCAAATCTCGTAAGCCCCGTGCCTTGGCTCATTGCGGCGGTTATGGCGCAAATTCTTTCGTCCTTTGCCGCCATTTCGCAAACGATATTGCCAAACTCGACGGAAAATCCCGCCGATCTTTTGCTATCCTTGGGAGAGACGGAATGGAATCTGTCGGGGTCTGTCTCGGCGGGCGCGTAGCCCTTGCCTTTTTTTGTTTTCAAATGAACTACCGAGCTTCCGCCACATTTCTTCGCTTCATTAAGAAGATTTTCCACAGCCTCGCGGTCGTTTCCGTCAACGGGTCCGAGATAATAAAGACCGAGATTTTCAAAGTAATTTGAGCCGTATAGAAGGTTTTTGAGTGACTTTTTAAGCCCTACGATAAGCGAAACGATGGGCTTGCCTATAAGCGGGATCTTTTTTAAAAAGCCGCGCGTTGCCGCCTTGGTGCGAAAATACCCAGGGCGCATGCGAATTTTTGAAATGCTTTTTGCAAAGCTTCCGATGTTTTTCGAGATAGACATCTCGTTTTCATTTATAACGACGATAAGACGAAGCCCGCTGTGCTCGTCGCAATTATTAAGAGCCTCGTGTATCATTCCGCCCGTAAACGCACCGTCACCGACTACGGCGACCGTGTAATTGTCACCTTTTTTCATCCTCTGCGCCTCGGCTATACCGAGGGCGGCGGAAATGGACGTTGAGCTATGCCCCGCGCCAAATGGGTCGTGCTCGCTTTCGTCGCGCTTGGTAAAGCCCGAAAGACCGCCCGATGTGCGCAGAGTCGCAAAGCGATCGCGCCGCCCCGTTAGGAGCTTGTGAACGTAGCTCTGGTGTCCAACGTCCCATACTATCTTATCCTTGGGGCTGTCAAAAACGCGGTGAAGCGCAAGCGTCAGCTCGACAACGCCGAGATTTGAGGCAAGATGCCCGCCCGTTACGGAAACTGTGTCTATAAGGTACTCCCTTATCTCATCCGCAAGAGCGTTTGCTTGCTCGGCACTCATTTTTTTCACGTCGTCGGGGCAGTTTACGGTATCCAAAAGCGGATATTTTTTATCCTGCATTTTATACTCCAAACTATGTTTACCCTCGTTTGAGGGCGTGGTTCTTATTCGGCGTCAAAGCCGAGATCGTCAAGTATTTCTACCGTCTTTTTGGCATCCGCTTCCTTGACGGATACGGTTTGAGCAGCAAGGTCAACGTCTGCCGCGATGTTTTCGGCATCAAGTGCCTTCTTTATACGATTTACGCAGTTGATGCAATGCATATCGGGTACTTTGTAGGTCTTCATTTTTATTCTCCTTAAAATTATAGCTTTACTCTGCCAAGGCGCAGAGCGTTTCCAACAACGAACAATGAGCTAAGGCTCATGGCAAGACCGCCGAGCATGGGTGTCAGCGTGATGCCAATGGGATAAAGCACGCCCGCGGCAACGGGGATCGCGAGGACGTTATATATAAACGCCCAAAACAGATTTTGCCTTATATTTCGAATGGTCTTTTTGCCAAGAACGATTGCTCGGCAAACGTCCTCGGTGTCGCTTCGCATAAGCACGATGTCGGCGGAATCAATGGCGATATCGCTTCCGTTTCCGATAGCAACGCCTATATCCGCCTCGGTAAGCGCGGGGGCATCATTTATGCCGTCGCCGACCATCATAACGGTCTCGCCTTCTTTTTTAAGGCGAGATATCACAGCCGCCTTTTCCGTAGGAAGAACGTCGGATATGACCTCGTCGATGCCTGCAGTTGCGGCTATTGCCCTTGCCGCGGCGGCGTTGTCTCCCGTAAGAAGAACGGTCTTTACCCCCATCTCCTTAAGGCGAGCAACCGTGCGCGGCGCACTTTCCTTAATAGTATCGGCAACGGCGGCAATTCCCGCGAGAGAGCCGTCAACGGCTACACATATCACGGTTTTGCCCATTGATTGAAGTGAGGTTATTTTATCGTCAAGCTCGGAAATATCAATATTTTCATTTTCCATAAGCTTGGGGTTTCCCAAAAGGAAGCTCCTGCCGTCCGCCGCCGTGGCTGAAAGCCCAAGTCCGGTAAGAACGTGGATCTCGCTTATCGCGGTGGCATTTTTAAGGCTTCGAGTCTCGCCCCACTCGGCGATCGCGCGAGCGATGGGGTGGTCGGAGAGCTTTTCGGTGCTATACAGTATCTCGGCAAGCTCGCCCTCGCTCAGCCTTCCGCACGAAACAAGGTCGGTAAGCGACGGCTTGCCCTCCGTTACCGTTCCCGTTTTGTCAAAAACAACAACGGTCGTGCGGTGGGTTATTTCAAGTGCCTCACCGCTTCTGACAAGCACGCCGTGCTGTGCGCCAAGTCCCGTTGCGACCATTATGGCGGTGGGGGTCGCAAGCCCCATTGCGCAGGGGCAGGCAATGACGAGGACGGACGTGAATATCTTAACGGCAAACGCAATATTGCCGTTAATAAGAAGCCAAATGAGTCCTGCAAGCGTTGAAATAGTGATAACTACGGGCACGAATACGCCCGCAACGCGGTCTGCTGTTTTGGAGATGGGCGCTTTTTTGCCCTGCGCGTCCTCGACGAATTTAACGATCTTCGCAAGCGTAGTATCACTTCCCGTATGCGTGACGCAAACGTAAATAACGCCGTCAAGAAGAACGCTTCCGCCAATAACGCGCTCGCCCGCCGTTCTTTCGACGGGAAGGCTCTCGCCCGTTATCATAGCCTCGTTTACGCTTCCCGAGCCGTTTACTATCTCACCGTCGAGAGGAATATGCTCGCCCGCCCTAACGATAAGCACGTCACCCACGCGAATCTCGCTGACGGGGCGATTTTTCTCCACGCCGTCCGCGACTACGTTTGCGGTGTCGGGAGAAAGGCTCATCAGCTTCGTAATAGCTGATTTCGTTTTTTCGCCGCTTCGCGCCTCAAGATATTTTCCGACGGAAACAAGGGTTATTACCGTTGCTGACGCCTCAAAATAAAGCTGATGCACAAGGTGCGGATGGTCGGCAATAAGAAACGTCACGACAAGGCTGTACGCGAACGATGCCACGGAGCTTATAGCTACGAGTGTGTTCATATTGGGACTTCCGTGAAGCAACGAGCCTATGCCGCCCAAAAAATAATCCTTGCCGAGAACGAGCACGGGTATTGCGAGCAAAAGCTGCAACAGCGCAAAATTTTGCGGATGCGTATCGGGAGATACGATGCTTGGCAGAGGAAATCCCTCTATCATCATATGCCCCATTGAAACCGTCATAAGAAGCGCGGCAAAAATTGCGGATACTACAAGGCTTATTCGCTTTTTTCTCAAAGCCTTTTCGTCCTCGCTTATTTTTTCCTTTTTGCTCTGCTCTTTCTTTTCTTCAAGGTGTGGCTTTGCGCTAAAACCAGCCTTTTCTACCTTATTTATTATCATTTCGGGGGTAGTCTGCGATTCGTCGTAGACGATAGTAAGCCTTGCGAGCGTGAGATTGACCTCGCTTCGCTCCACGCCCGGCAGTTTGCGTGTTACGCGCTCCACAGCCGCGGAGCACGCGGCGCAATGCATTCCGCCTATATCGTATACTTCTTGTCTCATTGGTTCACCTTCTTTGAACGAGTTAGTCAAGACTAATTGCATCCCCCGTAGCGCAAAAAGTCAAGTTAATTTTTTTGGTATACCTCGGTGGCGTATCGTACGGTAGCCATAGCATCGGGTGCGTATTTATCCGCACCTATACGCGCTGAATACTCCTCGGTAAGCACCGCGCCGCCAACTACTACCTTGACTTCGGGTAGCTTTTCGCGCAGAGCCTTGATGGTTTTTTCCATCGCGGGAACGGTGGTGGTCATAAGAGCTGAAAGTCCTACGACAGACGCGCCCGAGTCCTGCGCCGCTGCAACTACGGTATCGGCGCAAACGTCACGCCCGAGGTCTATTACCTCAAAGCCATAGCTTTTAAGCATCACGCAAACTATGTTTTTGCCTATATCGTGAACATCGCCCTCTACGGTGGCCATAACGACCTTGCCCGCGTTTACGCGCTCACCTCCCGCAGAGAGTATGCGCTCGGAAACCACGTCAAGCGCGGCTACTGCGGCATCCGCGCAAGCGAGAAGTCCGGGCAGGAATATCTTACCCGCCTCAAACTCCTTGCCCGCTTCCTCAAGTGCGGGAACTATCTTCTCGTCTATCACCGACTTCGGCGATATCTTATCGCATTCTTCGATTGCAAGTGCGACGGCGCGGCTCTTCATTCCGCCGTATATCGCGCCCGTCAAGTCGTCTCCGCGCGGCTTAACAACCGTGGCGGCGCTGATGTGCTCGCCAAGTCTGCCGAGCGCGTCGCCACCCATATCGCCCTCTCCCCTTGCCACCTGCATCATTGACGCGGAGTTGGGGTTAAGGATAGCGGCTGAAAGCCCCGCTTCCATAGCGGCGGTAAGAAAATCCGTATTTACCTTGTCTCTGTCGGGCAGACCGAAGGATATGTTCGACACGCCGAGAGAGGTGGCAACACCGAGATTTTCTTTTATAAGCTTTACCGCGCCAAGCGTTTTTTCGGCGGCAAGCGGATCAGCTCCAAGCGTGAGAGTCAGAGGATCGACTATCACGTCCTCCTTGGGGATTCCGTACTCTGCGGCTCTTTGCACTATGCGCTTGGCTATTTCGTATCTGCCCTCTGCGCTGTCGGGGATGCCGCTCTCGTCAAGCGTAAGCGCGACGACCATACCGCCGTATTTGGCGGCAAGCGGCAAAATTGCGGACATTGAAGCCTCGCTTCCGTTGACGGAGTTGATAAGCGCCTTTCCGTTGTATCTGCGAAGCGCCGCCTCCATAGCCGAAGGAAGCGCGGTGTCTATCTGCAAGGGGAGGTCGCATACGGACTGTATGCGGCAGACCGCTTCCGTAAGAACGGCACATTCGTCGATCTCGGGAAGTCCCACGTTTACGTCAAGGATATCTGCACCCGCCGCCGCCTCGTTATGAGCCTCGTTTACGGCGTAATCTATATCGCCGCGGCGAAGCGCGTCCTTGAACTTCGGCTTGCCCGTGGGATTTATGCGCTCACCGATTATGGTAAGGCGCTCGTTGCCTATCTCGCATATGCGAGTGGCTGAAGTAACTATCGAGCGTTTTTTAATCTTACGCTCAACAACGCCGAGTCCGCGCACCTTTTCGGCAAGGCGGGCTATATATTCGGGAGTAGTACCGCAACAACCGCCAAGCAATGATGCGCCCGATTGCGCCATTTTTAGCATAGCGTCAGCAAACTCATCGGGCGAAACGTCATAAACCGTATTGCCCTCGGCATCCGTGCGCGGAAGCCCCGCGTTGGGGTTGACCGCTATCGGAAGCGCGGTCGACGCGGCAATATCGGGAATGATACCGAGCATATCGCGCGGACCGAGCGAGCAGTTCATACCTATCGCATCCGCGCCGAGTCCCGAAAGCACGGTGCATACTACGGCGGCATCAGAACCCGTAAAAAGTCTGCCGTCCGCGCCGTAAACGTTAGTAACAACGACGGGAAGGTCGCAATTTTCCTTTACGGCAATAAGCGCGGCGCGAGTCTCGGCGATATCTCCAAAGGTTTCAAGAAGGACGAGGTCAGCGCCCGACTTGCCCGCGTTTACCGTGCGCGCAAAGGTGGAAACGGCATCCTCAAAATCCATCATTTCCTCTCCGTCACCGATAAGCTTTCCGAGAGGTCCGATATCAAGCGCAACGAACACCTGCTTGCTTGCCGCATCCGCCGCCTTGCGTGCGCACGCAACAGCCGCGCTGACGAGCTGTTCCACGCTATATTCGCCGCCGTCGGGGAAACGCAAGGAATTTGCGCCAAAGCTATTCGTTTTTATTATGTCCGCACCTGCGGCTACGTACTCGCTGTGCAGGGAAACTATATCG
Source organism: Eubacteriales bacterium (assembly GCA_045633005.1). Classification (GTDB taxonomy): domain Bacteria; phylum Bacillota; class Clostridia; order Oscillospirales; family CAG-272; genus CAG-390. The sequence continues at coordinate 2,021 of JAZQXT010000087.1, read as the reverse complement.
TTGGGGCGCTTTATACTCCACGCCTCGGGCTTTTCGCCCGCCGCAAGACCGCGGCTTTGGAGCATAGTGCCCGCCGCGCCGTCAAATATGAGTATGCGCTTGCCTAATATATCCTTAAAATTTTCTTTCATTATAATTTACCCGAAAACAGCTCTGCGCCGAAATAATTGGAAAGCGTCGTGCCTATCTCTATTGCGGCTTCGGGACTGTTCATTGAATACAGATGTATGAATTTGAATCCGTGATTGTAAAGGTCTGCAATTTGGAGCGTAGCGAAATCCAAGCCGAAACGGCGCATTGCGACGGGATCGTCCGCGTACTTTTCCGCGCAACAGCGCATAGTGTGCGGTATAGCCGAGCCCGAAAGGCTTTCTATCCTGCCAAACTGCTTTATGCTCGTGATCGGCATAATTCCTGCGGTGATGGGAACGTTTATCCCCTTTGCAAGTGCTTTTTCATAGAAGCGATAGAAAACGGAATTGTCAAGGAAAAGCTGTGTAGTAAGAAAATCGCAACCCATATCTACCTTTAATTTAAGAAAATCAAGGTCTGCGTCGATGGAGTCAGCCTCGGGGTGTCCCTCGGGATAGCAAGCTCCGCCGATGCAAAAATCACCGTAATTCTTTATGTAGGCAACAAGGTCGCTTGCGTGCTTGAAATGCCAATTTTCAGGCATTTCACCATCGGGAATATCCCCGCGGAGCGCCAAAACGTTCTCGATGCCCGCACTGTGCATAAGGTCAAGGCGTTCTTTAATATTCTCGACGCTTGAGCCAACACAGGTGAGGTGATGTATAACAGGGACGTTATACTTTTTCTCGATATTTTCGGCGATAGGTAACGTGAATTTTGAACCCGTTCCGCCCGCGCCGTAGGTTACGCTCATATAGGCGGGGGCTATAGCGGCAATATTCTCCGTTGCTACCCTTACCTTTTCAAACGAATCGCTCGTTTTAGGCGGAAAAACCTCAATGGAGAGTGTTTTTTTATTTCTCGCAAGAATTTCGCTTACTTTCATAGCCACAAGCTCCTTATCAAAGGTTTATTATACCAAGTGCGGCTTTTAATTTGAGGATTCGGTAAACTGATTCGTCGATCCTTTCCTCGGTTATTTCGCCGCTGTTTATAGCTTCCATTATTGCCTCTATCTGTTCGGGGTAGGACGTACAGCAAAGCATATCGTTGCCCGAAGTAACCGCCATAACTGCGGCAGATTTTTCGCCTACGAAGCGCGTAATGCCGCCCATATCAAGCGAATCGGTCATAATGACTCCGCCAAAGCCAAGCTCCTCCCTGATAAGGCGGTGAGCCTCGGGCGAGAGAGATTCGGGCGTGTCGGGGTCAATGCCCTTAACGATGTTGTGTGCAACCATTATTATGCCCGCGCCCGCCTCGATACCTGCACGGAACGGGAAGATATCCGCCTTCATAAAATCGTCAAGGCTTCTGTCGTCGTGGGCGATAAACTGATGCGTGTCTACGTTGTCGCCGTAACCCGGAAAATGCTTGATAGAGCAACCGAGGCGGCTTTCGTTCATCTGCTTTACGACAGCGCTGACGTATTTGCAGGTCGTTTCCACGTCCTGACCGAGAGTTCTGTGGTGGATATAATTCTCGGGGCTGTAGGTCATATCGCACACGGGAGCGAAGTTGAGGTTAAAGCCGAGGTCAAGCAAAAACTCTGCCTTTTCCTTGGTGTCGGCAACGCATCTTTCGATGCCGCCCTCCGCGTAAAGTGCTGACGGGGACTTGAACGCCTCATAGCGGAACTGAGGATAGCAGGATATTCTGCAAACTCTGCCGCCCTCCTCGTCGACCGCCATAAAGAGCGGTATTTTAGACTTTGCCTGTTGAGCGTTAACGTCCGCTCTTATGCTTTCGGGCGTTTCGTCCTTGAAATTCTCCGCATACCACGTAAAGCCGCCGAGGTGGTATTTTTCAACTGCCTCTTCCCTATTATATTTTCCGTCGGTAGGATATCTTGCGATAAACATCTGACCGACCTTTTCGCGAAGGGTCAT
>JAZQXT010000086.1:0-23296 GCA_045633005.1 Eubacteriales bacterium | reverse complement strand
AACGGCAGGTCTGCGTCGGTGGGGGTGGGAGGAAGGTCGGGCGCATCAGTCTCGGGAAGTATCTCTTCCTTAAAATATCCGCACGCGCGGTCGGCGCATACGAGTCCGGGGTTCTTGCCCTTACGTCTGAAGAGCATTTTGCCGCAATTCGGGCATTTTTCGGCGGTCGGAGCATCCCAGCTTGAAAAATCGCACTCGGGATAATGCTCACAGCCGTAGAATACGGATTTATTTCTCGCCTGCTTTACAAGTATCTTGCCGCCGCACTTGGGGCAAGGAACGTCAAGCGTGCGCGTTTGCTGTTTGATAAACTTGCACTTGGGGTAATTCGAGCAAGCGTAGAACGTGCCGTAAGGGCCGTGGCGCTGTACCATATCACCGCCGCAGACCTCGCACTTGAAGTCGGCAACGACGGCGGGCTTCTTTTCTGCTACCGCGCCGTTTTTGTCAAGGCGCTTGGTGTTCTTGCACTCGGGGTAATTGGGACAAGCGGCAAATCTGCCGAATCTTCCGCTCTTTACCACCATCGTTGCGCCGCATTTGTCGCAAATGATATCGGTAAGCTCTGCGGGGATCTCGGTCTTTTCCTGCCCAAGCTTTTCCTCTGCCGCCTTAAGCTCCTTTTCAAAGTCCGTCCAGAACTCCGAAAGAACGCTGAGCATAGAGGTGTCGCCGTTTTCGATGCCGTCGAGCTTATCCTCCATATTAGCGGTGAATTTATAGTCAACGATATCGGCAAACTCCGACTTCATAAGCGCGGTGGTCACCTCGCCAAGCTGTGTGGGAACGAGGGATTTGCCCTCGCGGCGCACGTACTCGCGCGCGATTATGGTGGTGATGGTGGGGGTGATGGTACTCGGTCTGCCTATTCCCTTTTCCTCCAGCACCTTAATAAGCGTTGCCTCGGTATATCGCGGCGGCGCTTCGGTGAAATGTCTGTCTGCGCTGACGTCGGTGCAAGGCAGAGCCTGCCCCTCCTTAACGTCGGGGATCCTGATGTTCTTTATATCGTCAAGCTCGTCAGCATTCTTGCTTGCATCATCGCTTGATTCCTCGTAGACCGCCATATAGCCTTGGAAGGCTACGGTGTATCCGCCCGTGCGGAAAAGATGTCCCGCGGACTCAAAATCAACGTTCAGGGTGTCAAGCTTTGCGGATTCCATCTGGCTTGCCACGAATCTCTCCCATATCAGCTTATAAAGCTTGAACTGGTCGGGGGTGAGATACGCCTTTACGTCGGCGGGGGTGAGGGTAGGTCTTGTGGGTCGGATAGCCTCGTGCGCGTCCTGCGCGTTGGATTTGGTCTTATATACGCGAGGGTTTTCGGGGCAGTATCTATCGCCGTACTTCTCTTTTATAAACTCGCGTGCGGCATCCTGCGCCTCTGCGGAAACTCTCAAGGAGTCGGTACGCATATAGGTTATAAGACCCTGCGTGCCGCCGTTTGCCGTGCCGAGATTGATACCCTCGTAAAGCTCCTGCGCCGTGCGCATTATCCTTGCGGATTGGAAGCCGAGCTTACGCGACGCCTCCTGCTGCATGGTGGATGTGGTAAAGGGTGGCGCGGGGGTCTTGTACTTAACGCCGCGCTTGACGGACTTGACCGTCATATTCTTGCCCTTTACGGCGTTTACGACAGCCATAGCCTCGCTCTCATTCGTGAGCTTCACCTTGTTGCCCGTTGCGCTATCGCCAAAATAGCGAACGGCAAACTCCGCATCTCCCGACAAAAGCTTTGCGGCGACCGTCCAATACTCAACGGGAACGAAAGCGCGTATCTCCTCCTCGCGCTCCACGACGAGCCTTGTGGCAACGGACTGAACGCGACCCGCGGACAGACCGTGGCGGACCTTTTTCCAAAGCAGGGGGCTGAGCTTGTAGCCAACTATCCTATCGAGGATTCGACGGGATTGCTGGGCGTTTACAAGGTTCATATCTATATCTCTCGGAGCTTTTATAGCCGTTTTTATTGCGGATTTGGTAAGCTCGTTGAAGGTAACGCGGTAGGTCTTTGCGGGATCGAGATCGAGCGCGGATGCAAGATGCCACGAAATAGCCTCGCCCTCTCGGTCAGGGTCCGTTGCGAGAAAGACCTTGTTTGCGTTTTTAGCTTCCTTTTTAAGCTCCTTGATAAGATCGCCCTTGCCGCGAATGTTTATATAGTGGGGGGCAAAATCATTATCTATATCAATTCCAAAGGTGCTTTTGGGAAGGTCCTTGACGTGTCCCTTCGACGCTACTACCTTGTAATTCTGTCCAAGACAGCTCTGTATAGTATGCGCCTTGGGGGGAGATTCTATGATAACGAGATTCTTCATTGTGCGATGATATTACCTTTCTTTATTTAAGGCGGACGTAAGCTCCGCCGGGTGCGCTTCTTACCGCGCCCGAAAGCTCAAGTCCGAAAAGTATTCTTGTCAATTGTGCGGGAGAAAATTCCAAACCCTCAAAATAATCAAGCGGAACAGCCTCGCCCTTCGGCATATGCTCAAGCACGCGGAGAGCGTCGGGACTCAACCCAGTCGGTTTTTCGTCGGCTTGCTTTTGCGGAGGTTGCGGCGGAGGTGCGCTTGCGGGCTTCGGAGCGGGCTTTTCTCTTCTTATCGGCGCGGGCGCAGATTTTACGGAAGCCGACGCTACGCCGTATTTTTCAAGCACGCCGTCTCGGTATGCTGACCTTCCGAGTGCGTGCGCGTACGCGCCCTCGTTGAAAAATCTGCCGTAAAGCTCCTCGGCATCCTCGAGTATATCGCCCGAGCAAAGAGCCGTTCTGACTCCCGCTTGTATAAGCGAATTTACACCCGCGGATAACGGCGAATCAATGTGACCGGGAACGGCATACACCGCTCTGCCCTGTCTTATTGCCGTCTTCGCGGTAATGAGCGCTCCACTGCGCTCGCTTGCCTCAACCACGAGTACGCTTTGGCAAAGCCCACTCATTATTCTGTTTCTTATGGGGAAATTACTTCCCGCGGGAGGTGTGCCGGGCGGAAATTCGCTGAACACTGCGCCGTTTTGCGCTATTACCTCCATAAGCCGTCTATGCTCGGGCGGATAGGCGCGGTCAAGTCCGCAACCAAGCACGGCAAACGTGCTTCCGCCCGCCTCAAGGGCGGCACAAGCGGCAACGGAATCTATACCGAGAGCCATTCCGCTGATAATGCGAGCGCCCGCGGCGGCAAGCTCGTATGATATTTTATACGCGCTCCTCATTCCGTATTCGCTCATTTTTCGACTTCCGACGACGGCGACGTTAAAGCCGTAGTCTATATCGGGCATTTTGCCCCTTACGTAAAAGGCAAACGGCGGCGTTTGAATGCTCGCCAGCCTTTGCGGATAGCGCTTATCAAAGCAAGTGATAAGCGCTATTCCTTGTCTGTTACAATATTCGGTTATCTCGGCGGCGCGGTTAAGGTCCTTGTTACGCATGGCGTATATCAGCTTTGCGGATGCACCCGCCGCCTCAAGCTCTGCCTCTTGCGCACGGTATATCTCGTACGAGTCGGAAAAATATGAAAAGAGCTTTCTATACTCGACGCTACCCGCACTCAGAACGGTAGTCAGCCAAGCATCATACAGAATATCCTTCATTTTTAGTTAATTCCCACATAAATATAGATGCCGCCGTTGCCGCGTTGAGAGATTCAACCCCAACGCCGCTCATCATAGGGATAATGACGGCACTTGTGCAAGCCTTTACCGTTTCGTCAGACAGCCCGTGCCCCTCGTTTCCTATCACTACGCAATCGCTCCTTGAAAGCACCGTGTCGCCAAGCGTTTTCGCATCGGGCGAAAGGGTAGCCGCAAGGGTTCGTCTGCCGCACTCGGAAAGCCTTGCTATAAGCGCGGGAAAATCATCGGTGACGAGTATCCTACGCGAGAAAAGCGCTCCCATAGCACCGCGGACGGTGCGAGTGTTGTAAACGTCGGCGCAATCCGAGGACAGAATAAGAGTGTCCACGCCAAACGCCGCCGCAGAGCGAATGATAGTTCCGAGGTTACCGGGGTCGCGCAAGGATTCAAGCGCGATGAGGGTCGATTCGGGCGGTAAAAGCTTTGCTATATTATCTATTGTAGCAATTTTTGTAATTTTGTCAATATGTTTTGCGACAGTTATTATGCCTTCGGGCGATTTTTCATCGCTTACCTTATCAAAAGCGGACTCCGAGAAAACGCAAATTTCCGCATTTGGCATAACGTGGCGCACCTCTTCTTCAAGCTTTTTGGCAACATCCTCGCGCAAAATAACGCGCTCGATATCGAGTCCGCAAGCTACCGCCTCGGAAAAAAGCTTGAATCCGCCAAACTTAAAAAGTCCCTCACGCGCCCTTCCCTTGTTGTCCGAAAGGGATGCCACGCGCATAACGTAGGGGTTCTGGCGGGAGCTTATGTATACGGCTTCACCTGACATATCACACCTCAAATGGTTTTACAAAAACGACTGCCGCGGGCGTGCGCTCGCGACAGTCACTATACTATAATCGATCAAAGAGCTGCCTTAGCCTGCGCTGCAAGTGCTGCAAAGCCTGCCTTGTCGGCAACTGCGATCTCAGCGAGCATCTTGCGGTTAAGGTCGATGCCAGCCTTCTTGAGACCGTGGATGAAGGTGGAATAGTTCATTCCGTTTACCTTTGCCTCAGCGGAAATACGAGCGATCCACAGACGGCGGAAATCTCTCTTTTTCTGCTTGCGGCCGATGAAGGCGTAGTTACCGCTCTTCATAACGGCTTGCTTAGCCATCTTGAAGTGCTTGCTCTTGGAGCCCCAGTAGCCCTTTGCTGCCTTCAGAACTTTATTTCTTCTCTTGCGCGTCATCATTGCGCCTTTAACTCTTGCCATTGTTCAATACCTCCTGTGACTTTCTTACTTGTTGATAAGAACGCGGATATTAGATGCTACCTTGCCCTCAACGTAAGTGCCGGAGCGAAGATGTCTCTTTCTCTTCTGATCCTTGATGCCAAGCTTGTGGCGGTGGTGTGAGTGGTTCATTTTTACCAAGCCGTTACCCGTAACGGAAAAACGCTTGGCAGAAGCCTTATGAGTTTTAATTTTTCCCATTGTTTTATCTCCTTAACTTAATATTTCTTTGTTTGTTAGCGGCTTGCGCCGATTTATTTCTTTACGGGCGAAACGATCATCGTCATAAGTCTGCCGTCAAGAACGGGGATCTTATCGACGCTGCCGTATTCTTTGACTGCCTCGCGGAACTGCTCAAGGACTTCCTTGCCAAGCTCCTGATGGCTCATCTCTCTACCTCTGAAACGAAGCACTACCTTGACTTTGTTGCCATCGTTAAGGAATCTTATCGCGTGCTTTACCTTGGTCTCGAAATCGTGAGTTTCGATACGGCAGGAAAGCTGTACCTCCTTAACCTCGATAATGTTCTGCTTCTTCTTCGCTTCCTTCTCTCTCTTTTCCTGCTCGAAGCGGTATCTTCCGTAATCGACTATGCGGCATACGGGGGGCTGAGCGTTGGGGGAAATGAGAACGAGATCGAGCCCCTGATTGTACGCTACGTTGCACGCGGCGTCAGAGCTCATTATGCCGAGCTGGTCACCGTCGGGACCTATAACTCTGACTTCTTTGAAGCGAATGTTCTCATTGAGTAAAGTTTCTTTGGCTGCTATTTTGATTCACCTCCGGAAATTAAAAAGGGCACGGAAAAACTCTCCGCGCACAATCTCCCCAAAGGGCATCGTTTATTAACGCCTGCTCGCCGTGCGGCAGGGTGAGAACGGAGCGTTCTTCTTTGATTTCGATGTATTATACCACTTTTTCGGGGTGCTGTCAATACTATTTTGAAATTTTTTTGATTTTTTTGCAGGAAACGCCGTGGTGGCGTTTCCTGCACCGATTTTAATCTTCTTTTTTGCGTTTTAATGCAATCAGAGCCACGGCACAAGCGGCAAGTGCGCTCATACCCACCGCGCCGCATCCGCCCTGCGCGGCGGTAGTATCAGCGGTGGTGTCGGCGGCACTCGTTGCCTCGGCGGTCGTATCGGGCGACGAGGTCGACGGAGCTTCGGCGGGGACGGCGTTTTCCATCTTCACCCAGCCCTCCTGACCGTTTGCATCTATCTTGCCCCAACCGTTATAAGTACCGATAACGTAGAACGGCTCGCCGTCACCCACGGGATCGAGTATCTCGTAGGAATTATCGGGGCCCATACGCACGCGGCGCATTCCGAGAGTGCCCGAAATGCTGTACCAGCCCGCCGTCGAGGTATCGACGACGATCTCAAGATCTCTTATAGGTCCGCCCGTTTTGAAGGTCACGTTTTCCACGCCCTCTGCCTCATATCCGTTAAAGCCGTACGCGCGGACTATTGCGGGGTAGTCCTTAAAGCAGATATTAGCGTCAAGATTGCCCGCATATCCGTTTATCTTAAGCGCGGAGGTATACTGATGCATACCGTATTTTTTGGAATATCTCGTTGCGTTTTCTACGTTCAGCGTACCGTCGTTTTTCGAGTAGTTAGCCATCCAGAAATCGTACTTTTTTCCTATCTCGTCAACGCCGTCCGCAAACCAGCCGTTATAGTTATGGTCCGCCCACGCCGCGTAGGTGTAAAGCCCCGCGAGATACCCCGCGTCGGCAAGTCCGTCAAGGATAGTCAGGCATATCTGCTTTGCTATCGCGGGGGACGAGCCCATTTCCTGACGAGCCTCGTTGTTCTCGAAATCAAGATACACGGGATACTCGAACTTTTTGCCCTCTATATATTTAAGGAAATTGGCAAGGTCGACCTTCGCCTCCTCGACGGTTCCCGCATAGGAATAAAGATAAACGCCTATATCAAGCCCCGCCTCGCGTGCGGCGGTATAGTTCCTTTCAAAATGGTAGTCCGTGCGCGCGCCGCTCTTGGGGCTTGAGGAAAAGCCGCAACGTAGGATGACGTAGTCAAAGCCCGCGCTTTTTACAGCCTTGAAGTTAAAGCTTCCGCCCTGATGCTCGGAGATATCAAGTCCCATAGCGAACTTTTTGCCCTTGCCCGTCATTCCCTCGGAATATCCGCGGTCGTAGCCGTTTTCGCCCGCCGCCGTTGCGGAGACTGAAAGCGTGCCGAATGCAAGGATGAATGTCAAAAGTACAGAAATAAATCTTTTCATCATTATCGCCTTTTCGTTTGCAAAGGGGTTGCCGCAAGTATCGACAACCCCTTGAATTTTAATCTACAAGTTCTTTTATTGCGAGATAGTCGCTTGAGTCTACGGCACCCGAGCCGTTATCGTCGGCGGCAGACAGGTATGCGCCCGCGAGGGTCGCCTGACTCTTGAGCTTCATAGCTACGGTAAGCACGTCGGCGGCGGTGGAAAGTCCATCACCGTTAACGTCACCGCTGACTACGATAGCGTAGCTTTCGACGGTCGAGCCGTTGATAACGAGGCTTACGGTGTAGCCCGTTGCAAGAGTACCCGTGGTAACAGCAGTGCCGGACGCGTTCTTAACAACGAGGCTTGAAGCGTCGTGGTTGAAGGAAGCGGCAAAATCGCTGACGCTTGCGCCAGCACTGACACCCTTTACGCACGTTCCGCTGATGGAAAGGTTGGTGTCGGTGGGAGCAAGAGGCTCGACCTGAACGGGCAATGCGCTACCGAGAGTGATATAGGGCATACTCATAAGCGAGGTGGAGCTGAGATCAACACCCGCGATGGTAACGGTCTTACCTACGGCAAAATTCGTGTCGGCGTAATCAAAGTTTGCATAGTCCATATGAATGGCAAAAAGAACATCGTCGCCCGTAGCCTGGGCAGACTTATAGCTCTCGCCGTTTTCCCAACGCTTGGTTATCTTATATACTCCGTCACCTTGCGGCGAACACAGGCACACCAACCAATATATCGGGCTGGTCGCTGATTGTGACGAGGTGATTATCATACTGTTTGAAACGTTTATACTGCCGTTGACGGCGCTGAGGTTTACGTATTCCTTGCCCGGACCAAGACGGGAGTAGGATACCATTGCGGTGCTTGAATTATCGGCAGTTACCTCTACCTTCATATAAGAGCCCGTGCTTTGTGCGGGAATAGTGATGGACAGCGCCGCGGTAGTTCCCGAATAAACGACCTGCGCGGTGGTTTCGCTCCAATTATAATCGTAAAGAGTAACGCTGTACTTATAGGAAGCCGCGTTGGCAACGGTGCTCCAGCTTGCAGTAGAGGTCTCGCCGTAAGGGACGTAGTCCGCGGTGGTCAGAGTACCCTCTGCGTCGTAGCCGCTGAAGCCGTACTTCTTAACGATAGCGGGGTAATCCTTATAGCAAACGTTAAGGTCGAGCTTACCGTTGTAAACGTTAGCCTTAAGCGTGTTGTTTCCGTCGGAGGAATACTGATACATACCGTAAGTGGTAGGATATGACGTGCTTTTGGCGTGATCCCACGCAGAGCTAGTTTCCGAGGTAGGATTATAGTAGTTTGCTATCCAAACGTCATATTTCTTGGCAATCTCGGCAACGCCGCTTGCAAACCAACCGCCGTAATTGGGGTCAAACCAACCTGCGTATCCGTAAAGACCCGCAAGGAAGCCAGCCTCGGCAATAGCGTCAAGTGCGGTGTAGCAAAGGCTCTTTGCCGTGGTAACACTTGAGCCGATATTACTTTTGACAGTACTATTTTCAAAATCGAAATAAACGGGGTACTCAAACTGCTTTCCTTTTATAATGCTGAGAAGATGAGTCATCTCCTTTTGCACGCCCGCAACGGTAGAAGCGTAAGAGTAGTAATACACACCAACGCCGAGACCTGCCGCCTTTGCGCGTGTATAGTTGGACTCAAAGGTGGGATCCACGTACGTTGCGCTCTGGTATCCCGTTCCGCAACGAAGGATAACGTAATCGTATCCACAGTTCTTAAGGGCAGTAAAATTAAAGCTGCTTCCCTGCCATTCGGAAATATCGATACCCTTCGTAAGTACCTTTCCCGTTCCGCCCGCGCCCTCGGTATAACCGCGGTCGTAGCCCGTAGCGGCAGAAGCCGTGGGAGCGACGGCGATGAGGGATGCAAGCACCATAACAACAGCCAAAATAGCTGAAACTATTCGTTTTTTCATTTTAGTCACGTACCTCACTATGTATTTTTTGAAAAAAACATTACAAGGTAATTTTATCACGCATACAGAAAAATGTCAATACCATTTTGCACTTTTCTGACAATCTGCGGAAATATCCATTCTAAATATTGTGCACAATGCACAAATCAAGTTTGTTTTTTGCCTAAAAAGTAAAAATAAGGAAATGTCGTACCGAATGTCGTTGTAAAAATAAACAGAAATTTCGTCTTTTTTAGGTGAAATTTTCTACTTTGGAATTTTTGCACGAAATTTTTGGGCGATATTTGTCAAAACTCCTAATTTACAAACGGCGAAAAATGATGTATAATGACCTCACGAGAAGCGGATAAGAATCCGCCATCGGCCTCGAATGCACAACGGTCACCTTTTTTTGCGGACTATCAATCTTATGATATTAAAACGCGCAAGGATAGGTCGCCGTTGTTGCTTTTTTATTTTTTGCGGGAGTATTTCCCGCTTATTTTTTTGCTTTTTCAAAAAGTTTATATATTATTTAATAAAATTATAGAATTTTGCAAAAAAATATGCTATAATATTATAATCGGGTATTATGCCCCGCGAAAGTATATAATTTGAAAGGAAATAGATATGCCCCAATACGTAGAAAAAGCAGAAAAGCTGACGCTTCCCGTCGTGCCATTGCACGATGCCGTCGCTTTTCCGAACATACCGATAGATTTTGAGTCCGAGGACTCCGCCGCCGTTGCGGCGCTTGAGTCCGCAGAGGCGTCGGGAATGCTCGTTCTGCTCGTTTGCACCAAAACGCCATCCGAGGACTCACCCTCCCCCGACGAGCTTTACTCCGTCGGAACCGTGGCAAGAATACGCCAAAGCACGAAAAACGGCAGTGACAAGGACCCGTCCGTCAGATTTATTTGCGAATGCCGCCAAAGAGCTACCGTCAAGGAATACTACAAGACGGGCGAGCTTATAACCGCGTCGGTCATGGCAAAGACCATAGAGCTTCCCGACGGCGGCGGAATTCGCGGAGAGGCGTACGCTCGCGAGATACGCGCATCCCTTGACAGAATGACCGAGTATCTTCAGAGCGTTACGAGCGCTATACGCCTTGCCGTCAAGGGAATCGACGATATCTCCCTGCTCTCCGATTTCGTAGCCTCCGCCGTTCTCGTGCGTACCGCCGACAAGCAGGCTGTGCTTGAGGAATTCGACCCCTATCAGCGCGCGACGCTTCTTATAAAGCTTATAAACAGCGAGTGCATCCTGCTTGAATGCGAGCAGGAGATACAACAGCGCACGCGCGGAAATATCGCAAGAAACCAGCGCGAGTATTTCCTGCGCGAGCAGCTTAAGGTCATAGAGGATGAGCTTGGAGAGGACGACGACCCCGACGATTTCACCTCCAAAATAAAGGAAGCAAAGCTCCCCGCGGAGATTGAGGAAAAGCTTTTAAAGGAAAACGACCGTCTTTCCAAAACGCCCTTCGGCTCTGCCGAGGCGACCGTTTTGCGTACTTATATAGAAACGGTGCTTGAAATTCCGTGGAACGAAAGCACGCGCGACAGAGTGAGCGTTTCGGCGGCGAAGAAGATACTTGACGACGACCACTACGGTCTGTTCAAGGTCAAGGAGCGCATACTTGAATTTTTGGCTGTAAAACAGCTTAATCCCTCGCTTCGCAATCAGATAATATGCCTCGTAGGCCCTCCCGGCACGGGTAAGACCTCCATTGCCGAGTCCATCGCACGCTCTATGAACAGAAAATACGTGCGCGTATCCCTCGGCGGCGTGCGCGACGAGTCCGACATACGCGGACACCGAAAGACCTACGTTGCGTCGATGCCCGGCAGAATAATAAACGCGCTTATTCAAGCGAAGGTCAAAAACCCGCTCATACTCCTTGACGAGATAGATAAGCTCTCCTCGGATTCGCGCGGAGATCCCTCGTCCGCGATGCTTGAGGTGCTTGACCCCGAGCAGAACAAGAGCTTCCGCGATCATTTCGTGGAGCTGCCCTTTGACCTTTCCGACTGCGTTTTCATCACCACGGCAAACACGCTTGACACCATTCCCCGCCCCCTTATCGACAGAATGGAGGTCATTGAGCTGTCAAGCTACACGCGCCGCGAAAAGCTTGAGATAGCCAAGCGCCATCTCGTTCCCAAGCAGCTAAAGCGTCACGGTATGTCGCGCCGCACGGTGAAGATAAGCGACGAGGCGATATACGAGCTTATTGACTGCTACACCCGAGAGGCGGGCGTGCGTAACCTTGAAAGAACGGTCGCACAGCTTTGCCGCAAGGCGGCACGCCGCATTATCGAAAGTAACGGAAACATTAAAACCGTAAAGATAGACAGAGCGGACGTTGAATCCTACCTCGGCGGCAGAAAGCTTCTGCCCGAAAAGATCGGCGGCGGCGACCTCGTCGGCGTTGTAAACGGTCTTGCATATACCGAAATGGGCGGCGATATGTTAAAGGTAGAGGTTGCCGTGCTTGACGGCACGGGCAAGCTTGAGCTTACGGGCTCGCTCGGCGACGTTATGAAGGAGTCCGCGCGCGCGGCACTTACCTTCGTGCGCTCGATAGCCGCAGAATACGGTATCCCCACGGATTTTTACAAGACCCGTGACATACATATCCACGTTCCCGAGGGCGCAGTTCCCAAGGACGGTCCTTCCGCGGGCGTGACTATGACGTGCGCTCTCGTCAGCGCGCTTTCGGGCATTCCCGTGCGTCAGGACGTTGCTATGACGGGCGAGGTGACCCTTACGGGCCGCGTGCTTGCCATCGGCGGTCTGCGCGAAAAGACCATGGCGGCTTACGCCGCGGGAGTTACCACGGTTCTTATCCCCGACGAGAATATTTCAAATCTTGACGAGGTGGACTCCGAGGTCAAGGAAAAGCTCACGTTCATTCCCTGCAAGCACGCGCGTGACGTTCTTGCCGTTGCGCTTGCCAAACACGGCGGAGCGGCACAAAGCGCATCCAACGACAAAACAGAAACTATATTTATTCCGCAAAAGCCGCTTAACGCCCCCGTTATACGCGGCAAGGATAATAAGAGGTAAAAATGGCTCTCAATCTTCAAAAGGCTTCCCTTTTCATATCCGCGGGCAGAGTTGACCAATTCCCCGCAAAGCCCCAGCCGCAGGTGGTTTTTTCGGGACGTTCAAACGTCGGAAAAAGCTCGCTCATCAACGCTTTGCTGGGCAGACGCTCGCTTGCGCGTGTCAGCTCGTCGCCCGGAAAGACCATAACGGTCAATTTCTACGATATAGACTCAAAGCTTATGCTCGTTGACCTGCCCGGCTACGGCTTTGCTCGCCGCGCCGCGTCCGACAAAAAGCAATGGTCCGCCATAACGGACGGATATTTTACGAAAAACCCCAACTTCGATCTTTTGAAACTGGCAGTACAGCTTGTTGATCTTGAGGTAGGCCCTACCGCCGACGATAAGATGATGCTCAACTACCTTACGCAGATGAATATCCCTTTCGTCGTCGTCGCGTCAAAGGCTGATAAGCCCAACAAGACCAATCGCGCAAAGGCGCTTGAGGCGCTTCGCGCCACTCCCGAGATCCCCGAGGGAGTGAAGATAATCCCCTTCTCCTCCAAAACGGGAGAGGGCAAGGATGAGCTGTGGCGCGAGATGATCGCCGCCACGGGCATTTAAGGAGTTATTATGTTCAGATACCTTTTACTGGGCGGACGGGGGGAAATGAAGGACTATATAATTTCCCTTCTTCTCGTTCTTCCCATCGTGCTTTTCTCACTTACCGTACACGAATACGCGCACGGCTGGGTCGCCAAAAAGCTCGGCGACAGAACGGCTTACAATCTCGGCAGGCTGACGCTGAATCCCACAAAGCACCTTGACCCCATCGGCTTTGCGTGTATGCTGCTTTTCGGCTACGGTTGGGCGAAGCCCGTGCCGATAAACTCGCGCAATTTCAAAAATCCGCGCAGAGATATGGCGCTCTCCGCCGCCGCAGGACCTATATCCAATCTGCTTTTGGCGCATGTGTTTATTCTACTCTTTGAGATATCAAACGCCGTTGCGTTTCAGTTCATTGAGCAGATATTTGCAAGTGAGCGACTTTACTATTTCGTTTCGCTGTTTTTGCTCTTTTTCCAAATGGGTGCAAGCCTTAACGTAATGCTTGCCATATTCAATCTACTCCCCATTCCGCCCTTTGACGGCTCGCGCGTTGCGTACGTTTTCCTGCCGACGAAGTGGTATTTCGGAATTATGAAGTACGAGCGATACATTATGCTTGCCCTGCTCGTGCTTTTGTGGACGGGAGCGCTCACCACGCCGCTTTCGATGATCAGCGATCATATTCTTCGCGGACTCTATTTTCTTGTCGAGCTGATACCGTTTTTCGGCTGACGGTGAAAGGAATCTTTACTATATATGGACGATATAATCACATATAAGCTTGAAAAATTTGAAGGGCCTCTTGACCTGCTTCTCAACCTCATTCACAAGAATAAGGTGCAGATAGAGGACATCCCCATTTCCCTGATATGCGATCAGTACGTTGAATACATTGCCGCCGCGCAAGAGATGGATATGGACCTTGCGGTTGAATTTCTCAATATGGCAAGTGAACTGATGCTTATAAAGAGCAAGATGCTTCTGCCGCGCGAAACGCCCGAGGAGGAAGACCCGCGTGCAAGGCTTGCCGAGGCTATTGCAAGGCTTGCCGCCGCGAAAAAGGCGGCGGTTACGCTCGGCGAGAGATACAAGACCTACAGCGGAAGAATGGCAAAGGATACCGACGAGATAAGCGTCGATAAGACGTACGTTGCCGATCAGGATGCGGCGGTGCTTTACGACGCTATGCGCCGAATGCTCACCTACGTCCGAAGCATTGACGACGTGGCGGATAAGCTTGTGCGCCCCATAGTTACGCGCCCAATTATTCCCGTGCATCTTAAGATACTCGGAATAATGAAGCATTTTGAGGTCGAAAACGCTTGTCCCTCGCTTGGAGAGCTTCTTGACGATGCCGACAGCCGCCCCGATCTCGTTGCGATATTCATCGGCGTGCTGGAGCTCGTTCGTATGCGCCGACTCGTCCTCGTTGAAAAGGAGGACGACTTCGAAAATCTCCACGGTCTTGACTCCTGCTTTGCGATAAATCCCGACTACTCGGGCAACCTTGTGGACGATTTGGACAGTAGCGGCTTCGATACCTGATAAATTGAGGTGAAATGATGGAACAGATAGAAAAACTGACGGAAATAAAACAGCTTGAGGGTGCGCTTGAGGCAATACTCTTTGCGGCAGGTCACCCCGTAAAGTACGATAAGCTCGGCGAGGCGCTCTCGCTTACGCCGCGCGACACAAAAAGAATGGCGGAGCATCTTGCATCCTCGTACAACTCCGACGCTACGCGCGGCGTTATGATGCTTATCTTCGACGATGCCTGCCAGCTCTGCACGCGCGAGGACTACGCCCCCTATATAAGAGAGGCGCTTGGTATTCGCCGCGGCGGAAACCTTTCGGCATCCTCGCTTGAGGTGCTTGCGATAATCGCGTACAATCAGCCCGTTACTCGCTCATTTATCGACACGGTAAGGGGCGTTGACTCGGCGTATGCCGTCGGCTCGCTTATGGACAAGGAGCTTATCGAGACGGTAGGAAAGCTTGACGCGCCCGGCAGACCCTCTCTGCTCGGCACTACGCAAAAATTCCTTCGCGTATTCGGTCTTGAGGATATTTCTCAGCTTCCCGAGGCGGAAAGCGTGCTTGCCGCCGTTGACGCACTCTCCGAGCAGAGCACCGAGGAGCAAGAGGACAGCGAGGAAGAATAAACATATTATCTTTAAGGGAGGTGAACGCCCTTGTTAGCTCTTTACGTCATTGGCGGGATAATTTTATTTATCTTCGCCGTTATGATGATACGCGGCGAGGTGGTGATAAGCTATAGCGACGCGCTGAGCATCACCGTTCGCGTTTTGGGCATTCCGATAAGGATACTTCCAAGAAAAAAGAAAAAAATAAAAATTTCGGATTACTCACCGAAAAAACGCGCCAAAATCGAAGAAAAGAGAAAGCGCGATAAAGCCAAGGCGGATGCCAAAGCCGCCGAAAAAAAGCGCAAGAAAGAGGCGGCAAAAGCCGCCGAAAAGGAAGCGCGCGCCAAGGGTCAGACCACAAAGCGTCCGCTTGGAGAGACGGTATCTCTGATAAAGGACGTCGTAAGCACCGCGGTCAAGCGCTTTTCGAAGCATTTGCGCGTGCGCGTTGCGCGGCTTCACGTTTACGTTGCGACGGGAGACGCGGCAAGTACCGCCATTCTCTACGGTGCGATCTCGCAGACGGTCGCGTATATTGCGGCTCTGCTTGATTCGACGGGAACTCTGCGCTCGTCTACGAAAGCCGACGTTGACATCCACGCCGACTATCTTTCCGAAAAAACAACTGCGGACGTGGAGATAGGTTTTTCTCTGCGAGTCTGGCAGATATTTGACGTTCTTTTGCGCACGCTCCTTGCATACGTGCGGCATACGAAATAAAAAACATTTACTTTATATATGAAAGGATCTTACCGTTATGGCACATGAAAACAAGCTTCAGGACATAATCAGCACTTCCCTTGAAAGCATTCGCTCCATGGTTGACGCGAACACCGTGGTCGGCGAGCCCATCAACGCTCCCCAAGGAGTAACTATAATCCCCATCTCAAAAATTTCTATGGGCTTTGCATCGGGCGGACTTGATTTCGCGGGCAAGAACGAGGAGGCGGTAAAATCCCGTCTGCAGAACTTCGGCGGAGGCGGCGGAACGGGACTTTCGATAACCCCCGTATGCTTCCTTACCATCAGCCCCGACGGAACGGTCAATATGATAAACGTCGGCGCAACGCAAGCCCCCGGACCCATCGAGCAGGTTGCCGACGTTATCGAGCGCAGCCCCGCTATAATCGCCAAGGTCAAGGAGATCTTTGCAAAGAAGGGCGCTGACTCCGAGGAAGAATCCGAGTAATAGATAAGCCCCCGCCTCAATATAATTTATCAGTTTAAATTATATCGAGGTATGCTATGTCTGCTTTTCGCCGCATTTTTGCGCTGATCTTCATCCTTCTTCTCTTACTCGCTCCCTCGTGCGCCGAGCAAGTTGGTGCGACACCCGAAAAGGTGGAAATCCAATGCGCTTCCCTACCCTTTGACGCGCCCACGGTTTCCGCAAGCGCCGCCGTATTGCTTGACGCAAGCAACGGAAGCCGAAGGATACTTTGGTCGCGCAACGCTGACGAAAAAATGAGCCCCGCAAGCACGACGAAGGTGATGACCACGCTCGTTGCTATCGAGGCTCTGCCGCTGTCGCACAAGGTAACGATACCTGCCGAGGCGGTGGGAGTCGAGGGCTCGTCGGTATATCTTACCGAGGGTGAGGAATTCACGCTTGAGGAGCTTTTGTACTGCGTTATGCTTGAATCGGCAAACGATGCCGCGACGGCTGTGGCACTTGCCGTAGCGGGTAGCGTGGAGGCTTTTGCCGCACTGATGAACGAGAAAGCGGCGGCTCTTGGGCTTGAAAACACGCATTTCGTCAATCCCCACGGGCTTGATGCCGAGGGGCATTACACCACCGCGGGCGACCTTGCGCTGATATTGGCGGCGGCGCCTGAAAACGAGGCGTTTTCAAAAATAAGCGCGACCTACAAGACGACGGTTGGCGGACCTGACGGCGCAAGGCTTTTAGTAAACCATAACCGTCTGCTTCGCTCATACGAGGGCTCGCTTGGCGGTAAAACGGGATACACGCGCGCAAGCGGCAGATGCCTCGTTTCCGCGGCGGAGCGCGAGGGCGTGCGGCTTATTGCCGCAACTCTTGCCGATCCCGACGATTGGCAGGATCACACGGCTTTGCTTGACGCGGGCTTTGATCAGCTTTGCGCCGTGCGGCTCACCGTTGACGGCGAGCTGTCCGTAGCAATAGCGGGCGGCGAGCAGGAAACGCTGCGGTGCGTTTGCGCATCCACTCCCGTTGCCGTACTGCGCTCAAAGCACGGCGAGATAACGCATAAGATAGAGATGGAGCGCACGCTTATTGCCCCCGTAGCCGCAGGGGATCACGTCGGGCGCGTGGTATTTTACTGCGACGGCTCGCCCATCGGCGAGAGTGCCATAGTGGCGGAATACTCCGCCGCAAGAAAGCCGCGCGGTGGTCTGTGGCAAAGGATAAAGGACTTTTTTGCTTCTTGATAAATAAGGAAAACGATATGGAAAAAATAAGACTTCAAAAATATTTTACCGAGTGCGGCGTGCTGTCACGCCCACCCGCCGAAAAGGAGATCGAGGCGGGACACGTTAAGGTAAACGGAAACGTGGCAAGGCTTGGCGACAAGGTTGAGCCGGGCAAGGATAAGGTCGTTTGGAACGGTCGCGGCGTGGTACTTAAGCGCGGCGAGCCGAAGACCGTTATCGCGCTTAACAAGCCGCGCGGATACGTTTGCACTATGAACGACGAAAAGGGGCGCAAGCAGGTCACCGAGCTTGTTGCCGATGCGGGCAAGCGACTCTACCCTATCGGCAGACTTGATATGGCGTCGGAGGGACTTTTGCTCCTCACGGACGACGGCGAGTTTGCCAATCTTCTGATGCATCCGCGCCACCACGTTCCGAAGCTCTACCGCGTAAGCGTAAGCGGCAAGCTCGACCAGAAGGCGCTTGAGCTTTTGCGCTCACCGCTTGAGATAGACGGCACGCCCATTATGCCCGTTGAGGTAGCGGTCGTGGATGCAAACGACGACGGCGGACATCTTGAAATGGTTCTGCTTGAGGGCAGAAACCGCCAGATACGCAAAATGTGCGATATCGCAGGGCTGACCGTAACGCGCCTGCGCCGCACGAGGATAGGATGCGTATCGGTGAACGGCATCGCCCCCGGTAGCTGGCGACAGCTCCGCGACGACGAGGTCGCACTCCTTCGCAGAATGGCGAAGGCGGGCGACGACGATACATATAATAATTAAGGAAGTGATTTGAAATGTTAGAGGTTCTTCCTATACAGACAAAGCAGGAGCAGGAGGCGGCTTGCGCCGCCTGCAACGCAGAGTACCGCGAGGAGCTGTTGTGCTACGCCGCATACGTTGAGGGCGAGCTTATGGGCATATGTCAGTTTTCTCTGAAGCCCGAGGGCGGCATCATTTACTCGCTCGATGCAAAGGACGGCGCGGATTTCCAAACGCTTTTCGTCCTCGGCAGAGCCGCGATGTCGTTTATCGAGATATGCGGCGGCGAAACGGCGTTTTTTGACGCTCCCGTAAACGAGGAGAACAAGCTCCTTGTGGGGGCTATCGGCTTTAAGCCAAACGAGAGCGGACGGTATTCCGTTGACCTGCGCGGATTTTTCGATCATCCGTGTTCACATAACTAAAAAGAAGCGGCAAGAGTTGCCGCTTCCTTTTTAGTTAAAACACAACATATTCCGCTATCTTTCGATAAAAATCACAACATTTTGTGGTAATTATGGTAAAATTATACAATTGGCGCCAATAAAGTTTGGTAATTTTTTCCTTTTCATTCCTATTGCAAAAATTTCCATTTTATGGTAATATATTGTTGTCAAAAGAAATGCATTCAGGAGGAAAAAAGGAATGGAACAAAACACGAGAATACTTATTGCTGACGAAAACGCGAACGAAAGGCAGATTATTGCCGAAGGCTTGCGCCGACTCGGCTTTCGCAATATTATGGAGGCAATTAACGGCGAGGACGCAATGGCGAAAATAACGCAGCTGCGCCCCGACGTAGTCCTTCTTGACGTTTGGCTTTCAAAGCTTGACGGTATAGGCGTTCTGCGCCAATGCCGCGCACTTGATCCGACGGGCGAGCATTCTCCGATATTTATAATTATTTCGATGATCAGCAATCAGAATATTTTCGTGGAGGCAACGAATGCGGGCGCGGCGCTGTGCCTGCCGAAGCCCGTGGACACGGCAAGTCTCGGCGAGCATATCACGGGGCTTTTGAAGGGGCGCGGCGCGCGCGTGGAGGACCGCACGCCCGATATTGAAACGCAGGTGACGAAAATAATACATCAGATAGGCGTGCCCGCGCACATCAAGGGGTATCAGTATCTGCGCACGGCAATACTCCTGACGATACGCGACAGCGACGTTATCAACTCGGTGACGAAGGTGCTATACCCCACCGTTGCCAAAAAGTATCAGACCACTACCTCGCGCGTAGAGCGTGCTATCCGCCACGCCATTGAGGTCGCGTGGGATCGCGGCGACGTGGAAACGCTGAATTCCTATTTTGGCTATACAATCCAAAACAACCGCGGCAAGCCCACGAACTCGGAGTTCATCGCCATGATAGCCGACAATCTGCGCCTGAAGCACAAGCTATATTAAAAAAACACCGCCGAGCGCGTCCCAACGGATGCGCTCGGCGGTATGTTATAAGTCGAATCTAATATTTAATTTTTATCTCCTTCTTCCGATTTTCGCATAAATGTGGTATAATGAATGTGGCTTGAAAACATTCAGTTTTTTCCTCCGAATTATCAATGCTCTAAATATACCGTAGTGTATAAATGTTTTTGTAATTGGATTAACAGTTTACTATATTTTATTTCTAAATATTTACCGCTATAATGTAATCAGAAAGAGTAGCTACGATCTTTCAATCAAATTATGAAAGAAGGAATGAATATGATGAATTTTGGTCAAAAAATCAAGAAACTGCGCACGGACGCAGGCTTGTCGCAAGCCGCGCTTGCGGAGCATATTGAAGTTTCGGTTCAATCTGTATCTAATTGGGAATGTAATAACACCATGCCCGATATATCTCAAATTGTTCCGCTCGCAAGTATTCTTTGCGTATCAACCGATTACTTGCTTGGAGCTGGTTTTGACGAAAAAGCCGATCAAGAAACGCTTATCCGCAACGTAAATACTGTTTGGGCGAATTATTCTGTCAACACCGAAGAAAACAACGCTGATATGTTGGTAGCAAATCTGTATAAAGAGTATCTGCGCAAATATCCTACCGATTATGAGGCAAAATATAAATGCGCGTTAGCATTATACGATTATCTGCTGGTAGGCAAGGTAAGAGCAAAATTTCATATTGAAACGGACACCTATGAATCCGTCTATACCCAGTGCAAAGCAATGCTGACCTCGGTTTGCAACAACACCTTAAACATAGAACTTCAGATACAAGCAAATCAGTTAATGATCGGGCTTATGCTCTTGAACGATAACTTTGATGAAGCTTTACATTTCGTTTCAAAGCTTCCGGCAATATGTGGATTAAAATCCGCGGCACAAAGCAAAGTATTTTACGCTCAAAAAGCAATCAGCGAAGCAAATCAAGTAAAATTGATTGCGGATAAAGAAAAATGTTTGGATTATTTGATGGCATTGTATGAAAGTGTGAATTCCGGTGTATATGAGAAAGACAAATCCATATTGATATTGGAGCACGCCGAAAGCATTGCCAAAACGGCAGTATCTTTGTATTTGGATGTAACAATTCTTGGTGTTAATTCTTATGAAAAAATGCCATATTGTTATCTTATCACGGCATATACCATGCTGTGCAACACACATTTGGTGAACAACGATTATGATGCTGCATATACAGCATTGGATAACGCTGTAAAAACTGCTTGTGAAATGTATGTGTGGGTAAAAGGAAAGACAAAAAACAAAGAAATTTTAGCTGACTACAAGTTCTTTGCCGAGCGAACACCTCATTGGGCGTTTAGTTTTAGTGGCTTGTATTCAAGCGAAGATAATAATTTTACAGAGTCTGAACGATATAAAAACGCTATCAAGGAAATCGAGAAAGTTCTTTGTGGTGCTTGACTTAATATTTCACACGGTTAATTAATACGTATTATGAAATAAAACAATCACCGCCGAGAGCGACCAAACGGTTACTCTCGGCGGTTGTTTAATTTATGCTCTCTGCCATGCCGAGGAGAAGCTCGGCGTGCTCGGCGAGTTTTTTTAGTCTGTCGTGACCGAGGATCTTCCTTGCGCGGCGGAGTCTGCGAAGAAAAGCGTCTATATTGTCAAGGTCATCTGCCGTCATACCGCTTCCGATGGCTATGACGTTTCCCGCCTCTATCCAGCGCAGATATCTGCGGCGACGGCGCAGGTCAAGCGTAAGTATCGAGGATAAGTCAAGCTGAGCCTTGTAGCCGAGCGAAAAAAGTTCCTCTATCGCCTCGGGGCTATATGCGCCGACGTTTGCAAGCAAGGGCTGATAGTCGGCAAAGCGCAGCTCCGCAAGCGTGTCAAGCAAGTCCGCTTTCCATTTTTGGCGCGGCAGCTTGACAAGCAAAAGACGGCTTTTTCCAACCGCGAGGCTTGATAATTCGGGGATATTTGCCATATCGGTCGTAAGGTCAAGTTCGGCGGCGGCAAACATCGCGGGGGCGTGCCTCATTCGCACTGCCGAGAGATTTTCCCTTGCGCGTTTTTCCATTTCCGCATAAGCGCGCGGCGGCGTTTTATCAAGGCAGACGTCCGCCGTGGCAACCGCCGCGGCAATACCCGACGCGCGAAGGACGTGCATAATATCGGCGGCATCTTCCCTGCCGTGCGCCCCCGCCAAAAGCGGCAAAACGTGAGCGCGCAGGTCTATTATATAATCGTTTTTTACGTTTCTTTTCATTTCTTCTCACTTGCTTTCGTAGTGAGAATATTGTACCACACGCGCGGCACTTTGTCAACTTTATATTTTGCCCGCTATCTTCGTGCGAAGCCCCGCGATTATTCGCTTTTCAAGCCTTGATATGTAGGATTGCGATATACCGAGCAGGTCTGCGACCTCCTTTTGCGTAAGGTCGCGCGCGCCCGTAAGTCCGTAGCGAAGCTCGATTATCTGACGCTCGCGCGGCGACAGCGACGCTACGGCGCGGCGTATCATACGCCTTTCCTCGGCGGCGGCGAACTCCTCACAAACGCCGTCCTCGCCCGTGTCAAGCACGTCGGAAAGCAAAAGCTCGTTGCCGTCCCAATCGACGTTAAGCGGCTCGTCAAGCGACACCTCACATCTTTGCTGATTGTGCTTTCTTATATACATAAGTATCTCGTTTTCGATACAGCGCGAGGCGTAGGTGGCGAGCTTTATTCCCTTTTCGGGGCGGAAGCTCCCGACCGCCTTGATAAGCCCCATAGTGCCGATGGAAACGAGGTCCTCGATGCCGATGCCCGTGCTTTCAAACTTCCGCGCAATATACACCACGAGGCGCAGATTGCGCTCGACGAGCAACGCCCTTGCCGCCTCGTCTCGCGGCGAGTCGGAAAGGCGGCAAAGCGCCTCCTCCTCTTCCTCGGCGGAGAGCGGCGGCGGAAGTGTGTCGGGTCCGTTGACGTAATATATTCCGCCGCAAGCGAGGCGGTCGGCTATTTTTGCGGCAAAATACCGCAAGCGCAAAAAGATAAAGTTTAACATTTCATTCTCCAATCCGCCATAACGGCAAAAATCAAATCAAGCCCGCAGGGATTATCGCCCTTGCCTCTCCCGCGGACAATCGGCGCGGCAAGGGTGCGAGCAATACGTCGACATCGGCGCTTTTCTCACCGCATATTATTTTTACGGAGCGCGGCTTTACCGCCGCAAGCACAGCGCTATCCCCCGAAAGCGCGCCGTCCGCGGGGATAAATCGCAAGGCGGCGGCAAGCTCTGGCGCAAGCTCTGACGCGGCGGCAAGAGTGCGGTTTTCCCACACGGCGCAAAGCTCCTCTGAAAAAACGGGGCGCACCGCGTCAAGCTCGCAAAGGATGACCGCTCTGCCGCAAAGCGGGTCGGTCAAGAGGTTTCCGCTATCGGTAAAGCCGCGCATACTGACGCTCCCGCGATCCGTCGTAACCACCACCTCGGCGCTTACCGAGGTAATACGCACGCGCATCCGTCTGCCGCCGATAAGAGTTATCAACGCCCCCGCAACGGCAAGCAAGGCAAAGCTCCACACCGAGAGACCGTCGCTGTCGGCGCTATAGCCCCTGTCCGCCCAGATGCGATTAAAAAAGCTATACAGCGCGGTCATAATGCCGCCGAGAATAGCCGAAACGCCACCGTAAAGCAAGGTGTTGACTACAAGCCCTTCCCTGCCCATCGCAATAGCGCAGATAAGCACCGCACAGGCAAGGTCGATAAGTAGCGCGAGCGCGTCGGGACAGCTTATAAAAAGCGCGGCTACCGCGTACGCGCCGCCGAGTGCCGATGCCGCCGCCGTGCGAAAAAGGCGCAATGGTCTGTGGCGCACGCGGCAGACTATGTAGAAG
>JAZQXT010000085.1:0-6775 GCA_045633005.1 Eubacteriales bacterium | reverse complement strand
CGGACAAACCGTGTCGGCTTTTTACTCATTTTCTTTTCTCTATTTTATCGCGGCGTGCCGCTGATACATTTCCATAGGGGCTCTATATAAAGTTTATCTAAATCCCTTGCGGGAGAATGAGAAAAATGTGCTTTAGCGATTACTTTGCGTAATCTACGGCTCTGGATTCCCTGATAAGATTTACCTTGATCTGACCGGGGTACTTTACTTCCTCGCGTATCTTTGCCGCCATATCGCGTGCAATTACCTTCATTCCCTCGTCGTTGACCTCCTCGGGCTTGACCATTACGCGAAGCTCTCTGCCTGCCTGAATTGCATACGCCTTATCGACTCCGTGGAATTCCTTGGCGATCTCCTCAAGCTTTTCAAGACGCTTGATGTAGTTTTCCAAATCCTCTCTGCGTGCGCCGGGGCGTGCCGCGGAAATAGCATCCGCCGCCTGAACGATCACAGCAATTACGGTCTTGGGCTCTACGTCGTTGTGGTGAGCCTCGATAGCGTGAACTACCTCGCGGCTCTCCTTGTACTTCTTTGCGGCGTTTACGCCGATCTGAACGTGTGTTCCCTCAACGTCGTGCGGGAACGCCTTACCGATATCGTGGAGAAGTCCTGCGCGGCGCGCCGTTGCGGCGTCTACGCCAAGCTCCTCTGCCATCATACCTGCAAGGAATGCTACCTCAACAGAGTGCTTAAGCACGTTCTGTCCGTAGCTCGTGCGGTAACGAAGTCTGCCGAGCAGTCTTACAAGTTCGGGGTTGAGTCCGTGAACTCCGACCTCGAAGGTCGCTCTCTCGCCTGCCTGCTTGATGCCCTCCTCGACTTCCCTGCGTGACTTTTCGACCATTTCCTCGATGCGCGCGGGATGTATACGTCCGTCTGCTATCAGCTTTTCAAGAGCAAGCCTTGCAACCTCGCGTCTGACGGGGTCAAAGCCCGAAAGCGTAATAGCGTCGGGGGTGTCGTCGATGATGAGCTCAACGCCCGTAAGCGTTTCAAGCTTAAGAATGTTACGGCCCTCTCTGCCTATGATGCGGCCCTTCATATCCTCGCTGGGAATAGCCACGGCGGTAACGGTCGTTTCGGCAACGTGGTCAGCGGCACAACGCTGAATTGCAAGTGAGATGTAATTTCTCGCTTTTTCGTCTGCCTCGTCCTTGAACTGCTCCTCAAGCTCGTCCATTCTCTGTGCGAACTCGAACTTTGCAACAGTTTCAAGATTTTCAAGAAGCTCTGCCTTCGCCTCCTCAGCGGTGAGTCCCGAAATTCTTTCGAGAGCCGACCTCTGCTGTGCGAGTGCTTCCTCTACCTGTGCGCGGATGGCGTCGTTTTCCTTGAGCTTTTTATCAAGCTGCTCGTTTTTCTTTTCAAGCTGCTCGGTCTTTTTGTCAAGGGTCTCTTCCTTTTGCGAAAGCCTGCGCTCGGAACGGGAGACCTCGGAACGGCGTTCCTTTATCTCGCGCTCTGCCTCGGCACGGAGCTGGTTTATCTCCTTCTGCGCCGAAACCATCGTCTTGTTGGCTTCCATCTCCGCCTTCATCTTCGAATCTGCCTCGATCTGCTTTGCTCGCTCCTCCGCAGTTCCGAGCTTACGCTTCGCTATCGCCTTACGGACTAAAAATCCGATAAGGATACCGAGAAGCAACGCCGCAACTCCGATGCCCGAACAAAGAGCAATTACCAAAATAGGGTCCATTTTGCACCTCCTTTTTCTAAAATAAGCGTTTATGGATAAAAAATATATATCCGATATTAATTTTATCATAAACTATGCCGAATGTCAAGGTAAAAAATAAAAATCCACAGCCCAAAAATTCAAAAATATGCATAAATTTCCATATGAATTATTTTTTCTTGACAAAAGCCCGCAAAGGTAGTATAATCTAATATATATATCAAAATTTTATTATCGGGAAGTCTGCCCACGACAGATTTCGCGAAAATAGGAGCAAAAATGCCAAAAAGTATGACAGCCTACGGCCGCAAAAGCGTACTCACCCCCTGCGGCAGAGATATAACGGTCGAGATAAAATCCGTCAACAGCAAATTCCTTGACTTTTCCGTGAAGCTGCCCCGTCAGCTCTCCCCGCTTGAGGCGCGTATCAAAAACGCCGTGACCGAGCGCGGAGTGAGCCGCGGCAGAGTTGAGATGTTCATAACCTACCGCCGCGCCGATTCGGGCAACACCACCGTGGAGCTTGACCGCGGCTACACCGAGGGATATATCGCCGCCCTGCGCGAGCTGCGCGACCGCTACGGACTCAAGGACGACATTTCCGTTATGAGCGTTGCGGCAAACCGCGATATCTTCACCGTTGCCGACATCGGCGAGGATCTTGACGAGGTATGGGTGCCGCTCAAGGACACCATCGACGGTGCGATCGACGAATTTATCGCCGAAAGATGCCGCGAGGGTGAAAACCTGCGCACCGACCTGCTTTTGAAGCTTGACGCGCTCCGCGACGGCGCAAAGCAAATAGCCGAGCTGTCCGAAAAGGACGTGCTGGGCGCACGCGACCGCATTCGCGCGCGTCTGCAAACGATACTTGAGGACAACCGCATAACCATCGACGAAAACAGAGTGCTTACCGAATGCGCCATCCTTGCCGACAAGCTCGCCATTGACGAGGAGCTTGTCCGCCTTGCCTCGCACATATCCGCCATCGAGCAGATGCTCGCGTCAGACGAGCCCGTCGGGCGCAAGCTTGATTTTCAGCTTCAGGAGGCGAGCCGCGAGATAAACACCATCGGCTCGAAGTGCCAGAACGCCGACATCGCCAAGATCGTCGTAAAAATGAAGAACGAGGCGGAAAAAATACGCGAGCAGGTTCAGAATATTGAATAAGCCGCAAAAGGAAAGGCAAAAAATATGAAATTCATAAGCATTGGCTACGGAAATATGGTTGCCGTTGAGCGCGTGGTCGCGCTCGTCAGCCCCGACTCCGCCCCCGTCAAGCGCCTTATTCAGGATGCGAAGGAGATGGGGCGCATAATCGACGTTTCCTGCGGCAGAAAAACGCGCTCCGTCATAATCACCGACTCCGAGCACGTCATCCTCTCCGCCATTCAATCCGAGACCGTCGCCGCCCGCCTTGAAGGAAGCGCGGACGCTACCGACGCGGACGAGGAATAACACAGTTATAAAAATATCTATATACAAGGAGCAAAAAATGATCTACCCTACCATTAACAAGCTTACCCAAGGCAAGTACAACCGCTACCAGCTCGCAGTTGCGACCGCAAAGGGCGCGCGCATCATCACCAACGAGTACACCGAACAGCGCCGCGCCGCAGAAAAGAACCTGACGGGCAACAAGGAGACCGACCGCGCTATTATGGAAAGCTCCGTAAATCCCGACTACAGAAACAGAAAGGCTGTAAAAATTGCCATCGACAAGATAGACAGCGGCGATTTCGTTATCATTGAGACCGCAGACAACGGTGCTATGAGCACCGAGGAGAGCGAATACGCAGAGTAAAAAGCAAAAGGGGGAGTACCGATATGACGAATATGAATAACGCTACTCCCGCCGAGCTTTTCGTTGGCGTTTGCGTCATCGACGCGCCCGCGGCGGCAGACAGAGAGTACACTTATTTCGTCCCCGCCGACCTCGCGGAGAGCGAAAATATCACCGAGGGATGCTTCGTAAGCGTTCCCTTCGGCGCGGGAAACCGCAACCGCTTGGCACTCGTCACCTCGGTGCATAGCACCACCGAGCTTGAGCGCAGAGCGATAAAGCCCGTGTTTGCCGTCTGCTCCGAGCGCATACGCCTATCGCCCGAGCTTTTGGGCGTGTTCCGCTTCGTAAAAAACGGCACGCTCGCAACCACCTCGGACGTGGTGCACGCGATGATACCGTCGGCGGCACTCTCACGCCTCGTTGAAAGCTACAGCGTGACCGAAAAGGAGCTGTCGCCCCGCGCCGAGATAGACGCGACGGCGCTTCTCGTATACGAATACCTTCTTTCCCGCGATTTCGTCGGCGCGGACACCCTGCGCGCGAGATTCGGAAAGCACACGAAAACCGCGCTCGCCACGCTCCTGCGCCGAAAGCTGATATGCCGTCAGCTGACGCTGAAGGAAAGCGGCGAAAAGACCGCAAGCCAATATTCGCTTGCGATGCCGCGCGACTATATTGCGACCGTCATCGACGGAAGCTGTAAGGATATGCGCAAAATAACCGCGGCGGGTCAGCTTGCCGCGCTTACGGCGCTGTGCGAAAGCATCGCGCCGCTGTCGGAGGACGCGCTTCGCGCCATTGACGGCGTGAAAAAGCCGCACCTCAACGCCCTTGTAAAAAAAGGGCTTATCCGCGAGGACAAGCACCGCGTACACCGCGACCTTGAGCTTCTTGAGGGAAGGCTTGGCATTTCCGACGAAAAAATAAAGCTCTCCGACGAGCAAAACGAGGCTTTTGTCGCCCTGCGCGAGCTTACGCGCGGCGGCGAGGGCTGTGCCGCTCTGCTCCAAGGCGTGACGGGAAGCGGAAAAACGCAGGTAATGCTTGCGCTCATCGACGAGGTTCTTGCCGAGGGCAAGTCCGCGATACTCCTACTGCCCGAAATTGCCCTGACACCGCAGACCACCGCGATATTCTGCGCCCGATACGGCGAAAAGGTCGCGCTGTTGCACTCCGCGCTCTCCGCGGGCGAGAGGTACGATGCGTACCTGCGCATAAAGGAGGGCGAGGCAAGGCTCGTTATCGGAACGCGCTCCGCCGTGTTCGCGCCCGTGAAGGAGCTTGGGCTTTTGATAATCGACGAGGAGCAGGAGCATACCTACAAGTCCGATTCCTCGCCGCGATACCACGCCCGCGACGTTGCAAGATACCGCGCGTGGAACGAAAAGGCGCTTTTACTTCTCTGCTCGGCGACCCCGTCGCTTGAGAGCAGAAAAAAGGCGGAGGACGGTGCGTACAAGCACTTCTTCCTAAAAAAACGCTACGGCGACTCCGTTCTGCCCACCGTTACGGTGGCGGATATGCGCCGTGAGCCGCAAAACGGCAATCTCTCCCCCATCGGCTCGCTTCTTGCCGAAAAGCTGCGCGCGTGCTACGAGCGCGGCGAGCAGGCGGTGCTGTTTTTGAACCGACGGGGTTACAATAACTATATATCCTGCCTTGCGTGCGGCGAGGCGATAAAATGTCCGCAGTGCAGTGTGTCGATGACGTATCACACCGCAAAGGAAAGCTACGCGCGCGGCGAGCTTGTCTGCCATTGGTGCGGACGGCGTATGCCCGTGCCGAGCGAATGCCCCGAATGCCACTCCCACCACCTCAACCGCGTGGGCTACGGCACACAGCGCGTGGAGGAGGAGCTGACAGCCCTGCTTCCCGACGCAAGGATATTGCGAATGGACACCGACACGACGAGCACCAAGTCCGCATACGACGATCTGCTTGGCAAATTCCTCCGACACGAGGCGGACATTCTGCTTGGCACGCAGATGGTGACGAAGGGGCACGATTTCCCCGACGTTACGCTCGTCGGCGTGCTTCTTGCCGACTCGTCGCTCTATTACGACGATTACCGCGCCGCCGAGCGCACGTTTTCGATGCTTACGCAGGTCATAGGCAGAGCGGGCAGACGCGACAAGGCGGGCGAGGCGGTGATACAGACCTGCAACCCCGACCACGAGGTCATTGCGCTTGCAAAGGCGCAGGACTACGAAAGCTTCTATCGGCGCGAGTCAAGGCTTCGCTCCAACCTCGTTTTTCCGCCGTACTGCGATATCGCGCTCATCACCGCGACCTCGCGCGTGGAGACCGACTTGGCACTTGCCGCATCGAACCTTGCGGCGCGGCTGAAAACGCTCTCAAAAAGCGAGGAATATATAAAAGAGCCGATCATAGCCTTCGGCCCGTTTGAAGCGCCCGTCTACCGAGTTGACGGAAAATACAGAATGCGCCTCGTCGTAAAATGCAGGGTAAACCAAAACACGCGGCGGCTGTTTACTGCGCTTATGGCGGATTTCGCAAAGCGCGGACGCGAGAGCGTCAGCATGAGCATAGATTTTAATCCCACAAATTTGTAAGAGGAAATTATGGCAAAACGAAAGATACTTACCGACAGTGATCCCGCACTCCGTCAGGTGTGCAAGCCCGTTGAAAAAATCACTCCCCGAATCGAAACTCTCCTTGACGATATGATCGAAACGATGCGAGATGCAAACGGCGTAGGTCTTGCAGCCCCGCAGGTGGGCGTGCTTCGCCGCATAGTCGTCGTCGAGACCGATCCCGGAAATCCCATTGAGCTTATCAACCCCGTTATCGTCGATTACGCGGGCGAGCAGGAGGGCGCGGAGGGATGCCTGTCGCTCCCCGGTCGTTCGGGAATAGTAAAGCGTCCGATGAAGGTCAAGGTGCGCGCGCTCAACCGCAAGGGTGAGGAATTCACCGTTGAGGGCACGGAGCTGCTCGCGCGCGCATTCTGCCACGAGCTTGACCACCTTGACGGCACGCTCTACACCGACCGCGCCGAGTATATGCTCGACGAGGAGGATTTTGAAGAGGACACCCCCCGCGCAAGACTGCGCAAGCACGCGAGGAGAAAGTAAAAACGGCGGAGCCGTTTTTACAGTGAAGTTGCGGCTTCGCCGCAGTGAAGTTTGCTTCGCAAATGAAGTTGCGCCTACGGCGCAGTGAAGTGTTTGCCGTTGGCAAACGAAAAGGAAGCTTTTTGCTACGCAAAATGCGTTTGTATTGAAAACGGAATAGCGCACTCTCCTGCGTCATTCCGAAGTCGCGGCGCGGTGTTCGGTTACGCGATATCATCAAGG
>JAZQXT010000084.1:0-5196 GCA_045633005.1 Eubacteriales bacterium | reverse complement strand
TTGAGGTAGCGTTTTGCTTTCGCAAAAAGCATAAATAAAAGCGGAAGAAACGCGCGTTTCTTCCGCTTTTTTCCTTAACGTTTGCCGCGAGGCAAACACATCACGCGGCGAAGCCGTGCATCACGCGCGAAGCGCACATCACATTTGCCGCAAGGCAAATACATCACGTAAAAACGCCGTAGGCGTTTTTACTTCTTCGCTTTCGATTCGCAATAAATGCAACGGTACACGCCCGTGGCGACGGGCTTGAACACCTGGTCAAGCTCCTGCTCAACCTTCGTGATGCACGCAGGGTTGTGGCACTCTATCTCGTTTATCAGCGCACCGTCGGGAATGGGGTGCGAGTCGGGCTCATTTACCGCGCCGAGCAGCTTAAGTATCAGCGCCATACGCATAAGCTTGCCGTTTAGCACCTGCTTGAAATAGCACGCGCGGGGGTCGTCGTCGACCTTTACGCTTATCTCGTTTACGCGGGGCAGGGGATGAAGCACGATAAGGTCGCTCTTTGCGCTTGCGAGCTTGTCGAGCGTAAGGATGTAGCTGTCCTTGAGCCTTTCGTACTCGTCGATATCCGAAAATCTCTCGCGCTGGATGCGAGTCATATAAAGCACGTCAAGCTCGGGCATCGCATCCTCAAGGCTTTCGGTCTCGCGGTAGGGCATTCCCGCCTCGTTTATCACGCCCTTGGTCACGTATCCGGGGACGCGAAGCTCCTCGGGTGAGATGAGAACGAGCTTTATTCCCGTGTAGCGCGACAGCGCGGCGATAAGGGAATGCACGGTTCTGCCGTATTTCAGGTCACCGCAAAAGCCGACGGTCAGATTGTCAAGTCTGCCTTTTTCGCGGTGGATGGTAAGAAGGTCTGCAAGCGTCTGCGTGGGGTGGCAATGTCCGCCGTCGCCCGCGTTGATAACGGGAATGGACGCATTGTGCGCGGCAACGAGGGGCGCGCCCTCGCGCGGATGGCGCATTGCGATGATGTCGGCGTAGCAACTGATGACCTTTACCGTGTCGGCAACGCTCTCGCCCTTGGATGCGGACGAGCTTCCCGCGTCGGAAAAGCCGATAACGGAGCCGCCAAGCTCAAGCATAGCCGCCTCAAAGCTGAGTCGCGTGCGCGTGGACGGCTCAAAAAAGAGCGTCGCAAGCTTCTTGCCCTTGCATTTTTCGGCGTAATTCTGGGGATTATGCGCGATGTCCTCGGCGGTGTCGATAAGGGATTGTATTTCCTCGACCGTCAGGTCGAGCGTGTCGATTACGCTTCTCATTTTGCACCGTTTACCGAAAGATAATTCTTTATTCTCTGTACGTTTTCGGCGTTCTTTTCGTCCTCCTCAAGATACTCGATGATGTCGTAAACGTCGACTACCGAGTAAACGGGGAAGCCGAATTCAGCCTCTACCTCTGCCATAGCGGACTTGCCGTCCTCGCCCTTGCCCTTTTCCTTGCGGTCAACCATTACGAAGGTGGCAACGACGCGCGCGCCCTCAAGGGAGCGCATATTTTCCATGCTCTCGCGGATAGCCGTGCCCGCGGTGATAACGACCACGACGATAACTATCTCGTCGCCCGCTTGGGGCTTGTAGCCTACGAAAACGCCGCCCTCGCCGTGGTCCTTTTCTTCCTTGCGGTTGAAGAAGAAGGGCAGGTCAAGTCCGTGCTTGGAAAGTGCGCAAGCGGCACTTACCGCGATCGGAATACCCTTGTATGCAGGGCCGTAAAGGACGGTCTTTTTGTTGCCGACCTTTTCAAGATAAGCCTTCGCGTAGAACTCGCCGAGCTTTGCTATCTGGTCGCCCGTCTTTATGTCGCCCGCGTTGATGAAGTAGGGTATCTTTCTGCCGCTTTTTGCGGTGAAATCACCGAATTTCAGCACGCCTGCGGATTCAAGAAACTGTATAAATTCTCTCTTGTAGCTTTCCATTTTTATATCCTCCGTAAATTAATCGCAAAATTCGCTTACGCATCTTTCGTATGCGGCAACGGGATCGGCGGCGGCGGTGATGGGTCTGCCGACGACGATGTAGTCGGAGCCTATCCTCTTTGCCTCTGCGGGAGTCATAACGCGCTTCTGGTCGCCGATATCACCGTCGGCAAAGCGCACGCCGGGGGTAACGGCCAAAAAGCCTGCGCCGCATCTTGCGTGTACCTTTTCTGCCTCAAGGGGCGAGCAAACAACGCCGTCAAGACCTGCCTTTGCGGCGTTTGCGGCGTAGTGCATTACTACCTCGTCGATCTTTTCGTGAATGAGAAGGTCGTTCTCCATGCTCTCCTGATCGGTCGAGGTGAGCTGAGTTACGGCGATGAGCAGGGGGCGAGTGCCGTCGGGGCGGGTAAGTCCCTCGATTGCCGCCTCCATCATACGGACAGTACCCGATGCGTGAAGATTGCACATATCCACGTCAAGGCGGGAGAGAACTGCCATACTCTTTTTAACGGTGTTGGGGATGTCGTGGAGCTTCAGGTCAAGGAATATCTTGTGTCCGCGCGCCTTTATCTCGCGCACGATGGACGGACCTTCGGCGTAGTAAAGCTCCATACCTATCTTAACGTAGGGCTTTCTGCCCTTGAAGTTATCAAGAAACGCAAATGTTTTTTCCGCGCTGTCAAAGTCACACGCGATGATTACGTCTTTTCCCATTATTCAATCACTCCTATTATATCTTTAAGATTTTCAATTTTGTATTCGTCCATAACGCGCGGCAAGTCCTCGATTATGCGCTTGCACGCGTAGGGGTCGATAAGGTTTTGCGCGCCGACCTCAACGGCGGTTGCACCCGCCATCATCATTTCGATAACGTCCTCGGCAGATGCGACTCCGCCCATTCCGATAACGGGTATCTTTACCGCGTGGGACACCTGATAGACCATTCTTACCGCTACGGGGAAGATGGCAGGGCCTGAAAAGCCGCCCATTTTGTTGGCTATCACGGGGCGGCGGCGGCGTATATCCACGCGCATTCCGAGCAAGGTGTTGATAAGGCTTATGCCGTCCGCACCCGCCGCCTCGCACGCCTTGGCGATAGCGACGATGTCGGTGACGTTGGGGGAGAGCTTGACTATCACGGGCTTTTTGGTGACTGCCT
The DNA here is from genome assembly GCA_045633005.1 of Eubacteriales bacterium. Taxonomy (GTDB): domain Bacteria; phylum Bacillota; class Clostridia; order Oscillospirales; family CAG-272; genus CAG-390. The sequence goes on along the minus strand of JAZQXT010000084.1, from coordinate 2,110 downwards.
TGACCGCCTTTACCACCTCTGCGGCGGCTTCGGGCGACGTGCCAAAGGACATTCCGCCGCCGTGAACGTTGGGACAGCTTACGTTGACCTCAAGCCAGCCGACCTGCTCCTCGGCGTCAAGTCGCTCGCAAACGTAGGCGTAATCCTCAATGGAGAAGCCCGAAACGTTTGCCATAACCTTTTTGTTAAAGCATTTTTTAAGTAAGGGAAGCTCGTGGTTTATGACCGCGTCAACGCCGGGGTTTTGAAGTCCCACCGCGTTTATCATACCCGCGGAGCATTCTGCAATGCGGGGCGTGGGGTTGCCAAATCGCGCCTCGCGCGTAGTACCCTTGAATGAGAACGTGCCAAGCACGTTTATGTCGTAAAGCTCGGCAAATTCGTAGCCGAAGCCGAAAGTGCCGCTGGCGGGGATAACGGGGTTATCAAGCTCGATTCCGAGAAGGTTTACACTTAATCTTCCCATAGTATCTCCTCCTTTTTCATAACGGGGCCTTCCTTGCAGATGCGCTTGTTGCCCGTAAGCGTTTTGCAGGAGCATCCCATGCACGCGCCAAAGCCGCATCCCATGCGCTCCTCAAAGCTCATCTGTCCCGACGTTTTCGACGCGCGATAGACGGCTTTCAGCATCGGCTCGGGGCCGCAGGTGTAGAAATAGCTGTAGTCCGCGCCCATAGCGTCGGTAACGAAGCCCTTCGTGCCGTAGCTTCCGTCAACGGTGGTAACGGTAACGTCACAGCCGAGGGCGGCAAAATCCTCGCGGCAGAAAATCTCGCTCTCGGTGTTAAAGCCGAGTATTACGGACACGCGAAGTCCGCGCGCGCGAAGCTGTTTTGCGAGCATATAAAGCGGGGGAACGCCCACGCCGCCGCCGATGAGCAATGGATGCTCGCCCGCGAGGGTAAGGTCGTAGCCGTTGCCGAGTCCCGTCAGAACGTCAAGGGTCTCGCCCGCGCTCATTTTTGCCATTTGCGCCGTGCCCTTGCCGACGACCTTGTAAATGAGGGTCAGTACGTCGCCCTCGCAGTCGCAAACGGAGATGGGGCGGCGCAGGAAAAGACCGTCAAGCTGGATGTTGACGAACTGCCCCGCCGCCGTTATGGCGCTCGTGTCGCCGCGCAGGCGCATACGCCAAACGTCGCGCGTCAGCGCCGCGTTTTCAATTATCGTGAATATAGATTGTTTCATTTTTTCCTCGTTTCAATAGGAATGCTTTTGTGGTAGCAAAAAACACCGTAACTTTGCACTTTTCTGCGTCATCCCGCAGACGCGGCGCGTTGTTCGGTTACGCGATATCATCAAGGTGGCGGGAATGGCGCAACCTTTAGCGTCATTCCGAAGACGCGGCGCGTTGTTCGGTTACGCGATATCATCAAGGTGGCGGGAACAACGCACTCTCCTGCGTCATCCCGCAGACGCGGCGCAATGTTCTGCGACGCGGCAAGTGGATCTCGCAAAAATTCCGCAGAATTTTTGCGCTTGATGTTAGAACCAAACTTTCCCATTTCGGACTTTCGCCGTGTGCTATGGCTGTGCTGAATGTTCGCGCTTACAATTTGCCTCCCTTGTGTAAAGGGAGGTGGCATTTTCGCAAGAAAATGACGGAGGGATTGTCAAAAAAACTATATTTCGGGTTAAAAACAATCCCTCAGTCACCTTCGGTGACAGCTCCCTTTGCACAAGGGAGCCTTATGTCCGCAATCGCTTTTTGATAGTGTATAGCCTTGTGATATGGCTACGATAAAAAGCGGCGATTTGCGTTAGCCTCCCTCCGAGAGGGAGGGGGACCACGAAGTGGTGGAAGGAGAGTGCGTGCATAATGGAACAAGTGCTTGCCGTATCAAGACGCAGGCTCCTTCAGTCTCGCGTTCGCTCGACAGCTCCCTCTCGGAGGGAGCCAAAGTAGCGCAATCGTCGCAAATAGTGCATAGCCGTGCGATTTGGCTGTGCTGAATGTTCGCACTTACAATTTGCCTCCCTTGTGTAAAGGGAGGTGGCATTTTCGCAAGAAAATGACGGAGGGATTGTCGAAAAAGCTATAGCGGGGGTTAAAAACAATCCCTCAGTCACCTTCGGTGACAGCTCCCTTTGCACAAGGGAGCCTTATGTC
>JAZQXT010000083.1:0-8857 GCA_045633005.1 Eubacteriales bacterium | reverse complement strand
TCGTGGTTTTTTGGGACGGAAGCTCGCGCGGCGCGTTGTCGGTCATTAAATACGCGAAAAAGGTCGGCAAGCCGTGCGAGGTGGTTGTTTGTGAAATGAATATTGAATATTGAATAATTTCGGTAGATTTTTGCCTTGTGGCAAAAAGCTACCTATTGAAAATTGAACAGCTCACTCTCGCGCGTCATTCCGAAGCTCCGCCAAGTTGCTTCGCGGCGGAGCGAGCGAATCTCGCAAAAATTCCGCAGAATTTTTGCGCTTTATGTTAGCACCTGACTTTTCCCTTTCGGACTCTCGCCGTGTGCTATGGCTACGATAAAAAGCGACGGTTTATATTTGCCTCCCTGCGGAGGGAGGTGGCACGGCTTGCCGTGACGGAAGGAGAGTGCGTGCATAATGGAACAAGTGCTTGCCGTATCAAGACGCAGGCTCCTTCAGTCTCGCGTTCGCTCGACAGCTCTCGCCTCGGCCCGGTCACGCTCGGGCTCTGACACCACCCCGTGGTGTCATTCACTACCCTCGCGCCGCTTCGCTACCTCTCGGAGGGAGCCTCTATGGCAATCGCCTTTTGATAGTGCGTAGCCGTGCGCTTTGGCTGTGCCGAATGTTCGCACCAACAATTTGCCTCGCCCTTTGGGAGAGGTGTCGGCGTAGCCGACTGAGAGGGTTTACGCGCCCCCTCTCAGTCGCTTCGCGCCAGCTCTCCCTGAGGGAGAGCCTTATGTTTGCTATCGCCTCAAATAGTGCATAGCCGTATTTTTTAGTGCTATTCCTTAACAAATCGGTTGGGTGCGAACATCAAGCGCCGTTTTTCTGCGGAAAAACGGCGAGATTCGCTCGTCGCGGCGCGGAACAACGCTCCGCAACTTCGGAATGACGCAGGGAAAACGCTTCGCGTTTTCTGCGATATTCAACCTTATGGTTGAGCGATATTGCGCCTTACGGCGCAGCGATATATTTTGCTTTCGCAAAATGTTAATGAAGCTTTTTGCGGTGCAAAAAGCGTTTTATAAAAACAAAAGCGGAAGAAACTCGCGTTTCTTCCGCTTTTTTCCTTAACATTTGCCCGTAGGGCAAATATTTCACATTTCGCGCAGCGAAATATTTCACACGGCGAAGCCGTATTTCACCCGACGGAGTCGGATTTCACCGTGAAAACGCTCCGCGTTTTCACCACCGCTGCCGCCAAAAGCAACACCGCGCCTGCAATCGGGTAGACGATGAGAAGGTCGGAGTCCGTTCCGTAAATTTCAAGCACGCCCGAAAGGATACTGCCGACCGTCAGCGTGGCAACGCCGTACGCCCAAAGGTGCGCGGACGCGCCCGACGGGACGATGCGCTCCGTGCGCTCGCCGCCAAACGCACAAGCGGCGAAAAACGGAAGCACGCCGAGGCACAAGGGGTATGCGAAGGCGTACACCATCGCGTTTGAGTAAACGCCGTGGCTGAAATGCTCGTAAACCGCGCCGAAAACGAGGCAGAAAAGCGCGGCGGCAAGGTACGCAAGGCACGCGCCGAGGGCGCGGCGGCACGCCTTATCAGTAACCGACGTAAACAATGTCGCTCACCTCTCTTTCGGAGATCTTTTTGCCGTTGGTGGTGGGGTTGTTTATGACCTTTCCGCCAAAATACATCGTGGACGAGCCGCCGCCGTCAAGATTATACGCGACGGTCGCGCCAAGCCCCTTAAGGAAATTTGCCATTTGATAGAGCTTCAGACCCTTGCTCTCGCTCGTGCGCCCGTCGGACACGACGATGAGGTAGTGAAGCGGCTCAACGTACGCTATCGCCGTGCGCGGATTGTTCGCCATCGACTGGTCGACCTCGTCGCGCTCGCCGACCGTCACCTTGCCGTCGACTATGAGCGACGGCCCGAAGGAGAGGACGTTGTACGCGCCCGCGGCGAGAAGCTCACGCGCGGATGAATTTTCCTCCTTCACGACGGAGAACGAGCCGTCAACGAAAATCGCAAGCGCCTCGCGCTCGTCAGCCGCGCTCTCGCGGTATAGCACGCCCTGACGAATAACAAATCCCGCGCGGCGCGCGCCGTAGTAATCGCCGTTGACGGCGAGAATGGCATCGTTATTTTTCGCCATTACCGAGGTCTTTTCCTTGATATTCGAGCCGTATTTGCCCTTCGCGAGCGCGGTTTTGAGGTATTCGACGCTCGCAAGGCGCACGTCCGCGACGTATATCGTGGTGTCGTGCTCGCGGTACTCGGTTATTTTCACGGAAATATTCTTGTCGGTGTAGGAGTTATCCGTCCACACCGCCTCGTCGGTGAAATTTTCCTCCCAATCCTGCGGAAGCGTTATTTCGCCGCTCGTGCCCGACGGCTCATTACCGCTCGGCTCGCGCGTGGGGAAGGTCAGCTCTCCCATCGACACTATCGCGTCGCCGTCGCGTGCGATGACGAAGGTGTCAAGCAAGAGGTACGCGGTGAACGCCGTCAGCGCAAGAATAAACGCTACGGTTGACAAAACGCTTTTTTTCATAATTGCTCCTTAATTTATCTTTGCCTATTTTCTCATTGCGGCTGTTTGCAATATTATTTTACATATAAATATAGTTTATTTGGTAAATTTAAGGTGATTTTTTTGTGAAGAATGCGTTTTAAAGAACAAAAGCGGAAGAAACTGCGTTTCTTCCGCTTTTTACCTTAACGTTTGCCAACGGCAAACACTTCATACGGCGAAGCCGTGCTTCACGCGCGAAGCGCGCTTCACTGCGGCGAAGCCGCAACTTCACTTGAAAACGGCAACGCCGTTTTCACTATCTGTTCCACAGCCTCCTTGCCGTCTCAACGTCGGCGGCGCAGGCGCGGCGCATTTCTGCGGCGCGTGCCGTGACGCTTGCGCAAAGTCTGTCGCGGTAGCTGAGAATATGGTCGGCAATCTTTATCACCGAAAGCGGCGAGAGGTCGCGCGCACGCATATCGACGGCGTGGTGGTCGGCAAGGTCGGCAAATGCCTCGACCTTCGGGTCGTACGGCAGGCAGATGGCGGGTATGCCCGCGCACGAGGAAAAGACCGCGCCGTGCAGTCTTATGCACACGGAGAACAAGCATCCCGAAAGGAGCGAAACTATCTCGCCCGCCTGCAAGCGCGGCATCACCCTGCCGCGCCCGCATTTGCGGCAGAGCTTGCGGCAAAGCGCGGCGTCCTCCTCGGCAAGCGGAAGCCACAGCGGCGTAATTTTGTATTTATCCGCAATGCGCCGCACGGAATTTATAAGCAGAGCCTGCATATCCTTTTCATTCAGGTTTTCGCCGTCGCGGCGAAGCCCCGCAACCGAGCGCGGACAAACGGCAAAGCAATGTCCGCTTCTGAGCGAATCGCCCGCGGGAAGCGGAAGCGGCGGCGTGAGAAGCGCCGCGTCGGCGGAAAGATAGAGGTGCGCCGTGTCGATTCCGAGCGCTTTTGCGCCGCGCATCGAGCGCTCGTCCCTGATGCCCGCCGCGTCACAGCATTCTATCACGTCGGCGGCAAGGTCTGCGGCGTTGTCGCCAAACAGCGGCCCTACGCCACCGCCCCATATCATCACGCGCGCGCCGTGCTTTTTGGCAAGCTCGCAAAGCGTGTGGTAGTACGTCAGCGAGCGATTGCTCGTGCTGTTTTGTATCAGCGTTCCGCCGCAAAGGACGAAAAGCCGCGTTTTTTTAAGATGAGCGGAAATTTTTGGCATATCGAGCCGTGAAATGCGCTCGACTCCGCGCGGAAGCGCACCGCCGCTTCGGGCAATAACGCTCACTCGCGCACGCGGCGCAATTTGCGATATACTGCGAAGCACCGCCGCAAGCGTTGCGTCGTCGCCCGCGTTGTCCGCGCCGAAATAACCGCAAAGCATTATCTCGCCGCGCTTTTCGTCAAGGCAGGCGCGAAGCTCGGCAAGCGTTTTCCGCGCCACTATCTCGGTCGATGCACGGCGCATAATATACGCCCTGCCGAAATTTCCGAGCGCGGCTCTTTCGGTCGGCGTTGCGCAAAGCAAACGCTCAAGCTCGCCGCGCAGAAGCTCCGCCGAGGTCTCGGCGGCACTGCGGCAGGTGAAATTCGTGCGCTCCGCCTCAAGAATAGTCTTTTCGTCAAGCACGCCCGAACAGCCCGCGTCGGAGCAAAGCACGACGGGGACGCAGGCGGACATCGCCTCAAGCGCGGCGCGCGACGAGCCGACGAAAACGTCGGCGCGCGCAAGCATCGACGGCATATCCGTGACCGCTCCAATGACGGTGACCGAGCCCTCGGCTTGCAGATTTGCTATTTTTGCCGCCTCGCGCACGCGCGGCAGCATTTTTCCGCCGCCTACGATGGTGAGCGACGGGTCAAGGTGCGGAAAATCGCGGCGAAGCCGCGGCATAAGGTCGCAAAGGAGTATCGCCGTCAGCGCCGTGTCCTCGTCAAGTCGGCTCGCGGTGAAGATGCGAAGCCGCGGCGCTCCTATATGCGCGGGGGCTGCGGTGTCAACGCCGTTGGGAATGACGCTTATCTTTGCGCCGTCCACGCGGTAGGTGGCCATAAGGTCGTCCTTGATATCCGCGCTGACCGCAATCGTGCGGTCGCCGAATTTCGAAAGTCGGCGGCGCGGCGGCGCGGGGTCGTAAATGCCGTGGACGGTTACGACGACGGGAACGAACCCCGTCTTGCCTCGAAGCGAGTCGCAAACGAAGGACGGAATGCGCCCGTGCGCGTGAACGACGTCAAAGCCGCCGTCGCGCACTATTTTGTATATCGCCCCTCGGCATTTCATAACGGACGGGGGGTCTTTTTTGTCAAGCGGCAAGGTCAGGTGGCGAATGCCCGCCTCGCGCAGAGCGCCGACGTACTCGCCGCCCGACGAAGCCACGCAAACAAGCTGTCCCATCGCGCGCAGGGCGCGCGCAAGGGACAGCACGTGCGTTTCGGCACCGCCGATGCTCATTCGTGTGGCGCATATCAGAATCTTCATTGAAAACCCCCGAAAATTGCTTTAGGTCGCGTCGCTCCCGTAAAATCTGTAATGTCCTACTATCTTCGCGGCGGTCAGTCTGTCCACCTCGACGGCTCCGTCCTCAAGACTGCCGTGGTGGATTATGTACGGTAGCCCCATCGCGTTGCGCTTGTCCGAGCAAATGGCAATGTGCTTTTCGTACACTACGATATCGCCCGCCATCCAATCGGACGGCTCGGTCGTGGTGGTGGGAAGCGAGCGTGCGTGCCGCTCGAAAAATTTAGCAAGCGGCTTGACGCGGCGGAAATTTATATTAGGGTCGGACGATTGCCCCTCGGCGAAATACTCAGAGCGGTTCGCGGCGATGTCCGCGTCGACCATATCCTTTAAGGTATAGCCCGCGGCGGCAAACGCCTGCCAGATAACGTCGGTGCAAACGCCCGTGCCGTCGGTGGGGTAGCCGCCCGCGAAATATCCGCCCGAGTAGACGGGATTTGTTGCAATATACGCGCGCGCGCCCGCGACCATATCGGCAAAATCGTCCACGCCGTCACCGTCGGCATCGTGCGGCGATACCTCGTCGCTAAAGCCGAAGTCGGCGGCGGTGCGCGGCTGACTGCCCCACACGGCGATATGGACAATTATTGCGATACCCACTATTATCAGCATCAAAAACAGCACGGTATAGCGGGAAAGAGTCTCTTTGGTTATCATAAAAACACCTTTTTTGTGCAAATTGACGATTTAGTTTAAACTTGTATTTATGTTAGCAATTAGTCTCACCCCTGTGGAAAACTATGTGGGAATTGTGGGAAACCTCTGTTTTCAAGGACTTTTTTCGACCTTTTTATTTTTAGGGGTGTGGAAAACTTGTTTTTAACTTTTTTTCAAAATTTACAATTAAAGCAAAATTTCAGCGGATTGCACAATTTTGCCCGTTTACAGCGCACAAACGAGGCGCTCGATGGGGATATAGTCCTTCGCGTAGCCCTTTAAGGCGGCGTCAGCCTCGCGGCAAGCGGCAAGAGCCGTGGAAAGCCGCTCCGCCGTCATACCCTCGATGGCGGTCAGATACCTGCCGAGGACGTAGGGGTTGATGCCCGTCACCGACGCTATCTCGTTTTGCGCCATTCCCGCCTTGCGACAGACAAAAACTGCTTGCATATCGCAAATTACGCGGATAAGGTCCGCCATAATTCTGACGGGCTCGACCTTTTCCGCCTTCATAACGGCAAGAACGCGAAGCGCCGTTTCGTATTGGCGCGCCGTTATCGCGTTGGCGAAGGCAAAGGAGTCAAATTCCTCGCTCGACGAAGCGGCGGCGGCAATATCCTCTGCCGTGACCTCATTTTTGCCGTGCGCGAGGACGAAATAGCTTATCTTGTCCACCTCGGACGAGAGGCGGAACATATCTGTGCCGCAATGGCGCACGGTCGCCTCGCACACGCGGTCGGACGCGCTGACGCCGCGCGAGGTGTAGTGCCGCGCCACCCACGAGGCGAGCCGCGCGGGATTTATGCGGTCAAAGCGCACGGGCGTTGCGACGGCGGCAAGCTTTTTGTAAATTGCTGACGGGCGCTTTGCCGTGCCCGCGTCAAAGCCGTCGGCGGACATATTTATTATAAGAAGGTTCGTTTCCTCGTCCCCCGTGCCCACCGTTTCAAGCAAGTCGAAAAGCTCGTTTTGCTCGGCGGCGCGAAGGTCCGAGAGCGTCAGAGACACCACGATGAGCTTGCGCTCCGACAGCATTGGCGGCGGAGCGAGCGCGGCGGCGAGCGAGTCGGGTGAGAACGCCGTGCGGTCGATGCTAATCATATCAAACGCCGCCGCTCCCTCGTCGGAAAACAGCGTTTTTTTAGCCACGGCAATGGCGTTTTGCTTAAGATAATCCTCCTCACCGAAGAAGAAGAACGCGCCGCCGAGGTTTTTTATCGCCTTGCGAAATTCCGCCTCGGTCATAGCCGCACGCAGTTCGTTTTTGGCTGCCACACACTCACCCCCATAAACATATTTATTTAATAATATCATATTAATAAAAAAATTGCAAGTATTATTAAAAGTATTTATTTTTTTGTCTTTTTTACTTGACATATTATCCCAAATAGATTATAATAAAATAAACTGTGGGCATTATATCAAAAATGAACCTTGTGCCCAAAAGAAAGGAACTAACTATGGATATGGAACAGCAACCTATCAGACTTGGTGTCGTAGGAACCGGACGCGGTTCAGTCTTTATGTCCCAGGCGAAGGACACAGGCTTCAAGCTCGTTGCTATCTGCGATAACCGCGGAGATAAGCTCGACATCATCAAACAGAGACGTGAGGCAGCAGGAAAGGGCCCGATGAAGTTCTATACCGACTTTGACGAGATGATCAAGGACGATGAGATAGACGCTATCGCTCTTGCTAACTACTTCCACGAGCACGCCCCCATGGCTATCAAGGCCCTTAAGGCAGGCAAGCACGTTATTTCCGAGTGCGCCGCTATCAACACTCTCGCAGAGGGCGTTGAGCTCTGCCGCACAGTTGAGGAAACGGGCAAGATCTACATGATCGCAGAGAACTATCCCTTCACCAAGGCACGCCTTGAGATGAAGCGTCTTTACGAGAGCGGCGAGCTTGGCGAGCTTCTCTACGGCGAGGGCGAGTACTGCCATCCTATGGATGCCTCCACTACTCACAACATCGCTCCCGGACTTTACCACTGGAGAAACCAGATCCCCTCTACCTACTACTGCACGCACGCAATTGCGCCCATCATGCATATTACCAACACCGTTCCCACCAAGGTCAACGGCTTCGTTCCCAAGATCGAGGACCAGAGCTTCCGTGGAAGCGAGATCAGACTTCAGGACAGCGGCGGAATTATCGTTTGCCAGATGTCCAACGGTGCGGTCGTTCGTACCCTTCAGGGCGCGTTCCGCAACGAGTCTAACATCACCACCCTCCACTGCACTCACGGTAACTGCGAGATGGACCGCGTAAGCGGATTCCTCAACGTATGGCACACCAAGTCCAACAGAGGCGATCAGCCCAGCTTCCGTGCATACTCCCCCAGATGGCCCTTCAACGAGGACCTCGCTAACAAGGCAGGTCACGGCGGCGGCGACTTCTGGGTAATGTACTACTTCGGTGAGGCTATCAGAAACAACGAGCAGCCTTGGCTCAACGTATACCGTGCATGCGCTATGTCCGCTATCGGTATCCTTGCTTGGAAGTCTGCTTGCAACGGCGGTATCACCTACGACGTTCCTAAGTTTGACGACGAGGAAGATCGTAAGAAGTACGAGAACGACAACTGGACTCCTTTCCGCAAGGAAGGTCAGGACGAGACCGGTATGCCTCCCAGAACTCTTTCGAACTGGAAGCCTCTGCCCGAATCCTTCGAAATCGCAAAGAAGGCTTGGGAAGAGAGAAAGTACATGGGTCTTGGTTGGACGAAGGCAGACGCCGAGCTTTCCAACATCAAGATGTAATAATAAAAAGGTTGAAGCCTCGGCTTCAACCTTTTTTTCTTAACATTTTGCGAAAGCAAAATATATCGCTGCGCCGAAGGCGCAATATCGCTCAACCGCAAGGTTGAATATCGCTCGCCGCAAGGCGAATATCGCTGAAAACGCGAAGCGTTTTCCCGCCGTGTGCTATGGCTATGCTGAATGTTCGCGCTAACAATTTGCCTCCCTTGTGTAAAGGGAGGTGGCATTTCCGCAAGAAAATGACGGAGGGATTGTCAAAAAAACTATATTTCGTGTTAAAAACAATCCCTCAGTCACCTTCGGTGACAGCTCCCTTTACACAAGGGAGCCTATGTCTGCAATCGCCTTTTAATAGTTCGTAGCCGTGTGCTTGGGCTGTGCCGAATGTTCGCGCTTACAATTTGCCTCGCCCTTTGGGAGAGGTGTCGGCGTAGCCGACGGAGAGGGCTTTC
>JAZQXT010000082.1:0-12023 GCA_045633005.1 Eubacteriales bacterium | reverse complement strand
TTGTTTTGGTTGGCAGACCAACTTTATTATACATCAAAGGAGGTACTTTTTTCTACGCATAGCTAAAGCTTTTTGGAACCACCAGCACTGCTGGTGGTTTTCGTTATACAATAAAAAACAAGGTTTCGCAAAGCGAAACCGTGTTTTTTTATATAAACAGCTTTTTGTGCAAGGACTCGCGAAGCGGCTTTGATATCGCTATGATAATAAGCGCGATTCCCGTAAAGAAGCAAGAAATGAAAGGATAAGGTGACCAAATGAACGAAAAGCCGTCACCAAAGGTGAGATTTATAAAAAACTCAAGCAGTAAGCAATAGCCGCCTATGGCGATAAAGCAACCGCCGAAAATGTAAAGCAAGCCTTTTTTTACATATCTAACGAGCGTTACGGCGGCAGTTACGATAAGCCCCATAATGCCGACCGCGGGGAAAGCAAGTGTCAAAAACCAATCGCCGCCAGTTGCAATATCTATATAAAGCAAGAGTGCGCCTATCAGCGTAAAGTCCATAGGAACAAATATCACGGGATTAGGACGCGCAAACCACAAGGGCAGAACTATTACCGAATAAGCCGCGAGTATTCCGCCTACGGCATATCCCGACCACGTTAGCGTGCCGTTCAGGCGAAGATCGCAAAACAGCGTTATCACGACAGGCATTATCGCAAGGATAGTCAAGATAAACAAAACTCCCTGCGGGCGCATATTTTCCTTTTGCTTGACAAAAGGCGGATACGTAGGGGTGGCGTCGGGGCGCGTGATATCGGGATGATATACGGCAGTGCCGCAAAGCGGGCAAGCCTTTTCCGTATCTGCAAGCTCTACGCCGCATTTAACACAGTACATCTCAACACTCCTTTCACCGTCTGTTACTTTCGACCTTGGCGCGTAGTCCTATAGCGCGAAGCTCCTCATGGAAATAAAGCTCCAGATCTGATTTTTGTATATCTCTTGTAAAATTAATATAAGTCTTTCCCTTATAGCCAAGAACTGCGCAGTTTTCGTGCGTGTTTGGCAACGCTCCTATGATGAAATCGAATCTATCGACGTATTTTTCAAGCTCCGACGGAATTTTGATTATTCCGAGATTTGAAAGATCCATAACCGACTTTTTCTCGCCGACGGCATCGTATACCGATTTCATAACGAAGTTTTTGATAAAGAGCGGCATCACGCGCACGATAAGGGATTTTTCACTATCAACGTTTTTGGTAAGGCGCATAGTCATTTCCTTTTTCGTCACGCCGAGTGCCATTTGATGATGTATGGAATGACAAACCTCGTCAAAGCTCCACTCCCCAACGCGCGGGTCAATTCCCGGCGTGAGATAAAGCGAGAAATTGCGAAGCGTCTGACTTCCGAAAAGGCGGCGCAGATCGACGGGAACGAGCACCTTGACCATTTTCTGTCGGCGGCGCGAAACGTGCGAATTTTGTATTCGGCAGGTTGCGCGAATGATCGCCGCGCAAATAAGCGAGGTCACCGTGACTCCGCGACTATGCGCGGCTTCCCTTAAAAGCTCGGAATCTATTATAAAGGTCGTCAGATTGACGAATTCATCCTTCTCACGCACGCCGTCGATGTGGTAGGAATTTGGCTCGGCGCGGCTTTTTGACACGTCACCGCTGACCTCAAGAAAGCTATCGCAAAGCTCCTCGGGGCGAGGTGGATCGCGGCGGTCAAGCACGCCGTCCGTTGCAGGTATGGCAACGCCGTAGCGGCGTTCAACGTATTCCGCTATAAGAGACTTCAAAAAGACGAGTCCGCCGTTTCCGTCGGTGAGCGCGTGGTAAAACTCGACCGCTATCCTATTGCCGTACACAAGCACCCTTAAAGCGCACTTGCGTATCCTTTCAAACGGCATATACATAAGCGGATATGCGCCGTCATCCTCGATCTCGGGCGCATGCCGAAGCTCCTCAAGGTAGTACCAAAACGCCCCCTTGCGAAGCCTTGCGGCGATGGACGGAAAGCGAAGCACGGTAACGTCAAGCGCCGCGCGCAAGGCATCCCTATCCACCGCCTCCGTCATCGTGGCGGAAAGCCTGAACATATTGTTCCAGCGGCGACGGCGTGCGGCGGGATATATTTTAGCCGCATTATCAAGCTTCATCCAACGCAAGCCCGCGCCCGTAGGCGCGTGCGGCTCGATGCGGGTATCTTTCGCCATTTGCCGTCCTCCCTTTGAACTTTATCTTTCCTCTATCGGCAGATATTCCTCTGCCTTTTTTACGTTTATGTACGCAGGGCGGATTATCTTGCCCGCGTTTTGAATTTCCTCTATTCTATGTGCACTCCAGCCGACTATCCTCGACACCGCGAAGATGGGCGTGAACATTTCGTCGGGAAGTCCGAGCATACGGTAAACGAGTCCCGAATAGAAATCAACGTTGGGGCTAACACCCTTATACATCTTTCTCTTTTCAGCGATTATCTCGGGCGCAAAGCTTGCAACCTTGTTGTAAAGCTCGTATTCCTCTTGACAATTCTTTTCAACTGACAGCTTTTCAGCGCACGTCTTGAGTATCTCGCAACGGGGGTCGGAAAGCGAATAGACCGCGTGTCCCATACCGTAGATAAGTCCCGCTCTGTCATACGCCTGCTTTTCAAGGAGTCTTACGAGATAATCCTTTATCGCGCCGTCGTTGCGCGTATTGATGCTCGCCTTCATATCGTCAAACATTCTGACGACCTTGACGTTTGCTCCGCCATGGCGCGGGCCCTTGAGCGAGCCGAGCGCGGCAGACATAGCCGCATAGGTGTCGGTTCCCGACGAGGTAACAACGTGCGTGGTAAAGGTGGAGTTATTTCCTCCGCCGTGCTCTGCGTGCAGAACGAGCGCAAGGTCAAGTATCTGCGCTTCAAGCGGAGTATACTGTCTGTCCTCGCGCAGAAGGTTCAAAAGATTTTCCGCAATAGAGATATCGGGGTCAGAAACGTGAATAAACAAGCTCTTTCCACGGTGGTAATGCTGATATGAATTATAAGCGTAAACCGCAAGCATATGGAACGTGGATATGAGCTGCAAGCACTGGCGCAAAACGTTTTCCACCGATATATCGTCGGGGTTATCGTCATAAGCGTAAAGTGCAAGCACGCTTCTGGAAAGGATGTTCATCATATCTTTACCCGGTGCTTTGAGTATCATATCCCTAACGAATGATTGCGGAAGAGAGCGATAGCTTGCAAGAGTCCATTTGAACTCCTCAAGCTCATCCTTCGTTGGTAATTTTGAGAAAAGCAGTAAATATATCGCTTCCTCAAAGCCGAAGCGTTTGCCGTAGAAACCGTCGACGAGAGAGTTTATATTTATACCTCTATAATAAAGCTCACCGGGGCACGGCACAAGCTCGCCGTTTTCGTTGAGCTTTTTAGCTCTTACGTCGGAAACCTCGGTAAGTCCCGTAACGACACCGCGACCGTTAAGGTCACGAAGTCCGCGGAAAACCTGATTTTCCGCATACATCTGGGGTCTTATCCCATTATTTTCGGAGGATAGCTCCGCCATCTTGCGAATATACGGGGTTATTTCGGAATAATTCATTTATTTCCCTCCTTGTTTTCTTCAAAAATCAGTTAAGAAAGCCCTCGAGTATTCTCTCCTCTGCCTCAGCCTCGCTAAGACCGAGAGTCATAAGCTTTAAGAGCTGTTCGCCTGCTATCTTTCCGATAGCAGCCTCGTGAACGAGGCGTGCGTCGGTATGCTCGGCGCATATTGCGGGAATCGAGCTTATCTTTGCCTCGTCCATAATTATGGAGTCGCACTCAACGTGTCCGAAGCAGGATGCCTTGCCCGTCATCTTGGGGTAAAATACCTGATACGAGCTGTCCTTTGCGACCGAGCGGGAGATGACTCTGCCCGTTGCGTCCTCTGCCTCAAGGACAATCTCCATTTCCGACTCGGCTATCTGCTTGCCGTGAGTCATAAGCTTTTCATTGACCGCTACCTCGCCGCCCTTGCCAACGAAAATAGTGGTCTTGCGCTTGGTGGAGTCGACGCCCTTTATCTGCGTGGTATCCATTTGCATAAAGGAATTTTCACCGATATATGCAACGGTTTCGGGGTTCATTATTCTCTCTCCCGTTCCCTCACCGTCGCCATAGTGCTTTTCAACGTAACGAACGCGAGAGTTTTTGCCGACGTAGAAGGTATGAACTCCGTCGTGCTGGCTGGTCTCGCAGCCCGAATTGTGGATTCCGCATCCCGCGATGATAAGCACGTCGCAATTATCGCCGATGTGGAAATCGTTATAAACCATCTCGGAAATTCCCGTTTTGGTTATGATAACGGGAATGTGCAAGGACTCGTTTACAGTTCCGTCCTTGATTGTGATATCAATACCGTTTTTATCCGTTTTGGTTTCAATAATTATATTTTCCGTAGATGAACGGCTGTCCGTTGCGCCGTCCTTTCTTATATTGTATGCTCCCTGCGGAACTCTTTCAAGGTCCGCGATTTCCTTGAGGAGCTTAAGATCCGTTTTATTCATTTTTTCGCTCCTTATTAAGCTTCCGTATTTTTCATATACTTGCATCCGTGGGTGGCTTCGGCAAGGATCGAGGGGAAAACCTCGGACTTGCTTCCCTTTCTTTCCACCTGACCGCCCGAAAGAACGACGATCTCGTCCGCAAGATTGATGATTCTCTCTTGGTGAGAAATGATTATGATAGTTGCATCGCTGTTTTTGTGCAGATCCCTGAAAGTATCAGTAAGCTTTGCAAACGACCAAAGGTCAATGCCCGCCTCGGGCTCGTCAAATATCATAAGCGAGGAATTTCTCGCAAGTATGGTTGCTATCTCAATACGCTTGACCTCGCCGCCCGACAAGGACGTGTCCACCTCGCGGTCGATGTAATCGCCCGCACAAAGTCCGACCTTGTTAAGATACATACAGCAGTCCATAGTGGAAAGTGTGTTCTTGCCCGATGCAAGCTCAAGCAGGTCGCGCACGCGCATTCCCTTAAAGCGCGGGGGCTGTTGGAAGCCGTAGCTTACGCCAAGTCTTGCGCGCTCGGTGATAGTCATATTGGTTATATCCGTGCCGTTGTAGACGATAGAGCCCGACGTGGGGGTTGCAATTCCCATAACGGTCTTTGCAAGCGTAGTCTTGCCGCCGCCGTTGGGGCCCGTCAGTACGACGAGCGCGCCGTCCTTTATTTCAAGATTTACGTTATCAAGTATCGCTTTTCTTCCGCCGCCCGCAACGTTATCCGCCACGAGCGAAAGGTCCTTTATTTGTAACATAGTAGCTCCTTTCACATATATAGCTTAAGTGTTTTTTCTATCCAATAAACAAAGTGCGCGTTGGGCAATTTGTTTTCGTATTCCTTCATTTTCAGGTAAAGCTCCACGCCGTCGGACGGGTCGTGCCAAAGGTCTGTAAAGACCGTATCGTACGCGCCGTTTTCCATTTGCTTTTCGGCAAACTCAAAGGCATCCGAGTGCACCACCGTAACCTTGTTGGGGTCTGGAAATTGCGGCAGTATGTGCTCCTTAAAAAGCGCAATAGCATCCTCGCTTCGCTCGACCACCGTAACGCTCGTTACCTCGTCCTTGATGCTTGCCATATAGGCGAAATATCCGAGTCCGAGTCCGTAGGTCAGCACTTTTCCCCGCGCCACGTCAAGCGCGGGCTTTGTGGTGTTGGTCTCGTTTGGCATCAAGGTCATCCATTCCCTGCCGCCCTCAAGAACTGCGGGATATGGGTAATCCTCCTCGAAAAAGCCGATCTGCGGAATGACTCTGCCGTCATCCATAGTTATGGGGTCGTCAAAGACAAAGCCCTCGTATGCGCGGCAAACGCGGCGCTCAAACGTCCAATTTCCGCATTTACCCTCGGGGAATTTGATGTTTTTGTAGTATTCGTCCTCTCGGTACGGCTTTGAGTCAAGAAGGTGCATCATTGGGAGAAAATGCTCCCTAAAAAAAGCCTTGTCCGCGGGGTTATCGTAAGGGTCAAGTCCGCAAGCCGCGGCAACGAGAGAAGCGTATGAATATTCAAGCGTTTCCCGCGTTCTGACGCCCTCGGTCATTGCGTCCATCATTTCCTTATCGACGTAATCGGGCGCAAGATTGAGGTAAATGCTCATAAGCTTAAATATCCGCGAGTTTGCTTTTTTGATATCTTCTATGCTCATATTTTACCTCCCCTGCATTTATCATATTATTATATCACAATTTTACAAAATAATAAATAGTTTTTATATAATAAATTTAAAAAACGCAATTTATTTACAAAAAAAGCGGAGAAGACAACGCTCCTCCGCTTCGTATTACGCTTTACTTTTCGTTCTTTTTTTCTGGATATAAAGAATAACCGTGTTTACGGTAGCAAAGATGACCATACTGATTATTATTCCTCCCGCCATACCTGATGCAACAAGCAAGGTGGTTTCTCCGTTATCAAACGCCGCCGCGTAATTTTGATTAATAATATTGCTTACGGCAAGATAAAGGGGACGCCCTGGTACAAGCGGAATGAGCGACGGAAACATTATGACCACCGCGGGCATTCTCCATATACGCGCACTTATCTCGGAAAGCGCACAAACCACGAAAGCGGAAAACATATTTGCCGCAAAAACGGAAAAACCAAGGCTGTCGCAAACGCAGTATACCACCGCGCCGAGAGTTGAGACTATGAAAATGGGGCAAAGGGACTTCACCGACGCTTTTACCAAAAGAGCGTAGCCCATAGCTCCCAAGAGGGAGCCTATCATTATGTAAAAATACTCACCCATCACATAAGCCCTCCGAAAACAAGGAACGCCATAGCATATCCGAGCGCGATCATAACGGCGGTAAGGAGCGCCTGAAGCAAGCGCAACGAGCCAGATATCAGGTTACCGTTGACCATATCCATAACTCCCGTCCAAAAAGAAAGACCCGGTATGACCTGCATAATAGTACCGATAGCAACTGCATCTACATTGTTTCCAAGCCCTACGAAGCAGACTATGACGGACAACGAGCCTGCGACGAACGAGAGAGTAAACGGCTTCATCAGCCCCTTGGTAAAGGGAACGTCAAAGCCCGACAGAATACTGACGACCACGGCAATAAGCCCTCCGCCAAGTGCATCAAGCCACGTTCCGCCGAAAAAGAGAGTAAAGCCCGCAACGAATATCGCCGCACCGACGTGGCAAACGAGGGGGCGGTAAGGCTCTACCTTTTTTACTCTTTCCACCTTATGACGCGCTTCCTCTACCGTTATCGCACCCGAGCAAAGCTCGCGCGATATCGTGTTAAGCTGTTCGACGCGATTAAGGTTCATAGAAATGCCCTTCTTAACGTGGCGCATCTGCTCCGAATATCCTCCGTCGCTCATTCGAACCGAGGCGGCAATAAGCGAGGGGATCACGAATGCCTCGACGTGCGTAGCGCCAAGAGCCGTACATATGCGCTCTATCGTGTTCTCAACACGGGATATTTCGCTTCCGTTTCTCAATAGATGCTCACCTATATCGAGCGCGGTGCATAAAATGATATCTGCATCCGCTTCGGTACAGTGAGTCTTTATAACAGTTTGTTCCATAAAAAGCTCCGTTTTGGAAAAATATTGCTATTTCAGTTAATGATTTCAACGCCGCACGGCATTGTCGTACACAGTTCGACAAATGATATCGTGCTATCTTTTCGCAAAGCCGTTTTAGCCTCAAGCGCGTCGCGCTCATCGTCAAATACGGCAAATACCGCCGTACCGCTACCGCAAAGGAGCGCACCACGCGACAACTGTGCAATCCTATTCTTCAGCATTTTAGTCTTTGGGGCTAAAGTATCAAGCGCTTGCTCGAAAATATTGTATAAGCCGTCGAGATTTCCTTCGTTCCTTATAGCACACAAAAGCTCCGTAGGCGTTTTGGGAGAATACGCGACAAAATCTCCGTAGAGCGAGTCAAGTGCAGAGTACGCCGCGGGCGTTGATATTCCCTCTCCCATCTTGGCTACTAAAATATGCAGCTTGGGAACGGAAAGCGTCTCTGCGACCTTTTCTCCGATGCCTCCGACTCGTATGCACCCGCCGCGCACGCAAAACGGAATATCCGCTCCGACGCGTGCTCCGAGCACGCAAAGTTCGTCGGTGGTAAGCGGCTCGCCGAGCATTTTGTTAAGCCCCACGAGCACCGCCGCGCCGTCGGCGCTTCCGCCGCCCATTCCCGCTTCGGTAGGTATTCGTTTTTTTATATCGATATGCACGCCGCGCGTGTCTCCCGCCGCGTCGAGCAGCCGAGCGGCGACCTTATACGCGATATTTCTGCTGTCCGTCGGCACGCTCGGCGCATCCGCCGTGAGCGTAATACCGCCGTTCGTCCGCGTGAGCGTGACCGTATCGTGAATGGAAACGGACATCATAACGGAGTCGATCTCGTGATAGCCGTCAGGGCGCTTTGCGGTTATTTCAAGAAAGGGATTTATTTTCGCATAGGCGTTAAGTACAAGCTTTTCCATATTTACCTCCCTTTCGTTTTTACCATTCAATCATAACATAAGTGAGACAGGAATGCAAGTGGATTTTTTGCGTTAATGACTTGTTTTTTAATTATTTTTGCAATTTATTTTAAATATCCTCTATCTTTCTTGACAGAAAAAGAATAATTTTATATAATTTATATGATATTGATAATTTGCGCAAACACAAAAAAGGAGTTACCATGGCAGAAAACGCAAGCCGCAAGGGCGGCATTTCCGTAGAAACACAACACATTTTTCCAATAATCAAAAAATGGCTCTACTCGGAGAAGGATATTTTCCTTCGCGAGATAGTTTCCAACGCATCCGACGCCGTTACGAAGCTTAAAAGACTCGCATCCCTCGGTCACACCGAGCTCGCAGAGGGCGAGGACTTCCGCATCACCGTAAGCATCGACCGCGACGCGCGCACGATAACCGTAAGCGACAACGGAATCGGTATGACCGAGGATGAGCTTTCCCGCTATATCTGCTCCATCGCGCTTTCAGGTGCGCTTGAATTCATCGAAAAATACGAGGACGGTGATAAGTCGGGCGGCATCATCGGACACTTCGGTCTCGGCTTTTACTCCTCGTTTATGGTAAGTGACCGCGTTGAGCTTCACACGCGCTCCTATACGGGTGCCGACGCGGTGCATTGGAGCTGTGACGAGGGCGGCGAGTACGAGATCACATCCTCCGCCAAGGAGAGCCGCGGAACGTCGGTCATTATGCACATTTCCGAGGAAGAAAGCGAATATCTTGAGCCTTCGAGGATAAAAGGAATATTGGACAAATATTGCGCTTTTATGCCCGTTCCGATCTACTTTGAGAACGGCGACGAGGATGAAAGCAAGATAGTCAACGACACCATACCGCTGTGGGCAAGAAATTCCTCCGACATTTCAAAGGAAGAATATAACGAGTTTTATCACAAGCTCTTTATGGACGCTGACGATCCGCTTTTCTACATTCATATAAACGCGGACTACCCGCTCAACTTCAAGGGTGTTCTCTACTTCCCCCGCATTCGCAACGAGGCTCAATCGCTTGAGGGCGAGATAAAGCTGTTCTACAACCACGTATTCGTTGCGGATAACATAAAAGAGGTCCTGCCCGACTATCTGCTCATGCTTCGCGGTGCGCTTGACTGTCCCGAACTTCCGCTTAACGTATCAAGAAGCTATCTGCAGGACAACGCATACGTAAAAAAGATCTCGCAGTACATCGTAAAGAAAGTTGCGGATAAGCTCACCTCACTTGCACTAAACGACAGGGAGAATTACGAAAAGCTGTACGGGGATATCAGAATATTCCTTGAATACGCCTGCCTGCGTGAGAGAAAGTTCTACGACCGTGCAAAGGACAGCCTGCTTCTGCGCCTTACCGACGGCACGTCCTGCACCTTTACGGAATACCTCGACGGCGCAAAGGATAAGCACGAGGGCGTAATATACTACGCAAACGACACGGCGCTTCAATCCCAGTACATCTCGATGATGAGCGCGGAAAACGTCAAGGTCGCGCTGTTTGACCTTATGATAGACACGCAGTACATGAGTGCTATCGAGCAATATCGCGACGACGTGAAATTCGTAAGAGTTGATTCGGGAGTTGCGTCGGCAGTAAAGAGCGAAAGCGAGAAAACGGAGATACCCGAAGGCATCGTTTCCCTTTTCCGCAAAATAGCAAAGGATGAAAAGCTGACGGTCTGCGCCGAGACGCTCAAAAACGCCGACGTTCCCGCTCTGCTTTCGGTAAGTGAGGAATCCCGCAGATTTGAGGATATGATGAGAATGTACGCCGCCCCCGGTGCTGATATGCCCACATACCCGCTCGACTACACGCTCACGCTCAATCCCGCGTCCGAGCTTTATACAAAGCTTGTAGAGCTTGCAGGTGACGGCGAGATCGACGAGGATAGCAAGGCGTACACCTACGCTTCCTTTATTTATCAGCTCGCACGTCTGTCGCAGAAAAAGCTCACGGCTGACGAGCTTTCCGAGCTTCTTTCGGACGGCTACAAGCTACTGAAAATGATATGAGGTAAAGAATGAAAAGCTACAAATATATGACTCGCGGAGTTTGCTCGCGCTCGATAACCGTCACTCTTGCGGATGACGGAACGATAGAAAACGTCAGCTTCGAGGGTGGCTGCAGCGGAAACACGCAGGGCGTTGCCGCGCTTGCAAGAGGTATGAAGCCCGACGAGGCTATCTCAAGGCTTGAGGGCATAAGATGCGGCTTCAAGCCCACGTCGTGCCCCGACCAGCTCGCGAAAGCTCTGCGACAGATGACCGAGGAATGATACGCGCGGCACTCCTTTGCGGCGGCGCATCGCCAAAGCGCGAGAGCCTACCCGAAGGTATTGATATCGTCGCGACACTTGATGCGTCGGCAAGCGATAAATCGCTTGCCGACGAGATCAAGCAATATGACGCGGTAGTTCTGCACGAGCTTCCAACAGACATTCGCAACAGAATAGTAAAGCTTTGCTTTGATATCGGTGCAGGGGTATATCTTACACCGAAGCCCGACGATATCGTGGGGTGCGAGGGTGATGGCGGATTTTATCGCCTTCCGCGACGCGGATTTTCAAAGAGAAAGGCTTTTTTTAAGCGTTTATTTGACCTTGTTGTAAGCGTTTTAATGCTCGTACTCACGCTTCCCCTCTCGCTCGTTATTGCGCTTGCAATAAAGCTTTGCGACGGCGGACCCGTGTTTTTCAAGCAACGGCGAATGACGCTCGGTGGCAAGGAATTTGATATAATAAAATTCAGAAGCATGGTCACGAATGCGGAAGCTGACGGAGTTGCCACCCCCGCAACGAACGATGACGCAAGGATAACGAGAGTCGGAAGGTTCATTCGCGCAACGGGGCTTGACGAGCTACCGCAGCTGATAAATATTATCAAGGGCGATATGAGCCTTGTCGGTCCGCGTCCCGAAAGAGTCGAGCATATACACGCATACTGCGAAGGGCTACCCGAATTCGCATATCGCTTCAAGGTCAAGGGCGGACTTACGGGGTACGCACAGATATACGGCAGGTACGATACTCCGCCCTACCAAAAGCTTCGGTTGGATCTGTTTTACATTGAAAATCATTCATTTTTGCTTGATATCAAACTGATCCTCTTGACGGCGCGAGCCGTTTTCAAGAAAAGGATGCAATAACAACACCGTGCACAGAACGGTGTTGTTATTGCAAAAATCAGCCGAAATTTTGAAAAAAGGTATTGCTTTTTGTATCACGGTATGATATAATTAAAAGGCAGCAAGCATAAAAGTTGCTTGCGTAATAAACGTTCGGGGCATTAGCGCAGCTGGGAGCGCACAACACTGGCAGTGTTGGGGTCAGGGGTTCGAATCCCCTATGCTCCACCAACAAAAAACGCACTTTTGTCTACAAAGACAAAGGTGCGTTTTTTGAATGATGTTTGCCTTCGGCAAATGATGTTGGCTTGCGCCAATGATGACGGCTTCGCCTAATGATGCGTGGCTTCGCCACATTTTGGGGCAAACATCGCATCATTGCGGAACGAAGTGGAGCAACATCATATTTGCGAAGCAAAT
>JAZQXT010000081.1:0-7448 GCA_045633005.1 Eubacteriales bacterium | reverse complement strand
AGACATGTTCTCGGTACGACTAACGTCCATATTGGTCGTATCAACGGTTGTCAAAGCACTCATATCACCGAACAACCCCTTGCTATTCTTGGGAGTGTAAATCTTATCATCCGCGAGGACGTAAACGTCGTAATTTTTATTGTTGGTGGCGTTGGGAACGTAATAGGTGTAAACCTCTGCATCTTGCTCGACGCTGGTGAGAGTTCCCTCGTAGCCTTCAACCTTATCGGCATAGTCCTTGTTAAATCCAAAGGTGATGTTCGCAACCTTGTCGGTGATCTTGTTAGCCGCATCCGAGTCATCACCGTTCAAATTATGAAGCGCGGTTTTAAGATCTATTCCCGTTGCAAGAGTAATGTCGTCAAAGGGAAGCTTGTCGCCAAATCCCTCATCGAGTGCCGTATCGGGATCGGTAAAGCCCGCGGACTGAATGCCCTGCGCGTTTACGAAAACCTCGTAGGTATCGCCAAATGCGGCTACGTGCGCGTTGGTTGCGGTGGGGTCAAGCGCGATCTGTGAAAGGGTTATATCCGTAAAATCGTCGGGTAACAACTCATTTTTGTAAGTAGCGTTTGCTATAAAATACTTACCGCCTTCGGCATTGGTAGCGAGGAAAGGTATCCATTCCCACTTCCAGTCACCCGTTTCGTTCAGGTTCAGGTGGATCATTTCACGGAATTCGTTAAAGGTATCGAAGTTTCCCGCCTCAAACGCAAAATAGATGCGGACGTACGCGCCGTAATTTCCCTTGTTTTTAAGAAAGACCATCTTATCAACTTCATTGTTGATCTTCGCAGGGTCCCAAATGGGCGAGGTATAGCCGCCATCGTCGTTCTGCTGCTGCCACTTAACGGCATCCTGTTTCCAATCTACGTACTTTGCGCCGGGGGTATAGTCAAAATCCTTATCGATAACGGCGGGGCTCAAGGGCTTGTTATCGCGGAACTCCTGCACTACAGCATCACCGTCGCTGGTCGCGGTATCTTTGCGCTCATATTCGAGTAGGTCAATAGCAACCTTACCGATGGTCATTATGTTGGTCTCCGACTCTTCATCCGTAAGGTATGCCAGCGTTGCACCTATGGATATTGCGATAACGAGTATCACCGTAAACAAGGGGAGAAGTATCTTTTTCAGTTTCTTCATAGCTTCCTTTCCTCTCGTAAAGCCATAAAATTTTATCATATCATTTACTCAGCATTTGCAAAAGAAACATAATTTGCATTATGTTGCATTTGATATACTTATACAAATAAATTTTACCATATCTATTTCAAAAAATCAATAGTTTTTTATTATTTTACACTACTCCAATAAAAAAGAAGCGCACTCCGTACGAAGTGCGCTTCTTTGCTTTTTTCAGTTATATTTCTTGATATACTCGTCAACGAGTATCTGCAAGCCGCGCATATCCTCCTCGGATGCGAACACGGCGTCAAGGTTTGACGTTCCCTCGACGTAGTAGCTCTCCATATACCTCTTTGCATCGAAGCGAGCGTCAAGCGAGGTATCGTTGCAGAAGCCGTAGGGCTGTCCGACGGCGCTCTTGCCCGTAACGGCACAGTAAGCCATAAGCGAGCAGATATAACCCGACAGCATATTCTGGTGATGCCAATCGTGCTTATTTACAACGAAGGAATCCTTGTTATAGCTGAGCTTGCCGCCGGGAACGCTGACTCTGCCCTTCCAGATATCGTAGGCAAGTCCGCCCCAGTTTACGATGGTAACGCCCATTTTTCTGAGCTTTGACATTCCCATCATTATACGGGCGTGGTGGCATTGATAAGTATAGGTGTGGCAAAGATAAACGAACTTCGTCTTTTCGGGGAACAGCGCCATAATGCGCTTGACGGAGCCGACGAGGTCGCGGTTATTCTCGCCCGCCTCGGACATAAATACGCAATCAATACTCTCGAAAAGCTCCTTGTTGTCAAGAGGAAGGTACTTTTCGTAAAGCTGATTGAGGTTTCTGCCGCCCCAAACGTAGTCGTAAACGGCAACGTCGTCGCCGTTTACTCTTGCGAGGTGATGAAAATATCCAAGATCGGGAGTTCCCTGATCACCCTCGATAACGCAATATCCGTAATAAATAAAGGAATTGCCGATGAACATTACTTTTTTCTTGTTAAGCTCCATTTTTTGCCTCTCTATTACATAAATTTAGCTAATTTTTCAATATCCTTATCAGTACCGATAACGACGACTCTGTCGCCCTCGCAGAACGGACGGTCAGGCGCGGGAGAAACGTTGGGCTTTGCAGACTCCGCGGCAGTTACGGCAATTATGTTGATACCGAACTTGCGGCGGGGATTCAGCTCCATAAGGTTTTTGCCGATCCACTCGCTTGGAACGAGTATCTCGACTATCTTATATCCCGCAAACTGAACGTAATCGACGACGGATCTCTTGGAAAGCCTGAACGCAAGCTTCTCGCCCGCATCGTGTTCGGGGAAGGTTATCTCGTCCGTGCCTATGCGCTCAAGCACTTTTTTGTGCCCTTCGTTGACGGCACGCGCGATAACCTTTTTAACGCCAAGCTCCTTAAGCAGAATGGTAACGAGGATGATATCGCTCGTGTTGCAGGTCATACAAACCACGGCGCACTCGTAATCGGCAACGCCTGCGGCGCGCAGGAGATTCTCGTTAGTCGCATCGCCTATAACGGCGTTGGTAACTATGTCCGCGATAGCGTTGACCTTGTCGGCATCGCTGTCAATTACCATGACCTGCTTGCCGTGATTAACAAGATTAAGCGCAAGGGACGTTCCGAATTTTCCAAGACCTATAATACAAAAGCTATTCATAACTTTACTTCCTTTCGTAGATCAGCCTATCAGAATATTAGCATCGGGATAGGTTAGTATCGATGGGGAGCGCTCGCTCGAACGCGTTGCAATGGCAAGCGTGATAGTCAGTATGCCAAGTCTGCCAAAGAACATCATACACATAAGCACGACGAGCGCAAATGGGTGAAGCGTGGGAGTCAGCGAAGCAGTAAGTCCGACCGTTCCGCCCGCCGAGACCACCTCGTAGAACAAATCAATAAGGGGCGCTGACGAAACCACGTTACACAAAAGCGTGGCAACGAATATAAGCAAAAGCTGGATGGAAACCAGCGTCATCGCACGCAGGATAACGCCCGACGGAACTCTGCGCTTAAAAAGATTTATCTCCGTCTTTCCTACCGAAACGGACATAACGGTAAGCACGAGGATTCCCACCGTAGCAACCTTTACACCGCCCGCGGTAGAGCCCGATGCGCCGCCGATGAACATCATAATGCCGCCGAATATCTTTGTTGCCCCGTGGAGAGACGCCTGATCGACCGTAGCGAAGCCCGCGGTGCGCCAAGTAACCGATTGGAATGCGGAGCAAAGCAGCTTCTCACCGACCGAATAATTGCCGATCGTAAGCGGATTATTCCACTCGCTAATAGCTACGTAAGCCGTTCCCAAAACGGTAAACACGGCAGTCAGAATAAGCACGAATTTGGAATACACGGACAGCTTGCGGCGCGTGCGGAAATTCACGAGATCGCCCCACACGATAAAACCGATGCCGCCGATGCTTATAAGCGCCATCAACGTAAGGCAAACAAGCGGATCGCCGTAGTAGTCACCCATGGAGTTACCGTTGCCGAGAATATCAAAGCCCGCGTTACAAAACGCGCTTATGGAGTGAAAAACGCTCATATATATTCCGCGCCCCGTGCCGAACTTCGGAATAAATCTGATAGCCAACAGCGCCGCGCCCAAAAGCTCAAATCCGACGGTACCGAGCAGAATACGGCGCACGAGCTTTACGGTGCTTCCGTAATCGTTAAGGTTATACGACATCGCAACTATCATACGCTCGCGCGGCGATATATTGCGCCTGATTATGAGCGAAAGCAAAACCGCCATCGTCATAAACCCAAGACCGCCCACCTGTATCATACAAAGTATAACGATCTGACCGAAAACGCTCCAATACGCGCCCGTTTCGACCGTTGAAAGTCCCGTAACGCAGGTCGCGCTGACGGCGGTAAAGCCCGCGGTTATGGGGTCGGTCACCTCGCCCGACGCGCTTGAGAGCGGAAGCATAAGAAGGAGCGTTCCCGTAAGTATCACGGCAAGAAATCCCGCGATGAGCACGGTCAACGGTCTTAATTTTCTTTTATTCTTATCAACCCTTAAGTTTTCCAAATTTATCGCCTCATATAGATTATGTAAGGTTATTATACCACCCGACACGCGCATTGTCAAGCAAAGAAACCGCATTTTGCGCCTTGGGGCGCAAAATGCGGTAGAGATCAACCCTTATTTACGGTATAGCCGAAATACTCTCTTGCGGCGGCGGAATAATCCGCAATAGCAAGACAAAGCTCGTCTATTCCCTCGTTCACGCCGTCGGAGAGCTTGATGGCGCAGTATTCGCTAACGCTGTATGCGACCACGTAATCGTAGCTGACCTTGCCGTTTTCCGTCTGGCAAAGGCGGAAATAGTACGTATCGGCGTATTTTTCAGGCGAGATATCGCTAAAGGTAAAGTCACTTCCCGAAAGCTTAATACTCTTATTGCAATTATCGGCAACAAGATAATCGGATATGGTCTTGCCCGCATTCTTCGCCTTCTTTGCAAGCGCCTCGTATTCGCTATGCGACCAAACGAGCAGCTTAAGCTCTGCGCTCTTGGGCTTTTCGCTAACGCCGAAGCGCAAAGAAACGCTGTCGTCAATAACGAGCTGAACGGAGTTTACGTGCGCCGTGCTCGTAACTACGACGTGCGGCGCTCTTTCTGCGCGAATAACGTCGTAGGCAGAAATGCTCGGCTTACGCTGAGATTCGGGCAGAACGCTGTTCGAGAGCGAATTTGCCTTATATCCAAAGTATTTTTGTGATGCACTTCCGTAATTCAGCACGCCCTTTATATATCTGTCAAGCTTAGAGGAGCTGCCGTAATCCTTGCCCAAGCAATCCTTTGCCGAGCAGGTAACGCTGTCGCTGAAGCGCTCGTACGTCTTGCTTCCCGATTTAGCGTAAGCTCTTGCCTTAACGGAAACGGCGTCGGCTATCTTTTTGGCGGAAAGCGCGTCGGTGGTAAATGTGGCGCTATCGTTTTTAACGGTTGCGGAAACGGTCTCTGTGCTACCGTCGGCATTAGTGATAATAAAGTCAAGCTTCACGCCGCTGACGTCGGAAAGCCCCTTGGCGCTTGCGGTAAAGCGCAGTCTGACGTCGCCGTTTTCAAGCGGAGCGTCGGCGCTCACGCTGATAGCGAGATCCGAGGTATAACAGTATCCGCCGTCTGCCGTCGAGCAGGAAACGAAAGGATCGGCATCAAACGCGGGAATGCTGGCGGCGGAAACGACCTTTCCACCGTCAAAAATTACGTCCCCCTTTGACATATCAACGGAAAATTCACCAACGTCAAGGGTAATACCGTCACCAAGGACAATGTCCTTGGTTATCGCCAACGATTCTATAAGATTTATCACGTACTCTCCGCTTTTATACGCGGCGAGCGCGTCGGCTATCGTGGGATAGAAATACGTAGACGTGACCTCGCCGCTCGCCACGGTCTCGGCGTAAACAGGCGGAAGAACGTCCTTATATGTAACGTATTCGTGGAACACCCAGCCCGCCTTGCCATTATAGTACGTTCTGCCCCAATCGCCGTCGATCTCGGTAATGTGGACTTCGTTATTATAGCCTATCAGGGCAAGCTTCTCCGTAGCAGTCGAGGGCCCCTCGCGAAGCCACAGACCCGCCGACTCGTGTACGTAATACGTACCGGGTGTCATAACGATGGGGGCGGGCGGAACGTAGTCCGTACCCTCAAGCACGGAGGTAAGCTCCTCATCCTCAAACCATATAAAGCCCTCAAACTGGAAGTACGAAGTATCGTACTTCGCACAGTACTGGTCGATAGTAGCCACGAGCGCCGAGCCCTCGGGGTAGGAGACTCCGTTGAGCCTTATACTCATACTCTCGGTAAAATAAACGTAACCGTCGATTATGGCGTGGATCATGTGCGTGTGACCGTACTTCTGACCCGCGACCGTAGAGGTCTTTTGAAATCCCGCAAGCACGTTTGTAACGCAGTGGTACTGATTCGCTATGAGCTTGATGGCTTGCGTAAGCGTGTACTTGCTTGCGCCGTACGCGTGGACTTTATATCCGCCCGAGGAGTATTTGAGATTTTTATAATTATCGTACTCGTCGTTTCCGTTTCCGCCGACGTAGCGCGTGTTGATACCGAGTATCTTAAGCTGACGGTTGACGTAATCGGCGCAATAGCCGTCAAACGACGCACGTCCCGCCTCCTTGAGTGCCTTGGTATACGTCGTGGTTATTTGCTTTTTTATTTCGTCGGGTGTCGGCACGGCGGACACCGCGCTAACCGTGGGGACGAGCGATATCAGAAAGACGAGGCTTAAAAGCACGCAAAGCAGGCGGCGATAAAGAGGCACGCTGTAATTATTTTCTACTCTATTCGTCACGGGCTTTCTCCTTTTTTAGATGGTGGTTCGCCTTGCGAGGCAAGACGCGGTTATACATAATAATTTTACCATTTAATGCAGAGAAAGTCAATAACATTTTGTCGAAATAATAAGAAAAACCGCAAAAAATTGCGGTTTTTCTTATACATAATGTCTATTATCTGTTGAGGATAAGCTTGGTAAGCTCAACGGGCTCAACGATCTTGCCGTCCTTGTAAACGCGCATATTGCCCGATGCGATCTCGTCGATGAGAACGACCTCGCCGTTGTTGTAGCCAAACTCAAACTTGATGTCCCAAAGGTCAAGACCGATGCTCTTAAGATCGTCAGCAACGATCTTGGTGATCTTGAGAGTCTGCTCCTTCATATCTGCAAACATAGCGGGAGTCATAACGCCGAGAGCGGCAAGACCCTCACCCGTAACGAGCGGATCGCCCTTCTCGTCATTCTTAAAGGTGCACTCAACGTAGCCGCCTTCAAGACGCGTTCCGTCCTTGATATACTCACCGTAACGGCGGATAAAGCTACCCGTAGCAACGAGACGGCAGATAACCTCAAGACCGTTACCGCCCTGTGCCTTGCCGAAGCACTCTGCGGGGAGAACTTCCATAGTAGCGTCCTCGATATTTGCGCTGACGTAGTGAGTCTTAACGCCCGCTTCCTTAAGAAGCTCGAAATAGTGGATAGAGGTTTCAAGATTTGCGCGTCCGATACCCTCGATAGTGAGACCTACGCTGTTCTCTCCGGGATCGAAAACGCCGTCCTTGCCCGTGCAATCGTCCTTGAACTTAAGAAGAACGTTGCCGTTGTCAAGAGAGTAAACGTCTTTGGTTTTGCCTTCGTAAAGCTTTTTCATTTTTTTAACTCCTTTTGAGTAAAATTCCAAGTATTATTTTACCACTTTTTTTGCCGTTTGTATAGAGTTTTTTGCAAAAAAATATGATTTTTTTAAAATTATCCGTTTTAC
>JAZQXT010000080.1:0-88772 GCA_045633005.1 Eubacteriales bacterium | reverse complement strand
CTTGCAATCGCACAGTACGATGCAAAGCTTGCCGAAAACGGCGCAATACTTGATAAAAAGCAAAAGCGCTCCGCAGAGATGCACCAAAGGAGCGATGCCGCAAGCACAGAGCTTTCCTCGCTCAGCGTGAAGCGCGACACTCTTTCGGGCAAGATAGATGCACTTCGCCGTATGGAGGAGCATTTTGAGGGATATAACAATAGCGTAAAGCACGTAATGCGCGCATACCGCGAGGGCAGGATAAACGCAGGTCGCATCCACGGCCCGCTTTCCTCGCTCATTCAGGTCGAAAGCCGCTACGTCACCGCTATCGAAACGGCTCTCGGCGCAGCTATACAGAATATAGTAGTCGAGGACGAAAGAACGGCAAGGGCGGCTATTGAGTGCCTGAAGCGCGATAGCGCGGGTAGAGCTACGTTCTTCCCGCTAACGTCCGTAAAGCCTATCGGAAATCCCACGCGCGAGATGCAGGAGGCGGCAAGCTGCAAGGGCTATATAGGTATAGCGTCACAGCTCGTCTCGGCTGACAGCGTTTATTCGTCGATACTTTCCTCGATGCTTGGCAGGATAGTAATATTTGACACCCTTGAAAACGCCACCGAAATGGCGAAAAAAGTAAGATACAGCGTGCGAACCGTCACTCTTGATGGTCAGCAGATAAACCGCGACGGCTCGTTTACGGGTGGTTCGGTACGCACGGGAAGCGGAATACTTACCCGCGCCGACGAGATAAAGCGAATGAGCCGCGAGCTTACCGAGGCTACCGAAAAGAGCGAAAAACTCGCCAAAATGCTTGAAACGCTCACCGCCGAGCTTACCTCGCTTGACGAGGAGATAGCGTTTGACGAGAATGAAATAAAGCTTATTGAAACGCTACGCGCAGTTGAGGAAGCAAAGCTTGAAAAGGCACGCGAAACACTTGAGGCCGACCGCGAGCTTCTTGAAAAATTCCGCGCAGACCTCAAAAACGTAGCAGGCGAGCAGGAAAGAAGAAAGGCGGAAATAGCTACTCTCAACGTGAAAGCGCGAGAGCTTGGCGAGAAAATAAGCGAGCTTGAAGCGTACCGCGCAGAACGCGCCGAGGAGCACGGAGGCTTGCTCGTCGAGAGGGATTCTCTTAAGGCAAAGGCTATGCGCATAACGGTTCGCATATCCGAGCTTCGCCGCGATATTGAAAGCTGTAACGCGATGGCTGATATGGCTCACGGCAAGGCAAAGAGCTTTGAGGCGGATGCCG
The DNA here is from genome assembly GCA_045633005.1 of Eubacteriales bacterium. GTDB lineage: Bacteria > Bacillota > Clostridia > Oscillospirales > CAG-272 > CAG-390. The sequence continues at coordinate 87,535 of JAZQXT010000080.1, read as the reverse complement.
CCGAAAAGGATGCCCGCGTAAGAGAGAGCCGCCACATAGTAAAAGAGCTTAAGGAAAAGCTCGCAGGTATACTTGCCGCACAGACCGAGAGCGAGGAGGCACTTTCCGAGCTTAACCGCCGCCGCGACAGCAGTGAGGCGGGCGGAATGGAGCTTGAACGCAAGCTTGCGGATATCCGCCGCGTTTCCCGCGACCGTCAGGTGCGCAAGGACGAGCTTATGCAGACCAAGCTGCGCCGCGAGACCTCGCTTGCACAGCTTCGCTCACAGCTTGACGCGACTTCGCAAAAGTTCTGGGACGAGCACGAGCTTACCCGCGCGCAAGCGCTTGAATTCGGCTACGAGCCTATAACTGCAGAGGAACGCCCTGCTGTGCTTCAGATACAGACCGAATACCGAAATAAGATAAGAAACATCGGTGCGACGAACCCCGCCGCCATCGAGGAATATCAGACCGAGCGTCAAAAGTACGACGACCTTACCGCACAAATGGCGGATCTCGTCAAGGCGAAGAACGAGCTTGAAAAGGTCATCGTTCAGCTTGAGAGCGAGATGAAAAAGGCGTTTATTACCTCGTTTGATCAGATCAACGAGAACTTTAAAAAGACCTTCGCCGAGCTTTTTGGCGGCGGCTCTGCCGAGTTGCTCCTGACTGATCCCGACAACGTACTTGAAAGCGGAATTGAAATAAAGGCGGCGCCTCCCGGAAAGATCATCAAATCGCTGATGCAGCTTTCGGGCGGTGAGCAGGCGTTTATCGCGATCGCGCTATTCTTTGCGATACTTCAGGTAAACCCCACGCCGTTCTGCATCCTTGACGAGATCGAGGCGGCGCTTGACGAAGTCAACGTTGAGAGATTTGCGCAGTACATCAGACGTTACTCGGACGATACGCAGTTCATACTTATATCACACCGTCGCGGCACGATGAACGCCGCAGACCGCCTTTACGGCGTAACGATGCCCGAATCGGGCATATCCAAGATACTTACCCTCGACGTTGCCGACATCGTCAACAAGAAGGGCGGTATCTGGGACGAGCTTAATTAACGAAAGGAGAACGGAAATTGGGCTTTTTTGATAAACTTAAAGCAGGTCTCGCAAAGACCAAAAACGCACTCTTCGGTCAGATAGACAACGTGCTTCGCAGCTTTGTCAAGATCGACGAGGAGGCGCTTGAGGAGCTTGAGGAGATACTCATATGCGCCGACGTTGGCGTAAACGCCGCTGAGGAGATAATTGACCAGCTTCGCGAGAGGATAAAGGACGATAGAATAAAAACGCGCGAGGACACCGTTGCCGCTCTGCGCGAGATAATTACAGAAATGATAGGCGAGGGCGAGCCGCTCGCGCTTAACACCACTCCCTCGGTCCTCCTCGTCATAGGCGTAAACGGAGCGGGAAAGACCACATCCGTCGGCAAGATATCTAACAGACTTCGCGCCGAGGGCAAAAAGGTCGTAGTAGCCGCCGCGGACACCTTCCGCGCCGCCGCAATCGACCAGCTTGCAGTATGGTGCGACAGAGCGGGCGTTGAGCTTATACGTCAGAGCGAGGGTTCGGATCCTGCCGCCGTTGTGTACGATGCCGCAAATTATGCGCGTAGCCACAACGCCGACGTGCTGATAGTTGACACCGCAGGCAGACTTCATAACAAGAAAAATCTTATGAACGAGCTTGCGAAGATAAATCGCGTTATCGACCGCGAGCTTCCCGGTGCGGCAAGGGAAAACCTTTTAGTGCTTGACGCTACCACGGGACAGAACGCCATCCTTCAGGCAAAGGAATTCAAAAACGCCGCAGAGCTTACGGGACTCGTCCTTAACAAGCTTGACGGCACGGCAAAGGGCGGCATAGTCCTTTCTATCAGACGCGAGCTTGGGCTTCCCGTCAAGTTCATCGGTGTCGGTGAAAAGATAGACGATATGCAGGAGTTCGATGCCGAGGAATTTACAAAGGCACTTTTTGAATGATATGAAGATACTTATCGCATCAAAAAACAAGGGCAAGATAGCCGAGCTTCAAAGGCTTCTTTCCGCTCATATCACGGGCGAAAGCATCGAGCTTGTGTCACTTGACGACGTTGGATTCGTCGGAGATATCGAGGAAAACGGAAGCACTTTTGCCGAAAACGCTATGATAAAGGCAAACGCCGCCGCGTCGTTTTCGGGTCTTATCTCGGTTGCCGACGATTCGGGGCTTGAGGTAAACGCCCTCGGAGGAGAGCCCGGTATCTACTCGGCACGCTACGCGGGCGAGGAGCACGACGATGCCGCGAACAACGAAAAGCTGCTTTCGCGCCTTGCGGATAAAAACGACCGAAGCGCCGCATTCGTTTGCTGTATGGCGTGCGTTTTCCCAAAAGATTTTGCAGAGTACGGCGATGATTTTACCGTTTTCGGTAAATGCGAGGGAGAGATAATACGCGAATATCGCGGAGAGGGCGGCTTCGGATACGATCCGCTGTTCCTTGTCAGCGCGTTTGGCAAGACCTTTGCCGAAATGAGCGCGGACGAGAAAAACGCAGTAAGCCACCGCGGAAAAGCCGTTGAGCTTTTAGGGCGTGAGCTTTGCGCCAGAATAAAAAATAAAAAATAAGGAAAAACAATGAGTCTTACTTCAAAGGAAAGAGCGTACCTTCGCTCGCTTGCCGTTAACGAGCCTACTATTATGCAGGTCGGCAAGGACGGCATAACCGAAAATCTTGTAAAAACCGTGTCAGACGCGCTTGAGGCAAGGGAGCTTATCAAGCTTTCCGTGCTTGAAAACAGCGAGGAATCTCCGAGAAGCGCCGCCGAGGCACTTGCCGAGGCTACGGGCGCTGACGTGGTCTGCACGATAGGACGTAAAATGGTCCTTTACCGTGAGTCCGAAACTCACAAGAAAATAGAATTATGATAGACGGCATTCGTCGGATAGGAATATACGGCGGCACGTTTTCACCGCCGCATAAGGGACACGTGGAGGCGGCACGCGCTTTTATGAAGCAGATGCGCCTTGATTATCTTTACGTCATTCCTACCGCAATTCCGCCGCACAAGCAGCTTGAAAGCACGGTCGACGCGCGTCACCGCCTGCGTATGTGCGAGCTTGCCTTTGCGGACGTTGAGGGCGTGATAGTCAGCGACACGGAGATAAGGCGCGGAGGCGTAAGCTATACCGTCGATACTCTGCGCGAGCTCAGCGCACCCGACGCGCGGCTGTTTTTGCTGTGCGGAACGGATATGCTCTTGACTCTTGATAAATGGCGCGAGGCAGAGGAAATATTCAGACTCTGCTACCCCATATACGTCAGGCGCGAGAACGATCCTATAGTCAGCGCGCGTATACTTTCAAAAATAACGGAATATACCGAAAGGTATAACGCCGTCGTGCGCCGCGTGGTCGTGGAGCCTATTGAGATATCCTCGACGGAGATAAGGCGCAGACTTGCGTCAGGTGAGCGCGTAGACGGATTTTTGCCAAGCGCGGTGGAGGAATATATCCGCCGTAACCGACTTTACGGAGCATAATAAGATGTTTGATCCCACAGATGAAAGATTAGCTGAGCTGCGCGAGCAGATAAGGCAAAGCCTTAGCCCAAAACGCGCGGGGCACATCCTCGCCGTCGAAGATATGGCAGTGCGGCTTGGTGAGCTTTACGCGGATGATGCGGAGAGCGAGCGCGTGCTTCGCGCCGCCGCACTCTTGCACGACGTAACGAAGGAGAAAAAGGGCGAGGAACAGCTTGAGCTTTGCCGAAAATACGGCATTACGCTGACCGCCGAGGAGCTGTGCGCACCAAAAACGCACCACGCCCGTACCGCTACGGAAAAGATACGCGCCGATTACCCCGACCTTGCGGACAACAGAGTGCTGTCCTCGGTGCGCTATCATACCACGGGCAGAGCGGATATGAGCATATACGAAAAGCTCGTTTTCCTTGCCGACTATATCGACGACAGCCGAACGTTCCCCGACTGCGTAAGGCTTCGCTCGCTTTTTTGGGATGCTGGGCCTGAAAAAATGACGCGCGAGGAGCGCAACGATCACCTTGACACCGTGCTTATAACCGCCTTTGATATGACTATATCGGGCTTGGTTGAGGACGGCGCGGTCATTCACCCCGACACAATTGCGGCGAGAAATTATCTCGTCAGCCATAAAAATATATAAAAACTCATCGGAGGAAAAAATGGATAATGAAATTGTAAAGATCCCCGAGATCAAGCTCGACGAAGCGGGAAGACCTACGTCGGACTCTCTCGCCGAGGAGATCTATCATATTCTTGACGCCAAAAACGCCGAGAACGCATCGGTCATAAAGGTAGCTGACAAGACCGACCTTACCGACTACTTCGTTCTTGCTACTGCGAAGTCCACCACCCACGTCCGCGCACTTGAGGACGAGGTCGAATACCGCATAGGTCTTGCGGGCATCAAGCCCGATCGCGCCGAGGGCAGGGGAGCGGGCAACTCGTGGATGGTAATCGACTACGGAAACGTCATCGTTCACATCTTCAACCGCGAGGCACGCGAGTTTTATAATATCGACAAGCTCTATTCCGATGCGGAAAAGATAGAGATAAAGTCGCGCATCAGCGAAGAATAAATCACTTGGGAGAAAAGCTATGAAGTACAATTTCAGCGAGATAGAAAAGAAATGGCAGGACAGATGGGATGCAGAGGGCGCATTCCGTGCCGCAGATCCGGGCGAGGCCGGCTCTGAAAAGAAGAAGTTCTACGCACTCGTCGAGTTCCCGTACCCCAGCGGAGCGGGAATGCACGTAGGTCATATCAAGGCGTATTCAGGTCTGGAGGTCGTTTCGCGTAAGCGCCGTATGGAGGGCTACAACGTAATGTTCCCCATGGGCTTTGACGCATTCGGTCTGCCCACCGAGAACTACGCTATAAAGACGGGTATGCACCCCCGTGCCGTTACGGATAAGAATATTGAAAAGTTCACCTCTCAGCTTCGCCGCGTAGGCTTTGCTTTCGATTGGGAGCGCGTCGTCGACACCACCGAGGAGGACTACTACAAGTGGACTCAGTGGATATTCCTTAAGATGTTCGAGGCAGGACTTGCCTTCCGCGACACCGCGCTCGTAAACTACTGCCCCTCTTGTAAGGTAGTTCTTTCCAACGAGGACTCTCAGGGCGGCAAGTGCGATATCTGCCACAGCGATATCATTCAGAAGTCCAAGGACGTATGGTATCTGCGCATCACCGAGTACGCAGACAAGCTCCTTTTCGGTCTTGACGGCGTTGACTATCTGCCCAACATCAAGCAGCAGCAGGTCAACTGGATAGGACGCTCCGAGGGCGCGTTCGTAAACTTTGCGCTCGCGGGTAAGGAGGAGAAGCTCCGCATCTACACCACCCGTCCCGACACCCTTTTCGGAGTTACCTTCATGGTAATGGCTCCCGAACATCCCCTTATTGATAAGTACGCCGATAGTATCACCAATATGGCTGATATCGAGGCTTACCGCACCGAATGTGCAAAGAAGACGGAGTTTGAGCGTACCCAGCTCGTCAAGGAAAAGACGGGTGTTCGCATCGACGGTCTTACCGCGATAAACCCCATAAACGGCAAGGAGATCCCGATCTATATCGCGGACTACGTTATGATGGGATACGGTACGGGCGCGATAATGGCAGTTCCCGCGCACGATACGCGCGACTATGAGTTCGCCCGCAAGTTCGGCATCGACATTATCGAGGTCATCAAGGGCGGCGATATCGAGAAGGAAGCGTACACGGGCGACGGCGAGGTCGTAAACTCGGGCTTCCTTAACGGATATAATAATAAGAAGGATTCCATCCGTCGCGCGATTGAGGAGCTCCAAAAGCTCGGAACGGGCGAGGGCGGCGTTCAGTATAAAATGAAGGATTGGGCGTTCAACCGTCAGAGATATTGGGGCGAGCCTATTCCGATCGTTCATTGTCCTCATTGCGGAATGGTTCCCGTTCCCTACGAGGAGCTTCCGCTTCGCCTGCCCAAGATGACGGAGTTCGCCCCCGGTCAGGGCGGCGAATCTCCCCTTGCTCGCATTGAGGAATACGTCAACTGCACGTGTCCCAAGTGCGGCAAGCCCGCCAAGCGCGAGACCGATACTATGCCTCAGTGGGCTGGTTCGTCCTGGTACTTCCTGCGCTACATCGACCCGAAGAACAACGATGCTCTTGCCGACAGCGCAAAGCTCGATTATTGGCTTCCCGTCGACTGGTACAACGGAGGTATGGAGCACGTTACGCGCCATATGATCTACTCTCGCTTCTGGCATAAGTTCCTTTACGATATCGGAGCAGTTCCCACCGCCGAGCCCTATGCAAAGAGAACGGCGCAGGGACTCATCCTCGGCCCCGACGGCGATAAGATGAGTAAGTCCAAGGGTAACGTAGTTGACCCCAACGACGTTGTAAACGAGTTCGGTGCAGACGTTCTCCGTACTTACATTCTCTTTATGGGTGACTACGGCTCTGCCGCACCTTGGTCCGAAAGCAGCGTTAAGGGATGCAAGAGATTCCTTGACAGAGTTGCCGACCTTTACGATATCGCAAAGGGAAGCGGCGCGACTGCGGAGCTTGAAAGTGCCTTCCACAAGACCATTAAGAAGGTCAGCGAGGACTATGAGGCGATGAAGTTCAATACCGCTATCGCGGCTCTTATGGGACTCATCAACGATATATTCGACCACGGCTCTCTCACGCGCGACGAGCTTAGCGTATTCATCAAGCTTCTTTGCCCCGTAGCTCCCCATCTTTGCGAGGAGATCAACGAAAAGCTCGGTAACGCAAAACTCCTCTCGCTCTCCGAGTGGCCCACCTACGACGAGGCAAAGACCATCGACTCTACCGTTGAGGTAGCAGTTCAGGTCAACGGTAAGCTTCGCGGCACTATTATGCTTCCTGTGGATTGCCCGAAGGACGACGCTATCGCCGCCGCAATGGCAGACGAGCGCGTTGCCGCCGCTATCGAGGGAAAGACCGTAGTAAAGCAGATCGCCGTTCCTAACAAGATCGTTAATATCGTAGTTAAGTGATAATGTTTTACGAAACCGAGCGTCTTGCTCGGTTTCGTAAAAAAACGCAAAAAAATCATATTTTTCTATTGACAATGGGAAATTTATGATGTATAATACTTATGTTAATTTTTTAGTGGCGAGGGGAGGGAAAAAACAATGGCAGAAGTAAAGGTCAGAGAAGGCGAGTCGCTTGATAGCGCTCTTCGTCGTTTCAAGAGACAGTGCGCTCGCTCAGGCGTCCTCGCCGAGCTCCGTAAGAGAGAGCATTACGAGAAGCCCAGCGTAAAGCGCAAGAAGAAATCCGAAGCCGCAAGAAAGCGCAAGTATAAATAATTACTTGTCTATAAAAAGGGCTCTTACGAGCCCTTTTTTGTGTTATGTGAATAAAGCAAAAGGATGGAAACCTAAATGAGTATAGCGGAAAGGATCGTTGTATGCCGTGATTACGATGATATGTCACGCCGTGCCGCAGAGTTTTTTGCTGAATATATAAGAAGTAACCCCAACGCAGTTTTGGGACTTGCTACGGGCTCGACTCCCGTGGAAATGTACAAGCATCTTGTTGAAGAATACCGCGCGGGCACGCTTGATTTTTCGGGGCTTACTACCTTTAATCTTGACGAATATTATCCTATGGCTCCCGACCACCCCCAAAGCTATCGCTATTTTATGAATACCCACCTTTTTGATCGCGTTAATATAAACAAGGCAAACACGAACGTTCCCGACGGACTTTGCGCCGATCCGCACTCTTATTGTGCGGAATACGACCGCCGCATAGCCGAGGCGGGCGGCATTGATTTACAGCTTCTCGGCGTTGGTAAGAACGGGCATATCGGCTTTAACGAGCCCGCCACATCCCTTGTTGGCGGCACGCATATTGCCGAGCTTAATGAAGATACCGTCGCCGCAAACTCCCGCTTTTTTGATAGCGTCGCAGACGTTCCGCGTAGGGCTATCACTATGGGCATTGACGCTATTATGAATGCAAAAAACGTCGTGCTTTTAGCTTCGGGCAAGAGTAAGCACAACGCTATCGCCGCGCTTTTTAGCGGTGTATATACAACGGAAATTCCCGTTACACTCCTTCGCGCACATCACGGACTTACCGTCTTCTGCGATGAGGACGCATATAACGGTTAAATTTTGAAACGGAAAAAGAAAATGAAAGAATTTTATGAAAACGTAAAAAAAGATGCAGAAAAGCTCCTTCTTGAGCTTCTTGATGCGGCAGGACTTCGCGCGGGTGATATCCTCGTGGTTGGTTGCTCCACCTCGGAGGTGGCGGGCGGTACTATCGGCAAGAACTCGTCTGCCGACGCGGCAGATGCGATATTTGATGCATTTAGCCCTATTCTTCGTGAGAAGGGAATATTCCTCGCGGCGCAGTGCTGTGAGCATCTTAACCGCGCTATAATAGTTGAGCGCGCGTGCGCAGAAAAGTACGGTCTTTGCGAGGTCTGCGTGCTTCCTCAGCCCCACGCGGGCGGCTCTTGGGCTACGCGCGTTTGGGCAGGCTTTGACGCGCCCTGCGCCGTTGAGAGCATCAGCGCCCACGCGGGTATAGATATAGGTCTTACCCTTATCGGTATGCATCTGAAGGCAGTTGCCGTTCCCGTGCGCACAAGCGTAACGAGACTTGGCGAGGCAAGTGTCGTTACCGCGCGCACCCGCCCGAAGCTTATCGGCGGCGAGCGAGCAAAATATCCTATGTGATCTTTTCCGCGCAAAGAAGTAGCTTTGCGCGGAAATTTTCTTTTTAGACGACAAAAAGTTCTGCATTTCGATTGACACGGCGGCAAAAGATGTGCTATAATAGGATTAATAATATTATCGGGGAGGTATTTGCCAATGCATTACGGTGTGTCTGCCACAAACGGCGGAAAAGCACGAAGCTATTGTATTGTGACCTCCTGCAAGGGCGGCGTCGGTAAGTCCACCGCTACGGCGAATCTCGCTATGTCGCTTGCGACGCTTGGCAAGAGGGTGCTTGTGGTCGATTGCGACTTTTCAAACCGAAGCCTTGACCTGATCTTCGGTTGCGAGGACAAGGTGCTTTTTGATATTTGCGATCTCGTTATGGGCAGGGCGACTCCCGCTCAGGCTATCCTTAACGACCCACGCAATTTCTCGCTTGGCTTCATTCCCGCTCCGCTTATCAAAAGGGATAGCTTCACTCCCGAAGAATTTTCAAGCGCCGTAACGAATGCGGCAGAATATTTCAGCGCCGATATCGTTATGATAGATACCCCCGGAACGTCGGACGATACGCTTACTCTCGTTGCTCACGTTGCGAGCTGTGCGCTTATCGTGGCTTCTCATCAGCCCACGTCGGTAAGAGGTGCTGAAAAAACGGGCTACGTTTTGGAGGAGCTTGGAGTAACCAAACAGCTTTTGCTTATCAACCGATACGACAGCGACGAGGTGCTTGCGGGCAACCGCCCAGGGCTTAACGAGCTGATAGATAAGACGCACATCCCCCTTATCGGAGTTATTCCCGAAAGCCGCCGCCTTGAGCTTGCGCAGGAAAAGGGAAAGCTTGCAAGTGAGCTTCGCAGAGATAAGGAGGGCGCGCGCGCCGCATTTGACGAGACCGCACGCCGCTTGTGTGACGAGCGCGTGCCGCTGATGTCGTATGTTTCCGAGAAAAAACGCAGGAAATTACTTTATACGTAACCGACCAAAAAGAAAGGACTAAAAATGGAAATAGCTATTGTTGCCCACGATACGAAAAAAGAACTTATGGCAGAGCTTTGTATTTCATATTGCGGAATACTCTGCAAGCACAATATTTGCGCTACCAGCAGTACCGCAAAATATATTGCAGATGCCACGGGACTTGAGATAGAAAGGCTTTTGTCGGGCGACCTCGGAGGAGAGGAGCAGCTTGCGCAGAGGATATCCTATAATGAGATAGACCTTCTTATCGATTTCAGGGATACCCGCCCCGATTCCGTTTTTGACACGAAATCGCATCAGCTTCTTCGCCTTTGCGATATGTATAACGTTCCGTTTGCCACCAACCTCGGCTCTGCGGAGGCGCTTATCATTGCCCTTGACCGCGGCGACCTCGATTGGCGTCAGTTCGTTAACCCAAGACATAACAAATAATTTTCAAAACGCCTTGACAACAAGGGGCTTTTGATGTATAATTCGAATATGCAGAGGACACGCTCTGCGATGGCAACGTCAACAGAGAGGGAGGAGAGGTGAAAGCTCCCGTCGAAGCGTCGCAAGAGTACCACCGCTGTGTCAGCTTTAATATTTTTCAGAGTTAAAAATGCGGGTGGAACCGTGCTTATAAAGCACCCCGACAGCGAGAGCTGTCGGGGTGATTTTTCATAAAAAATTATTTTCCAAGGAGAAAAACTATGAATATCAAGATCAACGGAGTAGAGTATTCCGTAGAAAACGCAACTACAGTTTTTGAGGCGGCGTCCGAGGCAGGCGTTGCCGAGAGAGCACATATCGCCGCAAGCCTTAACGGAAAAACGGTCGCAATGACCGTCCCTATTGCCGACGGTGACGAAGTCGTTCTTTACACCTTTGCAGACGACGAGGGCAAGCGCGTATATCGCCACACCGCCGCGCACATTCTCGCGCAGGCAGTAAAGCGCCTCTACCCCGAAACCAAGCTCACCATTGGTCCCGCCGTTGACAACGGCTATTATTACGATTTCGACAGCGACATCTCCTTTACGCAGGATATACTTAAAAATATCGAAAACGAGATGAAGAAGATCATGCGCGAAAATCTTAAGATCGAGCGCTTTGAGCTTCCCCGCGCCGAGGCTATTGCCTTTATGACCGAAAAGGAAGAGCCTTACAAGGTTCAGCTTATCGAGGAGCTTCCCGAGGATGCCGTTATCAGCTTCTACCGTCAGGGCGAGTTCACCGACCTTTGTGCAGGTCCTCACCTTTTCTCCACGGCTACCGTCCGCGCCGTCAAGCTTACGCAGTGCACGGGCGCGTATTGGAAGGGTGACCAGTCCAACAAGATGCTCCAGCGCGTTTACGGTATCGCATATCCCTCCAAGGAGGAGATGAACGCATACCTTACCGCCGTTGAGGAGGCAAAGAAGCGTGACCACAATAAGATCGGACGCGAGCTTGAATACTTTACCACCGTCGACAGCATCGGTCAGGGACTTCCCGTAATGCTTCCCAAGGGCGCAAAGACCATTCAGGTCCTTCAGCGCTTCGTTGAGGACGAGGAGCGCCGCCGCGGCTATCTCCTTACCAAAACGCCCCTTATGGCAAAGCGCGATCTTTATCGCATTTCGGGACACTGGGATCACTACCTTGACGGTATGTTCATTCTCGGCGAACCCCACGACGAGTCGAAGGAATGCCTCGCTCTGCGCCCCATGACCTGCCCCTTCCAGTATCAGGTATTCCTTAACAAGAAACGCTCCTACCGCGATCTTCCCATGCGCCTTGGCGAGACCTCTACGCTTTTCCGCAACGAGGATTCGGGCGAGATGCACGGACTTATCCGCGTTCGTCAGTTCACCATTTCCGAGGGACACCTCATCCTCGCTCCCGAACAGCTTGAGCAGGAGTTCCGCGGCTGTCTTGAGCTTGCAAACTATATGCTTAAGGCAGTAGGACTTGCCGACGACGTTACCTACCGCTTCTCACAGTGGGATCCCGCCCGTACCGATAAGTACGAGGGCACTCCCGAGCAGTGGGAGGAGGCTCAGGGCGTTATGAAGCAGATCCTTGACCACATCGGACTCAAATACAGTATCGGTATCGACGAGGCGGCATTCTACGGACCTAAACTCGATATTCAGATAAAGAACGTTCACGGCAAAGAGGATACTCTTATCACCATTCAGATAGATATGCTTCTTGCAAAGAAGTTCGGTATGGAATATACCGATTCCAACGATAAGCGCGTAACTCCTTACATCATCCACCGTACCTCTATGGGTTGCTACGAGCGCACGCTCGCTCTCGTTCTTGAAAAATTCGCAGGCGCACTGCCTATGTGGATGGCACCCGAGCAGGTAAGAGTTCTTCCCATCGGCGTTGAGCATGAGGAATACGCTCGCTCCGTCCGCGAAAGACTTGAAGCGGCAGGCATTCGTACCGAGGTCGACGCGAGAAACGAGAAGATCGGATATAAGATCCGTCAGGCACAGCTTGAAAAGGTTCCCTATATGCTCGTCGTCGGTGAAAAGGAAGCCGCAGAGGGCAAGGTAGCCGTCAGAACCCGCGCCGCAGTAGACCTTGGCGCACTTTCGGTGGACGAATTCCTTCTCAAAGCTCTTGAGGACGTTCGCACCCTTAAGCTTGACTGAACTAAATAAAAAAATATCAAACAGCCGATATGGACGTTCCATATCGGCTGTTTGCTGTTTAATTTGCCTTGAATTCATCAACGTTTGCGATAAGGAACTTATAAAGCTCCTCGCCCCAAATCTTGCAACCGAATTTGCTGGGGTGTCCGCCGTAGCGCACTACGTTGGGCAGCTTTTTGTCGGTCATAAGAAGCTCCGTCTGGTCAAATACAGCCACGACGCTTTTCGACAGCTCGTTTCGGATGTAATCGTTTGCGGTGTACCAAGTCTTGATTCCGTTATCGTTGTAGCTTGTGTAGGGCGGAACGGTTTGAAGGATGACCTCGCATCCCGCCTCGTTCAGCTTGTCTACGACCTTTTTAAGATTTTGGCACAGCTGTGTTCCCGTAGCCTTGTCGGAGCTTATGTCGTTAACACCGAGACAGACTACGACGTAGTCAGCCTGCTTTGCCTTGAACAGCCACGAGCCGTCGGTCGCGGCGTCCTTGCATCTTGCGTATCCGATGCCCAGATTCCAGTACGCATAATCGTTGCCGAGCTTTTTGGACGTAATGGCGTTCCAGAAAACGTAATTGTTTTGTCCAACGCCGATGCCCTGAGTTATCGAGTCGCCAAGGTACGCAACGGTAGCCTTGACGTCTCTCTTGATGCCGACCATATTGGCAAGGGGAACATCCTTGCTTGATTTCCAGCTTCCGCCTTCCTTCTTGTAGGACGGGATGAGCGATTCAACGTGGCAGGGAACGCGCGAGCCCTTGAACTCTACCGCAACGGCTATATAATCGTCTGCCGCCGCGTTCAGCTTGACGGGGGCAGTTTCAAAGTAGGTAACGCCGTTGGTGTGCGTGTACTTCGACACGGCGGTGCTCACAAGAGTCATTTTGCCCTCGGCGTTTTGCGGGTTGGTCAACTCCTTGCCGCCGAGAACGCCAAGCTTGACTCCCGTGATCTCAAAATCGTCAAGCTTCATATTCGGCACGCCGCTGTTGCCGCTTGCGTAGGTGGAGTCAATGGAGTTTGAGAACAGAACGGAATACTCAAATTCGCCGCCAACCGTCGCCTTATAAAACATCATTCCCTCGCTAACGCCACCATTGGCGGACGAGTTGTCGAAATAAAGCTGATTGGACGTTCCTGCGAGCGTGTTTGAAACGTAGTTCTTAAAGTATTCCATCTTTTCGCGCTCGGGCTTTGGCGGCTCGGTTTCGGGCGTGGGAGTAGTTTCGGCGGGCGTGGTTGCGCTCGGAGTAGTGTCGCTCGGCGTGGTAATTTCATTACCGTCTGTGCTGTTGCACGCCGCAAGACTTGCGAGCATTGCAAGGCAAAGTGCGATTACAAGTATCTTTAATATTTTGTTCATTGTCTTTCACCGCGTGGATTTGTTATTTCCTTTATAGTATTATTTCCAAGAAATTTCTTTGAGTACGGGCAGGAAGTTTGCCGCTTCCTTTGCCGTTTCGCTAACGGTCGCACCCGTCGTGGGAACGTAGAAGTACTGATAGCAAAATACGGATATGCCCGTGCATTTTTGTAGCTGCTTTGTATATTCAAGACAGCGCTTCAGCACGTCCTTGTTGTTTTTCCATTCATCCTTGCCGCTTCCCGCCCACTGGTCAGTCAGGGATTGTGCCTTGCCAAACGTCATTCCGATGATAAGATCGACCTTATCGTTCTTTATTATACCTTGCCACGTTTTGCACACGGATTTGAAATCGTACGTTTGGTGCTCAAGTCCGAAATAGACCTGCGGGCAAATGTAGTCGATATATCCGTCCTCGGCGCACCAGGTATCAACGTCTGCGTAGTCTCCGCGCACGTTGTTGATGTTACCCGCAGGGCTTATTCCGAAAACCAGCCCCTCGTCACACGCCTTAGTTGCGGCGTAAAGTCCTGCAACGAGCTTGTTAAGCTCAGCCATACGGAACTTTGCAAGACTCAGCTTACCGCCGCCGTTTTTGTATGCCGTATATGCGGCACGGTCAAAGGATGCGTCGTCCGTCGGATAGAAGTAATCGTCCATATGTAAGCCGTCAAATGAATATTTCGTAAGTATCTCCGTCGCACCGTCGATTATGAGCTTGCGCACGTCCTCGTAAGCGGGATTGAGATAGTAGTTGTTGCCTGATGCAACTACGTACTCGCCTTTCTCCTCGCCGTCATACCATTTTTTAATGGCAAATGGGTTATCGACGGACTCTATCTCCTTTGTGGTCATCGCGCGCATCGGATTTATCCACGCGTGTATCGAAAGACCGAGCGCGTGCGCCTCGTCAACTATTATCGGAACGGGATCGTAATCGGCAACCACGCCGTAGCTTCCAACAACGTATTTCGACATCGGATAGTAATCCGAGGGATACATACTGTCGGCATTGGGGCGTACCTGCAAAAATACGGTATTAAAGCCCATATTCTTTACGTTTTGGAGAACTTTTTTGATTTTTGTCTCAAAATCCGTTTTGGGTCTTTGCTTGCCCGATTTTGTATAGATGCCGTTAAGGTCAAATTGCGAAAGCCACATAGCCTTTACGTCTGTGTGCTGGATGATGTTTCTTTTGGGCGGCATATCGTCGTCATCTCCTTTGTCGAGTGTGGTGTCTGCGGTGCTGTCCGCCGCCGTGGTGTCGGCAGAGGTCGTGTCTGCAACCGTAGTGATAACGGGGGCAGAGGTGCCTTGCGGCGTGGTGGGCGTTGCCGCAGTATCATTTTCGTTGCAGGCGATTATCGGTAGGATAAGAACGAGCAACAAAAACATTGCCGTTATGCGCACGAGCTTCATTTTTCTACTCCTTTGGTTTTATATCTCTATTTTACTATCAAATTCCATCCGTGTCAAGTGTCGCTTTTTGCCAAATTCATTTTAATTTAAAAGATATATGCCGAAATTAAGATATCCCGCAAACGTCACCCACAAAAGATAAGGTATCATAAGATACCCTGCACGCTTGTCAATGCCGTAAAAAAGAACGGTGCAAAGAAGTATCAACGCCCAAAGTATGACGAGCCAAACGAATGCAAGCAGATAGTTTTCAAGGTTGAAAAAGATAATAGACCAGAAAAAATTAAAGAAGAGCTGAATGCCGTAAACGCGAAGCGCGGTGCGCGAGCGTGCGGGCATACCCGAGGTAAGAACGAGATACGAGGCTACGCCCATAAGCACGTAGAGAATAGTCCACGCCACGGGGAATAGCCACGCGGGCGGCGAGAGCGGCGGCTTTGCCACCGAGTCAAACGCGGACATATTGCCGCGTGTCAAAAATGCCGACGCGCCGCCGACGGCAAGCGGTATCAAAATGCACAAAATCAGCCTTTTCCATTGTATTTTCATAAGATCACCTCCGTATAAAATAGGTATGTTGCACCCGTCGCACCTATTCCTAAAGAAAAGCATGGGCATAAAAAGGTTGAAAAAATTTTCTTTTTCACTTTTAGTGTTGACATTTGGCACTTGAATTTAGTATAATATACTTAATGACCAAGTGCCGACCGAGTCGGACGAAAGGATTTTTTTATGAACAAGAAGCTTCTCAAATATATTATCGCCGCCATTATGACGGTGACGTTGCTCGCGGCTATGATACCCACGGCATCCGCCGCAACCGCGCCTACGATAATCGCCAATCCCCAACAGCCCGTCTTTGCCGAGGGGGGCAGAGCCGAATACAGCGTAAAGGCTACGGGCGCGGAGCTTAGCTACCACTGGTACGTCGTCTATCAAGGTAACACCTACGATACCGAGTCGGTTACGAATCAGCCTTGGGAATGGCATCTTGATGCGGGAAGCTACGGTCCGAGTGAGGACGGCACGAGCTACGTGTTTAATTCCATTCCGAAAGAGCTTGACGGAATGAAGATATATTGTGAGGTCCGAAGCGGCGGCGGAGCCGTAAGGTCCTATGCCGCGACGGTCAACGTGGAGAAAAAAGCCGCCGCGCCGTCCGAAATATCCGTTCCGATCTCCTATTCGTTTAACAACGTCAGCCTTGTAACGGCAAAATGCACCGTTGCCAAGGATGCCGATAAATGCGAATACCTCTGGCTTGAAAGCACCGACGGCGACCTTAAAAACAGCACCGAGCTTCCTTTTCAGGACGATTCAAGTCTTATAGTCAGCGGCGAAATGAACGCGACCCGATACTATATCTGCCGCGTCACCAACAAGAATGGCGGAGTTGCGTACAGCAGCGCGGTCACTATCAAAACGAGCTGGGATTCCACGCAGACCAAACCCGTGCCCGTGACCACGGTAACACCCGAGACAACGCCGTCGCCCGACGTCACTACCGCGCCCGACGTTTCATCCTCGGACAATACCGACGCACCCGTCGTCACCACGGACATTGGATGTGAAACCACGCCCGCCCCCACGGACGATACTACGGCAAATGATACGAATAAGCCCGCAACGAAGCCCGCAGACGATACAAGCGCCCCCGATACAGAGGAGGGAGGCTGTGGCTCTGCTATCGCCGCAGTCGTGCTTCCCGCGCTTGCCGTTGCGGCACTTATCTCTCTGCGCCGCAAGGAAAACTAATATTTAATAAGGGATATTGAAATAATATCCCTTATTTTTTGTAAAAAAGCGGAAATCTGCCGCTTTTTCTATTGTAATTTTGCCAAAACTTTGATATAATAAATTCTGTATAATCGTTTAGTGGGAAGGGGGATAAAATGCGAACTCTTATCAAAAATGCCTTGATATACCAAACGCGCGAAAGATGCCTTGCTCAAGGCGCGATGCTTGTGCGCGACGGGTATATAGAAGCCGTTTTGAACGAGCCCGACGCGGCGGCTGACGTTGTTATCGACGTAGGCGGCGCGGCGCTTATCCCCGGACTTGTAGACGCTCACACTCACGGCAGAGCGGGCGGCGATTTTAATACCGCTGACACTCAAACGATGCGGCAAATGGCACACTCATACGCCTTATCGGGCACGACCTCGCTCTTTCCCACACTCGCGTCAGCCGAGCTTGACGAATTGCTTCGCGCTTGCCGCGATATAAAGAGCTTGAAAACGGATAGCGGCGGAGCGGCATTCCTCGGCGTTCATCTTGAGGGCAGATATCTGAACCCCAAAAGGCGCGGAGCACACGCCGCGCACCTGCTTGCAAAGCCCGATAAGAACGAGCTTTCTGCACTCGTCGAGGCAGGCGGACTTCCAATGCATATCAGCGCCGCGCTTGAGCTTGATAGTGACGGCTTTGCGGACGCGGCGAAGGCTATGGGCGTAACGCTCGGACTTGCGCACACCGATGCCGACTACAAAACGGCAATGGTGGCGCATAAGCGCTGGGGCGTTTCGTTTACCCACCTTTATAACGCTATGCCGCCATTGCATCACCGTGACGGCGGTGCGGTGCTTGCCGCGTTTGACAGCGGCGGTTACGCCGAGTTTATCTGCGACGGGCTACACGTCTGTCCCGAAATGGTGGCGTTGACGCACCGAAATATAGGGCTTGAGCGCCTCGTTTTGATAACCGATTCAATGGCAGCGGCGGGCTCGCCCGACGGCGACTACGATATCGCAGGCTCTCCCGCAATAGTGCGCGGCGGCATTGCTCGCACGCCCGACGGTGCGCTTGCGGGTAGTACGCTCTCGCTCCTTGCGGCTGTTGAAAACCTTGCCGCGTTTTGTGGTATTCCGATAGCGGATGCACTTTTGTGCGCGACGGCAAATCCCGCCGCGGAGCTTGGCGTTTCCCACCTCGTTGGCGAGCTGAAGGCGGGCGCACGCGCCGACTTCCTTATCGGAAGCATTGATGAGAAAAACAAAAAAATAAGCGTGAGCCGCGTTTTCGTCGGCGGCGCAGAAATAAAATGACAAATAAACAGAAAGGCAGACTCTGACTATGAATAAACCTAAATACTATATCACTACCGCGATCGCGTACGCATCCGCAAAGCCCCATATCGGTAACACATACGAGGCTATCGCTACCGACTCCATCGCGCGTTACAGAAGACTGCGCGGATACGACGTTTTCTTCTGCACGGGTACCGATGAGCACGGACAGAAGATCGAGAACCACGCCGCCGCCGCAGGCATCGAGCCTCAGGCGTACGTTGATAACGTAGCGGGCATCATCCGCGGCATTTGGGACAAGATGAACGTAAGCTACGACTACTTCGTGCGCACCACCGACGATTACCACGTTGACGCGGTGCAAAAGATATTTGAAAGATTTTTAAAGCAGGGCGATATCTACAAGGGATATTACGAGGGCTGGTATTGCACCCCCTGCGAGTCCTTCTTTACCGACACGCAGATAGTTGATGGCAAATGCCCCGACTGCGGCGCACCCGTAAAGCAGGCAAGGGAAGAGGCATATTTCTTCAATATGAAAAAATACGCTGATAAGCTCATACAATATATAGAGGACCACCCCGACTTCATCGAGCCCGAGGCGCGTAAAAAGGAAATGATCAACAACTTCCTTAAGGCGGGACTTCAGGACCTCTGCGTTTCCCGTACCTCGTTCACTTGGGGTATTCCCGTGCCCTCCGACCCCAAGCACGTAACGTACGTCTGGCTTGACGCACTTACCAACTACATCACCGCTATCGGATACGATCCCGACAAGTCCTACGAGGAGCAGAGCGAGCATTTCCGTAAGAATTGGCCCGCCGACGTTCACGTTATAGGTAAGGACATCGTTCGCTTCCATTCTATCTATTGGCCTATTTTCCTTATGGCGCTGGATCTGCCCCTGCCCAAGAAGATCTTCGGTCATCCGTGGTTCAATTTCGGCGCGGATAAGATGTCAAAGTCCAAGGGCAACGTTATTTACGCCGATAAGCTCTCCGAGTACGTAGGCGTTGACGGCGTGCGCTATTACGCCCTTGCCGAGATGCCATACGCATCCGACGGCTCTATTACTTGGGACAGCGTGCTTGCAAGATATAATACCGACCTTGTAAATACACTCGGTAACCTTGTTAAGCGCACTCTTGATATGCAAAACAAGTATTTCGATAAGGCGATACTCGCCCCCACCGCGCCCGATGCGCTTGACGACGATTTCAAGGCTACCTGCGTAAAATCGGCAGAGGCTTATTTCGCCAATATGGATTCCTACCATATCGCCGACGCTATCGACGCGGTGCTGGATCTCCTTCGCCGCGCTAACAAGTATATCGACGAGACCCAGCCGTGGGTGCTTGCGCGTGACGAGGCACAGCGTGACCGCCTTGCAACCGTGCTTTATAATCTTCTTGAGGCTATCCGTTGGGGCGCAGTAATGCTTTCTCCCGCTATCCCCGCTACCGTCGAGGAGATATTTGCCCAGCTCAACACCACCCTTACCGATTTTGACAGCATCGGAAGCGCGGACAAATTCTGCGGAATGAAGGCAGGCGACAGCGTTGCGGCATCAAAGGTTCTCTTTGCGCGAATCGACGAGGCGAAAACGCTTGAGGGCATCTACGCCGAGATCGCGGCGGCGCAGGCGGCAAAGGAGGCGGCTGAAAAGAAGATTGAAAAGCCCGAGGGATGTGCCATCATCGGCTTTGACGATTTTATGAAGGTCGAGCTTCGCACGGCAAAGATAATCGCTTGCGAGAGCGTTCCGAAGGCAAAGAAGCTTCTTAAGCTCCAAATAGACCTCGGATATGAGCAAAGACAGATAGTTTCGGGTATTGCAAAATTCTATAAGCCCGACGATCTTATAGGAAAGAAGGTCATCGTTGTAGCAAACCTCGCTCCCGCAAAGCTTTGCGGAGTCGAGTCCGAGGGTATGCTTCTCGCATCGGGTGAGGAAGAAGTAAGAGTAGTATTTCTTGCCGAGGACACGCCTCTCGGCGAGCGCGTAAGATGATGAAGATATTCGATACTCACGCGCACTACACGGACAAGAGGTTTACGGACGAAATAGACGGCGGAGTTGACGCTTTGCTTGCGGAGGTTTTTTCCTCAGGGGTTGAAAGAATAGTCAACGTGGCAACCACCACAAAAAACTCCGCCGAGGTCATAGAGCAAGCGTCGCGTTACGACGGTATGTATGCCGCAATCGGCATACATCCGTCCGATATCGACAAGGAAACGTCGCTCGATGATGCTATTGCCAAGCTTTCGGCGATGCTTGAACGCAGGGCTGAAAATAAGATAGTCGCCATAGGCGAGATAGGGCTCGATTATTATTGGGAGCCGTATGATAAGGCGGCGCAAGCCGCCTTTTTTGAAGCTCAGCTTGAGCTTGCCGAGCGATACGATCTGCCCGTTATTATACACGATAGGGAGGCGCACGGTGACGTTTTTGAGATGATACTAAAGCATCCTAACGTGCGCGGCGTCCTTCACAGCTATTCGGGAAGTGCAGAGATGGCACGCGAGCTTGTCCGCCGCGGCTGGTATATCTCGTTTTCGGGAGTTATAACCTTCAAAAACGCTGAGCGCGTGCGCTCGGTCGCACAGTCCGTTCCCGTAGACAGATTGCTTCTTGAGACCGATTGCCCCTACCTCGCACCCGTTCCTTGCAGAGGTAAGCTCAATCGTTCCGACTATATTGCATATACCTCGGAGGTTCTCGGAGGGCTTCACGGTATGACTGCACTTCAAATGCAGGAGCAAACGTACCAAAATGCTCTAAAATTATTCCAAATTCAACAAAAAAATCAAAAAAATAATTAAATTTAGGGTGAAAATGCCCAAAAAACTATTGCAATGTTCAAAATAATATTGTATAATTAATCTTGTAATGTAGTAAAACACATTTGCAAATTGATAAAAATATTATATAAAGCTCTGCTCCTTGCAGAGTCGGAAAGGAACACCAATGGCAACTATCGATAGCAAATCCATTCGTAACATAGCCCTTCTCGGCCACGGCGGCTGTGGAAAGACCTCCCTTGCTGAAGCTATGCTTTATCTCACAGGCGGAACCGACCGTATGGGTAAGACCGCTGACGGTAATACCGTTTGTGACTACGATCCCGAGGAGATAAAGAGAGGCTTCTCCATCTCCGCATCAATGGCTCCTATTTCTTGGAAGGAAAAAAAGATAAATATCATAGACACCCCCGGTTATCTTGATTTCGTCGGTGAGGTTCTTCAGTCCCTTCGCGTTGCTGATAACGCACTTATCTGCGTTGATGCAAAGTCGGGTGTTGAGGTAGGAACCGAGCTTGCATGGGATCACGCTACCGCAATGGGTGTCCCCAAAGCGTTCTTTATAAACAAGTGCGACGATAACGATGCGCATTTCGATACCGTTTTCAAACAGCTCCACGATACCTTCGGTACCAGCGTATGCCCCGTTTTCGTTCCTATTAAGGACGGCAAGAACGTTACCATGATCGACCTTGTCGAGATGAAGGCTTTCGTCTACGATGCAAAGGGTAAGAGAACTGAAACCGCTATGACCGCAGAGCTTGAGGCTGTTGCCGCAAACTACAAGGAAGCGTTCAGTGAGGCTATCGCGGGCACGTCCGACGAGCTTATGATGAAGTATTTCGACGGTGAGGAGATCACCAAGGAGGAGGCTTCCCTTGCTCTGCACCACGGTATCATCAAGGGTACAATCACTCCCGTTTACTGCGGCTCTGCGGTAAATATGTGGGGCGTTGTAGCAATTCTTGACGCTATTGCCGACTCATTCCCCAATCCCCACGCAAAGAAGGTGGAGAAGGATACCGAGGGCAATGACGTTGCCATCGACGCAAGCGGCGCGGCTTCCGTCTTCGTATTCAAGACCGTTGCCGATCCCTTCGTAGGAAAGATGTCCTTCTTTAAGGTTATGAACGGTAAGGTAAAGCGCGATATGGTGCTTAAGAATCTTACCAACGGCACGTCCGAGAAGATGGCGCATATCTACACCGTAAAGGGCAAAACGCAGACCGAGGTCGACGAGCTTTGCTGTGGCGATATCGGTATGATCGCAAAGCTTTCCAATACCAACACCAACGACACCCTTGCCGAGAGCGGCTCCGTCGCTTACTCGACGATCTCCTATCCCACTCCCTATATGACTCAGGCTATGATACCCGCGACCGCCAAGGACGAGGGCAAGATCTCGCAGAGCATGGCTCGTATGGCAGAGGAGGATCTTACCATTAAGTACGAGACCGATCCCGAGACCAAGCAGATGGTTCTTTCGGGTATTGGCGATATGCACCTTACCGTTCTTTGCGCAAAGCTCAAGGCTCGCTACGGTGTTACCATCAATCTTGAAACTCCCCGCCTTGCTTACCGCGAGAAGATCACCAAGACCGTTGATATTCACGCAAGACATAAGAAGCAGAACGGCGGTTCGGGTCAGTTCGGTGACGTTTGGATCAAGTTCGGCCCCGGTGAAGACCCCGGACTTACCTTCACGGTATCCGTTGTCGGCGGCGTTGTTCCCAAGAACTTCAACCCCGCAGTTGAAAAGGGTATTCTTGAGGGTATGACCAAGGGTATTGCAGGCTTCCCCATGACTCACCTTGCGGCTGACCTTCACGACGGCTCTTATCACCCCGTTGACTCGGATGAAATGTCCTTCAAGACCGCCGCTATCATGGCTTACAAGCAGTGTCTTGAACAGGCGGCTCCCGTGCTTCTCGAGCCCGTTGGAGACCTTGACATTACCGTTCCCGAATCTCTTGTTGGTGATATTATGGGCGACCTTAACAAGCGCCGCGGAAGCATTATGGGTATGGATCCCGCCGCAAAGAAGGGCTATACCGTCGTTCACGCAACCTGCCCCAAGGCAGAGCTTGTTGACTATCCCATCGCTCTTCGTGCTATGTCGCAGGGCAGAGGCTCGTTTGCGTTCAGCGTAAACGACTACGCCGTTGTTCCCTCGAACATCGCGCAGAAGATCGTAGAGAATTACAAGAAATCTCAGGAATAATATAAAGGGAGAACGGGAAGACTTATAAGTCTTCCCGTTCTTGAAGCGAAATGGATAAATTTTTTAAGTTAAACAAAACCACCTTGGTGCGCAACGTCACGGTATCGATCGTGCTGTCGGCATCGCTCATCGTTTCGGTAATAAATCACGCCACCCTTTTTACGCTTGAAAAGGTCGGTGTTTCCACGCTTTTCCTTACTCTCGCGTATATCGTCGGTTGGGCGGCGTTTGAGGTGCGCGCGAGTCTTAAGGGCAAAAAAGGCTTCATTATCTTGTGCCGCACTTGGTTCGTGCTTGGTATGCTTTGCTGCGTCTTCAACGCCGCGGCAACGCTCGCCTCACTTACACTTTCGGGCGCGGCGGCGTATATAGCCTCGTTTTTCGTTACCGTATTTGCCGCGCCGATGTACGGTTTTTATATCTTCGGCGGCAGCACGCTCGGCGTTATGATAGCCGCATTCGTGCTCTATCTCGCGCTTTGCTTCGTTCCCGAGGCGGTAAGCTATTTTAATAAGCGCAGAAAAATCAAAAGAATGCTAAAATAAGAGCTCGGATTAAAGGTGTGTACGGAAAAAGACGAAGAGTTAAACTCCTCGTCTTTTTTCTTCGCAAGCACTGAATTTATAGGTACAGATGCGTTTTTAGTTATAAGTGATAAGGCTCGCTTGCGCTCACCGTTATGAGTTTGCTTCGCAAACGTTATGATATGATTGCCCATCTAATCTATAACTTGGCGAAGCCAATCATAACTATGCGAAGCATATTATAACTCATAACTTGCCCGTCAGGGCAATCATAACTGCGTTGTGCCCTTAAGGGCACAACGCTAACCGCTGAGCTCTTCTCTTAAATATTCCACTATCTTTTTTTCTTCGCGCGATATCTTTACCTGCGTAAGACCGAGCGCGTCTGCGGTCTTTTGTTGCGTTAGGTTCTTGAAGTACCGCAAAACCACTATCTGCCGCCATAGCGCGGGAAGCCTGCCTATTGCTTGCGAAATCGCAATTCTATCGCAGGCACGCTCGATGTCAAGCATACCCGACTCATCGGGGATACGGTCGAAAAGCTCAAAGCCACTCTCGCTGTCCGATCCCTCGGAAAGTGAGGCTACGGGGCTTATCGCGTCAAGGGCGCAAGCCGCTTCCTCTACGCTGACACCGCAAGCGGCGGCAAGCTCCGATATCTGCGGCTCTACGCCCGTTTCGCTGATGATGCGCGTCTGCTCGCGCATAAGCTCCGCACCGAGCCGCTTTACCGCACGCCCGACCTTTATAGGTCCGTCGTCGCGCAGATGCCGCCTTATCTCGCCGAGAATAAGCGGGACGGCATAGGTCGAAAACGCCGTTCCGCGCTCAAGGTCAAACGAGCGAATAGCCTTTATCATACCGATAGTGCCGATCTGAACGAGATCCTCGAATTCACAGCCGCGACCGCAGAATTTCAACGCGATGCTCCGCACAAGTCCCGCGTTGGCGATTATCAGCCTTTCCGTCGCCGCATCCGCCTCTTGCGCCGAGCCGCGTTGCGCCGTCTCAAGCAGAGCGCGGTTGCTGTCGGTCGAATATAGATTCATTAGCTCCTCCGAAACAGTTATGTATGAGAGCTTGCTTTGGGTTTGGAGGTAAGTCTTTTCGTCATGATCACCGTAGTACCGCGGCAGAGCTTTGAGCGTATTTTTACTTTATCGCAAAAGCTCTCCATTACGGTAAATCCCATTCCGCTTCGCTCCTCGGCGGCACCCGTGGTGAACAGCGGTTGCCGCGCCTCCTCGACGTTTTCAATTCCCACGCCGTTGTCCTTGACCTCGATGCTGACGCTTCTGTCTGCACGTAGTCGCACGGTTATTTTAACGTCGCCGATGCAGTCCCTGTAGGCGTGGACGATGCAGTTCGTTACCGCCTCTGAAAGCACGCATTTGATGTCCGCAAGCTCCGTAGGCGTCGGGTCAAGCTGTGAAATAAATGCGGCTACGGCGGCACGGGCAAAGGACTCGTTGGCCGAAAGGGAGGGGAAAGATAGCTTTAGTTCGTTCGTTATGGTTGCAAGCGGCGGTCTGCCGCTTCTTTTTTTATATTCTTTGACGTTCATATTCCTTCTCCGTTTTGTGATTTTTTATAATTTTTACCTTCTTGTCAAAGCCCGTAAGCTTTAGCACGCGCTCAACGCACGGCGCAGGGTCTCTTACGAGCGTTGCTCCGCCAAGCTCACGCATAAGCGCAAAACGCCCCATTATAAATCCGAGCCCCGAGCTGTCCATAAAGCTGACGGCGGACATATCAAGCACGAGGCGCTGGGGGGACGCACTTCTTATCGCCTCGTCTGCTTTTTGCCGCATATATACCGCGCCGTGATGGTCTATCTCTCCGCTGACCGTAATAACGAGGCAATCGGCGCATAGCTCGCACAATATATCGCATGTATTTTTGATCATATTACGATATTCCTTCCTTTTTTTATTCCTTATAAAAAAATTCTACCACCCCTGCGGCGCAAAACGCGTCGAAATTGGGTGGTAGATCAAAAATATATAAAAACTCTTATCGCTTTTCGTTATAATTTAAATAGCTTTAGCGATTTTATTGCAATTCCGTCGGGATAGTCTCTGACCTCGCCAAGTGCGAAAAAATCGCCCTTGCTATCGCATACGCGAAGCCGCGCTCCTATTTCGGGTGCAGATAGCCTCAGCTTTTTGAAATATATCTCACAGCCCGAGCGGAACAGCTTTTCATAAAACGCTTCAAGCCTTATCGCAGGGAGCGACGAAAACAGCGTTTCCGTCGGCAAAAGGAGCGATAGTCTTTCGTCAAGCGTCATTTCGTTAAGCTTATCAAGCGTATGTGCGTCGGCAAGCGAATATCCGCACGCCTCGGTCCTTTCAAGTGCCGCCATGGCACCGCCGCATCCGAGAGACGCGCCGATGTCCGCACAGAGCGTGCGTATATAAGTGCCCGCCGAGCAAGCTACGTAAAGCGTGTAGTCCGTGCCGTCTATCTGCTCTGCATCGATCGAAAAAACGGTTATCGGGCGCGCCTCGCGCTCGATGACCTTGCCCTCGCGTGCAAGGTCGCACAGCTTCTTGCCATCGCGCTTAAGTGCGCTGTACATCGGCGGTATCTGCATAATATCACCGATGAAGGAGGGAAGCACCGCATCAAATTCCTCGCGGCTTACGTTGACCTCGCGGGAGCGTATTATTTCGCCCGTCGTGTCCTCGGTGTCCGTTTCAATTCCGAGCCTGAGCCGCGCGGTGTAGCGTTTTTTGCCCGCCACGGCATACTCGCACGCCTTGGCGGCTCTGCCAAGCAGAAGCACGAGAACGCCCGTAGCCATCGGGTCAAGCGTGCCCGTGTGTCCAACGGCACGCGTGCCGAAAAGACGGCGTACGCGGTTTACAACGTCGTGCGAGGTCATACCCGACGGCTTGTTGATAACAAGAATGCCGTCAGGCTCGATTCTTACGGTATTATTCATTCTCGCCGTCTTTTTTTGGGAAGCGGACGTGAGCCGAGTAAATATTCATTCCCATAGAAGAGAAATGATGCTCGTACTCGGTTATAAGGTTTTCTGATGCTTTTTCACTTGAATGAAGGTCGCGCGTTACGAAAACTATCTCAAGTCCCTCGGCTTCAAATTGCTCAAGCGACCAATCAAAGAGCGGCTGGTTGTCCGTCTTGAAGTGAAGCTCGCCGCCGCTGACGAGCAACGAGCGGTAAACGCGAAGGAAAGAGGGCGCGGTGAGTCTGCGCTTGTGATAGCCCGTCTTGGGCCAAGGGTCGCAGAAGTTTACGTAGATGCGCTCAAAGCTGTTCGGCGCAAACCAATCGGAAAGATATTGCGCGTGACCGATAATAAAGCGCAGGTTATCGGGGCGCTCGTCCTCGCTTGCCGCCGCCTTTTCGAGCGCGGTCATGGCAACGTCGGGCACTCTTTCGATGGCGATTATGTTGTGGTCGGTGAATTTTGCACTAAGCTGACGCGCAAAATCTCCCTTGCCACAGCCGATCTCAAGCAGAGTGGGGCGGCTCACGCCAAAGGGCTCGCTCAAATTTTCAAAGCAGGAAAGGGGTTCTTTGATAAGAAAACGGGCGCAGGCTTCGATTCTTTCGCCCGAATGCTTTTTTTTTCTCATTCTCATCTTGCATTCTCTCTTTAAATCTGTTATAATATAGTGTGAATTATATTATTTTTGTGATTTTTCGCCTTTTGGAGCAAAAAATCCAAGTAATGTATATATTATAGCATAAATCGCATCGATTTGTATAGCTTTTTTGAAAAAATCTCGATACGATTTAATTAATAAAAAATCATTTTGGAGTCAAAATGGAAAAAAAGGAATTTTTGAAACAGCTCGAGGAGCAGCTATGCGCTCGCGGTCTTGACGAGGATTCGATCAAGGCGCAGCTTGAACGCATCGGCAACTACATCAAGCAGACGGGAATGGAAGACGTAGAGGCGGATCCTGCCGAAATGGCTGACGGCATAGTTAAGGCGCTCGGCGTGTCCGACGTTATTATGTCTGAAGAAACGGAAACCGTAGAGTCTGCTATCTCCGTTGAAGAAGCGCCCTCGGTGGAGGACGAGATCAACGCGTCACTTAAGTACATCGGTGAAGAACCCAAGGAAGAACAAGCAGTCGGCGACCCCGAAGCCGAAGTTGAGTCTGAGCCGCAACCGTCGTCTGTCGCACAAGCGGGAGACGAGGACCTTGATCCTCATTTTGTCAGAATAATGGCGCCCGAGGACGTTCAGAACGACGCCCCCGACGATAGCATTGACGACGTGCGCCCCTACCGTCCCGCAAGGAACGAACGGGATAAAAAGCTTATGCACAAGCATAATCGCAAGGAGTACGTTGAGGAGCAAAAGGAACAGAGAGAGGAACAGCGCAGAGAGCTTAGCGAGGAGGATCTCCAAAAGCTTCGCAACAACAAAACGCTCTTTATCGTTCTCGCTTGTATTGCCGCGCCCTTCGTCCTCGCGCTTGCACTTATTACGGTTGGGCTTTACATCTTTTTCTGGGTAGCACTTGCTCTTATGCTGATCTTCAGCATCGCGGGGCTTATCGTGTTCGTTGCGGCGGGATGCTGTATTTCGCTGATCGGAATAGTTTACGGAGTCATACAGCTCGTAGCGGGACAAACGCCGATAGGACTTTTTGAGATCGGTCTTGGCGTTATCGTCAGCGGCTCTGTGCTGCTCATAGGCGTTCTTGTTTACAATTTCGCCATGCGCCTCGTTCCCTTTGCAATGAAGCAGCTTGCAAGACTTTTCAAGTTTGCGTTCAGCAAGGGCCGTGATGCTTATATAACTGTGAAAGGAGTATGCGAGAAATTATGAAGCCGACGTCAGTAATATTTCTTATAGTTGCCGTTCTTATTATTTGTCTCGGAGTGCTCCTTTGCATAACGGGAAACAGTATGGCTACGGATATGGGCATCTCTATCTTTGCGCAGACGGGAGATGCGGAAAACAATTTTTCTACGACCGAGACCTTTGAGTCAGAGGAGCTAAAAAAGATAGTTCTCAATTTCACCGACGTTAACGTTAACGTTTACGGTGGGGCAGAGGAGGAGAAGGTAGAGCTTGTAAACTTTACCGACGGCACGTACGTTTACTCCCTTAGTAAATCCACTATGCAGATATATGAGAACAGCGGAATCACAAGCTTTATTGACCTTGATAATTTCAAGATATATTTTAACGGCTTCCGTGATTATCTGCATCATTATAAATACCGCGATAAGCAGAGGTCCGTTAACCTCTATCTCAAAAATGAGGCTGATATCATCAAGTTTGATATAACCACTCAAAGCGGAAATATCACCGTTAAGGACCTTTCTCTCGGTTGCGACTACAAGATCACAACGGCGACGGGCATCCTTACCCTTGAAAACGTTACCACCGACTCCAACGTCGCGCTTGAATCCACCAAGGAGTCGTCAATGGAGCTTAAAAACGTCAAGGCTCGTTCCTTTGAGATAAACGCCGTCAGCGCATACGCTACCATGAAGGACTCCAGCTTTTCGCACAAGCTCTTTGCCAATATAGCAAGCGGATCGTTCGAGTATGACAGGGTAGAGGCAGATTTTGCTGGCTTTAACGTTGAGCTGTCTGCCCCCAACGGCGCGTTGCGCGTTTGGGATACGGAGTACAACTCGTATTTCTCCGAGATAAACGTGATCGAGCTTCCCGAACCGATAGTGCCCCCGCTCCCGGGCGGTGATGACCACAACGGTGACTCTCCCGACAACAACGCCGGTGACGAAACGACGGGCGCGGAGACCGAGGAGGAATCCCCCAAGGAGGAGCTTAATTCCATCACCGTTACCGTCAACGAAGGAAATATCAAGATTTATTAATAAAGAAAAACCGTTGCACCGCAACGGTTTTTCTTTATATAATTATACGTTAAAGCGGAAGAGGGTGACGTCGCCGTCCTTCATAACGTATTCCTTGCCCTCGCTTCTGACAAGTCCCGCTTCCTTAGCTGCGGTCATACTTCCGTGCTTCATAAGGTCGTCAAAAGCCACTATCTCGGCGCGAATGAAGCCGCGCTCAAAATCGCTGTGTATCTTTCCTGCGGCTCCGGGTGCCTTCGTGCCCCTCTTTATCGTCCACGCGCGGACTTCCTTCGGGCCTGCGGTCAAAAAGCTTATAAGACCGAGAAGCTCATAGCTTGCGCGGATAAGTCTGTCAAGACCTGACTCGGCAATACCGAGGTCCTCAAGGAATACAGCCTTTTCCTCTGCGTCAAGCTCTGCAATTTCAGCCTCAAGTCCTGCGCAGATAGCGATAATTCCCGAATGCTCGCTCTCGGCAAAAGCCTTAAGTCCGTCGTACTGCGCGTTTCCCTGCGGCTCCGAGCCTGCCTCGTCCTCGCCCACGTTTGCAACGTAAATTACGGGCTTTGCGGTAAGCAGGGGCATATCGGCAAGGATAGCCGCCTCGTCGTCGGTCGTCTCCATTGCGCGAGCGCAAGCCCCCTCCTCAAGATGCGCCTTGAGCTTTTCAAGGAAAGCAAGCTCTGCGCCAAGCGTCTTGTCAGACTTCATCGCCTTCTGCGTGCGGTCGATGCGGCGGTCGACGATTTCAATGTCGGAGAGGATAAGCTCTATGTTTATGGTCTCAACGTCGCGCACGGAGTTTACGTTTCCGTCAACGTGAATGATGTTTCCGTTCTCGAAGCAACGTACAACGTGCAGTATAGCGTCGCACTCGCGTATGTGGGAAAGGAATTTGTTTCCAAGTCCTTCACCCTGCGCCGCACCCTTGACGAGTCCCGCAATGTCAAAGAATTCAACCGTAGCGGGCGTGTATTTTTCGGGCGAATACATTTCTGCAAGAGCATCAAGTCTGGGGTCGGGTACTGCTACCACTCCCACGTTCGGCTCGATAGTGCAGAAGGGGTAGTTTGCGGAATCAGCTCCCGCGCCTGTTAAAGCATTGAAAAGTGTGCTTTTGCCAACGTTAGGCAAACCAACGATACCAAGTTTCATTTTTAACTCCATAATAAATATAATCGCTTTATTATATACCTAAATTCGAAAAAAAGCAAGAGAGAAACAAAAATATGAACAAATATTTCAAAAAACCCTTTGCAAAAAAGGAAAAGTGTGTTATAATAAGTAAAAGAATGGGAAAATATCATCATTTGAACGATGTTAACAGAAATAAAATGCTTTAGGAGGATGAAATGTATACGAAAATACTTGTTGTTGACGATGACGTCAACATTTGCGACATTTTGAATAAATACCTTACTAACGAGGGATATGACGTGCGCACCGCAAACGACGGCTACGAGGCGATCGACACCTTCAAAAAATACGATCCCGATCTCGTTTTGCTTGACATTATGCTCCCCGGCAAGAGCGGCAAGGACGTATGCTCCGAGATAAGAAAGTTTTCAAACAAGCCCATCATTATGATCACCGCTAAGGGCGAGGTCGTGGACAAGGTCGTCTGCCTTGAGCTTGGCGCTGATGATTTTGTAGTCAAGCCCTTTGATATGAATGAGCTTTTTGCACGCATCAAGGCAGTTCTGCGCAGATGCAATTCGCACGAAGAGCCCGGTAGCGGCGAGGTAATCAAGTTTGAAAACATAGAGATAAGCAAGCAGAAGTATGAGCTTAAGCTCAACGATAAGAGCGTTGATATTCCCCCGAAGGAGCTTGAATTGCTTTACTTCTTGGCATCTAACTACAATCGTGTGTTCACCCGCGACCAGCTTCTTGATAAGGTCTGGGGCTTTGACTATCTTGGTGACTCCCGTACCGTTGACGTACACGTAAAGCGTCTGCGCGAAAAGCTTGAGGGCGTTTCGGATAAATGGATGCTCAAAACGGTTTGGGGCGTAGGCTATAAATTTGAGGTTTCAGGCAACTGAATCAAGTAGACTATGCAGGATGTTGCAAATGCATTTTTGCGCATTTGCGACATCCTTAAATTTTTGAAGGAGGGAAGGGCGAATGTTCAGAAGTCTTTACGTAAAATACATCGTAACCTTTGTTGTTATAATAACCATAAGCCTTACTCTCCTTGTAGCCATAGTAGGCTCTATGGTCGGCAACTATTCGGTTCAAGCAAAGTTCGACACCGTCGGTACGGCGGCAAGCTCCGTTGCTAATTTTTTTGAAGATAAGCTTGAACGTGACGAGGATATGCGCGATTTCGAGTATTTCGTGCGCCATAATTCGGGTGACCTTGCGGCATTGCTTGAGGTGGTCAGAAAAACGGGCGGCGAGGATATTTCGGTGCTTATCGCCAATAGGCGCGGAGAGATAATACTCTCAAGCGTTTCGGAAAAGGATGACGTATGCTCCGAGGGTAATATTTCCCCCACTGTGATGAACGAGGTCAATAACGGAGTTGAGCTGTCAAGGCTTGACAGCCTTGAGGGCATCTTTGATACGCCGCACATCATAAACGCAATGCCGATATATATGCGCAACAGCTACGTTTGCGGTATGGTTTTCGTATGCTCGTCCGAAAGCTCACTGAACGATTTTATGGAGGTCCTTATCAAGACCGTAGTGCTTTGCAGTCTTTGGGTAATGCTTGCGGCGCTTATCGCGATTTATTTTATAAGCGACCGCATAAGCGCGCCGCTTAAGGAAATGCGGCAGGCGGCAAAGAGCTTTGCGGCGGGGGATTTCGACGTGCGAGTTCCCGTCGTCGGTAAGGACGAGGTTGCAGAGCTTGCTATAGCATTTAACAACATGGCGTCCTCGCTTGCATCCCTTGACGAGATGTGAAATAACTTTATGTCAAGCGTTTCGCACGATATGCGCACGCCGATGACCACGATATCGGGCTTTATCGACTGCATTCTTGACGGCGCGATACCGCCCGAAAAGCACGAGCATTATCTGCGCGTCATAAGAGACGAGGTGCAAAGGCTTTCAAGGCTCGTTGCCACTCTGCTTGATATTTCAAGAATACAGGCGGGAGACCGCAAATTCGTAATGAAGCCCTTTGATATCTGCGAGATGGCTCGTCAGATAATAATTTCGTTTGAGCAAAAGATAGAAGCAAAGGGGCTCGACGTGGAATTTGATGCCGACGGGGATAATATCCTTGTAAACGGCGACCACGATGCGATATATCAGATACTTTACAATATCTGTGATAACGCCGTAAAATTCTCGCGTGAACGCGGACTTTTGCGTTTGTCGATAAAAAACAAGGATAAAAAGATAGCAGTAAGCGTATATAACGAGGGAGAGGGAATTCCTTACGCCGACCAGCCGTATATCTTTGAGCGATTCTACAAGAGCGACAAGAGCCGCGGAAAGGATAAAAGCGGCGTAGGACTCGGAATGTTTATCTCAAAGACTATAATCAACGCTCATAACGAGGATATCAGCCTCAGAAGTGAGCCTGGGGAGTTCTGCGAATTTACCTTCACTCTGCCGCCCGTGCGGAAATAAAATATCACAATAAAAGGGAATAAGCTATGGAAGAAAATAAAATCGTCTCGGACGTTTCCGAGGAAGAATGCGGCGAGCCGCAGGATGCACCGACCGAAGAGCTGACAGAGGAGAGTACCGAGCCTGAGAGTGACGCCGATAGCGCGGATTCCGCCGAGCCCGTCGAGGCGGAGACTCCAAAGGAAAAAGAGCGCAAGGGTATAAGTGCCTCGTACGTATACGCAATAGTGATGACGGCACTTTTTACACTTAGCTTTGCGGCGCTCTCGTTCATTCTGCTTTTGGGGTATCGCAACGGATATTTCGTTTTCGGCGACGGAAAATATCTTGAAAAGGTTATATATGTGCGCGAATACGATAGCGAGAGCGGATATCTCACACTTCCCGAAATATACGATAAGGTCAGCCCGTCGGTAGTCAGCGTTGAGTCAAGACTTGCGGGCGGCACGTCCATCGGAACGGGCTTCGTTATGGATAGCGAGGGGCATATAGCAACGAATTACCACGTTGTCGAAAACGCCTCGTCGGTAAATATAATATTTATAAACGGAATAACCGTAAAGGCAGAGATAGTCGGTAAGGATGCGCTTGCAGACCTTGCGGTATTAAAAATAGAGCAGAGAAGTGACCTTGTACCCGTCGAGTTCGGCAATTCCGACGCTCTCGTGGTCGGCGAGGACGTTTGCGCGATAGGCAATCCCGCCAATATAGAGTACGCAGGTTCTCTTACGCAGGGTATAGTTTCGGGAATCAACAGAAACGTCAAGACGTATGATGAATCGGGAATGCTCGTCAAGACTACGACGTATATTCAGACCGATACAACGCTTAATCCGGGTAACTCCGGTGGGCCGCTTATTGATATGTACGGTAAGGTCATCGGCGTTAATACCTTGAAGCTTGCAGGCAAGTACGAGGGGATATCCTTCGCGCTTCCCATCAACGGCGCGCTTGATATACTGCGCGGAATTATCGAGGGCAAGGAGTCAAGCGGCGGAAGCATCGCCGCCGAGGGAGTAAAGCTTGGCATTACCTGCGGCTCGGTAGTGGAGGGCGGACGTTACACCATCGACGGAACGACGGTAAAGATAGCGGGCGCAACGGGCGTTATCGTAAGCAAGGCGGCAGAGGAGGGCTACAGCTCTCACGGCATATTGCTTCTTGAGGATATAATTATCTCCGTTGACGGCGTAGTAGTAACCACCGCCGACGAGCTTCGCACGGAGCTTTATAAGCACAAGGTCGGCGAAAGCGCAGTATTTTCCGTTTACAGAAACGGCGAGATCATAAATCTCACTATAGTGTTTTAATAATGTACAACCATAACAAAAAACCAAGGTCAAATCAAATGATTGATCTTGGTTTTTTGTTGCTTTGGTATAATGAATTGACGGCAAGCCGTCATGAATTGAAGCCTTACGGCTTCATGATTTGAAATCTTACGATTTCATGATTTGAATTGCCCTTTCTCACAATGCCGAAGGCAATTCATGCACCGCAGGTGCAATTCATGGCGTAAGCCAATTCACGCCCGCAGGGCAATTCATTGTGTGTGAGTCAAATGCTTTTAGCATTTGACTCACACACTTTTTATTTACGCCTCTCCGCTGTCCTTTTTGCGGATGGCAACGCGGCGAACCTTGCCGCTTATGGTCTTGGGAAGCTCGTCTACAAATTCCACGATACGGGGGTATTTGTAGGGAGCGGTGCGCGTCTTTACATAGGTCTGGATCTCCTTTTTCAGCGTGTCACTTGCCTTCGTGCCCTTGGTAAGAACCACGGTCGCCTTAACTATCTGACCGCGTATCTCGTCGGGAACGGGAGTGATAGCGCATTCAAGCACGTAAGGAAGCTCCATAATAACGCTTTCTATCTCAAACGGACCTATGCGGTAGCCCGAGGACTTGATAACGTCGTCGATACGTCCGACGTACCAGAAATATCCGTCCTCGTCAACGGTTGCGGTGTCGCCCGTGTGATAATATCCGTCGTAAATTACCTCCGAGGTGTGCTCCTCGTCGAGATAGTATCCCTTGAAAAGTCCGCAGGGATTTCCTGCCGAAAGGTCGATACAGATCTCTCCCGTCTCGCCCGCGTCGCACTCGTTGCCGTCGGCATCAAGAAGCTTGACGTTGTAAAGGGGAGAAGGGCGACCCATCGAGCCGATCTTCGGCTCGCTTCCCACGAGGTTTCCTATGCTGAGCGTGGTCTCGGTCTGACCGAAGCCCTCCATTATCTTAAGTCCCGTCTCTGCGTAGAAGCGGTTGTAGACCTCAGGGTTGAGAGCCTCGCCCGCAGTCGTAGCGTATTCGATGGAGGAAAGGTCGTACTTTGACAGATCCTCACGAATGAAGAAACGGTACATCGTCGGGGGAGCGCAGAAGGTGGTTATGCCGTATTTAGCAAACATGGGGAGAATATCTTCGGGCGTGAAGCGGTCAAAATCATAAGTGAACACAGCCGCTTCGCAAAGCCACTGACCGTAGAGCTTACCCCAAAGAGCCTTGCCCCAGCCCGTGTCGGAAATGGTGAAGT
This sequence comes from Eubacteriales bacterium, assembly GCA_045633005.1. GTDB lineage: Bacteria > Bacillota > Clostridia > Oscillospirales > CAG-272 > CAG-390. Next base: position 51,931 of record JAZQXT010000080.1, on the reverse strand, counting down.
GAAGTCCGTTAGGACGTACGTTGTGCCAATAACGCGCGGTTATGTAGTGACCGAGCGCGTACTTGTAGGAGTGCGCCGCAACGCGGGGGTATCCCGTAGTTCCCGACGTAAAGAGCATAAGCATAGTGTCGTCGCCGCAGGGAGTGTCCTCGGTTCTCGGGAAAGAATCGGAGCACAGCATCATCTCGCTGTTGTAGTCGTACCAGCCGTCGCGCTTTGCACCGACGAGTATCTTTACGATGTCGGGGAATTCAGCGGCGGCGCGCTCTGCGTGCAGGTGCGTCTCGCCGTCTGCGGTGCAGACGATAGCCTTGACACCCGCCGCCTTGTAGCGATAGGAGAAATCGTGCTCAACAAGCTGGTTGGTAGCGGGAATTGCCACCGCGCCTATCTTGTGGAGCGCAAGCATTGCAAACCAGAACTGATAGTGACGCTTAAGAACGAGCATTACCGTGTCGCCCTTCTTAATGCCGAGGGAGAGGAAGTAGTTTGCCGTCATATTGGAGTATTTAGCCATATCGCCAAAGGTGAACGTATGCTCACGCTTGTCGGAGGAAACCCAAAGCATAGCGCGCTTGTCGGGTGTCTTTTCGGCTATCTTGTCCACTACGTCGTATGCGAAATTGAACTTGTCCTCGTTAGTAAAGCTGATGGAGGAAAGCACGCCCTTTTCGTCAAGCGTGGTGGTAATGAAATCGTCAGCCACCGTGCGCTCACCCTTTGCGGCGGCGTTTGCAAGACGGGGATTTCCGTGTACGAATTCAGCCTCGTCCTCGTCCTCGGTGGATTTGAGTACGATTGCGTATATCTCGCAATCACCGCCGAGAGCGCGAAGCGCGTGGGGAGCGGAGCTGTTGTAGTAAATGGTGTCACCTGGGCCGAGAAGCTCTATGCGCTCGTTTATACGAATTTCAAGAGTACCGCTGATAACGATGTCTATCTCCTGACCCTTGTGGCGGTTGTAGGAGGGAACGTCGTCGTCACCGCAGGGAATAAGAACGCGGAAGGGCTCGGCGATCTTGTTCTTGAACGAGGGGGCAAGGTTGTTGTATGCAAAACCCGTGTTACGCGCGATCGGCACGCCCTCGCCGTGGCGAGTGACGGTGTAGAGCGAAAGATTGGGGCTCGTTCCCTCAAGGATATCCCTCATCTCAACGCCGAAGGTAGCGGCGGCTTTATAAATAAACGTGAAAGCGAAGTCGCGCTCGCCTCTTTCAAGCGCACGGTATTCCTCAATGGAAACCTCGGTGTTTGCGGCGGCTTCAGCCTCGCTCATTCCTGCGATCTCGCGCAACATTCTTACGCGTGAAGCAACGTCGCGGATCTCTTTGTTCATCATTTTGAGTATCTCCTTTCAATAAAAAAACCGTCTCAAAGAATTTCTTTGAGACGGGATAAAAAGCATTTTCCCGCGGTACCACTCAAATTGCATCTTTCGATGCCACTTAACGGACTCAAACAAGCCCTGCGCAATGACGTAGCGCAAACGGAAGACTCTCAAGCTTCGAATCTTCGGCTCGGAAGTGATGGGTACTTAACGCGCCGTTACCGATTTACACCAACCATCGGCTCTCTGTGCACAAGCATCGCCTGACCGTCTTCGTCATAGCCTTTATAACCGCTATTCAATTTGTTGTTATAGATTTTACTACAAAAAAATGCGTCTGTCAATACTTTTTTTGAAAAAAGTCGAAAAATTATTGATTATTTGCCGCCGCACTTCTTATGTCTGCGATCTTTTTCTTTGCATCCTCCGCGTGGAATACGGCAGAGCCTGCGACAAGCACGTTTGCACCCGCGGCGCTGACAAGGGGAGCGGTGGCAACGTCAATGCCGCCGTCAACTTGGATAAGGCAGTCGAGCGAATTCTTATCTACGTACTCTCTTACCGCCCTGATCTTCGGGAGCATATCCGCCATAAATTTCTGTCCGCCAAAGCCTGGGTATACGGTCATAATAAGCGCCATATCCACGTCGGCAAGGTAGGGAATGATAGCCTCTGCGGGCGTGTCGGGCGAGATGGCAACTGCCGCCTTAACGCCTGCCGCTTTTATGGTCTTTATAAGGGCGGCGGGGTCCTCGCACGCTTCAAGGTGGAAGGATATCATATCCGCGCCCGCCTTGATAAAGCGGTCAACGTAACGTTCGGGGGCGGTTATCATAAGGTGAACGTCAAAAACGAGCTTGGATTGCGGACGAAGCGCACCAATGACGGCAGGACCGAATGAGATATTCGGAACGAAAACGCCGTCCATAACGTCAAGATGCAGAAAATCAGCGCCCGCGGCTTCAACTCGCGCGGTGTCCTCGCCGAGTCTTGTAAAATCTGCGGCGAGCAGGGAGGGAGCTATGTAGATCATAAAAGTTATCCTTTCAGGCGCGGTCAAAAAAGACCGTTTCGCCATATTCTGTATAGAAGGTATGCGTAAGATGGCAACAAGGGAAGTCAAAAAGCACGGGAAGTGCGAGAGATGCGTGTTGCACGTTTTACGCTTAGGGCCGCCGCTTGCGGCGGCTCTGCTTGGTCAATCAATAAGGCAGACCGCGTGCGCGGCAATGCCCGCGCCGTTTCCCGTAAACCCGAGACCTTCCTCGGTCGTCGCCTTTATATTTATCGCGGAAAGCTCAACGCCGAGCGCCGCGGCGATATTTCGCCTCATTTCGTCTATGTGTGGGGCAAGCTTCGGACGCTGTGCAATAACGGTCGCGTCAACGTTTACTGTTTTGTAAGAGCGCACTCGCAGCATTGCGGCTACCTGACGTGCAAGAGCAAGGCTGTCTGCGCCGCAAAACGCCGCGTCGCTGTCGGGAAAGTGCTTTCCGATATCTCCAAGCGCCGCCGCGCCGAGAAGCGCGTCCATTATCGCGTGGACAAGCACGTCGGCATCGGAATGACCGAGAAGCCCAAGGTGATAATCTATCTTCACGCCGCCAAGTATCAGCTCTCTGCCTTCAACGAGGCGGTGGACGTCGTATCCGTGACCTATTCTCATTTGTCAGCCTCCCTTTGCTTGATGATAGCCTCGCACATCGTTACGTCGTGGCGCTCCGTCAGCTTAATGTTCTCTCTGCCGCAATCGACGAGCTTTATCCTGTGTCCGATGTGCTCAACGAGCGAGTTGTCGTCGGTCGCGACGAAGCCCTCGTCCTTTGCCGAATATGCGGCGGCGCGGTACAGCGCAAGGCTGAATACCTGCGGCGTGGCGGCGTGCCATACCGTAGAACGCTCAACGGTAGAGGTGATAAAGCCCTTTTTGTCGGCGGTTTTTATAGTGTCGTACGCGGGGAAAGCCGCAGTTGCCGCATCAAAGCGGTACGCCGCAAGGCAAACTTGGTCTATCGTTTCGGTAGTAGTCAGCGGTCTTGCGCCGTCCGCAATAGCAACGTAGGCGGTCTTTTTCGGCACGGCTTCAACGCCGCGAAGCACGGACTCCTGCCTTGTCGAGCCACCCTTTACGATGGCGCAAAGCTTGGTTATAGAGTATGCTTTTTTGTATTTTTCGTATCTTTCGATATCGCATTCCCTTGCCACTACCACGATGGAGGTGATAAGAGACGAGGCTTGATACGCCTTAAGCGTGCGCACGACGGCGGGGATGCCGCAAAGCGGAATGAATTGCTTGGGCTTGCCCATTCGCGCCGACGAGCCGGCCGCAACGATAATGGCGGCGGTCCTTCGGTTTTTTGCGACTCCCGCAATAGCGCGAAGCGTATCGGCTATAGCGTATAGCTTACTCATACTTTTCCTCGAACGTGCCGTCCTCAAGGTCGCTTATCATCTGCTGACGGCGCAGGTGACGCTCCTCGGTGAGCGCGTCGGTGGAAAGGAAGATGTCGGTAAGCTCGCAAACGAGGTCGAAGTCGATGACTCTTGCGCCCATGCAAAGCACGTTTGCATCGTTGTGGAGTCTTGTCATTTCGGTGGAGTATTTGTCGGAGCAAACTGCGGCGCGTATGCCGTGGTGCTTGTTAGCCGCCATGGAAACGCCGATTCCCGTGCCGCAAATGAGGATACCCTCGGCGCATTCGCCGCTCTGGATGACCTTGCACAGCGCGTGTACGGGTACGGGGTAGTCACAGCTGTCGGCGGAATAAGTTCCCGCGTCTATCATTTCATAGCCCTTGGCGGTAAGGTAATCAATAAGCTTTGCCTTATATTCAAATCCTGCGTGGTCAGAGCCGATAACGAGTTTCTTGTTGTTCATGTGAATTAAACCTTTCAATTTTTATTTTGAGCGGCAAGGCGGTCACGCTCTGCCTGCGGTAGACGTAAATAAGTGGGGCGAAGCTCGCCGTCCGTAGTTCTTACACCCTGACGGAACAGCGTGAGCGCCACTTGGGCGACCGAGTATGCCGATTGATATCTCAGCATTTCGGACGTGTTGTGCGCGGCATCGGCGGGGAGAAGTCCCTTGACAAGCTCGTAGCCGTCGCCGCAAAGATATATCTTTTTTCCTTCTTTATTATACGCGAGAGTTTCTGCCTCGAACTCCGAGTACGCTATCGCGCGGTCGGGAGTGATCCTTTCAAGCTCGCCGTTTTTGGATAGAAAAGTAGCCGTATACAGCTGACCTCGTCGCGCATCCATAACGGGACAGATTATTCTTTCCTCGTCGGACACGAGATTCAGCGCAAGAGCTTCAAGCGTGGAAACTCCAATGCACGGCTTTCCTCTGCCGAAAGCAAGTCCCTTTACCGTCGCCGCGCCGATGCGAACTCCCGTAAACGAGCCTGGGCCCGCAGAGCAGGAGAATATATCAATGTCATCAACGCTCATTTTAAGTGCCTTGAACATAGTCTCGGCAAGCGGCAGGAGTGTTTCGCTGTGCGTGTTTCCGCCGTTTTGCGTGTAAAGCCCAATGAGCTTTTCATCGTCGCATATAGCCACGGAGGCGGTATGCGCCGTGCTGTCGCAAGCAAATATCTTCACGGCTATTCTCCTTTCGTAACAAGTGATATCCGCACTCTGCGAAGCGATACGTCATCGGGAAGCTTTTCGAGCGTTACCGAGATATAGCGGTCGGGCAGAGCGTAGGGAATGAGGTCGCACCACTCAACGAGGCATATGCCCTCGTCAAGATAATCGTAAAAGCCGATAGAGTAAAGGTCGTCCTCATCGTTTATTCTATAAACGTCAAAATGAAATACGGGGCGGCCGTTTCCGCGGTATTCGTTTACAAGCGTGTACGTAGGAGAACGCACAGCCGCACCTGCGGCGGCAAGTGAGGCAAAGCCGCGCGTAAACGCAGTCTTTCCCGTGCCGAGATCCCCAACGAGCGAAACGAATTGCGGAAGGGAGGAGTCCTCGCTGATGAGTGAGGCGAGATGCGCTCCGCATTCCTCGGTCTCCTCGGTAGTGGAGGTGACCTTCTCAAAAATAATTTTTTCCATATCAACCGATCTTCCAAAATTTCATACAGTATAATTATATCACAAAAAAAGCCGACTGTAAAGGAAAACGGAGAATATTTTTCACCCAAAAGGGAAGAATATTAAAAAATCAAACGGGAGGACACAATGCCTCATCTTTCATCCTCATACAGCGAAAACGTATCAACGCTTGATAGGCTTTTGCGTGTTCGTGAAAGCTTTGACATAATAAAAAAGCCGCTGCAGGTAGGCAGCGACGAGGTAACGTTTTATTATATTGACGGCTTCGTTAAGGACGGCGTTATGCAAAAGCTTATGCTGTCCTTTACAAGTCTTAAGGATCTCGGAGACAAGCATTTGCAGGGCTTTGCGTGCGCAAACGACTTCCTTTGCAAGCGTGTGGTATACGTCGAGAGCGAGCTTACGGATTCGCTTGATACGATGATACAAATGGTGCTTTCGGGCGCGACGCTGATGATAGGAAGCCGCTTTGGCGAGTACGGCATCCTTATAGATTCAAGGTCATATCCCGCGCGTGAGACCACCGAGCCGCAAAATGACAGAGTAATGCGCGGGCCGCGCGACGGCTTTGTGGAAACGCTTATTTCCAACACCGCGCTTATCCGCCGCCGAGTCAGAAACACGGCGCTGACTATGAGCTATTTTACCGTAGGCAAAAGCTCAAAGACCGACGTGGTACTGTGCTTTATGGCTGACCGCGCCGACGCGCAGTACGTTAAGCGCGTTTCCGAAAGGCTAAAGGAAATAAAGACCGAAAGCCTTACGATGGGGCATCAATCTCTCGCAGAATGCCTTATCAGGACAAGGTGGTATAACCCATTCCCAAAAATAAGAACCACCGAACGTCCCGACGTGGCGGCGGCACAGCTTTTCGAAGGAAGCGTGCTGATATTGATGGATAATTCACCCGAGGCGATGATACTTCCTACGTCGATCTTCGATTTTATGCAGGAGAGCAACGATTTCTATTCGCCGCCGCTCACGGGAACTTATATAAGAATAGTACGGTATCTTATATTCGCGCTCACGCTTTTTGCTGTTCCCGTGTGGTATCTGTGTTACGCAAATCCCACGCTCGTTCCCGATTGGTTCGCCTTCGTATTGCCGAGCGAAACGGGAAGGCTTCCCGTTCTCGCTCAGCTTCTTATCGTGGAGTTCGTGGTCGACGGACTCAAAATGGCGTCAATGAATACCCCCGATATGCTATCAAACTCGCTATCCGTGGTAGGCGGACTCATCCTCGGTGATTTCGCCGTCGGCGTGGGCTGGCTCATCCCCGAGGTGATAATCCTTATGGCGTTCGTCGCTATCGCAAATTTCTCGCAACGCTCATACGAGCTTGGCTACGCCTTCAAGTTTATGCGTATACTTTTGCTTATCGGCGTAGCTCTGTTCGGTCTTTGGGGCTTTATCGGCGGCGTTGTGCTCATAATCGCCCTCATAGCCACCAATCGCACGGTGAACGGCGAATGCTCGTATCTATATCCGCTAATACCATTCAACGCCCGCGCGTTTGTCAGCGTTTTCTTCCGCGTCAAAAAGAAGGACGTGGCAATTACTCCGAAGCACGCTCAAAGCCGTGAATGAAGCCCGACGGGTCAGCCGAGCAAACGTCGCCGCCTATAACACGCCCGCGCCACACGATAACGTTTGCCCAGACCTTCGCACCGCTGTCGGTCGGATAGTTCGTTATCTCGTAGGTGTAGCGCATTACAGCCTTGTTTTTGTACTTGGAAAGGTCAAGCCCCTGCGCCTTTTGAAGCTCGTTGTAGCCTGAAAAAACTCTGTCAAATTCCGACGGCAGCGTTACCTCAACGCTCTCAACGGGCTCACCCGACACGGTGTAACCGAACTGACCGAGAAACTTCACTCTGTCCTCGTTAGTCTTTACGTTGTCGTAATTGACCTGCACTCCCGCCTCGGCGGCAACGTCGTAGGCGGGTACGAAAACTATCAGCGCGACGAGCGCCGTGGCGGCAAGCAAAAGCACGGCAAAAAAACGAAGCGTGCTTGCGCGAAACGAATAAATAAACATGAAAAAACCTCCGCAAAAATATTACTCAATGAATAATATTTGCGCGGAGGTTATTATATTCTTAAATTTACATTTCTTCCCGTTCAAAGAAGTATTTGACCTTGTGTGCGTGTACGCTGTGGACCATTCCTATCATAATATACATAGCGAGCGTCGACGAGCCGCCGTAGCTCACGAAGGGGAGGGTGATACCGACGACGGGGAGCATGGCAAGGCTCATTCCGAGGTTTTCTATAGCCTGAACGGTAATGACAGCGGCAACGCCGATGCACAAAAACGCACCCGAATCCTTACGGGCGGATTTTGCTATCATAAATATCCTGACCACAAGCACCGCAAGCGTGGCGATGACGATAAGTCCGCCAAGCATTCCGAATTTTTCGCAAAGCGAGGAAAAAGCGAAATCGTTTTCACAAGCGAAAAGATTTTTGTAATACTGACCGCCGTTAAGTCCTTGACCGAAAAATCCGCCGTTTGCAACGCATTTTTGCCCAAGAAGTGCCTGAAAGCCGTAGCCTTGCGGGTCAGCCTCGGGTGTAAAGCCGAATATTATACGGTCCTGCTGATAACTGTTGAGGTGCGGCCAAATGTACGGAATTGAAACGAAGACAAAGGCAAAACCGCCAAGCAGATAAAAAAGGCTTAGCCCAGAGCAAAACAGCATAATAAGCACGAGTCCGCAGTAAACGAGCGCAACTCCAAGGTCGCCCGAAAGCAGTATGAGTCCGATAACGAGCCCCGCGTGTATAAGAAGTCCGAGAATGGAGAGCGGATGGTTTATCTTCTTTTTTACTATATCTATGTGCTTTGAAAACGTCACGATAAACGTCGCCTTGACGAACTCTGACGGCTGTATTCCTATAGGGCCTATGTATAGCCAGCTTTGGTTGCTTCCCTCGGCGGTGCCGTACAAAAGCGTAATGCCGAGAAGTCCTATCTGCGCTATGAAAAACGGAATAAACAGCTTGTTGACTATCTCCTGATAGTCGAGCGTGGAAATGAAAAAAGCAAAGATTATTCCTACCACGGTTGTCGCGCTTTGCATGGTGATAACTCGCGTGCTGTTGCCTATCTCGCTTGCATCACTCACTCCGATCATCAAAAGAATGCTTATAAGAGACAGGATAGTGGTGCATATAAGCAAACAAGGGTCTACTTTTTTCAGTTTTTCAAGAAACGTCGTATTAAACTCCTTCATATCCTGCCTCCTTTCATTATTTTAAAAACGGTTGCGACATTTGCTGTCGCAACCGTCGAAGATTTTAATATTGACGTCCCCAAACGACCATATGCTTTGCAGGTTTTCCGCAGCATACGCAAACGTCGGAAAGGTGCTCCTCGTCAAAGGGGATGCAACGGGACTTCACTCCGCCCGTGTCCTCCTTTATCTTGTCCTCGCACTCGCTGTCGCCGCACCACATGGCGCGGATGAAGCCCGACTTCGTGGACGCGATCTCAAGCAGCTCCTCGTACGTTACGGCGTTGGAGGTGCGGTTCTTGAGGTTTTCGGATGCACGGCGGTAAAGCTCGTTGTGTACGGACTCGAGTGCCGCCGCAACGGAATCCTCGATGCCGTCAAGGGAAACGAAGGTCTTTTCGCGGCTTACGCGGGAAACGAGCACGCAGGAATTGTTTTCGATATCACGCGGACCTATCTCAAGACGGAGGGGAACACCCTTCATCTCATACTGGGAATACTTCCAGCCCGCGGAGTTGTCGCTGTCGTCAAGCTTTACGCGGAAGCGCGCGGAGAGCTTGTCCTTGAGTGCCTTTGCGGCTTCAAGCACGCCTTCCTTGTGCTGTGCAACGGGAACGATAACTACCTGAATGGGCGCAACGGCGGGGGGGAGGATAAGCCCGTTATCGTCGCCGTGAGCCATAATGATAGCGCCTATCATACGGGTAGAAACGCCCCAAGAGGTCTGGTGGGGATGCTTTACGGTGTTGTCACGCGCGGTGTAGGTAATGTCAAACGCGCGAGCAAATCCGTCGCCGAAGTAGTGCGTAGTTCCGCCCTGAAGCGCAACGCCGTTGTGCATCATAGGCTCAACGGTATAGGTCTCCTCAGCACCCGCAAACTTTTCCTTGTCGGTCTTTCGACCGCGAACTACGGGGATAGCGAGAGGTTTTTCGTAATAATCAGCGTAAACGTCAAGCATACGCAGAGTTTCCTCGCGTGCCTCCTCCTCGGTCTCGTGCATGGTGTGTCCCTCTTGCCAGAGGAACTCGGAGGTGCGAAGGAAGGGACGGGTGGTCTTTTCCCAACGAACTACGTTACACCATTGGTTGTAGAGCTTGGGAAGGTCGCGGTAGGAGTGGATGATATTGCGGTAATGCTCGCAGAAAAGCGTTTCGGACGTGGGGCGCACGATAAGACGCTCGGAAAGTCTGTTCTGACCGCCGATGGTCACGATAGCGCATTCGGGAGCAAAGCCCGCAACGTGATCCGCTTCCTTCTGGAGCAGAGATTCGGGAATGAACATAGGCATATACACGTTCTCGTGTCCGAGCTTCTTGAACTCCGCGTCAAGAATGTGCTGGATGTTTTCCCAGATGGCGTATCCGTAGGGACGGATGATCATACATCCCTTAACGCCAGAATAATCTACAAGCTCTGCCTTCTTTACAACGTCGGTGTACCACTGGGCAAAGTCTGTTTCCATTGATGTTATAGCATCAACCATTTTCTTATTGTCAGCCATGAAAATTTCGTCCTTTCAGAACATAATAAATCACATTATATTATAAATCAACAAATCGCCCGTGTCAAGATAAAGCGTAACTTTTGAGGCAAAAAACTTGCCTATTTTTTAAAAATATGATATACTTATTAAAAATTCGGAAGGGAGAGGGCGATATGAGCAAAAAGATAAACGTGCTCGGTATAGGCTTTGACGCGGTCACGGCGACCGAGGCGGCGGATGCGATATTTCGCGCCACGCGAAAACGTGAGTCCGCGTATACCGTATTTACCCCCAACGCCCTTATTTCTACCTTCTGTTATGACGATGCTTCCTTGCGCGACGTGATAAATTCCGCAAGCCTCGTTTTAGCCGACGGCACGGGCGTTATCGGCGCGGCAAAAAGGCAGGGCACTCCGCTCCCCGAAAGAGTCACGGGCATCGACACCGCCGAGGCGGTGATGTCGCGCCTTGCCGCCGTGGGCGGCAGCGTGTACCTCGTCGGCGGAGAGCGGGGAATAGCAGACAGCGCCGCACTTGCCCTTTGCGAGAGGTATAAGGGGCTGCAAGTTCTTGGCGTGTCCGATGGTTTTTTTGATGACGAGGAAGCACTCGTTAGGAAAATCGCCGCCCTCTCTCCCGACCTTCTGCTCGTTGGTATGGGTTTCCCCAAGCAGGAGCTTTTCATATCGCGTAATAAAGAAAAATTATCCGTCGGCGCGGCGATTGGAGTCGGCGGAGCGCTCGACGTGTGGGCGGGTAAGCTACGCCGCGCGCCTTCGTTTTTTGTTAAACTGCGCCTCGAATGGCTATGGCGTATGCTGCGTCAGCCAAAGCGTTTTGGGAGTATCGGGCGGCTTTTTCGCTATCGTTTTCTGACGCGCCGCCGATTTTTGCGGTAAAAATGAACAATAAGCCCCCAAAAAGCATATTTATATTTGAAAATTTCAATAAAAATAATATTTTTTTCAAAAACCCCTTGTATATTTCATCAAAATAGGATAAAATATATGGTGGCAATAATTGGACTTAAAAAAGTCCGACCAAAAAAATCATATTTACGGAGGAATTCCAAAAATGTCAGTAAAAGTTGCTATTAACGGTTTTGGCCGTATCGGCCGTCTCGCATTCCGCCAGATGTTTGGCGCAGAGGGTTACGAAGTTGTTGCTATCAACGACCTCACCAGCCCCAAGATGCTTGCTCACCTTCTGAAGTACGACACCGCTCAGGGTGCTTACTGCGGCGCTATCGGTGAGAACACTCACACCGTTGAGGCTACCGAGGACTCCATCATTGTTGATGGCAAGGAGATCAAGATCTACGCTGAGAAGGACGCTGCTAACTGCCCTTGGGGCGCTCTTGACGTTGACGTTGTTCTCGAGTGCACCGGCTTCTACACCTCTAAGGAGAAGTCCATGGCTCACATCAACGCAGGCGCAAAGAAGGTCGTTATCTCTGCTCCCGCAGGCAACGATCTTAAGACCATCGTTTACTCTGTAAACGAGAACACCCTTACCGCTGATGACCAGATCATTTCCGCTGCATCCTGCACCACCAACTGCCTCGCTCCCATGGCTAAGGCTCTCAACGATTACGCTCCTATCCAGAGCGGTATCATGACCACCGTACACGCTTACACCGGTGACCAAATGATCCTTGACGGTCCTCACAGAAAGGGCGACCTCAGACGTGCTCGCGCAGGCGCACAGAACATCGTTCCTAACTCCACCGGCGCTGCTAAGGCAATCGGTCTCGTTATCCCCGAGCTCAACGGCAAGCTCATCGGCTCTGCTCAGAGAGTTCCTACCTGCACCGGTTCTACCACTATCCTCGTTGCAGTAGTTAAGGGCGCTGACGTTACCAAGGAGGGCATCAACGCTGCTATGAAGGCTGCTTCCTCCGCTTCCTTCGGTTACAATACCGAGGATATCGTATCCTCCGACGTTATCGGTATGAGATACGGCTCCCTCTTCGATGCTACTCAGACCATGGTAGCTAAGATCGATGACGACACCTATCAGGTACAGGTAGTTTCTTGGTACGACAACGAGAACTCCTACACCAGCCAGATGGTTCGCACCATCAAGTACTTTGCAGAGCTTGCATAAGTAAAGATAAAAGAAAACGCTTGGCGCGATGCGCCAAGCGTTTTCTTTTATTCGGTTTCCGCAGGTTTTTCCACAAGCGTTGCGCTGTCAAAAACGGCAAAGATGACGTCTCCCGACAAAAGCTGCGTGTAAACGTAGCCCTCGCCGTAGTAGTCCTCAAGCTCCTTTTCAAGCGACTCGACGGTGTAGTTCATACCTTGTTCCTTGTAGTATTCAACGTAGTCCTCAAGGTATTCCTTGCAATCCTCGTCGGTAACGGTGATTCCTTCCTTGGCGGCGATGTAGTAGATTATCATATCCCCGATCGCGCTTTCCTTCGCCATTTCGTCTATCTTGGTTTCATCAAATCCAAGCGTTTTCAGGCATTCGTTGTAGCTGATGCCGTAGTAATTGGCATACTCGACTATGGAATTTATAAAATCAGCGTGGTAGAAGTCGTAAAGCGGTGCGTAAAGCTCGGTGACGGTGGCTCTTTCTATCAAAAGATCCCACATCTCCTCGTAAACCTCGTCGATGGTGGCGTGCTTTATCTCAAGCTCCAGATATTCCTTTACGTGCGTTCTGTAATCGGCGGCGGTGGTTATGTCGCCCTTGCTTATTTCCTTGGCGATATCGTCGGTCAGCTCCAAGTTGCAGATTCCCTTGATGGTTATCTTAAACGTGACCGCCTTGCCTGCGAGATGCTCGTAATAATCCGTGGGGAAAGTAAGCTCTGCCGTTACCGTGTCTCCGCACGCCGCGCCGTAAAGCGCGTCGGCAAAGCCTTCGATGTAGCCGCTGTTCTTTTTGTCAAGAAGTATGGTTGCCTTGTCGGATTTTCCGCCCTGAAATTCCTCGCCGTTTATCGTGCCAACGTAGCTTATCTCAAGCGTGTCGCCCTCTACGGGAGCGCGGTCGGTAATGAGAGTGTATTTGCCGAGTTGTTTGATCAATCCCTCGATCTCGGCATTCACGTCATCATCCGTTACGACTTTAGGGAGCTTCTTTACGCTGAGTGAAAGTCCCTTGTAATCAAGGCTCAGATATTTTTCCATATCAAGCTCAATAAGGCTCGGCTTTTCGGGTCTTGCTACCGTGGTCTCGGGTGCGGCTGTTGTTGTGTCGGAGGCTTGCGTTGCAAGCGTAGTGTCGGGGTAGTCCTTGCCGAAAATGTCCGTAAGACTGCAGGATGCGAGGGAGAAGATGCAAAGGCAAGCTACTGCAATAACCGCCGCCGAGCGAATAAATCTTTCTTTCATTATAACACTTCCTAATAAATAAAAATAAACGAATACCGCACCTCGGCGTCGCCGACGTGCGGTATTCCATCCGAAAAGCTTATGCTTCCTTCTTAGCGACTACTTCCTTGCCGTCGTACATGCCGCACTCGGGGCATACGTGGTGAGCCTTAATGAGAGCCGAACAGTTGGGGCACTTTACAAGACCGGGAACTGCAAGCTTCCAGTTTGCGCGTCTCTTGTCTCTGCGAGCTTTGGATGTTTTTCTCTTCGGTACTGCCATTTTACCAATCCTCCTGTATTTACATCATTTGATAACAAAATTATTTACGCTGTGGTCTTATTCCTCGTCCGTGCTCTCGTCATCCCGTAGCAGCTCACGAAGCTTTGCCCAGCGCGGATCGATCTCCTTCGGGGAGCAATCGCACGTTTCGTTGGCGGCAAGCTTTCGACCGCAAACGGAGCAAAGTCCGCCGCAATCGGGTGAGCAGAGAAGTCGCTGGGGAAATTCAAGAAATACGGATTCGCAAAGCGCCTCGTCAATGTCGAGCATACCGCGCCTGATGGCGAGATACTCGTCAGCCTCCTCCTCAAGACGTTCTTCACTCATAACGCCTTCGGGGACAAGGGTTCGTTCAAAATTCACTTCAAGCACGCCCGTGACGGGATCAAGGCATCTTGCGCATTCGCCGCGGTAAGGAACCTTGGCAATTGCACTAAGGCGAATATATCCGCCCGTGTCCTCGATACGCCCCGTAAGATGCGCACCCTCGGTAAATTCGATGCCGTACGGCGCTTCATTGGGAGTTATGTCAAAGTCAAGGGCTATATCCGTGACTTCGCCACGCAATAATGCTGACAGGTCAATAAGCATTACAAAACCTCCCAAAAAATAAGACGGCACAAAAAGCGACAATACATATTATAATACCTATTTCCCCCAAAGTCAAGGACTTTTTGAAATTATTTTTCCATTTAAGCATTCATTTTTCGTTTTTTACATAGCAGTTGACAAAAAACGCGATTAGTTGTATACTAATATCATAAAATAGCAAACGGAGATGATGAAAATTACAAGCAATATTACGCTGTCACGCTGTTGCGATCTGCATACGCATTCCACGTATTCCGACGGAAGCTGTACGCCGACCGAGATCATCAAGCAAGCAAAGGCGCTGTCACTTTCCGCCGTTGCGCTCACCGACCACAATACGATAGGCGGCGCGCGGGAATTCGCACAGGCGGCAAGTGAATACGGTGTTGAGGCGGTAGTCGGCGTTGAGATGTCGGTGGGGTACGAAGGAAAAGAGATACATATGGTCGGACTTTTCGTTCCCGAGGAAAAATACGGACAGATCAACGAATACTTGGAGAATATCCAACTTAAAAAAGATATAGCGAGCTTTGAGCTTTATAAAGCGCTCAAGGCGGCGGGGTACGATATAAACTACGAGCGCATAGTCAGCGCAGGAAAGAAAGGCTCGGTAAACCGAGTTCATTTCGCCAAGGAGCTTATAAGGTGCGGATATATATCTACCATTGCCGAAGGGTTTGACGGTGTGCTCTCGGAGAAGCACGGCTTTTATAAGCCCGCGCCGCGCCCCGACGCCTTTGCCGTTATTGAGTATTTCTGTAGCTTTGGTATCGCGCCGATACTCGCACATCCGTTTTTGAATCTCACTTATGACGAGCTTCGTGCTTTCCTTCCGAAAGCAAAAGCGCACGGACTTGCGGCTATCGAAACGGATTACTCGACGTTCACCGCCGAGCAGACGGCGGCGGCTCACGCCCTTGCCGAAGAATTTGGACTTTTGAAAAGCGGCGGAAGCGATTTTCACGGAGCGAATAAGCCGAATATCGCCCTCGGCATAGGCTTGGGCGAGCTTCGCGTCTCCGTCGAGTATTATACCACCCTCGCCGCACGCAACTTACAATAAAACTGTAAAAAACGGAGCACCCGCTCCGTTTTTTGTTTTTGCATACCAACGGCAAACCGAGCTTCACTCGGCTGTTTTATATGCATACAATTTTGCCAGAGTATGGTTCATTGCCTTGAGCTTTTCAAGCTCACAATCTATATGCGTACAGTCATATTTCTTTTCTGTGAATCCGAATTTTTCCAAGCTCTTATATGATCTGTAAAATTCATATTCATTTTTAGAAATGGCAGTTACGTTCTTAATTTGACCGTTTTCAAATTTACCTACAAAGCCGTGATCTATAACACGGTCATAGCCTCGAACAAAGCCCAAAACGTAATACGAGCTTGTTGTTTTGTCATATTCGATACAGTTAAGCACCATATCCTCGCCGATAAGAAGTTGATTTACCAATGAAAAATCGGATGTGTTATAGATGGATATGGCGGAATGCAAACTATCTTGATGTCTTTCAATATTTATGAAAAAACGTCCGTCGGGCGAAAAACAAAAACCGTCGTCCTGTGCACCGTCGACCTTTGAAAAACGAAATTTTTTGATTAGAGAAAACGTTTCAAGCGAATAGACCGCAAGTCGACCGACAGTCGATTTAACGACGAATATTTTTCCGTCGGGAGAAATTATTGGAGCATAGGCGTAAATAATATCTTTAAATTTTCCGATATCATTATTGCTTTTGTCGTATAAATAAACCGTTTGTCCCGTGCAACCGACTGAATATTCACCGTTAGTCGCAAAACCAACAAATTTCTTCATCATCTCACCCCCTTCGTTTATTATATCACATCTTCTTAAAAAAGTAAATATTGCAGTATAGATTCCCTTGTTTTTTAGTTTGTAACGCCTTTGTAACGCCCGCTATGTTAAAATAAGTGCGAAACGATAAAATATAATTAAAATAAGAAAGGACAACGACATGAAAAAAATTGTTGCATTCATTATGATCCTTTGCGTTTTTGGAACCGCGCTTTGCATAGGCGCATCAGCCTTGACCATCTCAACGGATGACGTTATTCGCATCTATGGGCTTAAAAAGGGCGGTTCACCTATCATTCTCGACGGCTCCAAGTCTTTCGAAGATGGCTGGGAAAAGGCTGTCGATTATGCGATGGATCACGATTATATGGATGAGAATGGCTATGAACGCATCGCGGTCGATCTGCTTGCTGATTGGAACGCCAACGAAAAAGGTGAGTTTGGAAGCAGTAGCGGCGACGGATTTCAGTACAGCACTATCTACGTCCCCAGCGACGTAAAAATGACCATCAACCTTAACGGTCATACCATCAATCGCGGACTCAAAAAGTGGGAATATGACGGCGAGGTTATCTGTATCAACGATAACGCCGATGTGATCATCAACGGTGGCAAGAGCGGCGATCCGATCATCAAGCCCGACGAGGATGCGGGTGAGGTGAAAATTGGCACGATTACCGGCGGTTGGAGCTGTAACGGAGCAGGCGGAATTCATATGCAGGACGGCTCAGAGCTGACTCTCAACAACGTAAATATTGTCGGAAACAACGTTGATGACGACGATGGCGCAGGTATTGCGGTATATAATGGAGCTAGCCTTACTATGAATGGCGGCTGTGTTTCCAATAACGCATCGCACGACGACGTGTATGGCGGAGGCGTTTATATAGAGGATGCGAGCGCCGCTTTTACGTACGTAACGTTTGAGAATAATCAGGGATTCGAACGGAGCACGCACGGAGCGGCTGTTTTCGTTGATGACGGCACTTTGTTGATGGACGGCTGTAAGGTTATCGGCAATGGCTTGACGAGTGCGAATGACGGCGAGACGCGCTGGGCTGCCTTTTCTATCATTGATGCCTCGAACGGTAGTGAAGTCACCATGAAAAATACAAGTTTCTTGGAGAATGGCTATGCACAAGAAACCTACGTCAGTCATAATACGCTTAAATATACTTGTGTGATCAATTCCAAAGCCGGACACCTTACTATGGAAAAGTGCACCTTTGCCGATAATGATCAGGTATATTTGATAGAGTCTGAAGCTACGATATTGAGCGCAAGCGACTCGGACTTTTCCAAAAATAGATCCTTTGCTTTTTATGGAAACTGCGCAGGTGGGGTTACTAGCGCGTTTACGAACTGTAAGTTTAGCTACAGCGAGCCTATGCTGAACCTTAAGGATACTTTCTTTTTCAATATTTCCAATGCGGGTCTGAGCTTCATTGATTGCGAGTTCGGCGACGCAACCTTTAATAACAAGGGCGCGGCGCAGTTTGTTGACACCGATGCATCAAGCGGCGTAGGCTCCATCTTCGGTGAAGGCTCGCTGACTATGATCGTTGCGATCCTCGCACTCGTTGCTTCTGCCGTTTCGATCTGCATGACTATTGCTTACAATAAGAAAAAAGCAGTTCCCGTGGCAGTAAACGCTGTATCGGAAAACAAAGACGAAGAATAATTCCCCACAAAAAGGTGCAGAAAAATCTGCACCTTTTTTAATTTTTGCTTTTTCGTGGGATTTGTAACACTTTTGTAACCCTGTCTTTGATATAATAAAGCATTTCTACAGCGTCGTATGATGGGAGGTGCGGTAAAATCGAATACGTTGAACTTGTATGCCTGTGGATCGCGGAGCTTGTTCCCTTAATTGCAACGCTGATTTCTTTGATTTATGGGCTGAAGCATTTTTTTAAAAAAGGGAAGCCGCTTTGCGTGCAAAGTATTACTATGGCAATGGCGAGCCACGCGCTTGGAAGTATTTATCACTTGTGTCAAACACTCAGCGGCAAAGACGTTGCGGAGGGCTTTACTCCGGCGTATCTTGGTCGTATCGGCTTTTTTCTCTTTATCCTTACGGCAAGCTACGCACAGCTTGATGGGATCGTTGATGACGGATCGCCAAAAACTCGACGAGCGAGGCGCGTTTCTCTGTTAGCGCCCGTGGCAGCTGCGCTTTTGTATATTCCCAATGCCGTAGCGGGGGATGTGGCAACGGCGACGAAGGTCATGTATGCTCTCGTTTGGATCCCCGCCGTTTTCTGCGTGTATTTTAATTTGAAGCACGCCATTATTCCCGATCTTGATTTCGGTTTTATAAAAGCGATAAAGCCGTATAACGTTTTTGTGTTGTTGCTTAGCTTTTCCGAGCTTTTGCGTTTAACTGCGTCGGGCGCCTACGACCGCCCCGTGCCGTCGGCTATTGCGGCGATAGCGTTTGCTACGCTTTGTATTTGCACGATGATCTTCGCAAGGAAAGGGGTGGAAAAATGGACGATATGATCTATATCTTGTTCGTGTCTATTTTTATCCCGATCATGCTGATGGCTGTACTTGTGGAAAAGAAAGCGCGTTTTCCGATAATATTTATGCTTGTCGGAATCTTTGTTTCGATATTTGCGTCGGAGGTCAACGGCTTTCTTTTGCGGGTTTTGCCGATGGATAGGTACAGCATCACGGTAACCGTAACTCCGGTAAGCGAAGAGCTTTTGAAGGCGTTGCCGATCTTGTATTACGCGCTCGTTATATCCGATAAAAAGGAGAAGCTTTTTACTGCATCAATGGCAGTCGGCATCGGATTTGCCGTTCTTGAAAATGCTTTTCATCTCCTTAATTATCCTAACTTTAGTATCGTAAGCGCCGTTATCCGCGCCTTTGGTGCGGGATTGATGCACGGTATGTGCACCTTGCTTGTCGGAGTGGGCATATCCTTTGTGAAAAAGAAAAGAAAGCTTTTTGCCGTAGGCACGTTCGGCTTGCTCTCGACCGCAATAGTTTACCACGGGATCTACAATATACTTATTCAATCAAAGTTCAGTATAATAGGCGCGCTGTTACCTATTGCAACCTATATCCCATTCGTTGTGTGGAGAATCAAGCACCAAAAAGTTAAGTCTTTGGATGATGAAATAAAAAATTAGCTTTGTTTTGTTGATTTATCGCGATATTGTTTTTAAAACGGCTTGCGGTTGAGCTTGCAAGCAGATATTTAATGCCACGGTTTCGTTTTATTATATATCCGATTAAATGTCAATTTGTGCAGTATAAATCCCCTTGTTTTGCAGATACTAACATTACAAATCTGTGAAAACAAGGAGATTTATATAAATGAAAGCAACAGGAATCGTACGCCGCATTGACGATCTCGGTCGTGTGGTGATACCCAAAGAGATTCGCCGTACAATGCGCATCCGCGAGGGCGACCCACTTGAAATTTACACCGACCGCGAGGGCGAGGTCATTTTCAAAAAGTACTCGCCCATAGGCGAGCTTAACTCCTTCGCGGCGCAGTACGCCGAGGCTCTCCACAAAACGGGTGAGCTGTCCGTGGTCATCTGTGACCGCGACGCGGTTATAGCATCCGCGGGCGTGCCTCGCAAGGAGTACGCCGACAAGCATATTTCCGCCGAGCTTGAAGCGGTCATCGAGAGCCGTGGGATCTACGTTTACAGAGCGGGCGAGGCGAAGTTCTCCCCGATAGTTGACGGCGGCTCGCATTATATCACCTGCGCGATGCCAATCATATCGGAGGGCGACGTTCTCGGATGCGTTGCGGCGCTTTGCGCCGACGGCGCGATACGCACCGAAAACGGAAGCGTTGAAGCGAAGCTTGTGCAGACCGCCGCCGCCTTTCTCGCCAAACAGCTCGAAAGCTGATCAAAAAAACCGCCTTAGCGCACCTGCCATCGTGCAGGTGCGCATCGATATCAATCCCTCGTGGGATTGTCGATATATCGACAAATTTAATATTTGCATTTGTATCCACGGTGTTGTACTTATCAAGAAAACGGGACGGAGAATTAAAAATCTCCGTCCTATTTTAGTTGGTAGGACGTATGTGCGGTTTTTTTGCATATATCCCCGTGCTTTAGAATAAAATACAGTAAAATATCACTACGGAGGAAAAGATATGAATGAGATAACAGCGGCACGCTTTGAGCTTGAAGTGCCGCTTGCGGAAAAAAACGTGCTTTGCGAAATGTCGGACGACTACACCTTACCCGATTATATGCCACCGATAAAGCGCGTGATATCGGTGGATGCAACCGTGTCAGCGCCCGAAAGCTACGTAAGCCCGTCGGGCTGTGAGCTTGGCGGCAATATGCGGTATCGCTTGCTATACGAGGGCGGGGAGGACGGCGGCGCGTGGTGCATCGAGCTACCCGCAGAGTACGAAACGGCGATGAGCCTTGAGGGCGAAGCACCCGATAATGAAAAATGCCACTGCCGCGCTACCGCGGTAGCGGAAACGCCCGCCGTGCGCGTCATAGCGCCGCGCCGCGTGAATATTCGCTCGCGTGTGCGAGTCCGCGCCGCCGTCGGATGTAACGCGGAGTTTGAGTGCGCGTGTCGTGGCGAGAGCGTTTTGGAAAGCGACGTAAGATGCCTTGAGGGAGTTGCAAGCGCTATGCAAACGCTTTGCGGCAGAAGCGACGCTATTGCGCTGAGCGATAGCTTTGAGGTGGGCGAAACGGAAGAGCTTCGCGTCGTCTGCTGTCGCGGCGAGGTAATGATAACGTCCGCCGAGGCAAGGCGCACGGGCGTTGCGTGTAGCGGCGAATTACAGCTTAAAATTCTGCTTTGCCGAGAGGGCGAGGGGGAGCGACCTTACGCCGTTACCCGAAAGATTCCCGTAAGCGGTGAGGCGGCGTATCTGAAAGACGTGCGCGACGGCGCGGAGCTTGTGGGCGCGTGCGGCTGGGGTGAGCTTGCCTCGTGCGGCGCAACGGTCGCCGACGGACACCTTGTGTGCGAGGCGGAGGTGGTGCTGTGCGGCGAGTCGCAGGCGAAATACCCGTTTACTTATCTGCGCGACGTGTACGCTCTTTCAAACGCATCCGAAACCTCCTCGCGCCGTATACAAACGCGCCGCCCGATAGGCTGTATTAACGGAAACGTCAGCATAAACGGTTCAATCGGCGTGGACGGCGTAAGGCTCGACGGCGGAATGAAGATATGCGACGTAAGGGGCGTAGCCTCCCCCGACGTGAGTTTTGATTTCGTCGGAAACCGTATGGAGCTTTCGGGCAAGGTGCGTTGTACCGTTATCACGGACAACGGAAGCGAGCTTGCCTCGCACGAGCTTGAAATACCGTACAAGTACAGCACAGATATCGGTGAGATTCCGACCGATGCGGAGCTTTGCCCGCACGCCGTTGTGAGCGTTGGCGCGTGCCGCGGACGCATCGACGGCGAGGAGCTTGCGGTTGACGCCGAGCTTTACGTTGCGGCGGCAGTTGCGGCAAAGAGCAGCGTTGACGCGATCACCGAGGTGCGTTTCGGCAGTATGCGCCGCGCACCCGACGGAAGTCCGCGCCATGCCGCGCGGATAACCGTTTGTTACCCGTGTGCAGGGGAGAGCCTGTGGTCTGTTTCCAAGCGTTACGGAGTCGATCCCGTGCGGGTAGCTACGGACAACGGCATCGAGGCAGACGCGCCCGATAGCGCGGAAAGCCTTGCCAACGTCGGATTTTTGATAGTATAAAAAAATCGGGAGCTAACGCTCCCGATTTTTTTATTCAACAGTTACGGATTTTGCAAGATTGCGGGGGTGGTCAACGTCGCAACCGCGAAGCAGAGCGATCTCGTAAGAGAGTATCTGACAAGCGGCAACGCTGACGAGGGGAGAGAACAGCGGCTCGGTCTTGGGAAGAACGAAAATGCTGTCGCCGTATTCGGTGGGATGCGGGAAATCGTCGGTGCATATCAGCGTAACGTAACCGCCTCTTGCGCGAACCTCGCGAATGTTTCCTGCCATCTTATCGAAATATCTTGAATCGTTTGCAAGCGCAACTACGGGAGTACCCTCCTCAACGAGAGAGAGCGTTCCGTGCTTCAGCTCACCTGCGGCGTACGCCTCGCTGTGAACGTAGGAGATCTCCTTGAGCTTGAGCGAGCATTCGGTTGCGGCGGGGAAGTCAGGACCTCGTCCGATAAAGTAGAGGTCGTCTGCATCCTTGACGGCAACTGCGAGCTTGCGGATCTCGTCACGTCTGCCGATGATCTCGCTGACGTATGCGGGAATATCGCGGGAAAGCGAGCGGCAAAGGCGTGCTGCCTCGGTAGCGGCAAGATTTCCGCGTGCAACGCCGAGCTTGATAGCCATCATACAAAGCACGGCTACCTGAGTAGCGTAGCCCTTGGTGGTAGCAACGGCGATCTCAGGACCTGCGCCCGTGTAGATAACGCAATCAGCCTCGCGCGCGATAGCAGAGCCCACAGCGTTTATAATAGCGGCGGTGGGGTGTCCCTGACTCTTTGCAAGACGAAGTCCTGCAAGCGTGTCAGCGGTCTCGCCCGACTGTGAAATAGCAAGAGCAAGAGTCTTACCTACTATTGCGGGGGGATCGTAGCGGTATTCCGACGCGGTGTTTACAGTAACGGGAACGCCCGCGAGCTTTTCGATAACGTATCTTCCAACGAGACCTGCGTGTGTAGCAGAGCCGCAGGCGATAATGGAAATGCTGTCAAAGGAGTGCCAGAATTCCTCGGAAATGCCGTCGGTCGAGAAATCGGGAAGCATATCGGAGTTTATGCGGTGAGAAGCCGCACGGCGAATAGCGTCGGGCTGTTCGTGGATCTCCTTGAGCATAAAGTGGTCGTAGCCATCCTTGTCAGCGGCGGAAATGCCAAGCTCGGTCTCCTCGGGAACGATCGCTTCAACCGTTCCGTCGGTGTTGTGCTTCGTGATGCCCGCCTCGGTAATGCAAATTACCTCGTTTTCCTTGGGACGGTAGATCATACGGGTGTGAGAGAGAAGTGCGGGGATGTCGGATGCAAGGAATGCACCGTCGGGGGACGTTGCGGCAATCAGGGGATTGTCGCGTCTGATAGCCCAGATCTCGCCGCTTCTTTCGGGGAAAATAACAGCGATAGCATAAGAACCGCAAAGATATTTTGCAGCCGAGTAAAGAGCCTTTGCGGGGTCACCAAGAGCCGCGTACTCGCGGTCGATGAGGTGCGCCGCAGCCTCGGTGTCGGTGTCGCTTACGAAGGTGTAGCCCTGCGCCGAAAGCTCGTCGCGAAGCTCAAGGCAGTTGTCGATAATACCGTTGTGTACTATCACGCAACGCTTGGAGGCGTGGGGATGCGCGTTTGCCTCGGTAGGGCCGCCGTGGGTTGCCCAACGGGTGTGACCGATTCCGCGGTTTGCATCAAAATCAACGGCGTTTGCTTTGCTTGCAAGCTCGCTTACTCTGCCGCCGCACTTGATGGTGCGAAGCGTACCGTCAGCGTCGCACAGCGCAATTCCCGCAGAGTCGTAGCCT
Source organism: Eubacteriales bacterium (assembly GCA_045633005.1). Lineage (GTDB taxonomy): Bacteria > Bacillota > Clostridia > Oscillospirales > CAG-272 > CAG-390. Next base: position 28,315 of record JAZQXT010000080.1, on the reverse strand, counting down.
CTGTATTCAAGGGATGCAAGACCGTCAAGCAGTATTTTCTTTGCCTTACGGCTGCCTGTATAACCAATTATTCCACACATAGAAATTCTCCTTAAAAATAGCCGTTACGGCTTTACTGTGATTGTATTATAACAAACGCACCCGCTCGTTGCCACCAACTTTGAGTTGAATTTTTGCGCAACCGCAAGGTGCGCTGCGCCAAAATTCGCCTTGATCATGCGTTTTTTCATACAAATCAGCCGCAAAAGCCGAAAAATCTTATTAAGTATAATATGCGCACGCACGCGCGATATATGCTTGTCTCGGGGCGAGGCAGAGAAGAGTGGAAAAGTTTTTTGCTTAAAAATTAAAAATAAATGAAAAAACAGTTGATTTTGCAAAAGCTTTGTGCTATAATTCAATAAGTGGTAAGCCGGTGTGATGGAACTGGCAGACGTACGGGACTCAAAATCCCGCGGTGGCGACACCGTGCGGGTTCGACCCCCGCCACCGGCACCAAAAATCGACAGGCTATGCCTGTCGATTTTTTATCCATTGCGAAAGCAATGGCATATCATCACGCGATAGCGTGTATATCATCGCCGCAGGCGTATATCATCAGCCGTAGGCTGTATTTCTTTCGCAATGATGATATACAACACTCCGTGTTGATGATATACAATTCCTTCAGAATTGATGATATACAAGGCTTCGCCTTGATGATTTCAAAATACAATGAGCACCAACAAAAACCTCGCTAAACTTTTGTTTTATCGTATTTTTAACTTGGGCTCAAAAATAAAAAAGCTCCTCGAATTTTTTATCCAATGCGATACATAAAATAAGTGCCAGCTTCGCCGTCGGGTTAAATTGCCCCGTTTCTATGGAACTTATCGTGTTTCTTGATACTCCAACCATCTCCGCAAGCTGTGCTTGGGACAATCCTGCCATAGTGCGAGCTTCTTTCAGATTGTTTTTTAGAACCAATAAGGAATCATCTTTCATTTCTGCAACCCCAAAACTATCATTCCGATAAAGCAGGCGGCACCAAACGAAATGCCTATCAGTGCTTGGATCAATTTGATTTTTTCTTTTGACTTCAGGAAATGGTAAAGATGACGGCTTCCAAACATACCAAAATATACCGCCCACGCGGAAAGACCAAGCAAGGGCTGGTCTGCAATTTTTGAGAAAATAACGATTATTACAGATATAATTCCGCCAACAGCCATCCCTATTTTGGAAGCGTTGGCGAATATTTGTAATTCGCGCTCGTCAGACTTGCCTTCGTTTTCTTTTCTGCTTTTTGCCAAAATTTCGTCTTTGTTCATAATGAACCCCTTTGCCAAGTTTTGTTGGCTATATTATACACCTGACAAGTTTACTTGTCAATAGCTTTTGCCAAGTTTTCTTGTAAAAATGGTAAATTGTTTCATATATCAAATCGTAAAGGTCAAAAATGAAAATTGCAATTATCGGATACAGCGGTTCGGGGAAGTCCACGCTGGCTAAAAAACTGGCTGATATCTACCAAACCGACGTTTTACACTTCGACACGGTTCAGTTCTTGCCGAATTGGAAAATTCGAAGCGAGGAAGAAAAGCTTAGAATAACCAAGGATTTTTTGGATTCCCACGATTCGTGGGTCATCGACGGCACGTACTCAAAGCTCTGTTACGATCGCCGTATGGAGGAAGCTGACGAGATAATTATGCTTCTTTTTAACAGATTTTCCTGCTTTTTCCGCGCACTTCGCAGATACCGTAAATACAAAAACACCACGCGCCCCGATATGGCGAAGGGGTGCAACGAAAAGTTCGACTTTGATTTTGCCACGTGGATACTGTGGCGCGGAAGGTCGAAAAAGACGAAGGACAGAAACAAGAGCCTGATGTCAAAATACGGCGAAAAGGTAGTAGTTATCAAAAACCAAAAACAGCTTGACGAATACATTAAAAAGGTAGAAAAATCGCAAAAATAACCGAATTTCAACTCCACCGTCGGTAGAATTCCCCACACTCAACCGACGGTATGTTGATATTTACCGTAAAAACGGTTATGCTGATATCGAAAGGAGGTGCGCCGATGGATCAGGCGAAGATAGGAAAATTCATATCGGAATGCAGAAAAAAGGCGGGGCTTACGCAAGCACAGCTCGCCGAAAGGCTGAACATCACCGACAGAGCGGTATCGAAATGGGAAACGGGCAAGTCTCTGCCCGACTCGTCGATAATGCTTGAGCTTTGCGCCGTTCTCGGTATCAGCGTAAACGATCTACTAAGTGGGGAGGTAGTTACAATGGATAATTACAACAAAGAATTGGAAAAAAATCTGCTTGAAATGGTCAAGCAAAAAGAAGAAGCGGACAAAAGATTGCTCAGAGCGGAAATCGTCATGGGTATAATCGCCGTCTTGCCGCTTGTTGCGGCGGCGATAATCGTGAGCATCGTACCAATGGAGGAATGGAAGGCGGGCTTGCTCGTCGGACTCTGTCTGTTGCCGCTTTTGATCGCAACTCCGTTTGCGTTGAAAATCGAGCAAAAGGCGGGATATTATGAATGCCAAAAGTGCGGACATAGACATATTCCTCAATACAGTAGCGTGTTTTTTGCGATGCATTCAGGCAGAACGCGATATATGCGCTGCCCCAATTGCAAGCGCTATTCGTGGCAGAAAAAAGTCATAAGCCGCGAACGGAAGTAATGCACACCGCTGTGCTTCGCGCCGAAAGGCGCGAAGCACGGCGGGTTCGTGTTTTTGGTAAAATGCATAAAACAGAACTGACGTTGCAAAAAAATGAAGTTTTTTATTTACAAATCGCCAAAAATGTGCTAAAATATGATTTAATGTGACTAATCGGAGAGCTTTCTCTGCAAAAACTCTATATTCAGGAGCAAAATTATGGAAAAACTTACAAGAAAGTACGGTCTTCTTACGGCTATTTGTATGGTCGTGGGTACCGTAATAGGCTCGGGCGTGTTCTTTAAGGCACAGAACGTGCTTGTCGCAACGGGCGGAAATATGCCCATCGGTATAGCGGCGTGGGCTATTACGGGACTTCTGATGATACTTTGCTCGGCGCAATTCGCGGTAATGGCAACCAAGTACGAAAAGGTAAGCGGAGTCGTTGGCTACGCCGAGGCTACCTGCGGCAAGGGCTACGGCTACTACCTTGCGTGGTTTATGGTAAACGTTTACTATCCCGGTATGACCTCCGTTCTTGCTTGGGTATCCGCAAGATATTTCGGCGTTCTTTTCGGCTGGGATATGGTAAGCTCCGAGGTTCTTGCACTTTCGGGCTTCTTCCTTATTGCGTCCTACACTATGAACGCGCTTTCTCCGAGACTTGCGGGTAAATTTCAGGTCAGTGCAACCGTTATCAAGCTCATCCCCATCGCACTTATGGCTGTCGTCGGTACTGTCGTAGGCTTTGCCAACGGCACTCTTACGAATAACTTTGCCACCGTGGTCGGTGAGGCGGTTGGCGGTACTGTCAGCGGCGGACTTTTTGCCGCCGTCGTTGCCACCGTATTCGCTTACGAGGGCTGGATAGTTGCTACTTCTATCAACGCCGAGCTTGAAAATCCCAAGAGAAATCTTCCCTTGGCGCTCGTTATCGGCGCTTTCATCGTAGTTATTTCTTATATTATGTATTACATAGGCGTTGCGGGCGGAGCAACCAACGAGACTCTCATTAAGGAGGGCGCAACCACCGCGTTCTCCAACATCTTCGGCGGTATCGGAGGAACTCTCCTTAACGTCTGCGTCGTTGTCTCCTGCCTTGGAACGCTTAACGGACTTATGGTTGGCGCAACTCGCGGAATGTACGCCATTGCGGCACGCGGCGAGGGCCCCTCGCCCCGTATGTTTGCTCAGATAGATAAGGCGACCAATATGACCACCAACTCGTCCATTTGGGGATTGTTCATCTGCGGCGTGTGGCTTCTTTACTTCTACGGGGCAAACCTTACCGATGGCGGCTGGTTTGGACTTTTCAACTTTGACTCCTCCGAGCTTCCCATCGTTACCATCTACGCAATGTATATTCCTATGTTCATTGCGTGGATGATAAAGGAAAAGGGAGCAGGCGTATTCAAGCGCTTCATTCTTCCCATTCTTTCGATCATCGCTTGTGCCTTTATGATATTCGCGGCGGTCTACGCTCACGGAGTCACTCCGTTCCTTACCGCCCGTGAAAACGGCACGTTCTCGTTCCCTGTGATATTCTACCTCATAATTTTTGCCGTAATAATGCTTCTCGGATTTATTTTCAGAAATAGCAAAAGCAAGTCTGCTCCCGAAGAGGTCGAGCAGGCAGAGTCGGCTGAATAAGACGAGCCGAATATCCAAAGCCCCCGAAAAAATCGGGGGCTTTTGCATTTTTTTGACATATTTTGGCTTGAATTTTGCTGTTTTTGTGTTATAATGGTATTAACGACCACAAGGAAAGGAATATTCCTATGAAAAAGAACAAGCTTGGCTTTTTATGCTTTTTGTACGCAATGCTTATGCTCCTTGGAGTAGTTTGTCTTCCCGCGTGCAATAACGGCGGCAACTCATCCGCTGACACCACCCCGAACGACAACACGACTCCGTCGCCCGACACGTCGTCGCCTGACGTTACCACCCCCTCGTCACCCGCAATAAACGGCGATATAACGAGCAATTACGTGGTCATTACCGATTACGTTAAGCCGAATACGGGCGAGGACCTTAAGGACGAGATACAGGCGGTAATAGATGCAAATCCCAACCGCACGATATTCTTCCCCGACGGAGAATACGTCTTGAGAACGCCCATTCGCACCTCGGCTGACCCTAAAAAGAGCGTTTGCCTTTTGCTTTCCGATTACGCGATAATAAAGGCGGCTAAAAATTGGAGCTCGAAGCACGCAATGATAAGCCTCGGTGCAAAGGATACCGAGGTCAACGACATCCTCACGGCTGGTAGCTGTTATTCCCTCATCGGCGGTATAATCGACGGTAGCGGCGTTGCCAAGGGCGTGGATATCGAGGCGGGCAGAGAAACGTACGTATCCGACGTTTCAATGAAAAATGTTACCATCGGTCTGCACATCAAGTACGGCACGAACTCAGGCTCGTCCGATGCCGACATTATGAACGTAAACATAGTCGGAACGGGTAAAAAGGACTGCATCGGCGTGCTTGTCGAGGGACACGATAATACATTTACCAATATGCGCATAGGCAAGGTCAATAAGGGCGTAAAGGTCACGGGAAGCGCGAATATGTTCCGTAACATCCATCCGCTTTACTTTGATTCGGGCTTTGGAGATATATATCTTGACAGCGTTGGATTCTGGGACGTAAACGGAAATAACTGGTACGATTACTGCTACAGCGATCAGTTCGCAACGGCGTTCAGGCTTGGAAAAAACGCGGTCAGCATTTTTGATAACTGCCAGTCCTTCTGGTACACCCCCGCGGGCGACTATCAGGTGCTTTTTGATGCCGAGGGACAGTTCGCCTCGGTCGTAACCAACGTAAGAGTTGATTTTAAGCACACGGCGAAGTTCAAATCCGTTCTCGTTACCGATAACGACGGCGGAAAGGGCGTTATCTCCAATCTCGTTATGAGAAAGGGCGCGGAGGTAGCGGATGAGAAATATCTGAATTACCTGACGGGCGCGCCTATTCTGTTTGGATAAAAACGCGCGCGGACGCTTGTGCTTGGCGATATCCGCCGCATCCTTGCAACAGCTTCGAATTAAATACACTAAAATGAGGAAAAAGCTATGAAAAAACTGATTTTTGCGCTCACCGCGCTTATTCTCACCGTTGCCGCTATCGCGTGCGTGATGCCCGTAGGTGCCGCCGCCGCTTCCAAGGAGACGGATTATAACGGAAAAATAATATCCATTCTCGGCGACAGTATTTCCACTTTTGAGGGCTACGTGCCCAAATCCGACAGATTTAATCTTCTCCATAGTGCGCACTATCCGCGAAGCAATCTCTTTGAGGACGTTAAGCATACTTGGTGGATGCAGCTCATCGACCGCCTCGACGCGAAGCTCGGCATAAACGATAGCTGGAGCGGAACTACGGTGGACGGAAAGGATGAGAAGGACAAGACCGCCATCAGCAACCTTCAGCGCATCGAGAACCTCGGCGCAAAGGGCAGACCTGACGTTATCGTGCTTTTTGGAGGAACCAACGATTACGGCTTGCTTAATATCGTGGATAAATTTGACAGCACGAAAATGCCCACCGAGGTTGACCTTACCACCGTGCAGTGGGGCAAGCTCTCGCAGGCTTATGCGCACACCATTCTGCGCATAAAGCACTTCTTCCCAACCACACAGATCGTTGCCGTTCTCCCCGCGCGCACGTCAAGCTACTATTCCGTAACGGAGCTTCGTGACGGTAACGAACTGCTTGCCGCGGTCTGTGACCATTACGGAGTACCGTACGTTAACCTTTTTGCGGGTCCGCTCACTCTTGCTCACCTGCCAGACGGTATCCATCCCGCCGAGGAGGGAATGGATATAATCACCGACGAAGTGCTGAAGGTGATGCTTGAAAAATGCACCGTTACGGCGGGTGAGAGCGAAACGTTTACTTTAACCCACAAGCTGAAAAATACCCAAGCAAACTTGAAATATTACAGCGCCGTACGCCGTGGCGAAAAGTTTACCGAAAAGCTGACCTCGTCGCAAGAATACATAGACGTAAAGATCACGATGGGCGGCGTGGATATCACGTCGAGCTGCTACAAGGATGGCACCGTTCTTATTGAAAACGTCACGGGCGATATAACGATAACCGCAACGGGAATGAAGCTGTCCGACACGACGGTTCCCGAAACCACTGTTCCCGAGCCTGGAACAACAGTTCCTGAAACTACCGTGCCAGAAACTACCGCGCCCGAAACCACTGCGGCGCAGGAGGGCGGTTGCGGTTCCGCAGTTGTGCTTGCGCTCATTCCCGCGCTTGCGGTGTGCGCGCTTACCGTAAAACGCAAGAAATAATAACTCCATACTGGGGCTGCCTCATTTAGCGCAGAACAAAAATACAAAAATAAGTAAAGAAAAAAGACCGTTTTTTTCGTCCCAAAGGATGAAGAAAGCGGTCTTTTAGGTAGAAATCCTCACGGATTTCGATTTTTATACGTATTTTTTAGCCGCGCTTTTGCCCTCTGGCGTACCCTCGTACGCCGACGACGGCAAAATCACGTCTTCTGCATCTAACTGATACAGCCCCTTTTTGTATATCCGCAAAACCCGACACCGTTTTTGATATTTTGCTTGACCTTATTGGGAAATTGTGATATAATATATAATGAAATTTTATAATTTCACAAAAAGATATTAAAGAGGATAAGTATGAAAGTTCAGTTTTCACCTCCCGATATAACCGAAGCCGAAATAAACGAGGTAGCCGAGGCGTTACGTTCCGGTTGGATAACGACGGGACCGAGGGTAAAAAAGCTTGAAGCCGAAATAGCCGAATACGTCGGAGTCAACCGCGCAGTGTGCCTGAATTCGCAGACGGCTTGCGCGGAAATGGCTCTGCGCGTGCTTGGAATAGGCGAGGGCGACGAGGTCATCACCACGGCGTATACCTATACCGCATCAGCGTCGGTAATAGACCACGTCGGCGCAAAAATAGTGCTTGTGGACACTATAAAGGACACTCCCGTTATAGATTACGACAAGCTCGCGGATGCTATAACCCCTGCGACGAAAGCGATAGTTCCCGTAGATATCGCGGGTATCCCCTGCGATTACGATAGGATATACGATATAGTAAACGCCAAAAAGTCATTGTTCACTCCTAAAAACGATATTCAAAGCGCAATAGGCAGAATTGCCGTCGTTGCCGACGCGGCTCACGCGCTCGGAGCTTCACGCGACGGAAAAATGGTCGGCGCGATCGCTGATTTTACGGCGTTTTCCTTCCACGCGGTAAAAAACTTTACCACCGCAGAGGGCGGCGCACTCACTTGGCGCGATATTGACGGCGTTGCAAACGACGAAATATACAAAAAGATACAGCTGTTTTCACTCCACGGTCAATCAAAGGACGCACTTGCAAAGACCCAGCTTGGCGCGTGGGAATACGATATAATCGGTACTTGGTATAAATGCAATATGACCGACGTTGCCGCCGCTATGGGGCTCGTTCAGCTTGAACGCTATCCCGCGCTTCTTGAACGCCGCCGCGCCATTATCGAAAAATACGATGCGGCATTCAAAGCCGTCGGAATACAGACGCTGGAGCATTATACCGACTCTTACACCTCGTCGGGACATCTTTATATCACGAGAGTCAATGGAATAGACTCGGAGCAGAGAAGTGCTATAATTACGAAAATGGCAGAGCGCGAAATTGCCTGCAACGTGCATTACAAGCCGCTTCCGATGCACACGGCGTATAAAAATCTCGGCTTTGATATAAGCGATTATCCCAATGCGTATAGCTTCTTTGCCAACGAGATAACACTCCCCCTGCACACACTTTTGACACAAGAGGAAATAGACTACGTTATCGAAAACTATATCGATATCGTTAAAGAATACGTGAAATGATCCTTAAAAAATTTGATAAACTCCCCAAGGAGATGCAAAACGATACGGTGAGGGAATATTACGATATCCTTCGTAAAAAGAGCGTTGCCCTCGCATTTAAGCGTATGTTTGACGTTTTCGTGTCGCTCGTGATGCTTCTTTTGCTCTCGCCCGTGTTTTTGATCCTCGCTATCGCAATAAAGCTCGATTCCAAGGGTAGCGTTTTCTACCGTCAGGTAAGAGTTACGCAGTACGGTAAGCAGTTCAGAATATTCAAGTTCAGAACTATGCGCGCGGATGCCGATAAATCGGGCAGTCTCGTTACCGTAAAGGGCGATATGCGCATAACGCGCGTCGGTCGCGTGATAAGAAATTGCCGTCTTGACGAGATCCCACAGCTTCTCAACGTTCTCGGCGGCTCTATGACATTCGTAGGAACGCGCCCCGAGGTCACGAAATACGTGGATAAATATACCCCCGAAATGCTCGCAACGCTCCTGCTTCCCGCAGGCATCACCTCGGAGGCAAGCATTTATTATAAGGATGAGGCAAAGCTGCTCGATGGCGCGGTCGACGTGGACGAGGTGTACGTCAACAGCATACTGCCGCAAAAGATGAAATATAATCTTCGTGCTCTGAAGGCGTTCAGCTTTTTTGGAGATATCGGACTTATGTTTAAGACCGTCTTTGCCGTTCTCGGCAAGGATTATTCAGACAAGGAGATAAAATGAAACTTACGTTTGACCAGATCAAAAAAATAGCCGTCGGCACGGTCGAGATTGCCGAAAACGACGGAGTTTTGTATTTTTACCGCAGTACCGCAAAACAGCGCGAGGTATGGAAGGGCATGGCGGGAAATTCGAGCGGTAGCACGGGCGTGCGCCTTGATTTTCATACCAATTCCCGAAAGGTAGTCTTTAACGCTCCCTACGGCGGCAAGTTCGAGCTTTATATCAACGGCTTGCTACGAGAGCAGTACCCCGCCGACAGAGACAAGAGCGAGCCGATAGTGGCAGAGGCAAAGGGCGTTATCGGCGAGGAGCTTGACGAATACAGAGTAACGCTCTATTTCCCGAATCACGACGAGGGCGGCGCGATAAGCTCCGTTGAAGTCGACGACGGCGCATTCGTGCGCCCCCACGATTTTGATATGAAGATGCTCTTTATCGGTGACTCGATAACGCAGGGGTGGGAGTCAAAGTACGATACTCTTGCGTACGCTCAGCGCGTGTCGATGTTCTTCAATGCCGACAGCATCATTCAGGGCATCGGTGGAATCTATTTCCGCATCAAAGCCTACGATAAGATAGATTACGAGCCCGATGCGGTTATCATCTCGCTCGGAACTAACGATTTCAATCATTTCCCCACGCTTGACGATATGCGCGTGCAGGTTTCGGGCTTCCTTGATCTGCTTTGCGAGGATTTCTCGGACAAGAAGATATTCGTTATCTCTCCCATTTGGCGCGGACTCAAGAATGAAGAGTCCTACGCACGCTTTGCGGCTTGCCGCGACGTCGTTATCAGCGAGTCGGAGAAGCGCGAACTTATACATATCGACGGCTTGACGCTCGTGCCGCCAGTTCCCGCACTTTTTGCCGATAAGGTGCTTCATCCAAACGATCTCGGTTTCTCGATTTATTCCGAGAATCTTATAAAGGCACTTCAAAAATATCTTTGATAGAGGGTAACTATGGAACTTTTAAAGTTAGCTAAAGAAAGAGGCGTGCTTATTGCCGCCCATCGCGGCGCGTGCGGAGGCAACGTGCCCTGTAACTCGGCAGCCGCGTTCAAGGCGGCTGTAAAAGCGGGCGCGGATATAGTTGAGCTTGACGTAGACAGTAGCTCAGACGGCGAGCTGTTTATCCAGCATCCCGGTATGGAGAGGGTGCATCTTCGCTTTGCCGATTCGATAAGAAATTATCCCGCCTCTGTAGTCGAGCATTTTATGCTCTCAAACTCCGACCTTGCGCCCACGCAGTACGGCATATTGCGCTTCGCTGACGCGCTTGAGCTTTTGCGCGGCAAATGTATCGTGAATATAGATAAATTCTGGGAGCATCCGCGCGAGATAGCCGCAACGGTCCGCAGACTCGGTATGGAGGATCAGGTGTTCATCAAGACCTCAAACCGCCCCGAATTTATCGACGACGTTGAAAGATACGCCCCCGAAATTCCGTATCTCACTATCGCATCGGGAGTTGACACCACCCACGAGGAGCTGAAAAAGCGTAGCATCAACTATCAGGGAGTTGAGGCACTTTTTAAGACCGAGGACGATATGACGGCATCAAAGGAGTATATCGATATGCTCCACGCCGACGGTATGATCGCTTTCGGAAACGCCATCGTGTTCAACTATAAGACAGTCCTTTCCGCAGGACATACGGACGATGTTTCAGTTTCCGAAGATCCCGCACTCGGTTGGGGATGGCTCGCTGATCACGGCTTTGACGTTATACAGACCGACTACACGTATCAGTGCAACGATTACCTTATAAAAACGGGTAGAAGAAAATAAGAAAAGGCTGCGATCGCAGCCTTTTCTTATATTTTGACCTCAAATCTCTTGTGACAGCAGGGGCAGTTTACCGTGTGCTTGCCCTTTTTCTTCGGAAGGCGAAGGTTGTTTTTGCAGGCGGGGCATTTGCGATAGACGTGCGTTTTTCTGTCGCGGAAGCGATTTCGTATCATCTTGAAAAAGCCCTTAAATTTTCCCCAAACCTTCAGCCAAGCACGATTTTCCTTCTGGCGCGCGTATATATTTCGTGAGAGCATTCGAAATATTTCGTATCCCATGATCACCAAGATCAGAATAGAAATTATGGGTGAGCCTATAAAAATATTCAATATGAATAAAGCCAAATAAAGCACGATCAGCGCGTTTCCGAGCGAATCGTTGCCGTTTCTTCCTGCCATAAATCTGTATAAGCGTTCAGTCAATCTCATTTTATTGCCCCTTTTAGCTTTGTTGATATTATTATATACCCAATTTCTTAACTGAAAATAAACAAATATGGTAGAATTTGAAAAAAGGGTGCGTTTGCACCCTTTTTTCACACGTTAAGCTCGGCGAAGATGCCTTCAAGCAGAGCTTTTGCGTTGATGATATCGCGTATCTGCTCCTCGCCCTCGATCTCACGCTCGATAGTTATCGCGCCGTCGTAGCCGATTTCTTTGAGCTTTGCTATGAAAACGGGGAAGTTCACGCGCCCCTTTCCCATCGGCTTTTCGGCGCCGAGGTGGCGACCGTCCGTAGGGTACTCGCCGTCCTTGCCGTGAACGCCCCTGACGTATTTTCCGAAAACGTCAAGCGCGTCGGTGGGGTTAGCCTTGCCGTACATAAGCAGGTTGGCGGGGTCGATGTTAATGCCGAGGTTGCCCGTGCCAACGTCCTCGATGGTGCGAAGGAGCGTAACGGGGGTTTCCTGACCCGTTTCAAAGAGAAAATACTGTCCGCGCCCCTTTAACTGACGCGCTATGTATTTGAGCGCGGCGACAAGCTCGTGGTATTCCGTGGTATAGCAGTTTTCGGGGATGAATCCGACGTGAGTAATAACGTCGGCGATTCCCATATAGTGCGCGATCTCAGCGCCCTTCAAAAGCATTTTCACCCTCGCGTCGCGGTAATCGCGCGGAACTAAACCGAGGGTGAGCGGACCGTCGTAGAAATTCCAACTTGAAAGTCCGTCCCATCCGCACCAGAATGCAGACGCGCTAACGCCGTATTGCTTCATAGCGGCAATAGCCTTGTCGGCTATCTCTGTGGTCAGGTCGGCGCTGCTCCAACAGCGAAGCTGAACGGTGGGAATGCCAAGCTCGGCGGTCTTTTTTATATGCTCGTCAACGTTTTTGTCAAACGTGATAATTATTCCTGTTTTCATAGCTTGCTCCTGAAATTTAGTTTTGGCTTGCGTCAATTTCCGCTTCAAGCTCACGAACTATCGCGGCAAGCGCGTGCTCGTGAACGGAAACGGTTATTCTGTCGGCGACCGCCTTTACTGCGGGAATGGCGTTAGCCACGGCGTAGCCGATATCGGCGGCTTCTATCATATCAATATCGTTTTCGTAGTCGCCAACGCAAACGAGATGTTCAGCACCCACGTATTCCTTTGCAAATTTTGCCGCCTGACCCTTTGAAAACGCCTTATCGACCACCTCGATGCCATTTATCCAGCTACGCGAGATATGGTATCTGTCGCTAAGCTGATCCTCCACAAGCTTTGTCACTCTGTCGCTGTCCTCGTCGGTAACGAGAATGATCATCTTGAGGCACTTGTCGGGCATTGAAGCGAGAAACGCATCGCGGTCGGGTTCGTCGCCGTAGAGGGCGGAGAAGTGGTACGATTCGTTGTCTCCGCCGTAAAAATGACCGCCCACAACGCCCTTGTCGGTCTTGTAGAGGTTATACATATATTCAAACATCGAAGCTGAGTCGATAGTTCCGCGGCGAATCTCCGAAAAGTCGTCGGGCGAGGCAAGTATCGCGCCGTTTACGGATATGACGGGGGCGTTTAGCTTGATCTCCGGCACGGTCTCGCATATCATCGAAACGAAGCGTCCGCTTGCAAAGGCAAAGCGACCGCCGTTTTCCTGAAAATAGCGAATAGCGTCTATGTTTTCCTGCGATATTTTTGATTTCGGCTTAGCCTCTACCGTTATAGCTTCGCTGTATACCGTTCCGTCGAAATCGGAATAAAGAAGCCAGCCGTCAAATTTTCCTTTAGTTTTGTTTTCCATGTTTCACCTTATTGAGCTGTAATCATTTGTTTTATTGCGCCTATCGCAACGCGAATAGCGCGGTCTGTGTCGTGACTTTCGTTTTCGTCCGTGTCAAGTCCGAGGTTTGCGCGCTCCTGATTCCATACTACGTGGAATACCGCGCCACAGCGCACGCCGAGCGTTGCACCGACGGTAAAGAGCGTGGAAGCCTCCATTTCACTTGCAAGCACGCCAAGGCGCTTGTAAGCCTCCCATTTTGCCAAAAGCTCGTTATATATCGGCATTCTTTCGGGCGAGTGCTGACCGTAGAACGAGTCCTTGCTTTGCACGACTCCCGCGTGGTATGAGAATTTTTCATCTCTTGCCGCCGCAATAAGCGAGAAAAGCACGTCGGGGTCGGGTACTGCGGGGAATTCGATGGGCGCGTATTCGCGGCTCGTTCCGTCCTGACGTACCGCACCCGTGGCAATAACTACGTCACCCGAGCGCACGAGCGTGGATATACCGCCACAAGTGCCGACTCTGATAAAGGTGTGCGCACCGCAAGCCGCAAGCTCTTCTACGGCAATAGCGGTCGATGGACCGCCGATGCCCGTTGAGCAAACGGTAACCTTTTCACCGCAAAGCAATCCCGTGTGTATCGTGTACTCGCGGTTCGCGGCAACGTGGCGCGAAAGGTCAAGATACGCGGATATCTTCGGAACTCTTGCGGGGTCACCGGGAAGTATGCAATATCCGCCTATATCGTCGGGCTTGCATTTGAGATGATACTGTTCAGTATGGTTTTCGAGCATGGCGCACCTCCAAGATATACTATATATATTATTACAAAAATAAAATAAGAAATCAAGTGCTTTGCGCCAAAAAGTTGAAAAAATATATAAAGCAAATTGCACACCGCGGCAAAAAGTCGCATTTTGATGCCCGTGAAGAGCCAAAAACGAATAAAAGCACGCCGAAACTTGCAATCGCCGCGTGTTTTTTTAATTAAATATAGTAAAATATGAAAAATATTCAAATATGTCTTGCAAAATCAAAGAAAAAGTAGTATAATAACTGTGATTTGTTATTTAATTAATTAACGGAGGCAAAAAATATGATAGAAATCTCCAAAAAATCTAATCTTTTAGAGCAAAAATCATACAGATACTCGCTTCAGGACGTTGAAGAGCCTAATCTCTACCGCGAGATATACACCTATAGCGAAGTGCCGATGGTGCCCTTCAACCATCGCCGCGTGCCGCTTAATATGCCCGAGGAGATATGGATAACCGATACCTCCTTCCGCGACGGTATGCAGTCCCAAGCTCCCTATACGGTAAAGCAGATCGTTGACCTTTATAAAATGATGTCACGCCTTGGCGGACCCAAGGGTATAATCAGAGCTACTGAATTTTTCGTGTATAGCGAAAACGACCGCAAGGCGCTTAATTCCTGTATGGAGCTCGGACTTGAGTTCCCCGAAATAACCACTTGGATAAGAGCAAGTCTTAACGATTTTAAGCTTGTAAAAGACCTCGGCATAAAGGAAACGGGTATTCTCGTATCCTGCTCGGACTATCACATCTTCAAAAAGCTCGGAATGACGAGAAAGCAGGCGCTTGAGCATTATCTTAAGACCATATCCGCCGCGCTTGAAATGGGCATCCGTCCCCGTTGTCACTTCGAGGATATAACCCGCGCTGATTTCTACGGCTTCGTTGTTCCTTTCGTAAACGCTATTCAAAAGCTGTCCAAGGAAGCGGGCATCCCCGTAAGGATCCGCGCCTGCGACACTATGGGCTACGGAGTACCATACAGCGAGGTCGCACTCCCCCGAAGCGTTCCGGGTATTATCTACGGACTTCAGCATTACGCGGACGTGCCGAGCGAACAGCTTGAATGGCACGGACATAACGATTTTTATAAGGCAGTTGCAAATGCATCCTGCGCTTGGCTCTACGGCGCAAGCGCGGTCAACACCTCGCTCCTCGGCATAGGCGAGAGAACGGGTAACGTTCCGCTTGAGGCTATGGTATTCGAGTACGCATCTCTCAAGGGTACGATGGACGGCATGGACCCCACCGTTATCACGGAGATCGCGGATTACTTCAAGAACGAGATGGGCTACAATATCCCGCCCATGACCCCCTTCGTCGGCGAGGACTTCAATACCACTCGCGCGGGTATCCACGCGGACGGTATGCTCAAGGACGAGGAGATATACAACATCTTCGACACGGGCAAGATACTCGGCAGACCTGCGGGCGTAACCGTCAGCTCCACGTCGGGACTTGCGGGAATCGCGTATTGGATAAACGCGCACTATCGCCTTTCGGGCAGTGATGCGATCACCAAAAAGGACCCCATCGTTGCATACGTTAAGGAATGGGTAGACGAGCAATATGCAGACGGCAGACAGACCGTTATATCCTCGCGTGAGCTTGAAAATTTGATTCAGAAATATAAAAAGGAGCATAACTGATATGGGACAGACCATTGCACAAAAAATAATCTCCGCACATCTTGTCAGCGGAGATATGACACCGGGAAGTGAGATATCGCTTCACATCGACCGCACTCTTACGCAGGATGCCACGGGAACCATGGCATACATAGAGTTTGAGGCTATCGGTATCGACAGAGTAAGGACCGAGCTTTCGGTTGCGTATATCGACCACAACACGCTTCAGTCGGGCTTTATGAACGCCGACGACCACCGCTTCATCCGCACTGCGGCGGCGAAGTACGGAATCCGCTATTCTCGCCCCGGCAACGGCATCTGCCATCAGGTAAACCTTGAACGCTTTGGCGTTCCCGGAAAGACTCTTATCGGCTCCGACAGCCATACCCCCACCGCGGGCGGTATCGGTATGCTCGCGTTTGGCGCAGGCGGACTTGACGTTGCGGTTGCAATGGGCGGCGGTGCGTATTCTATGATCATGCCCAAAATGTTCCGCGTTAATCTCACGGGCAAGCTCTCTCCTTGGGTAACTGCCAAGGACGTCAGCCTTGAGATACTTCGCATCCTCTCCGTAAAGGGAGGAGTCGGCGCGATCATCGAGTGGGGCGGAGAGGGCGTAGCTTCTCTTACCGTTCCTCAGCGTGCTACCATTACCAATATGGGTGCCGAGCTTGGCGCGACCACGTCCATCTTCCCGTCTGACGAGGTTACCCGTCAGTTCCTTATCGCGCAGGGCAGAGAGGCCGATTTCACTCCCATCAGCGCAGACCCCGATGCAGTTTACGACAGAGTTATCGACATAAATCTTTCGGAGCTTGAGCCTATGGCGGCTTGCCCCCACAGCCCCGATAATATCAAGAGGATCAGCGAGCTTGCAGGTATGCCCGTAAGTCAGGTATGCGTTGGCTCTTGCACTAACTCCTCGCTTGCAGATATGCTTGCGGTTGCCGCTATTCTTCGCGGCAAGACCGTAGCTCCCACCGTTGGTATGTCGGTCTCCCCCGGCTCCAAGCAGGTTCTTACGATGCTTTCTTCCTGCGGCGCTCTTACCGATATTCTCAGCGCCGACGCGCGTCTGCTTGAATGCGCTTGCGGACCTTGCATCGGTATGGGCTTCTCTCCCGAGAGCGAGGGCGTTTCCCTTCGTACCTTCAACCGTAACTTCGAGGGCAGAAGCGGCACTCGCGATGCAAAGGTATTCCTCGTTTCCCCCGAGGTAGCCGCCGCATCCGCTATCACGGGTGTTATCACCGACCCGAGAACGCTTGGCGAGTATCCCGCGATCACTCTTCCCGAAAGCTTTGATATCGACGACAGCGGCATTATCGAGCCTCTCTCCGCAGAGGAGGCAAAGACTGCCGAGGTTCTTCGCGGTCCTAACATCAAGGGCTACCCCGAGACCTTCCCGCTGTCTGACACCATAGATGCAACGCTTACCCTTAAGGTTGGCGATAACATCACCACCGACCACATTATGCCTGCGGGCGCGGCTATTCTGCCTTACCGTTCCAACATCCCGAAGATGAGCGAGTTCTGCTTCAACGTCTGCGATCCCGCGTTCCCCGAAAGAGCAAAGGCGGCAGGCAAGAGCATCATCGTCGGCGGCTCGAACTACGGTCAGGGCTCGTCGCGTGAGCACGCCGCACTTGTTCCTCTTTACCTCGGCGTGCGCGCGGTAGTTGCCAAGAGCTTTGCAAGAATTCACCGCGATAACCTCGTTAACGCGGGAATCCTTCCTCTCACCTTTGCCGATGCCGCAGATTACGATAAGCTCACCGAGGGCGATGCAATCAGCATCGACGGACTTGATGCGGGCATCGTAAGCGGAAAAGTCATTCTCACCGATAAGACCACGGGCGCAAAGATCGAGCTTGTATGCGAGCTTTCCGAGCGTCAGCGCGAGATCATGCGTGCGGGCGGTCTGCTTGCCCTCACGGGAAAAAACGTTAAATAAGAAAGGAAATTACGAAAATGAATCGTGAAGATTATATAAAAGAAGCGGTTGCGCAGTTTGAGACCATACTGCGCGAGCAATCGGCAAGAGCCGAAAAGATGAAGAACGCGCCCCCCGCGACCGATTTTGCAAAGCTTGATAAGATCATCATCGGCTGCTGCGGCGGCGACGGCATAGGCCCGATCATCACCGCGGAGGCTCGCCGTGTGCTTGAATTTCTTCTTAAGGATGCTATCGCATCGGGCAGAATCGAGCTTCGTGATATCGAGGGACTTACCATTGAAAACAGAATAGCCTGCGGAAAGGCTATTCCCGATGACGTTCTTGCGGCTCTCAAGGAGTGCAACGTCATCCTCAAGGGCCCGACCACCACGCCCAAGGGCGGCACGGGCGCAAAGGAGCTTGAAAGTGCAAACGTAGCAATGCGCCGCGAGCTTGACCTTTTTGCCAACATCCGTCCCGTATCCGTTCCCGAGCAGGGAATCGACTGGACGTTCTTCCGCGAGAATACCGAGGGTGAGTACGTTCTCGGTAGCCGCGGCGTTGAGATCCCCAATGAGCTTTGCTGTGACTTTAAGGTAACTACCGATGCGGGAACGGAGCGTATCTGCCGCGCCGCTTACGATTTTGCGGTAAAGAACGGCAAGACTCGCGTTGCTTGCGTCACCAAGGCTAATATTATGAAAAAGACCGACGGTAAGTTCTCCCGCATAGCTCACGCTATCGCGGATGCCGAGTATCCCTCCCTTACCGTTGAGGATTGGTACATCGACATTATGACCGCAAAGCTCGTTGACGAAAGAGGCCGCGCGGACTTCCAAGTATTCCTGCTTCCCAACCTCTACGGTGACATCATCACCGACGAGGCGGCGCAGATCCAGGGCGGCGTAGGTACTGCGGGCAGCTCCAATGCGGGCTCTCACTACGCAATGTTTGAGGCGATCCACGGCTCTGCTCCCCGTATGATCGAGCGCGGAGACGGCGCGTACGCCAACCCCGCAAGTATGCTTCGCGCAACCGAGATGCTTCTTCGCCACATCGGCTATATCGCCGAGGCAAACAAGCTCTCCCGCGCACTTGATATCTGCACCGCACCCGATGCAGAGCTCAAGATCACGGGCAGAAGCGACGGCGCATCTTGCTCCGAGTTTGGCGATTGGCTGATGAGCGTTTGCGAAACACTCTAAATAAATACCAAAACCGTTGGGCGAGGCCCAACGGTTTTTTGTATGGTCGATTATTCAACAGTTTCAGGCGCTTCCTTGGCGGTAGCTTCTTCAACAGGAGCTTCCTCAGCAGGTGCTTCCTCAGCAGGTGCTTCCTCAACAGGTGATTCTTCAACAGAAGCTTCCTCGGCAGGAACTTCCTGCCGAGGAACTTCCTCAGCAGGAACTTCCTTAGCAGGAACTTCCTCGGCAGGAACTTCCTCGGCGGGAGCTTCTTCAACAGTTGCTTCCTCGGCAGGAACTTCTTCAGCAGGAACTTCCTCAAAAGGAACCTCCAAAACAGGTGTAGCGGGAGCAGTAGCTTCGCTTGCCACCTTTGCGGCTACGACGGCGGCTGCGGTAGCGGCGGCAACGGTCGATGCAACGGCGGCGGCAGTTTCGGCGGCTTGCTGGGCGCTCTCTACTATGCGGTTAGCCTTTTCGAGCTCCTCGTCGGGAGTGGGCGCGGTGCAGGTAAGTATCTCAAGGCACTCAAGGGGCTCAAGCTGGGGGCAGAGCTTCTTGCCAAGCACGAGCATAAGTATTTCACCGACGATAAATACGAGCATTCCCGCAATAAGCATATATGCATACGTTTTTCCGTCGCCGAGATCGATAAAGGGTACGGAAAGGGAAGACGTGAAGTCCTCGCGGGAGAGGAGCATGGGAATACAAGCAAATATCAAGCCCGCAATAGCGGTGGGGATAAACGTGGGGATCTTTGCCTTTCTGTCGTTTACGCCGCAAGCGATTCGGGAGATGAGCAAGGGGAAGTAATTGATACCGAGAAGTCCGACCACAAGTCCTGCAACGTATACTACGAAAATCGCAATAAACGAATTGACTGCGGACTCCGATGCCTCAACGAACGCAAGAAGGGGCTTTCTTATCAGCGCGGGATATCCGAGCTTCAAAACGGCAAAAAGCACGATCAGCGAGCCTGCTACGGAAACCAGCGAGGTCAGTTGAGCAACGAGGCGATACTTCTTCTTTTCGGTGGAAGTGGGGGTGAGCCATGCGAGAAGCGCAAGGAGAACGATGCAAGCGGCGTAGCCGGCATACATTATCTTCCAACCCGCGGCCGCGCCGAACTGCGGGAACATAAGCTGCATAAGCGGCAGAGCCAGAGCGTACGTTGCGGCGGACATAACGGAATAAACGATGGGGTATTCGGTCTTTCTGAGGTGCGCGACGTTGACGAGAGCTCTTATAAGCACTACGATAGAATATATCGGCAGTGCAAACAACGCAAGCACCAACAATATAACGGCAAAAAGGAACTGTATAAGCGGCGTGGATTGAAGCAGTATTGAAACGGCAGAGCCGTAGTCATTGTAGCTTTCAGCGTCTGCGGGGGTGGGAAGCACCGACTCCGCTACGGAAATGATAAAGAGGCAGTAATCGCGCTTTTCCTCGTTCTCAAAGCTTGAAAGATCGCGCTCGTCCTCGGGCGTGATCTCGGGCATTGCGGGCGCCTTATCCGACGGAACCGTGGGAAGCGCGAAGAAATAATCGTTTACAGCGCAATAATCGGAATAAAGGCTAAAGGTGTTGGGAGCTTCAAAAAGCATAAGAATAAAATCCGTAAGTGAAAATTCGTACGTATCGGGTGCTTTTTTGATCTCGTCATCCATATCGATAAAGGCAACGAACTCTTCAACGCCGTCAGTAACGCTCGACGCGTCAAAGGTAAAGACGGGCGTAAAGAAGCAGGAGAGCAGTGCGACAAGCATGATGATGCTGACAAGCACTCTGAGTTTAGAGATTATTTCTCTTTTGGTAGCTTGAGTCATAATATATCCTCCATAATAACTTTATTTATTAATTTTATCATTAAACGCGTTTTTTGTCAATATTAAAAAAGCGGCGAGGATCGCCGCTTTTTTAAATTATTGCTGATCTACGGATCAGACCACGCCCTGCCACTTCATAGCCTCGGCAACCTTAAGGAAGCCTGCTATGTTAGCGCCGACAACGAGGTTGCCCTCGTGACCGTACTGCTTTGCAGCAGCGGCAGCGTTCTTGTAGATGTTGACCATAATGCCGTGAAGCTTCTCGTCAACCTCCTCGAAGCTCCAGGACAGACGCATAGAGTTCTGCGTCATCTCAAGGCCGCTGGTGGCAACGCCGCCCGCGTTGGATGCCTTTGCGGGAGCAAAGAGAACGTTGTTCTTCTGGAAGATTGCGATAGCCTCGGGGGTAGAGGGCATATTTGCACCCTCTGCAACTGCGATTACGCCGTTGTCAACGAGAGCCTGCGCACCCTTTGCGTCAAGCTCGTTCTGCGTAGCGCAGGGAAGAGCAATGTCGCAGGGAACGGTCCAGATGTCGCGGCAGTTGGGAACGAACTTTGCGCTGGGCTTAGCCTCAACGTATGCGCTGATACGAGCGCGGCGAACTTCCTTGATGTCCTTCATAAGCTCAAGGTCGATACCATCCTCGTCAACTACGTATCCGGAGGAGTCACTCATTGCGATGACCTTGCCGCCGAGGGTGGTAGCCTTAACTGCGGCGTAGGTAGCAACGTTACCAGAACCCGAAACAACGACCTTCTTGCCCTCGAAGGACTGACCGTTGTCGCGAAGCATCTCGTCGGTGAAGTAGCAAAGACCAAAGCCCGTAGCCTGAGTTCTTGCGAGAGAACCGCCCGAGCAGATAGCCTTACCGGTCAGAACACCGGTGTACTCATTACGAAGCTTCTTGTACATACCGAACATATAGCCGATCTCACGGGAGCCGGTACCGATGTCACCTGCGGGAACGTCGGTGTCAGGACCGATGTGACGGAAAAGCTCTGCCATAAACGCCTGACAGAAGCGCATGATCTCCGCGTCGCTCTTGCCCTTGGGGTCGAAGTCAGAGCCGCCCTTGCCGCCGCCCATAGGAAGACCCGTAAGGGAGTTTTTGAAGGTCTGCTCAAATCCGAGGAACTTGATGATGGAAGCGTTTACGCTGGGGTGCAGACGAATACCGCCCTTGTAAGGGCCGATAGCGGAGTTGAACTGTACGCGGTAGCCGCGGTTTACCTGAACGTTTCCGTTGTCGTCCATCCACGAAACGCGGAAGGTGATGCAACGCTCGGGCTCTACGATGCGCTCAACGATACCTGCTTCAACGAGGTCGGGGCGAGCTGCGAGAACGGGCTCGATGGACTCAAGAACCTCCTTGACAGCCTGATGGAACTCAGGCTCGCCGGGGTTGCGCGCTTCAACCTGCGCCATTACGTTTGCAAGAAAATCTTTGCTGTATTTCATAATATGCTCCTTTATACTATAGAATATAGTGCGATTATAGCATAATTAAGAAATCTTGTCAATAGAAAATTGCATCCAAAGGCTTGATTTTTTCAGCTTTTTCTATCAAAAAAGAGTTTTTTTTCGTCAGCGTCAAGACGAACTGATATTTTTTCGTCAGTATCGTCCGCACCTTCAAGAAGTAAGGCGGCAAGCGGGTTTTCAACGAGCACCGATATCTGTCGGCGCAGGTTGCGTGCGCCCTTGTTGTCAGCTTGCAAGCAGATGTGCCGCACGGCTTCTTTTTCAAAATCAAGCGTGATTCCGCGTGATGCCGCGCGTGATATCAGCTCGTCAAGCATTCCGTAACATATTTTTATCAGACTTTCCTCGGAAAGCGGTGGGAAGTAAATTATCTCGTCAACTCTGTCAAGGAATTCGGGACGAAACGCTTCGCTAAGTGCACGCCGCACGCGCCCCTCGTCCTCGGCGGAGCTTTTTGAGTTTATAAAGCCTATCGAGCTTGAGGTGTTACTTTTACTTCCGACGTTTGAGGTCATTATCACCACGGCGTTGCGAAAGCTAACGCTCCGCCCCTGCGAGTCCGTGAGCTGACCGTCCTCAAGAAGCTGTAAAAGCAGGTTTATAATTTCGGGATGTGCCTTTTCTATCTCGTCAAAAAGCACGACGGAGTACGGCTTGCGACGCACCCTTTCCGTAAGCTGTCCGCCGTCGCCGTAGCCAACGTAACCGGGCGGCGAGCCGATAAGGCGCGAAACGCTGTGCTTTTCCATATATTCCGACATATCAAATCGCAACAGCGCACTCTCCGCACCGAAAAGCTCGCGCGCAAGCGCACGGCAAAGAGCCGTCTTTCCAACACCGCTGTTGCCGCAGAAAATAAAAGAACCAATGGGGCGGTGCGGGGAAGCAAGCCCCGAGCGACCCCTGGTTATTGCGGCGGCGAGTGCATCTACCGCGCCGTCCTGACCTATTATCACCTTTTTTAAGTCCGCGGCAAGCTCGGACAGGCGCTTGCCCTCCTTCTCGGTTATCGCGGAAACGGGAATGCCCGTCCACCGCGTCACCGCCTCGGCTATCTCGGCGTAGCCGACCACCGCGTCAAGCTCCTTGCCTCTCTCGTTATCGTGCGATATGACGAGCTTTTCGTATTCGCTCCTTATTGCCTTTTCCTGATCTCGGAGCGTGGCGGCGCGTTCAAAATCCTGATTCCCGATTGCCTCCTCCTTGTCGTGGATAACGGCGTGTAGCCTGCCCTCAAGCTCCCTTATATCCTGCGGAGTGTAATCGCTCAGTATCCGTTTTCCTGCGGCGGCTTCGTCAATAAGGTCTATCGCCTTGTCGGGCAAAAATCTGTCGCTAACGTATCGCACCGAAAGCGAAACTGCGGCACGGAGCGCTTCGTCGCTTATCTTAAGGCGGTGGTGAGCCTCGTATTTATCACGAAGTCCGCGAAGGATATCAAGCGTTTCATCCTCGGTTGGCTCGCCTACCGCTACGGGCTGAAAGCGCCGTTCAAGCGCCGCATCCTTTTCGATGTGCTTGCGGTATTCCTCAAGCGTAGTTGCGCCGATAAGCTGTATTTCTCCCCGCGCAAGCGCGGGCTTCAGGATGTTTGACGCATCCACCGCTCCCTCCGCCGCGCCCGCGCCGATTATGGTGTGTATCTCGTCGATAAAAAGTATCACGTTGGGGTTCTTTTCGATCTCCTCCATGACCGTGCGCATCCGCTCCTCAAATTCACCGCGGTACTTTGCTCCCGCTATCATAGAGGAGATGTCAAGGCTTATTATCCGCTTATCCTCAAGCATATCGGGGACGTTCCCCTCGCTTATCCTTTGCGCAAGCCCCTCCGCGACTGCGGTCTTGCCAACACCAGGCTCACCTATAAGGCAAGGGTTATTCTTTCTCCGACGGCAAACTATCTGTATCACGCGCTCGGTTTCCGCATCACGCCCGATAATGGGGTCTATCTTCCCCTGAGCCGCGGCGGCGGTAAGGTCTCTGCCGTATTTTAAGAGCGTCGGAGTTGCGCTTTCTTGCTTTTTGTGCGCCTTGCGGGCGGGCAGACGCGATACGCCCGGTAGCTCGGAAACGCTTTCGAGAAAAGCGGCAATATCGCTCCGCACGTCCTGCGTACGCACGCCGACGGATTCAAGCAGCCTTACGGCTACGCAATCGCGCTCCTCGATAATAGCAAGGAGTAAATGCTCCGTGCCGATGTAGCCGTGCGAATATCGCGCGGAAATATCCGAGGATGCTTCTATTATTTTTTTCGTTCTCGGTGTCATATCAGAGGGGATAAGAGCCGTTGCCTCGCCGCCGCCAAGCTCGGCGACGGCGTTTTTTAGCTTATCCGCATCCGCCCCGCGTGCGTAAAGTAGCTTATACGCCGCGCTGTCCCGCTCGCCGAGAAGCCCAAGTAGCAGATGTTCCGAGCCTATATAGCCGTGCCCCAGCTCCTTTGCGATGGTCAGCGCGTTGTTCAGCGTGTTTTGTGCCTTCTGTGTGAATTTGCTTTTCATATCTTACCGTCCTAAAATAGTATCAAGCTATTTTATGACGGAAAAAAGCGGCTTTATTCCATAGAATACAAACCACGCTTTTCGTACTGACGGACAAGCGCGTTCCACGTTCTGCGGTCGACCGCCCCCGTTTCTTCAAGCGAATAGCCTCGCTGTAAGGTCTTAACGGCGTTTTCGGTAGCCTCGTCAAACACGCCGCTTTCCTCGATTTCGGGGAAAATTTTGTATATCAGCGATATTTCGGCTAAAATGTGCTGGATGGCTTGCACCAAAAAGCCGCTGTCGCCCATCTTTGCCGAATAGTCCATAGGAGTGAGCGGAAAAGGCGAAAAGGGAATGGGCGGAAGCGCCTTTTCGAGCGACAAAAGATACTCGCCGTATATCCTGTCCCACGTTTCCTTGTCTGCCACGCCCGTTATATTAAGTCCGTTCAGCCGCTGAAATTCCCTGATAGCCGCCGTGGTGTCCTCGCCCGCCGTTCCGTCTATGGGGGCGAGAGGTATTTCGGGTTCGAAATACGCAAGCTGGCGCAGATATCTTTGCAGATTTTGCCTTGCTATTCTGTCTGTTATTTCGTTTTTTGCCATAGCGTTCTCCTTATTTACTCAACGGGAAATCCCGGATACTGTCCCTCGCCCAAGCGGTCGGACGAGGTCACGTCGTCAAACACCCTGCCTATCTCGTTCCACGTCACCGCGTCGACCACTCCGTTTGTCAGCGTAAGACCGAAAAGCTCCTGAAAGGTGCTGACCGCGCTCGCCGTTTGATTGCCGAAATATCCCGTCACGTTTACGGAAGGAATTTCTCCGTAAACCTCGCCGATGCGGTTGAGATAGCGTTGAAGCACGCTTACCTCCTCGCCCTCCGCGCCCGTGCGCAGTATGACACCGGGGAAAGGAATTGCCGCACTTTCCGAATATTCGGGCGGTATGGTCGATACGATGCCGAGATACGCGTTATACATTCTGTTCCACGTGTCCTCGCCCACTACGCCGTCGGGTGTCAGCCCAAAGGTGTTTTGCATATCTATCACCGCCGCCTCCGTGGATGCGCCGAATATCCCGTCACGCTCCACGGGCGGGATAGAGCTGTAAAACTCCGAAAGATAGTTTATATAATATTGAAGATTCTCCACGGGATTTCCGCGCGAGCCGCGCCGCAATACTTCGGGAAGCTCCTGCGTGACCTCAAAGAGCGTAAGTCCTTCGGAATCAAGCTCGTTAAGTCGCTTTACCGCGTTGTAATAAAACAGTATGGCGTACCACGTCGCCTTGCCCACCACGCCGTCCTCGGTGATTCCCGCAACTCGCTGAAACTCCCGCACGGATTCCTCCGTATCGTATGAAAATATACCGTCAACGGTAGATATTTTCGGGATAGAGGGATAGTTTTCCGATATTCTGTTGAGCCGCACTTGAATGGTGCGCACGTCGTTGTTGCGCGCGCCGAGTCGCAATGGTACGGACGGCGCGGATTCCGTTGCGTTTTCAATCGGCGCATCCGTCACGATGTCTATGTCGTCGCCGTAGTAGTTTTGCAGTATCGCGTAAGGCGTAAGTCCGCGCTCGGCAAGCGTTACGCTACCCCATTGTGAAAGTCCGGGGCAGGTCACCTCAACGCCGTCGCAATAGGTTGCAAAAAGCGGCTCGACAAAGCCCCGACGAACGAGATAATTGTCAAAAATATCGCCCGTTATTTCGTTGATATTATCAAATATCTCGCGCCCGTCAACGAAGGATTGATCGTTTGCTATTGAGTTCGTTATGTCAAAATCATATCCACGCGAGCGATAAAATTCCGTGTAAATTCTGTTGAGCGCAAAGCTTATCTGCGCAAGGATGTTGGCGCGAAGCGCCGCCTCGGGCCACGTCGGAAATATTTCGCTTGACGCGACGTTTGCGATATATTCACGGAAAGGCACCGTTACGTTTCGCGCGTTTGACTGCGGCGAGCCGAGGTGGACTGTAATATATTCGGGGATGGTCGGCAAAAGTGCGCCGGGCGCATCAGGGGAGAGGGGAGAGTTCATCTTGCACCTCCGTTTCCGTTGAGCCGCGAAAAGCTCGACTCGTCAAAAATAAGCACCTCGTCGGGGATTTGCGTGCCCGAAGTTCCGTTTTCGGGCAAGGGAATGAGATTAGCCGTTTGAATTGAGGTTATGCCGTCAAATATCGGAATGCCCGTGTAAAGATTGCTGTGATACCCCTGACGGCTCACGTCAACGCTGTAAGTGGCGTACGGTACGTCGTAGCCCGGGGCGGTAGAGCGCTCACGCGGCGCGGTGGGCAGATATATGCGCGGCGTAAGTCCGCTGTTGTCGGTGAGAAAAGAAGCGATAGCGTCGCCCTCGCCGCCATTTTCGCTACGCACCGTAACGAGCGCGCCCTCGATGGGTATCGCGCCCTCCGCCGTCCTTACTGCCACGGACAAGTACCCCGTGGCGCTCAGCGCATCGTTGTTCATATGATTACCGTTCATAAAACACCTCCTGAAGCATTATCTCTAAAATCTTATGCACCTTCGCGCGTTTTGTTGAAAATGAGGATTTTTTCAAAATAATATTGCTAAAAGGAAAATATTGTGTTATAATTGAGAAAATCCTATTGAAAGGAAATCCACAATGATTTACACTATTAAAAACGATCGCCTTTCGGTAAACGTTTCCGATTTCAAGGCGGAGCTTCATTCCATCGTATCCGTAAAAAACGGCAGAGAATATCTCTGGCAGGGTGACGAGCAGTTCTGGCGCGACCGCGCTATCATCCCGTTCCCCGTGTGTTGCCGCCTTACCGATAATAAATATATTTACAACGGCAACACCTACGAGATGCGCCCCCACGGCTTTTTGCAGGCAAGCACGCCCGCAGTAGTAGAAAAGACCGACGATTCCATCACTCTGCGCCTTGAGAGCAACGACGAGCTTAAGGCTATCTATCCCTTCGATTTTACGCTTGACGTTAAGTACACCCTCGTTGGCAACGCAGTCAAGCACGAGATCACCGTTTACAACAACGGCGACGGAATGATGTATTTCTCCACGGGC
Source organism: Eubacteriales bacterium (assembly GCA_045633005.1). Classification (GTDB taxonomy): domain Bacteria; phylum Bacillota; class Clostridia; order Oscillospirales; family CAG-272; genus CAG-390. The sequence continues at coordinate 662 of JAZQXT010000080.1, read as the reverse complement.
GGACACCCCGGTATCAACATCCCCTTCTGCGGCGGCAAGTTCGAGGACTACTACATCGAGTTCCCCGAGGCTGGCGACGTAAAGCTCGTTTACCTTACCGACGAGAGATTCAGAACGGGTGAGTACGTTGATTTCCCGCTTCGCGACGGCAAGTATCTTGATATGGTACATAGCCTCTTTGACAGAGACGCTGTTTTCCTTGTAGGCACGGGAAGCAAGGCTATCCTTCGCAACAAGAACAACGCAAACGAGGCGGTCATCGTAGACCACTCCGCTTCCAATTGCCCCTACCTCGGTCTGTGGCACAAGCCCCTTACCGAAGCTCCTTATTGCTGTGTTGAGCCCTTCTTCGGCACTCCCTCGCTTGACGGCGTGGTTGACGACATCGCAAAGAAGGATGATATCGTTGCACTTTCCGCAGGCGAGAGCTTCCGCCTTGCGTTTGATATCATTATCGAGGACTAAAAAAAGAGCTTTGCAAACCGCGCATTTGCGCGGTTTGCAAAAATTTGATAAAAAAAGTGATTTTTTTCAAAAAAGGTATTGACAAATCGTTTTTGATTTGATATAATATCATCTGTTGACGCTGCTATGGCTCAGTTGGTAGAGCACATGCTTGGTAAGCATGAGGTCATCAGTTCGACTCTGATTAGCAGCTCCAA
>JAZQXT010000079.1:0-11050 GCA_045633005.1 Eubacteriales bacterium | reverse complement strand
GGAGATACGTCCTTTATCGCCTGATGATGGAAGCTGTTTACGGTTATGCGCTCGTCACCCGCAAGGCGTAAAAGCAAGCTGTCGGGCGCAAGATTTACGCTCTGGGGACGGCTCTCGCGCGGCTCGGACTGTCTGTGTCCGCCCATATCCTGAATAAGCGTACCGCCGCAGGCAACGTTTATTACCTGAATACCGCGGCATATTCCGAGAATGGGCTTGGGGCTTTCCTTTAATTCTTCAAGCAGAGCAAGCTCAAACTCATCCCTGAGGGCGCATATCTCAACGTCATCTCCCGTAAGCGCCTCGCCGTAATACTTGGGGTCTATATCCACGCCGCCCGCAAAGAGAAATCCGTCGAACTCGCCGTGAATCTCCTTCGCCCTCTCGGCACCGAGCGTGTACGGCAAAAAGACGGGCATTCCTCCCGCCTCGTAAACGGCTGAAAAATAGTTCTGATTCATTTTTATAGTTCTATCGTCCACCATCGAGGACGTTATACCTATAAGCGGTCTCGTTTTCTTTTTCATATCTACCTCGCAAATACAAGTGTGATGCTACCATTATACAACAAATGTCCGCACTTTGCAACAAAAATATTTTTTATTTGCTTTTTCTTTTGCAAATCTTCAATAAATTATATAAAACTTGACATTTTAGCTTTTTTATGATATCATTTATGTTAAATCAAACGCGGCTTGCGCCGTAACGAAAGGCTCTTTTAGAGCAAAAAGGAGATCATTATGAAATCAGCGCGTAAAAATCAAGAAATGATAAAAAGACTCACGCTCGTAGCAATGTTCACGGCTATCGTCGCTATGCTTGCATATATGGGCGGATTTATTAAGATAGGCGCTACCGCCTCCATTTCCCTGACGCTCATCCCCATCGTGCTCGGCGGCGCGATCTGCGGTCCTCTCGTCGGTGCGTGGCTGGGTCTTGTGTCGGGTGCTATCTTCTTCGCAACCGCAGACGCCGCCTATTGGCTTGGTCTGAGCGTTGGCGGAACTATCGTAACGGTTCTTATAAAGGGACTTATGGCAGGTCTGCTCGCGGCTCTCACCTTTAAGCTTTTGAAAAACGTCAACCGCTATTTAGCTATAATCGCAAGTGCCGTAGTAGCACCCGTAGTCAACACGGGACTCTTTATTCTCGGATGCTTCCTCTTTTTCTTTGACAACACGGTCGCAGGTGCGGCAAACGCAGGTCAATCCCTGTTCGTTTTCATTATGGTCGGCTACATCGGCTTGAATTTCGTTTTGGAGCTTTTGGCAAATATTCTCATAAGCCCCGCACTTTTGCGCATACTCAACGTAAAAAGCGGCGATATTAAAAGAAAAAACTAAACACAAGGGCTTTATAAAATGAATAAGGTAAGCTTTATCATAAAGCGCGTTGCCAATATGAACGTAAAAGCGATGTTCAAGGCGGTCGGCAGAATGCACAAAAGATGCAAAAAAAGCCGCGTAGGACTCCTTTTCGACGTTATAAGATGCGGCGCAAAATACGGCGCGGGCTATCTTGATTACGAATATTTTGAGTTTTACGACCTTGACGCCGAGCAGAGAGCGTCGTATATCGTAAGAACCACAAATAACCTGATAATCGCGCATTGCAACAAGCGCGAGCATTATCATTGGCTGCACGATAAGATAGATTTCAACACGCGCTACAATGACTTTTTGCACCGCGGCTGGATAGATTTCCGCACAGCGACGAAGGAAGAATTCCTTGAATTTGTCAAGGGCAAAAAGGCGCTGATGGTAAAGATAGTCGACGCATCGTGCGGAATCGGCATTGAAAAAATAAACGTCGCGGACTACGCGGACGGCGAGGCGGTGTACGAAAAGCTAAAGACTATGCCCAACGCCCAGCTTATCGAGGAATACGTCGTTCAGCACAAAAGGATGTCCGAGCTTTATCCCCACTCTGTAAACACCTGCCGCATCACCACGTTGCTCGTCGGTGACGAGGTGCATATCATAAATTCGAGCATCCGCATAGGAAATAACAACAGCGTGGTCGACAATATCTCAAGCGGCGGAATGTCTACCGTCGTTGATACCGCAAGCGGCACTATCCTCTTCCCCGCGAGCGACGAGGACGGCAAAAAATACGAAAGCCACCCAATGACGGGTACGCCCATCAAGGGCTTTACCGTGCCGCATTGGGATGCCGTTATTGATATGTGCAAGCGCGCGGCAAAGATAACTCCCGAGCTTCGCTTTTGCGGCTGGGACGTTGCGATAACGGACGAAACGCCCCTGCTTATCGAGGGAAATCAACTCCCCGGCTACTTCCTTTTCCAGCTTCCGCCGTCAATGCAAAACGGCAGAGCGCAGGGCATGAAGCCGCGCTTCAAGGAGCTTTTGAAGGACGAATTCGAAGTAAAATAAACCCAAAATTCAAGGGCAACCGAACTCGGTTGCCCTTTTGGTTTAGCTTTTTATCGAGAAACTAAATTACTTGGTGCTGTTGCCCTTGATCTCGTTCTCGTACTTCTCAACCATCTTCTTAACCATCTGACCGCCGATAGAGCCAGCCTGACGAGCGGTGATGTCACCGTTGTAGCCCTGGTTAAGGTTTACGCCTACCTCGTTTGCAGCCTGCATCTTGAACTGCTCGAGAGCCTTCTTGGTTTCGTTGTTCTTTGCCATTTTAATCTCCTTGTGCTCGCTCGCGTTCGCGGGTGAGCGAATCTATATTGAATTGAGCCCACGCCGCGCCGCAAGCGGCTTTCGCCGTCGAAGCGTGTCGCGTTCTCTGCTAATATTGTGCGCCGCCATTCTTTTTTTATGTTTGGAACTTTTTTGCAAAAAAACAACGCCGAGCGCCCTTTGGGGCGCTCGGCACGGAGGTTATTTTTTGATTTGGCAGGAGGAACAAAATCGCCAAATCCCTTATTTACTTTTCTTATCTGCCGCGGAGCAACAGCATTTTGAGCCGCAACTCTTTGCGTATGGACAGCCTACGCATTTCTGACCGCTTTTTTTCGCGCGGTAGATATAAAACGCGGCAAGCCCTACGATAACGGCAACTATTGCGATTATAATGTAATTTTCCATTTTTTCAAATCAGTTTTACCGCTCAAGCCGCAACCTTGCGCGACGAGCGGATACAAAGCGCAACGATAATGCCGACGAATGCGGCAACCGCAATTCCGCCAAGCGCCGCGGGGAGAATTGCGAGCGTTGCGGGAGCAGTAACGAGCGTACCGATAGTGTAAACGAGGTATCCTATGGTGTAGCCAACACCGAGCTGGAAGCCGATTCCGCCCCAGAGCCACTTTGCGCTCTTCATTTCGGAGTTCATAGCACCGATGGCGGCAAAGCAAGGCGGCGTAAAGAGGTTGAACATAAGGTATGCAAGCGCGGCAACCTTCGTGATCGCAAACGCGGCGGCAACCTCCGAGCCTGCGCCCTCCATAAGAGCAAGCTCCTCGGTGTCGATGAGGTTTTCAAGTCCGACGAAGCAAACCGCGAGAGTTCCGACTACGTTTTCCTTTGCGATAAAGCCCGTAACTGCGGCGGCAGCCATCTGCCACGAGAGAACGCCGACAACGGGAATGAGAAGGTACGCGAAGGGGCGTGCGATGGAGGCAAGTATCGAGGTATCGGCGCTTGCCGCCTCGGCAAAGCTCCAATCAAAGCTTTGCATAACGTGTACTGCGGTGTTGCACAGCAGTATTATCGTAGCCGCCTTGACTATGTACGACCAGCCGCGCGAGCACATGGACTTGAACGCGCGCCAGAACGAGGGGGCTTTGTATTCGGGAAGCTCGATGATGAAGAAGGACTTTTTCGCCTTATATCCCGTGATGCCGTTGATGATGAGCGCACCGAAGAATATGATGACGATGCCCGCGAAATACATAAGCGGGCCTACCCACGATGCATCCGAGAAGAACGCGCCCGCGAAAAGTGCGATAACGGGGAGCTTTGCTCCGCAGGGCATAAAGGGAGCAAGCATTGCTGTCGCGCGGCGCTCGCGCTCGTTGCGAATTGTACGGCAAGCCATAACGCCGGGAACGGCACATCCCGTACCGACTACGAAGGGGATAACGGATTTACCCGAAAGTCCGACCTTTTTGAAGATGGGGTCAAGAACCACGGAAACGCGAGCCATATAGCCGCAATCCTCAAGCAGAGCGATGAGGAAGTACATTACCATAACGAGGGGCAAAAAGCCTACTACGGCAACAACGCCGCCGATAACGCCGTCTATAAGCAGGGCGTAGAGCAAGGGGTTCGCTCCCTCAAGGAAGCCGCCAACCCAGCCCTGAAAGGACTCAAGCAGAGTTACAAGACCGGGGATAGTCTTTCCCGACTCAAACTCATAGCCCTCTGCTATCCAAACGCCGGGGCCTGCCTGCGAAATCCAGAAGACCGCAAACATAATTACGGCAAAAATCGGAATACCAAGCCACTTGTTCGTAAGAACCGCGTCGATCTTATCGCCGATATTCTTGTCCTTCGTATAGACCTTGCGCACCTCGACGGCGGCAACTATCTTGTTGACGAAAGCAAATCTCTTTCTGTCGGCATCCTGAACCGCCTTTTTATCGGTGAGGTCAACGTCTCCCTGCGCGTAGGGCGCGGACTGCGCCTTGCCTATCGCGGCAACTGCCGCCTCGACGACCTTGGAAAGTCCCTCGGCGGAGGTGGATACGGTGTCGATAACGGGACAGCCGAGCTTTTCGGAAAGCGCGGCGGTGTCTATCTTCGTTTCCTTTTTCTTGTTAACGTCCGCCTTGTTGAGCGCAACTACTACGGGAATACCAAGCTCAAGTATCTGCGTGGTGAAGAACAGGCTTCGGCTTAAGTTGGTAGCGTCTACAATGTTGATGATAACGTCGGGGTTTTCATTTTTGATATAAGAGCTTGTTACGCTCTCCTCCGAGGTGAAGGGTGACATAGAATATGCACCCGGAAGGTCAACGGCGATAAGCTCCACATCTCCGCTGTAAAAGCTCTTTTTGATCGAATGCTCCTTTTTTTCAACGGTAACGCCCGCCCAGTTGCCGACCTTTTCGTTTTTGCCCGTCAGCGCGTTGTACATCGTGGTCTTACCGCTGTTGGGGTTGCCCGTAAGCGCGATCCTCATTGGATATCCTCCTGATATATGTGAATTAAATTTTACTGTTTCAATCGGTTAGTCTTAACTAACCGATGGGGTTAAAAAAAGCAACTTCGGTTACTTTTTATATTTCGATGACCTCTGCGAGCTGCTTGTCGATATTATATCTTCCGTCCTTGATGGACACGATACAGCTGCTTCTGAGCTGCGAGACGACCGTTATCGGCTCTCCGCTATAGCAACCGAGAGAAAACAGAAACGCGTCAAGCTCCTCGTCATCAGTATTTATATTCTTTATGATATATTCCTTGCCTTCTTCGGCTTGTCTAAGATTCATAGCGATCTCCTTGTTGGTTAGTCTCCACTAACTACATATATTATACACTTTTAACCACATTTGTCAATACTTTTTTGAAATTTTTTCAAAAATATTTTTATAAACCGACTTTTTTCGCAAAGAATGCGTGAAATATTAAAAAAAACGATAAAATGATTGACATAATCCGTTTTTAAAGGTATAATAAGCATAATATTAAAATAAGGAAGTTTTCAAAAATGGCTATGACTATCTATGACGAACTGAAAGCCCGCGGTCTTATCGCACAGGTGACCGACGAGGCGCACATAAGCGATATGATAAATAACGGCAAGGCGGTATTCTATATCGGCTTTGACCCCACGGCTGACTCCCTTCACGTCGGTCACTTTATGGCTCTCTGCCTTATGAAGAGATTGCAGATGGCAGGCAACAAGCCCGTAGTCCTTATCGGCGGCGGAACTGCCATGATCGGCGACCCCTCGGGACGCACCGATATGCGTTCTATGATGACGCGCGAGACTATCGAGCATAACTGCGAGTGCTTCCGTCACCAGATGGAGCGTTTTATCGAGTTTGGCGAGGACAAGGCGATAATGGTAAACAACGCCGATTGGCTGCTCGACCTCAACTACATCGACGTTCTGCGCGAGGTCGGCGCGTGCTTCTCCGTAAACAATATGCTCCGCGCGGAGTGCTACAAGCAAAGAATGGAAAAGGGACTTTCCTTCCTTGAATTCAACTATATGATAATGCAGTCCTACGACTTCTACTATCTGTACCAGAAGTACGGCTGTAATATGCAGTTCGGCGGCAACGATCAGTGGTCGAATATGCTTGGCGGCACGGAGCTTATCCGCCGCAAGCTCGGCAAGGATGCGCACGCTATGACTATCACATTGCTTCTCAACTCCGAGGGCAAGAAGATGGGCAAGACCGCGTCGGGCGCAGTTTGGCTTGACCCCAAGAAGACCACTCCCTACGATTTCTATCAGTATTGGAGAAACGTTGACGATGCCGACGTTCTCAAGTGCATCAGAATGCTCACCTTCCTTCCCATCGAGCAGATCGAGCAGATGGATTCTTGGGAGGGCAGTCAGCTCAACACCGCAAAGGAGATACTTGCCTTTGAGCTTACCAAGCTCGTTCACGGCGAGGATGAGGCAAATAAGGCGCAGGCAAGCGCAAAATCCCTCTTTGGCGCGGGCGCGGATGCCGATATCCCCTCCGCAGAGCTTGATGCGTCCGACCTTAACGAAAACGGCGAGGCTGATATCATCACCATGCTCGTAAAATCGGGACTTACCCCCTCTCGCTCCGAGGCGCGCCGCGCCGTTGAGCAGGGCGGCGTTACCGTCGACGGCGAAAAGGTCGCAGACGTTAAGGCTACCTTCTCCGCTGACGTTCTCAAGAACGGCGTTCTCCTGCGCAGAGGCAAAAAGGCGTTCAAGAAGGTCGTAATTAAATAAGAAAATAAAAAAATGCCCTCGCGGGCATTTTTTTATTTCTTCTTATACGCAAGCTCGACAAGAAGCTCACACAGCTCGTCGTAGCTGATGCCGACGGCGGCTGCCTCCTGCGGAAGCAGAGAGGTCGGTGTCATACCGGGGAGCGCGTTGACCTCAAGGCAGTAAAATTCTCCATCCTTGCCGAGGATGAAATCCGCCCTGCCGTACATCTCCATACGGAGCGCCGAAAACGCGCGGAGCGCAAGCTCTCCGAGCCTTGCCGTTTCCTCCTCGGTGAGAGGCGCGGGGCAAAGCTCAAGCGTCATTCCGCTTTGATACTTGTTCTTGTAATCGTAAAAGCCCGATTTCGGTATTATCTCAACGGGGGGAAGTGCGCGTCCGTCAAGCACGGCGACGGTAAATTCCCTGCCCTCGATAAGCTTTTCGGCGAGCAAAAATCTCTCGTATTTTGCCGCCGCCGATATTGCGGCGGAAAGCTCCTCCTCGGAGAACACACGAGCCACGCCCACGCTTGAGCCGCAGGATGCGGGCTTGATTATGCAGGGGAAGCCTATCTTTTCGACTATCTCGGAATACGACTCGCTCTGCGTGTCGAAATACACCCAATCGGCGTTCTTCACGCCCGCCTCGGACATAAGACGCTTTGAGATATCCTTATCCATCGACAAGAGTGCGCCGATATATCCCGTGCCCGTATACGCCTTGATGCCGTGGCAATCAAGCGTTGCTTGGAGCTGACCGTTCTCGCCTATCGCGCCGTGGAGCGCGAGAAATACCACGTCAGCGGCGCGGCAAGCCTCAATGACGCGAGGGCCTATCGGCTCCTCCCTGCCGCCGCACTCAGCCTTTATAGCCTCAAGGTCTGGCTCTACGCTCTCCACGCGGTAGCTGTATTCGCCGCCCTTCTTGAATTCGGGCGCAGAGTCAAGTCCTCGGTAAAGGTCAACGAGCAAGACCTCGTGACCTGATTTTGAAAGTGACGTAGCGATAAGTGCGCCCGATGTCAGGGACACGTCGCGTTCGGGGGAAAGTCCGCCCGCAAGTACTGTTATCTTCATAAAAACACCCTTCCTTATTCCGCTTTAGCGGGAAGCGTTCCCGACGTGCGGAGTATGTAGTATTCAAACGCATCAAGCAAAGCCTGCCAGCTTGCCTGAATGATGTCGGTGGATGCGCCCATAGTGCGCCAGAGTTTTTCTCCGTCGCCCGACTCAACGAAAACTCGGACGATGGATGCGGATGCCGCGCTGTCATTGGAATCTATCCTTGACTTGATATCCACCATTTTTATTTTGTCAATATACGGGAAGAATCGGCGAAGTGCCGCGTGCGCGGCAATATCGAGCGCGTTTACGGGGCCGTCGCCCTCCGCAACGCGAAGCTCCTCCTCGCCGTCGACCGCTATCTTAACTATAGCAGACCAGTGGTTCGGATTGTCCTCGTCAGCCTTGCCGCCAAGCAGGAGCTTGAAATCGCGCAGCTCATACGGCGGCTCTATAATGCCGAGCGTGCGGCAAATAAGCAAAAGAAGCGATGCCTCGGAGTTTTCGTATTGATATCCCTTTGCCTCGGCGGCGCGGATAGCCTCAAGCACCGTAGTAAGACGCGCGTCGTCCTTGTGAACGTCGATGCCGAAGCGGTCAAGTATCTCGGAAACGGCGGCGCGGCCCGACAGACCGCTGATAACGAGGTTTCGGCTGTTGCCAACCGCGTCGGGCGAGATATGCTCAAACGAGCGCGGACGCTTTTTGACCGCGTCGATGTGAAGCCCCGCCTTGTGCGTGAAGGCGTGACCGCCAACGAACGGCTCGCTATCGTCAAAGCCGAGGTTTGCCGTCTGGCAAATTCCCCTCGCAACGCCCGAAAGGCGCGTCATATTCTCCGCGGGTATGCAATCGTAGCCGAGCTTTAGCTGAAGCACGGGAAGGACGGTGGAGAGATTTGCGTTTCCGCACCTCTCGCCTATGCCCGATATCGTGCATTGAGCCTGCGTCGCACCCGCCGAAATCGCGGCAACGGTGCAAGCGTCAGCCATACCCATATCGTTGTGACAATGTATTCCGACGGCGACCTTTGGCAACGCGCTCTTGACCGCCGCAACGACATCGGCTACCGTTTCGGGAAGCATTCCGCCGTTGGTGTCGCAAAGCGCGACCGTATGCGCGCCCGCCTCGACAGCGGTACGAAGCACGGAAAGGGCGTATTGCGCATCCTCGGCGTAGCCGTCAAAGAAATGCTCCGCGTCAAAGACCACACGCTTGCCCGCGGCGGTGAGATACGCGACCGTGTCCTTTATCATTTCGAGATTTTCCTCGGGGGTCGTCGCAAGCACGCGCGTAACGTGGTAGAGCGAGGATTTGCCGACCACCGCGACCGTGGGGTAGTCGGATGCGGCAATGCGCGAAAGATAGTCCTCGTCCGCGGCGTGCGACGCGGTATGCCGCGTGGGACACAAGAGGGAAAGCTCCGCGTTTTTAAGCTCCACGCGGCTCGGAAGCGTCAGAAGCGCGTCGTTGCAGCCGTGAGAGTAAAATCCCGTTTCTATACAGGATATGCCGAGCGTGTCGAGCATAGATATTATTTTTTCTTTTTCGTAGTCGGAAAAGATAACGCCCGCGCCCTGCGCACCCTCGCGCAGAGTGGAGTCGTATATTTCTATTTTCATTTTATTTCCTCACTTTTTAAGAAGTACCGCGCGCTCGATGCCCGAAAGGTCGGGGAATACCTCGGCGGCATAGCCAAGCGCAAGTCCAAGCTCGCACACGGATTGCGCCATTCCAGCGCCGACCTCGTAAAGAATGAAGCCGCCGTCGGTAAGTATGTCAGCGGCGCGGCGCGTAATCGCGTGATAAAAATCGTAGCCGTCCTCGCCGCCGTCAAGCGCGCGGCGCGGCTCAAAGGCAAGCTCCGGAGCGAGCACGTCCACCTCGGCGCTTGCAATATACGGGGGATTTGAAATTATAGCGTCGAAGCGCTCACCCGCAAGAAGCGAGGGCGAGAGCGCATCGTCAAGCCGTGGGGTAAATCTGTCCGCAACGCCGTTTGCCCTTGCGTTTTGCACAGCCGCCGCAAGCGCGTTTTCGTTGATATCCACGGCAACGGCAGAGGTGTCGGGGCGCGCGTGAAGGATGCTGACGGCAATAGCTCCGCTACCCGTGCCGATATCGCAAAATCGCGCGCCGCGCGGGAGCAGCTTTATCGCCTGCTCGACCACCGTTTCGGTGTCGGGGCGCGGAATAAGCGTGTCGGCGTTGAGGGAAAACGGCAAGCCGAAGAATTCCCACTCGCCGAGAATGTATTGAAGCGGCTCGCGTGCCTCGCGGCGCGAGAGCGCCGACTCAAGCTCCGACGAGGAAAAATCCTCGTCGCGCCTGAACATCAGCTCCGTCGCGCTCAAGGTGCAAAAATGCTCAAAAAGCAGACGAGCCTCAAGCGGCGCGTCCTCGAAGCCCGCGCGCGAAAGGCGTAAAACGGCATTACGGTAAGTCACGGACACCTCCACAAAATAATTATTCATTATATTCTATCATAAAAGATGAAAAAAATAAATAGTTTTTTCAATTAAAATATAATGAAACAAAAAATTTATTGTTTTTTTATAATTTTAATGTTGCAAAATTCCAAAAATATGGTATACTGTAATTGATAAATAAAAAAACGGAGGTAACCGCCATGAATGAAAAGAAAACCAGCGTATTCAAGATAGTTCTCATCGTCCTCGCAGTTATCGCGGCACTTGCTGCTATCGCAGGCGTGATCTGCGCTATCAAGAAGAAAAAGAAAGCCGCAATTTGCGAGTGTGATTGCGACTGTGACTGTGACGAGCTCTTCTTCGAGGATGAAGATTTCTGCGACGACGTAGAGGTTGAGATCGAGGACGCCGTAGAGGCATAATTCCCCCAAAAGCTGTGCTTAGGCACAGCTTTTTTATTTTGGGAAGTTGAGTTTTCCCCATTTTCCACATAGTTTTCCACAGTTTTTATCCACAAATTTCCAAAAACGCGCCCCTCGGCTCGCAAAAAAGCCAAAAACGCACAAAAAAATAAAAAAAGAAGAAAAAATCAAAAAAAGACTTGATTTATCCGAATTAATGTGATATAATACTTGCGTTGTACAGGGGTATAGCTCAGTTGGTAGAGTACTGGTCTCCAAAACCATGGGTCGTGGGTTCGAGTCCTTCTGCCCCTGCCAA
>JAZQXT010000078.1:0-5395 GCA_045633005.1 Eubacteriales bacterium | reverse complement strand
AGCTCTTGTCGGACATGTGCGAAACGTCAAAAATCATTCCGAGCTTGTTGCCCTCGTCGATTATCTCGCGTCCCGTGTCGGTAAGTCCGTAGTCCTCAACGCCCTCGGGGAGCTTGGTGGAAGCGCAAAGGTCGTTGCTCTGCCAAGTCATACCGAAAACGCGCACGCCCGCGGCGTAAAACTCGCGGAAGATCTCGCGGCTTCCCATAATTCCCGTCGCGCCCTCGACGCTCATCAACGCGGCGTGCTTGCCCTTGGCAAATACGCGCTCGATGTCCTCGTAGGTGTAGACCTGCTCGACCTTGTCAGCCTCTGCTTCCATGCGGATCTTAAAAAGTCCGATGTAGCGCATAGCGCGGCGGTAGGAGCGTTCCGCGTCCTCGCCGGGCCAGCCGCAGAAGTTGGCAACGAATTGGAGCTGAGGGAATTTTTGGCTGTAGTTGTAGGGGTTCACTATGCCGTAACGGCGTGAATCGACCTTTTGGATACTGTCGCAATGCGAATCAACGATGTACATTTTGTCCTCCATTTGATTAAAATGCGTTAATATGTGGGGCTGTCAAGTCTCCAGCCGACCTCTGTCAGTACGAATTTCAGCGTTTTCTGATAGCTTTCGGTCACTATCTCCGCCTTTTCGTAGTCGAAATGCCTGCCGTGCGCCGTCACGGTTACGTTGACGTAGTCCTCGCGCGAGGGCGAGGTCATTTCCATAGTTGAGAAATCATAGGTGGTATGCTCGGTAAAATACGGCTCGAATTTATTGGATTTCATAAAAAATTCCTCGTTCGAGTCGGAATATCGCGCGTATACAACGCCGCCCACGTCGGAAATAATACCCTCAAAGGCGGTCTTGTAGACGGTTGCGAGAAATTCGGGGGTGTATACCTTCGCCGCCGCCTCTTTTATCGAGGCTATCGACTGATATTTCGCGTCCGTGCGCACGAAATCGTAGTTCACGGGCGATTTTTCATCGTAAACGTAGTGGATTTCCTTTTCCTTGTAGTCGGGGATGGGGTAGTAGTAATAGCCGTCAGCCTCGTAAACCGCCTCGCCGTCCGATTTTTTGTCGGTCTTGTGAAGGTAAATATTCTTTTTCGTGCCGTTTTCGATATATTTTATTACCGTTCCGTAGGTCTCGTCCGAGAGGATGTAGTAATAAGTGCCGCTTTCCTCGTGGAATTTCAGTATATCGTCGCTCCAAGTGGATTCCTCTCGGTCGTATACGGGCAAGCCCGCGCCGAAAAAGATATCGTTTATCTCGACGGATGCCTCGATAAGCGCGACAAACTCGTCCCTCACCGTCGCAAATTCGGGCGGCTTTGAGCAGGACGCGAGTGCCGTGGCGGCAAGAATAAGGCAGAGAAGCGCCGTAATAAATCTATACGCCTTCATCGCTCGTTATTCCTCTGCTTCGTCCGCTTCCGCATCCTCGCCCTCGCTGTGGGGAAGAGTGGTAAAGCTTACGCAGGATTGACCCTCGCCAAGTCGCATTACGATAACGCCCGACGCGGAGCGCGAGTAGGTGGGAACGCCCTCGACGGGGGTACGGATTATCGTTCCGCCGTCGGTGATTATCATCATATCCTCGCTACCGTCAACTGCGGCAATACCCGCAATTCTGCCCGTGCGCTCGTTTACGTTGTGGCAGACCACGCCCATACCGCCGCGGTTCTTCATCAGGCGGAATTCGTCAAACTCCGTGCGCTTTCCGAAGCCGTTTTGCGTGATGGTAAGGAGCTTTTTGTCCTCCTCGATGGCGATAACGCCCGCAACGTAGTCGTCGCCGCGAAGGGTTATGCCGCGCACGCCGCGTGCAGTTCTTCCCATCGTGCGCGCGCCCTTTTCGGTAAATCTGACGGCGCATCCGTCAGCCGAGGCGATGATGATATCGCTCTGTCCCTCGGTCAGAAGCACGGAAACAAGCTCGTCGCCCTCGTCAAGACCGATAGCAATCTTACCGCCCTTGCGGTGGAATTCGTATTCGGAAAGTATACTGCGCTTGATAACGCCCTTGCGCGTTACCATCGTCAGATACTTTTCGTCGCTGTTTTCAAAGTCGGCAAGCGAGATTATTGCCGTTATCTTCTCGCCCGCCTCAAGCTCAAGGATGTTTACGATGTTCGAGCCCTTGGCGGTGCGGCTTGCTTCGGGTATCATATACGCCTTGCGCAGATATACCTTTCCCGTGCTCGTGAACATCATAAGGTAGGAGTGGCTTCCCACTACCATTACCTTTTCGATAAAGTCCTCGTCCTTGGTCGACATACCGATAATGCCCTTGCCGCCGCGGTTCTGCGCGGAGTAGGTGTCGGCGGGCAGACGCTTGATGTAGCCCGAATGGGTTATGGTGATAACGCATTCGTGGCGCTCGATAAGGTCCTCAAGAAGAATATCGTCAGCCGCCTCGACTATCTCGGTGCGGCGCTCGTCGGCGTACTTGCGCTTGATCTCGGCAAGCTCGTCCTTGATTATCTGCTTTATCTTCTCAACGTCGCCGAGTATGGCGGTAAGCTCCTCGATAACGGCGTAGAGCCTTTGAAGCTCGTCCATTATCTTGTCCTGCTCAAGTCCCGTAAGTCTGCCAAGCGTCATCTCGACTATCGCCTGAGCCTGAATATCGGTAAGACCGTATCTCTCGCACAGCCTTATCTTCGATTCGGGAATAGAGGGCGAGGTCTTCATCAGCTCAACTATCTCGTCGATGTTCGCCATAGCAATTCTGTAGCCCTCAAGGATGTGGGCGCGCGCCTTCGCTTTGGCAAGGTCAAACTCGGTGCGGCGGGTAATGACCTCTTTCTGATGCTTGATATACTCGTCGATTATGCGGTCGAGCGAAAGAATCTTCGGCTCGCCGTCAACGAGCGCGAGCATATTTACGGCGCAGGTGTCCTCAAGCTGGGAGTATTTATAGAGCTGTTTTAAGATTATTTCGCCGTTCGCGTCGCGGCGGTATTCCACGACGATGCGCATTCCGTTCTTGCCCGACTCGTCGCGCAGACCCGTAATGCCCTCGATTCGCTTATCTTTAACGAGGTCTGCAATAGCCTCGCAAAGCAGGCTCTTGTTGACCGCGTAGGGAATTTCCGTAATGATTATGCGGTGCTTGTCTTCCTCTACCTCTGCACGCGCGCGGACCATAATTCTGCCCTTACCCGTGCGATAAGCCTCGCGGATGCCGTTGATGCCGTAGATTATGCCGTAGGTGGGGAAATCGGGGCCCTTAACGTACTGCATAAGCTCGTCAACGTCGCATTCGGGGTTGTCCATACGGTAGCTTACCGCGTCGATTATCTCACCGAGGTTGTGCGGGGGGATGTTCGTCGCCATACCGACGGCAATACCTACCGAGCCGTTTACAAGGAGGTTCGGGAAGCGGGAGGGAAGAACCGTGGGTTCTTCAAGTCTGTTGTCAAAGTTGCGCATCATGGGGACGACGTTCTTGTCGATATCCCTCATGACCTCGTCGGCTATCTTTGCAAGGCGCGCCTCGGTGTAACGGTAAGCGGCAGGCGGGTCTCCGTCGACCGAGCCGAAGTTACCGCTACCCTCAACGAGGGGATAGCGAAGCGAGAAATCCTGCGCCATACGAACCATCGTGCCGTAAACGGACGAGTCACCGTGGGGGTGATATCTACCGAGCACGTTACCGACGGTGGTAGCGGATTTGCGGAAAGGTCTGTCCGAGGTAAGTCTGTCCTCGTACATCGCCCACATAACGCGGCGCTGACCGGGCTTCATACCGTCGCGCACGTCGGGCAGGGCGCGGGACGTGATAACCGACATCGAGTACTCGATAAACGAGCGCTTTACCTCGGCGTCCATCTCCACGTTTACTATCTTCTGATTTTCAAACGTCAGGTCGTTTTTATTTTCCACTTTAAGTACCTTCCAATATCTTTTTAGGCAGTTTTCCACACACCGCGGCAGTTAAATTTTTTAGCGGTGTGGATAATTTGTAGTACCGAGTCTCAAATGGGTGTTGAAAACTCATTTTTTCAACACTTTTTCCATAGAAGTCCGAAATCCTTTGTAAAATCCACGGCTTTCGGTGAATGTGGAATCCACAAAAACTATGTGGAAAAGCTCCGTGCGTGTTGAAAAAGTGTTAAAATTTGATATTTTTCCACTTTTTCCTTCATTTTTTTGAGACTATTGAGACTTTTTATACACACTTTTCCACAGGGTGTGGAAAAGTATTTGAACATTATATATCGAGGTTTTGCGCGTACTTCGCGTTTTCCTCAATGAACTCGCGGCGCGGCTCGACCTTGTCGCCCATAAGGAGCGAGAACGTCTCGTCGCACGCAATGGCGTCCTCCATCGTTACGCGCAGGAGTATGCGGCTTTCGGGGTTCATCGTCGTGTCCCAAAGCTGTTCGGCATTCATCTCACCAAGACCTTTGTAGCGGTCGGCTTCGACGTTCGCGCCGCCAAGCTCCTCGATATATCTGTCGCGCTCCTCGTCGGAGAAGGCGTAGCGCTCCGTGCCGTTCTTGCCGCGCTTGTAGACCTTGTAAAGCGGGGGCTGTGCAAGGTAGACGTGACCGTTTTCGATAAGGGGCTTCATATGGCGGAAGAAGAAGGTCAGAAGGAGTATTCTGATGTGCGAGCCGTCAACGTCGGCATCCGCCATTATGATTATCTTGCCGTAGCGAAGCTTTGTAAGGTCGAAATCCTCGCCTATTCCGCAACCGAGCGCCTGAACGATGGGGATTATCGAAACGTTGGAGTATACCTTGTCAAGTCGGCTCTTTTCGACGTTCAAGACCTTACCGCGAAGGGGCAGAATTGCTTGGAATTTCGAGTCGCGTCCGCCCTTTGCCGAGCCTCCTGCGGAGTCTCCCTCGACGAGATATATCTCGGTGAGCGACGCGTCGCGCTCCTGACAGTCGGCAAGCTTGCCGGGGAGAGTAGAGCCTTCAAGCAGACCCTTGCGGCGGATGTTCTCTCTTGCCTTTCTCGCCGCCTCGCGTGCGCGGGACGCGGCAAGTGCCTTTTCAATTATCGCCTTGGCGGTGGCGGGGTGCTCCTCGAAATATTCGGTGAGCTTTATCATCACGGTGCTGTCGACGAGCGTGCGGATGTCGGAGTTACCAAGCTTTGCCTTGGTCTGCGACTCGAACTGCGCGTTTTCAAGCTTTACGCTGATAATTGCGCATATACCCTCGCGCACGTCCTCGCCGCCAAGGGGCTTTGAGCCGTCCTTGATGATGCCTTTTTTCTTTGCGTAGTTGTTTATTACCCTCGTCAGCGCGGACTTAAAGCCCGTTTCGTGCGTACCGCCCTCGATGGTGTTCATATTGTTTGCGAAGGTCAGTATCGTTTCGTTGTACGAGGTGTTGTATTGCAGGGCAATTTCTGCCTGCGACGTGCCCTTTTCGCCGCGCATATAGAT
>JAZQXT010000077.1:0-8291 GCA_045633005.1 Eubacteriales bacterium | reverse complement strand
TCTGCGGAGGGCAGATAAACGTCTATACCATAGCGGCAAAAGCCCATCTCGGCGGGAGCAACGAAGGGAACGAGGTCGTTGGGGTTGATTATGCTGAAAATGTTGTTGTAGACAGGCTTGCCCGCGACGTCCTTGGTAAGCGCACCTGCGGGAGTCTCGAAGCAGTATGTATAAACGTCGTCAAGGTCGTAGGAAATATCCTCGCTGATGACCATACCGTCGTCAATCGAGCCTGCAAGAAGGTTTGCGGTAGCGGCGGCACGGCTGTAGCCCGTTATCCAAAGCTTTACTTCACCCGTGATATTCTGCTCGTCAACGTAGGTCTTGAGGTATTCGGCAACCATATCTCTTGCCTCGGCAAAGCCTTGGTGCTGACCCTCGGCACCAATAGTGAAGTTGCTCGCCCACTCCTTTTCATATCCGCCGCCGCGAACCGCAACAGCGATAAGGGTGTATTCACCCGTGGATATCGTAATGGGCATATTTCCGATAATTACGCCGATAGAGTCCGTGGTGGGCTTTACGGTAAACCAATCGTTAACTCCGATATCATCCTCGGCAACGCCGATCTTCATAAGAAGGTCGCGCGCGCTGGAGCTTTTATCGGAATAATCCTCCTGTGCGCCGTTTGCGTTTCCGAATGCGGACATCGCAAGGCTCATGGACATCGTAGCAAGGCTTGAATTATACTCGTACGAGCTTCCTACGAAATAATCGTTGGTGTAGTAGCAGGTGGCGGTGTAATCCTCGCCCGAATTGTAGCTGAACGTAAGCTTTTGAAGCGGATTTGATACGTCCTCTGCAATAACGATAATGTTGATACTGCAAAGCAAAAGGGCAAGCGAGAG
Source organism: Eubacteriales bacterium (assembly GCA_045633005.1). GTDB lineage: Bacteria > Bacillota > Clostridia > Oscillospirales > CAG-272 > CAG-390. The sequence goes on along the minus strand of JAZQXT010000077.1, from coordinate 7,443 downwards.
AAGTAAAGCTAATGCCTTTTTCATCATTTAATCTCCATTAATAAATATTTGGATATATTTTGCAAATATACATATACATTATATTATATTTTTATAAAAAAATCAATAGCAAATTTGTATTTTTTCACAAAAAATGCGCTCCTGCTTCCGATAAGGAAGCAAGAGCATCATTTGCGGTTTTATTTGAGGTTTGAAACGTCACCCTTGACGCACGCCGCGATAATGAGTGCGTCGCCCGAGGTGAAGAGTCCGTCGCCGTTTGCGTCTGCGGCGTATGCGTAAATGCCCGTGGGCGCATCGTCGCTGACCATTGCGGTCTTGACGTTGTTATAGTCGGCGGAGGTAATGCGTCCGTCACCGTCAAGGTCACCGATAACCACGAGGGTAACGGTGTCAACGATGTATCCGTCAACGGTGAGGGTTACGGTAGCGCCCGTTCCCGTGCCGTTTACGGTGATTCCCGCTGTGTTTTCGATTTTTGTGCGAATCTCATCCGCGCTATCGCCAGCGGCAACGCCGTAGAGGACTCCGCCACTGATGTAAACACCAAGCGTTTCGTCAACCGTGATAGAATATACGCCGCCGCTCATATCAAAGGCGAGATAAGCCGCGTGTGTCGGATATCCGTCGTTGGCGGATGCGTCATAGGTGAATGCGGAGGAATTAAGAGTGGTAGCAAATGAAGCGGACTTCATAGCGCTTGCACTCTTCGAGCTGATAGTTCCCGAGCCCGACGTGGAGCTCCAATCGTTAGAGCCCGAGGAGAACGCCGTCTGCTTGTTGGCGTTTCCGCTAAGGAAGTAGCAGTTAGTAAAGGTGTGAGCACCCGAGGACGATATCTCGCCCGTAATGCCACCGCCAAGGTCCGTATAGCTTACGGTCTCGGCTGTGTTGTAGCAGTTGGTAACGACGATGGTCGCGCTTCCGATGTGTCCGACAAGACCGCCAACGCTTGAGTTTGCGGCACCGTCTGCCTGATCTGCGCCGACGATAACGTCGCCGCGGTTATAGGAGTTGATGATATTTGTCGCCGTCTTGGTGCATACCTGACCTACAAGACCGCCGATGTACGGATATTCTATCCAATCGGTAGATACCGTTCCGTAGTTTGCGCATCTTTGGATGGTAGAGCCCGAGGACATTCCCGCGATACCGCCGAGCTTTGAGCCCTTTACGGTTCCGCGAGAGAATATCTCAACGTCGGTATAGCACTCAACCACGGTCGAGGACTCAAGTGCGCCCGCGAGAGCGGAGAGGAAGGATTCTCCAACGATGCTTCCGCCGATGATGGCAAGGTTTTTGATGCTTGCGTTCTGTGCGTAGCCGAACAGACCGCCGTAGTTTACCGCTGTGTCAACGTAAAGGTTGTAGATGATCTTGCCGTTTCCGTCAAACGCTCCCTTGAATTTCGAGCAGGTTGCGCCCGAGGTAAGGAACTCGCTGCTGTTTCCACCGATGGGAGTGAAGGGGATAAGCTTCATATCGATGTTCTTGGCAAGCTTGAAGGACATTCCCTCAAAGCCGTTGTAGTTAGCGATATTTTGCGACATCCATACAAGGTGTGAGGCATCAGTAATGAGATAAGAGCCGTTTGAGATGGTGGGCGCAACTGCGCTTACGGCAGGAACCTTGGTTCCGTCAAAGAGAGAGTAGCTGTCTGAAATAACGGTCGTGCCGCTGTTGTTTATAGCGTTTACGCGTGCATAGTTGCCCGAAAGGATGACTTCGACGGCAGTTGACTTCGTGCTGGAGGCGTTGTAGCCGCCACCCTCGATGGAGAGCGTGCCGCCGCTCGTCGCGCCTACGCTTACGTTACCTGCGGTGTCGTTGCCCGAAATGAATACGCAAGCGCCCTTGTCCTCAAGCACGGTCTGCCAATCGTAGCCGAACTGGGACTTGAAGGTGTCAAGCGGAAAGTGCGAGATAACGACGAGTTTCTTGCCGTCCTCGACCTTAAGGGAGTTTACCCATTCGTTCTCTTCCTTAAGGAGAGTGTCAAACGTGAGCATTCCCGAGTGAGAGGAGGATTTTGCAAGAGTGTCAAGAACTACGAACTGATAGTTCTCGTGCGAGAAGGTGTAGTAGTAGTTATCGTACTTGAGATATTTGTTGATTCTAGAGGCTTGGTTTGCAATGCTGTCGCCCTCGCCCCTTACGAAAAGTACGGGGTGGGAGGAATCTGACACGGTTGCAAGAGAGGAAAGGAAGTTAACGATAGCGTCCTCGTTGTAAATCGAGGAGCGTACGTCACCGTTTGCAATAATGAGCGCGGGGCTCGTTCCCAGCTCCTTGATAGCAGAGGTCATTGAGGTGAGCGCCGATTCCGCTGTGATGTTGGGAAGGTTGTAGAGCTTAACGGATGCTCCCTCGTTTCTGTTTTCGAATACGTAGTAATTGCTTACGCAGCTGTTTCCGCGTGCGTGGTGGTTGGGGTCGTGGCGCGTGCATTGTACCGCACCGATGCGGTAAATGTTGTTGTTAAGATGCTCCTTAAGCACCTTTACGCTGTGCAGCTTATCAAACGTCCGTCGCTCGCCGCCGATCTCGTCGTGTATCTGATACAGCGTGCCTTGGTACGTGTATTCAATATAGCTCAGCGTCTCAACGCTCGTAGCCCAGCAGACGGTGTAGTAGTCCTCGTCTCCCGTTTCAAATACGACGGGCTGGGATAGGAAGGAAAGCGATAGCGTAGTAAGCGTCGTCTGCATATTAAGTCCGTGCAAGGGCGCAGTATATGAAACGGGAGACGCCTTGGTGCTTGTCAAAGAAATCGTTTTGGAAAGCTTATTCGTGCCCGTTTGGCTGATTACGCTGATGTTAAGGGAGTTTCCATTCGTAAACTTCAGCATAGCTCCCGTAACGTCTCCCGTGTACGGGTCGCCGCCCATTACGAGCTGCGGGAAATTGAGTCCGTATTTTCCGCTATCGTGCCAGCGCGTGTCGTGGTAGTGTCCGCAAATACCGAACTGCATACCGAGTGAATTGATCTCGGAAACGAAGCTGAAATATGAGTCGTTCATATCGCTGAGATCGGGTATGTGATATATAAGCATACGATATGCCTTGCTGCTCGGGGTGAGGGTGGAGAGCCACTCGCGCTCCTCTTGCAGATATTCCTTGAAGTTAACGACTCCGCCGTACTCGGTGTGAGAGTCTACCTTATCCTCGCCCGTGTCGAGCACGAGACCGTAGAGAGGACCGTACTCAAAATCAAAGTATATCTCGCCCGTTTCGGTGCGATAGTACTCAAGGAGCATGGAGGCGTAGCGACCGCGGGTTTCGTGGTTGCCGCGGCAGTATACTACGGGGTATTGACCGCCCGATACCGCAGACCAAAGACCGAACAGAGAGTCGATAAGCATATCCTTGGTCTTTATATAGTTTGCGATATCACCCGTCATTACGATAAGGTCGGGCGTGGTGGAGAATTTCTTTGCAACAGCCTTGGCGTGGTCAATATAGCTGTGCGTGTCGGTAAACTGAAGCACGTTGATATTGGTCTCGCTTGCGTATTTTCTGAGAGTCAGAGGGCCGCAGGAGATCTTGGTGCTGAAGGTCAGCGTTGTCGCGTTGTTCGCGCTTACGTGCTGGGAGTAAACGGTGTAGGAATTGCCGAGAAGATGCTCGTGCGGTACCTTTACGGCGTGGACGCTATCGTACGTTCTGATAACGCCGTTTTCCTCGTCGTATACGGTGTATTTAACGCCGTTGTAGGTGTATTCGATGTAGCCCGTGCCGCAAAAGCTCGTAGACCAGATAACGAGATATCCGTCACCGACCTCCATAACGGCAGGTGTGGTCCTGAAATACATCGAGGACGTTGTTCCGCTGGTGGGAATGTTGAACGCGGCGGGATCGTATGCGGAGGTTTCAAATGACGTAAACTCCACAAGCCCCGTAAACATTGCGCAAAACATTACGGCAGACAGCAGAAAAGATAAAAATCGAAGTGTTGGCTTCTTGATGTTGCAAAGCATTTTCATCATTTTCCTTTCGTTTGGCGTAGTTTGTTGCTTTTTTAACAATTACATTGATAATATCACACATACACAAAAAAGTCAACCCCATTTTAACAAATTTGTGCATATTTAATAAAAATAACTAAAAAGAGCGGAGAGCTAAAAAGCTCTCCGCGGTTTTTGCTTTATTTGGTTTGTCAGCTCTTGGTTCTGAAGTTTACAGGGTCAAGCTCCGTCTGGGAGTCCATATCGAAGAATACGACGTTCTTGTAGGTGTTGCCGTTAGCAAGTGCGGTGTCAAGGGTGTCCTCCCAGTTTCCGCCGCCGTAGAATACCTGAATGTACTTAGCGTCCTGCTCAAGCGTGTATGCGTTAGCGTAGCAGTAGCAGAAGTTAAGTCTTACGTCCTCGGCAACGCTGTTCTTAAGGGAGGTAAGCCAGTTGCTGTCGTAGCCTACGAAGCAAGCAAGGTTGTGGAAGCCCTCTGCAACAAAGCGCTTTACGGAGCATCCGTCGATGGATATCTCGCTGTTTTCGTGGCTGTATCCAACCATAGCGGCGATACGAATACCGATCGCGTTGTCAGATGCGCCCGTTTTGTACTTGGTAGCCGTAATTACCTTGGAGTCAAGAACGTGTACGTTGTTAAATACGACCTCGGACTTAAGCGCGCAACCAAGCACGGTAGCAACGCCGTTGGAGTCGCCTGCGGTGGTGGTGCAGTTCTGGAAGGTGAGGTTACGGAAGGTGATAGCACCGCCGTCCATCATATCAACGAAGCCTACGCGGGTAGAGCTTCTTTCGTTAGCAACGATGTTGAGGTTGGAAATGGTGTGACCGTTACCCTCGAAAATGGTGTTGTAGAGGTAGTAGCCGTTCAAGCTCTGCCACTGCTCGCCGCCCATATCGATATCAGCGTCGATGGAGATGGTGTAGCCGTCGTAGTCCTTGTTGTAAACGATGGACTGGTTAAGCTCACGGAGGTCGTCGGCTGTCTTTACGTGGAACACGCCTTCCTCATCCTCGGGGGGGAGGGTATCTTCAGGCGCAGAGTCTGCGGGAGTGGTCTCTGCGGGAGTGGTTTCAGAAGGGGTAGTCTCTGCGGGAGTAGTAGCCGCGGGGGTGGTGTCTGCGGGGGTGGTAGCCGTGCCTTCACCGTCGTTGCAGGATACTGCGCTAAGGCAGGCGGTAAGGAGCATAAGTACCGCGAGGGATAAAGTAAGGATCTTTTTCATAATCATTTATTCCTTTCATAAAATTGATCAATTAAATTATACCACTTTTTTCAAAAATGTCAATCCCATTTTATAATTGTCTCGCGTTGCCGAAAAAAGACGTATTAAATTATAAAAAGGTATTGACATTTTATGGTTTGTATGATATCATTTTGATATCAGATGGTCGTTTGTGGCTTGCATATACAAATAATAATTATTAAGGAAAAGAAAATGAACGTTATTGAGATAAGGGAGCTTAATAAATCCTTTGGCGAGGTCAAAGCCGTCAGAGGTATCAGCTTTGAGGTGCGCCGCGGCGAGCTTTTTGCTTTTCTCGGCGTTAACGGCGCGGGAAAATCCACTACCATTAATATAATATGCGGTCAGCTTGCGGCAGACGGCGGAAGCGTTATTATAAACGGCAAGGATATTCATAAGGATGCCGACGCTGTAAAAAGACGGCTTGGCGTGGTATTTCAGTCCTCGCTTCTCGATAAAGCGCTCACCGTCAGGGATAACCTTGAAAGCCGCGCGGCGCTTTACGGCATAACGGGTGCGGAGTTTGAAAAAAGGCTTTCGGAGCTTAGCGCTCTGCTTGACCTCGGTGAGCTTATGAAGCGCGCCGTCGGTAAACTTTCGGGCGGTCAGCGCAGGCGTATAGATATCGCACGCGCACTTATTCACGCCCCTGAAATACTCATTCTCGACGAGCCGACGACGGGACTTGACCCGCAGACCCGCGCGACGCTCTGGAGCATTATCTCCGAGCTTCGCAAGACCAAAAATATGACCGTGCTTCTCACCACCCACTATATGGAGGAGGCGGCGGACGCCGACTACGTGGTGATGATAGACGGGGGCAAGCTTATTGCGCGCGGTACGCCGCTGGAACTGAAAAACACCTACGCGGGCGATTTTATCACCGTTTACGGAATAAGTGAGGACGTTGCAAGCTCGCTTGGCGTGCCGTACGAAAAGCTACGCGACGCGTACAGATTTTCCGTTCCCAACACCGCCGCGGCAACGAGCCTTATAATCAAACGCCCCGAGGTCTTTACCGATTACGAGATAACGAAGGGAAGAATGGACGACGTTTTCCTTACCGTTACGGGCAAAAAGGCGCAGGAGGATGACAAATGACGACGATGCTTATACTTATAAAAAGGAATACCAAACTCTTTTTCAAGGACAAGGGAATGTTCCTGACCTCTCTTATTACCCCCGCTATCCTTCTCGTGCTTTACGCGACCTTTCTTTCCGAGGTGTATAAGGATTCGTTTATGATGGCTCTGCCCGAGGGACTTTCCTTTGCCGAGGGGCTGATAGACGGCTGTGTAGCCGCACAGCTTATGTCATCCATCCTTGCCGTTTCGTGCGTGACCGTTGCGTTTTGCTCCAATATGCTTATGGTTCAGGACAGGGCAAACGGCTCGATAAAGGATATCACGGTATCCCCCGTAAAAAGCTCCACGCTTGCGCTGAGCTATTATTTTGCAACGCTTATCAGCACGCTCGTTATCTGCTTTACCGCAACTGCCGTCTGCCTTCTTTACGTTTGGTACGTTGGCTGGTATCTCGCCGTTTCGGACGTTTTGCTCCTCATTCTCGACGTGTTTTTGCTCGTGATGTTTGGCACGGCACTTTCAAGCGTTATCGGCTTTTTCCTCTCGAGTCAGGGTCAGATATCCGCCGTCGGAACTATCATCAGCTCCTGCTACGGCTTTATTTGCGGCGCGTATATGCCGATATCGCAGTTTTCCGAAGGGCTTCAAAAGGTAGTAATGCTTCTCCCGGGAACTTACGGTACGGCTCTTGTGAGAAATCACTCGATGCGGGGTGTTTTTGCCGAAATGGAGAGCAGCGGCTTTCCGCCCGAAGCGATCGATGCTATGCGTAAGACCGTGGACTGCAACATCAGCTTTTTTGGAAACGACGTAAGCGTTGGAGCTTTGTACGCGGTGCTTGGCGGCACGGTGGTGGCGCTCGTCGCGGCGTACGTCCTTATGAACGTAATAAAAAACAGAGCCGCCGCAAAGGCGCGTTGATTTCATCTAAACAAAAAGGCAACGCTCGTAGTTGCCTTTTTTGCCACCAAATCACAACCCACTCAAACGTCATTGACAAGCTTATCGGGATGTAATGTATCATAAGGACGTGCAGGAGAAAAGCGTCCGCAGCGGCCTGATTACGGATGAAAAGATAAAGAAAAACCAGGCTGTATTCAAAATCCTCGGATTATCGACCTATTTCCTCTATGTTCTTGTGTG
>JAZQXT010000076.1:0-3374 GCA_045633005.1 Eubacteriales bacterium | reverse complement strand
CACCCCGCGCCTTCGCCCCATTCCCCGCCCCTTTGCCGCACCACCGCGCCTTTGGCGCATTCACCGCCTCCTTCGCCGCACTCCCCCGCATCTTTGCCGCGCTTTCCAGCCCATTCGGCGCATTCCCCGCGCCTTTCATCGTTCATCGGAATAAAATGTTCCCCCCACCAATTTAAATAAAACTTATTTTTCTCCCCCGACGAAATACCGCTCAACACAAACAAAATACCGCTAAGCACAGACAAAATAACGCTCTACACAAAGGAAAGCTGTTATAGTTTTTTAATAAGGAGTATTTTTGAAGGAGTGATTTTCAAAAAAGAAAAGAAAAAAACAAACTTTTTGAAAAAAATAAAATAAAAACAGAAAATTTCTAAAAAAAGTATTGACTTTACCCGCAAATAGTGATATAATATCGAATGTTCAAGCGATACCCCTATAGCGCTTGAGTAAAAATCTGGGTGTGGCGCAGCTGGTAGCGCGCTACCTTGGGGTGGTAGAGGCCGCACGTTCAAGTCGTGTCACTCAGACCAAAATCGGGATTCGTAAGAATCCCGATTTTTCTTTGTATTTACTGGGTTTTCCGCACTTTTGGGTGCGGATTTTTTGTTTCCCTTCTTGCGCTGAATTTGCCGATGGTAGAGGCCGGTACATAGTTTAGTACATAGGTTTCAAACGGCGCGGTTTGCAAATGGTAGAGGCTTTCGGCCTTACCCTCGGAAAGAAATAACCGTTCGTTCATTTCCGTGGTGCATAATTTCAGCCATCAAGGAGGAAAAAATCATGGCAAGCATCGTATCACGCCCCAACGGCACTTATCTCGTCCGCGTTTCCTGCGGTGTCGACTCAAACGGAAAGCAAATCGCACGCGCAAAGACCTTTAAGCCATCAAAGCCTAATCTTCCATACACCAAGCTCAATAAAGAGCTGGAAGCCTTTGTTGCCGCCTTCGAGCAAGAGCTTGAAAACGAGGGGCCGATGCGCAACGTTCGCCCCGACAGGATCACCTTCGCCGATTTCTGTGTTCAGTATCTTGAGATCAAAAAGAACTCTCTGTCCCCGCAAACCTACAATTTTTATTCCAAGGTGATCGAGGAGGAGCTGATGCCCATGTTCGCTCGCATGAAGATGAAGGACTTGCGCACCTATCACATTCAGCAATTCGTGCAGTACCTCGCCACCGAGAAAAAACGGCTTGACGGGCGCGAGGGCGGTATTGCGGCAAGCACGGTCAAGCGGTACACCACCGTTCTCCGTTCTATCGTCACCACGGCGTATAAGCTCGAATACATCGAGGACGATATCGGTAGCTCTCGGCGCATTGAGTTCCCCAAGGAAGAAACCAAGGAGGTTGAAGCATTCACGCTTGAGGAGGTCGCAGAGATCCTCAGAGCCTTGGAAAGCGAGCCGTGGCACATTCGGGCGGTGATCGAGGTTGCGCTGTTCACAGGCTGTCGTCGCGGCGAGATAGTGGGGCTAAAGTGGTCGGACATCGATTTTGAGAACCAACGCATATCGGTAAGGCGCAGTATTTATAAGCTGAGCGACGGCAAGGCACGCGAGAAGGAGCCGAAGTCCAAGTGCAGTATCCGCACTATCTCTATCCCTGAACGACTGTGCAAAACGCTGACTGAGTACCGTCTACAGCAAAATCGGCATATAGCATACCTTGGCGACGGTTGGAGAAATCTCGACTACGTATTTACCGAGGAGGACGGCCACGTGATGAATCCGCAAACGCCAACGAAACAGTTTGACCATTTCTTGAAGCGCCACGGCATCCGTCATTTGAAATTTCACGGGCTTCGCCACACGAGCGCGACAATGCTTCTTGCAAACGGCTGCGACATTAAAACGGTTTCAGCAAGGCTCGGGCACGCCGACATTACAACGACGAATATCTACGTCCACGCCCTCGAAAGCACCGACAGAATGGCAGCACAGACGTTTGATAATTTTTTGAGGAAGAAGAATATATAAGAGACACGCAAGCGGTGAGCAGAAAAATCTGCTCACCGCTTGCGTTGTTCAAGTCTATGTGCGTAAAATGCTACACAAAATCTCGATTTGTTTAGTTGTCTTACTATATGCTACATTGGAGTAAAGAAAACGCTGATGAAGGTTTTTGTACCATCATCAGCTTACTTTATTAGTTGTTATCAACAATATGGCTTTCACCGCAGATTATCATTAATCCGCAAGGCATTCGCCCATTAACCGTGCTCCGAGGCGGAAGGAGTATTCGAACAGTGCCTCGTCCGAGAGGCTTACGTACTCGCTCCAGCAATCGTTGAATTTTTCAAATATCGCCTTTTGCTCATCCGTCATCGTTTTTTGCAGGTCGTCGTTGTGTCTGCCTATGTACTCTAACAGTTGCTTCATCTCGGGCGTGTTCTGTCTGCCATCCTCTGGCGGCATAACGTTCCCTCGCCACAGCTTGACGTCGTTATACCGTCAGACTTTATTTTCGAAAACTCATCCCAAGCGATAAAAGCGGGCGCGCGGCGCATATAAGGTAAGGCGCACTCCCGTGGGAGCGCGCCTGCTTTTATTGTTGTTAACTAAATTAAGGATTGGTGGTCGGTGCCGCCTTGTAGGTAAGGTAGCCCGTTTCCGTATTGGCGTAGGTTACGTCGTTTGCGTTAGCGGCATTGTGCGATATAGCACCTTTCAGATTACTACAATCATTGAACATACCGTCAGAGGCTGTAACATTAGACATATCCCAACCGTCGCCAACGTAAATTGTCTGCAAACGGTCGCAAGAATGGAACATTTTTGAGACATCTGTCACCTTGCTTGTGTTAAAGGACGAAAGATCCAGCACCTGCAGATTGCCGCCATATATGCCGTTTGTTCCGTATTGTCCGCAGTGATAGAACATTTCACTCATGGAAGTTACGTTGCTCGTATCCCAGTTTTCCAAACCTATAATTTGTTCGATTTTCAAACAGCTATCAAACACTTGATCCATATCAGTCACGTTCTGGGTATCAAAATCAGAAACGTCGAGCACCTTAATCGACTCACAACTATTAAATATACCGTCCATATTTGTAAGGCTTTCGGTATTCCAGCCTTTCATATTCAGAGTAGTCAAACTCTTGCAATCGGAAAACATATGGAACATGTTAGTAACATTGCTTACATCCCAAGCGCCGGTCTCGGGGTTTGCGTTAAGATTTAATCCCGTCAACTCGCTACATCCATAGAACATCCAAGACATATCCGTCGCACTGCTCGTTTTCCAGTTTTCGATGCCTTTGATTTCTTTTATCTTCATACCTCCGGTTTGGTCATTAGAGGATTGAAGGAAGGATGAAAACGTAGTAACGTTGCTTACGTCCCAGTTGGAAACGTCCAAAGACTCGAGA
>JAZQXT010000075.1:0-93282 GCA_045633005.1 Eubacteriales bacterium | reverse complement strand
CGCGCCGACGCGGCGGATGACCTCGAAATCAAGCGGAAGCTTCATCTTAAACACCGCCTTCAGATACTCGACGGCAAGGATATCGTTGGGGTTGGGCTTTATATCGCCCAAAGCGTTAAAATACTCCTCGGCACTCCCCGTAGATCCCCTGTCCTCGGCGGAGCGCGGCGAGAGTCGCGCGGCTCGGCGTGCCGCCGCGCTGAGTGCCTCGGCATCGGCGCATTCCGAGCCGAAGGCGATAGTGTCCACGCCGAGTGCGGCGAGTGCGTACACGCCCGCACGCGCAAAGAACTCCGCGCTTGCGGCGCACCACGGATACGGAAGCTCAAGCACCGCGTCCGCGCCCGAGGCGAGAGCCGCCGCGGCTCGCCTATCCTTTGGAAGAATAGCAAGCTCCCCTCTTTGCACGGCATTGCCGCTCATAATGCAAATTATGCTCTCCGCTCCGCCGCGGCGAAGCTCGTTTATCATATATTCGTGCCCCTCGTGGAAGGGATTGTACTCGCAAATTATACCGACCGTCTTCATTTTTTTACCTCTTTATATGAAATTATCCGCTTTTTATGATAAAAGTATTGAAAAAGAAATTTTTTTGGTGTATAATAAAATGTATTTTGAAATCCTAAGGAGGATATTTTTATGAAACTTCTCGTTGTCAACGCAGGATCAAGCTCACTTAAATATCAGCTCTTTGATACCGCTGATTACACCGTTGCCGCAAAGGGTATTTGCGAGCGTATCGGTCAGGAGGTCGGTGTTCTTGATCACAAGAATCTTCTCAAGGGCACTCGCACCCAGAAGGACCTTGCTATCCCCACCCATACCGATGCGGTTCGTATCGTTATCGACGCTCTGACCGACGCTGAGATCGGCGTTATCTCCGATATGGCTGAGATCGAGGCAGTAGGACACAGAATAGTCCACGGCGGCTACTTCTTCTCCGAGTCCATGCTTCTTAACGACGACGTTCTTGCAAAGCTTGAGCTTTGCTACGACTACGCTCCCCTTCACACGGGCGCACACCTTCAGGGCATCCGCGGCTGTCTTGCCGTTATGGAGAACGTTCCTCAGGTTCTCGTATTTGACACCGCTTTCCATCAGACGATGGCTCCCGAGGCTTATATGTACGGTCTTTCCTACGATATGTACGAAAAGTACGGCATTCGCCGCTACGGCGCACACGGCACCTCTCACCGCTACGTTGCGGGCGAGATGATAAAGCTTCTCGGCGGCAAGGCTGAGGGCACGAAGATCGTTACCTGCCACATCGGAAACGGCTCGTCCATCTCCGCAGTTAAGGACGGTAAGGTAATGGATACCTCCATGGGCTTCACTCCCCTTGCAGGCGTTCTTATGGGCACTCGTTGCGGTGATATCGACCCCGCTATCGTTCCTTACATTATGCAGAAGGAAAATATGAGCGCGGACGAGGTTGCTTCTTACATGAACAAGAAGTGCGGCTACATTGGTCTTACCAAGGGCTTCTCCTCCGACTCCCGCGACCTTGAGGGCGCAATCGCAAACGGTCCCTCCGATCCCAACTACGAGACCTCCAATCTTGCAGTTAATATGCTCAAGCATCAGATCAAGAAGTTCATCGGCGGTTATTCCGCTATCATGAACGGTCTTGATGCAGTTGTATTCACCGCTGGTCTTGGCGAGAACAACCCCAGACTCCGCGAGATCATCTGCGAGGATATGGAGTTCTACGGCATTAAGCTCAACAAGGAAGTCAACGACAAGACTCTCCGTCAGGGCAATATGGTAAAGATCTCCACTGACGACTCCAGAGTTGCGGTTTACGTTATCCCCACCGACGAGGAGCTCGTTATCTGCCGCGACACCGAGGCTATCGTTAACGGTCTCAAAAAGTAATTTATAAAATTTTAAAGGGCTGACGCTGTCAGCCCTTTAATTTTATCACAAAACCGCGCATTATGCAAGAATGTGTTTGCAAAGATGTCGGCTATACTCCTCTTTTTTTGAAAAATCCATAGCGGCGGCGTATATCTCCTCAAGCGCGAAATGCGCCGCAGAAGCCTCGGCGAATGCCGCCTTTGCCGACGAGAACGCCATTTCCCTTGCCGCCTCAAGTGCGCTTTCCTCGCGCCAGACTCTTTCGTACGCGCCCTCGTCAACGAGGTGGGAAATATCGACCGTGCGCTCCTCTTCACCCGTTCCGATGATAACGGCGGTATCGTCCGCGATAAGCCCCTCGCAAAGCCGTGGCAGTAAAAGGTCGGGAGACCAGCGGCAATTACCGCCGAGCGCGTCTCTTATACCACCGAAGAAAAGCTCTCTGACCCTGCATCCGCCGTTGTCCTTTACTCCTATGCGGTGTGCCGCCGCCACGCGAAAGCTATCGTGGTAAAAGCTCCCGCGCATACCGATGGCGCTGAGCGGTGTGCGCATCCTGCGTGACGGCGTAAGCTCGGCGGCAACGCTTGCCGCAAGTGCGGCAATGCCCTCTTTGTCGGCGCAAGAAAAGCGAAGCTCTCGCGCCGCGCCAGACAGCTCGCCAGCCGCGGCAAGGCATTTATATGCGCGAGAAAACGCCGTTTGCTTTTGGCGCATAAGCGCCTCTATTTCGCCGCGGTGCAGGCGAAGGCGTGCGGCATCCCAGAACGCGCCGAGGTCGATAAGCTCATCCCTTGCCCCAGGAACGCCCGCATCCTCGTCGTGCGGCAGAGTGCCGTCAAGCACGGAAAGCGTCCGTCCGTCCGCAAGTGCTATAAACAATCCGTCAAGGGATGCGGGGTCGGAGGAGCAATAGTAATACTCCGCCCTCGCTCCTTTTTTCTCCGCCTCGGAGGCAAGCTCGCTCATCAGCCGCGCCTTGCCAACACCGGGACCGCCCTTGATTATGTAGCACCGCTCTGCCCTGTCTCCGCGAAGATTTTCTCCGAAATAGCTTATAAAGCCCTCCGCGCTGTTTTGCGCCGCAAAATATTTTTGCGCCGCGAAATTTTTTTCGCTCATTATTTCTCGATTATCACCGTTTTGTCGGGGGTAATGCCCGTTTGCTCAAACACGATGGTGTTTATCTGCGCTATTTGCGATGCGTTGAGCGTGGAATCCACGTCGATCACGACGTTTATCGAGTCACCGCCTATGACGGCTACGCATTGCGAGAAGCCCTTTGCCATGACGAGGCTTTCGACGTTTGCCTCCGCCTCCATATCGCTTGCCATTTTTGCGATATCCGCAATAGCCACAGCCTTTGCCTCGCTATCCGCACTCTCGTTGTCAATGACGTTCTGGAGCACCTCAAGCGCCTCGTCCCTTGCACGCTGACGGCTTATCTGCGAGGCGGTAAAATAGCTGTCCGCGCTCTGATCAGCCCCTGCATTCGCATTGTTATCACCCGATGCATCCGCACCTGCGTTGGTAGCATCATCCCTTGAAAAATAGATGACGTTTACCGTGGCGGCAACGCCGATAAGCAGTACCGCACAGATTATGATAAGATTGCGCCTTCCGAGTCTTACAAAGAAATTCTTTACCGACTCTAATTGTTTTTCAAATTTCATCTCTTTCCTCCGATGTTTTTTATTGTGATACATTCTATTATGTCAAGCCTAAAAATATTCTCAATCCGACGGGGATATGTAAATTTTATTCATTCCGATGCCGAAGGCGGCTGAAAGGAGTGCCGTCAGCTCGTTGCAGACCGCCTCGTTCTCTCCCCCACGGCAGGTTATGCCTATGCCCGCTATGCGCGGAGAATCCGTGCATAGCTCGGCAAGATGTGCGCTTGAGCCGCTTCCAAGCACCAGATACTTACCGTCCGCATCCACGGCGTAGACCTTTTTTGCTCCGCCCTCAAGCGTCACCACGACCTTTACGTCACTTACCCCGTAAACGCTCTCGGCAAGTGCCTCGGCGCGCTTTTCAAGGTACGCGCAGTACGCCTGAAGGTCGTCGGGGGTATCCGTCGTGTTAGCGGAAGCTCTCTCGCCCTTCACCCCCAACAAAAGCATAAGCGCCCCCGCCGCCAAAAGCAACGCGACTATAAGCTTTTGCGGCGGTTTTTTCGCTTTTCCCTTGTCCATTTTTCCTCCTATCAAGTAACCACCTCGCATTCAAACTCGGTAAGCTCAAATATAAAAGCCTTTATCCTACGCGGATCTTCCAACGCGGCACGCCCCGACAGATATACCGTGAGAGACGTGATACTTACGCTTTCCCCAAAATCAAGCGTCAGCATAACCGATACGCTCCCTTCGGGCAGGTCAAAACGCTCCTCGGTGCGCCGCGCAAGCACCGCTCCAAGCTCATCCGCGCTCACTTTTTCCGCTTCGTCAAGAAGCGACGATAGGCTTCCCTTCTCGCTTTCGTTTACGTCAACGCTGTATTTTCCGTTTTCGAGTCCGTCCAAAAACTCGGAAAGAAGTCCGCCGAGCGGTAGCATAACGGCGCTGACCATAGCAACCGATAAAACGTACGACAGCGTTTTTTTAATGCCGCCGCCGTCGTCCGAGAACAAAAGCTTGATAAGCGAGACCGCAACCGAGGCACTCACGATGCCTACTACGTATTCTAACGCTGACATCTATATTCCTCCCGCCGCCGACGAGGTGACGGCAAATACCGTAAGCGCAAACACGAAAAGTAATGCCGTCATCGCCGCCGCGCCCAAGAGATAACCGTAAATTGACGCGACCTGACGAAGCAAGACTACCTCGCGCGAGCATCCGAGCATATCGCCCACCGCGGCGGCGGCAAAAAGCGAGAGGCGAGTAAGCCAAAGGCTGACGAGCGTGGGCAAGAGCAACGCCCCCAATACGACGATCCCCGCAACGCCGACCGTACTGCGCAAGAGCTTGGTGCTTGCCGCGACCGTGCGGAGCGAGTCCGCAACGGTCGAGCCGAGCACGGGTATCATATTTCCCGCTACGTACTTTACGGCACGCGCGCCGACGCTATCGCTTGATGCGGCAAGAACGCTTTGCACGCCCATAGAGGCGGCAAAGAGGGTGGAGGCAAGTCCGAAAACGAAGGTTATTACCTTTTTTATCATATCAGCCACGCCCGAAAGCGACGGCGCTTTCCCGATTTGCAGACTATCCGCCATCGCAAGCGCCAGACAAACGGTGGCGGCTGGCATAAGAAGCCCCGTGACGAGAATACCGATAAGGTCAAGGCACAAAACGAAGGTGGTGTTGGTCACAGCCGCGCTACTGACGTTGCCGCCCGAAAGATAAAGCATACTCATTACGGGAACGAGGGAGGTCATTATCGTGCGCAGATTTGCAAAATACGCGCCTACCGCCTCAAATCTTCCGTATTGAAGTCCTACCACGCTTGCCGCCACGGCGAGTGACGAGACGAAGGATGCGCCGCCCGAGAGCGAGCCCGACAGCGACTCGCCGCTCGCTCCGACGAGCGCACAGAGCGCCAACAGCACCACAAGGCTTGCAAAAAGCGAAAGCGCACTCCCCATTCCGCCCGAAAGCGCGTTTATTGCCATATCAATAAGGCTATCCACCCCCGCCGCTTCACCCACGGCAGAGGCGACCATGTCCGCATCGCCCCCAAAAAATCCGTCGGGAAGAAGCCCTGCAACGTCATCGGGAATAGCTCCGAGAAAATTATCGTAGTCGGGCGGCATAGTCTCCTCGGCGGCGGTATGTACGGCAAACAACGAAAAAAGCACGGCGATGTAAATTAAAAAAACGAAAAGCCTTTTCATAATCCGCTATGTGATAAAAGTCCGCTTACGGTGTCGAGTGCGGATGAAAGCAACGGAAGCGACAGAAGGAGCATTTCTATTTTTCCCGCCGTTTCAAGTGCCGACGCAACGCTCGGCACGCCCATATCGCGGCAAAAATCAGAGCCGAGGCGCGTAAGCATTGCTATTCCGACGGCGCGCAGAACGAGCGTCGCCGCCTCGCCCGATATCGGGGAAAGCCCGAAAAGCTCCGTTGCGTATTTCACGATGGGTCCCGCCATAAGAGTGCAGACGGTAAGGAGTCCGACGGTAGCCGTAAGGCGCACGGGTAGCTCAAACTCGCGGCGCACCTCGCGCAAGAGCATAGCCCCCGCCGCGCCTACTACGGCAAAGCCGCATAGCTTTAACGTGTTTATCTCCATTTCAGAACCCAAAAAGCTCGCCTATCGTTGTAAAAAGCGAAGATATTTCCCCGACGAGCAAAGCTATCACCGCCACGATTCCTGCAATTATTACGAAGGTCACCTGCTCGTCCCTACCCGTTTTGCCGAGTATTTGCGCCGACACAGCCACAACAAAGCCAATTCCTATGACCTTCAAAATCAAGCTTACGTCCATTTTTACCTCATATTATCACTATTAGCGCCGCCGCCGCGGCACAAAGCCCCGTGACGGCACGCGTTTTTCTCTTTTTGGGAAGCTCGGACGCAAGCGTTGCACGCACCGCCTCAAGCTCGCGCACGCATTCGTCGCACTCGCGCACGCTCTCATCCCTATACGACCTGCCGAGATTTTGCGCAAGCGTACAAAGCGCCGCCTTGCCGTCCTCGAAATACGCACCGCGCCGAAGCTGAAAAACAAGCTCGCCTACGTCGCGCGGTCTTTCGCGCGGACAGCTATCAACTCCCGCAAAACAGCCCTTTACCAATTCGGCATCGCATTGACGAAGGATTTCGCCAACGGGGGTGAGATATCGCTCTATTTTCGCGCGCAATTCCTTTACGAGTGTAATAAGGCAGTCCATTCTGTAAAGTCGCGCTCGGTCGCGTGCCGACTCGGTATATGCGGCGTAAGCACCGCCGCCGAGAAGTGCAAAAGCACCCGCTAACTTAAAAAGTACAGGCTGTGCAAGCATTTTCCACATCCTCCCAATAATCAATCTTATAATCGTAATCCTCCTCGCAGACACGCCTGCTGATTCCGACGTACGCGCCAAAGCCCGCGCTTTCGTGCAATCTGTCAAGCCCCGCCCTACGAACAAGGCGCGCGGCGCTGTCGGCGTGTGCGCTTGCGATAAGAGGCACGCCGCAGTTGTGCGCTCCCCTTACAGCCTCCACCTCGTCGCGCCCTATCTCGTCGCAGATTATGACCTCAGCGCCAAGCGTTCTTGCCGCTATCTCGATGCCTGCGGACTTAGGGTATCCCGAAAGCACGTCAACGCAAAGCGAAGCGCCGTCAAGAAAGCAACCAAGCTCGCCGCGCGTATCCACCACGGCAACGCGCCGTGCACTTTTTCCCGATGCAAGTCGACGCGCGACCGCCCTAAGAAGCGTGGTCTTACCAACTCCTGGCGGAGAGTATATAAGCACGCCCGCGCTGTACGAAAGCTCGCCAAGAAGCCGACATATCCGCTCGCCACAGCCGTCGTGCCTATGCGGTATGCGCACGGCGATGGTCGTGACCTCGTACACGCCGCGCACTCTGTCGCCCTCCGTCACAGCCCGTCCGCACACACCTATCCGTATTCCGTCCCCTATGCTCAGATAGCCACTGCAAATGGTATCGTTATAGGCGTAAAGCGAGCCGCCGCAAAGCGAAAAAAGCGTGCTGTCCATTTCGGCGCGAGTAAGTGAAACGGCAATAAAAACGTTCTTCCCGTCCACCGTAAGCGTAGCTCGTCTGTCAGCGTGAAGCCGAAGCTCCTCGACGCGCGAAAACTCGCCGACGGCAACGGATATCTCCCCTCTGACGCGCGGCGGCAACGCCTCTAATACCCTGCTTGGAATAATATAGTCGTCCATAGCGCACCTCCGTTAGAATATATTCATACGCCCCCGTCTTTATGCAAAAACTGAAAAGCGGTGTTTTTTTATATAAATATTGACTTTTTGCGTACTCGGTGATATAATAAATTATCTATGTTGAAAATGAAAGGACAAACTGTCATGAAATGGACTTCGCTTAACGACATTCGCGAAAAATACCTTGCTTACTTTGAATCCAAGGGACACCTTCGCCTGCCGTCCTTCCCTCTTATTCCGATAAACGACAAATCGCTCCTGCTCATAAACTCGGGCATGGCTCCGATGAAAAAGTATTTCACGGGCGAGGAGATCCCTCCCCGCAACCGTGTTACTACCTGCCAGAAGTGCATCCGTACGCCCGACCTTGAGCGCGTAGGTCACACCGCACGGCACGGCACGTTCTTTGAGATGCTCGGAAACTTGTCCTTCGGCGATTATTTCAAGGAGGAAGCTATCCCCATGGCTTGGGAATTTCTTACCGAGGTCATGGAGATCCCCGCTGACCTTCTGTGGCCCTCCATTTACGAAAACGACGAGGAAGCGTACGCTATCTGGCACGACGTAATAGGCATTCCCGACGAGAGAATAGTTCGTCTGGGTAAGGCTGACAACTTCTGGGAGCACGGAACGGGTCCTTGCGGTCCTTGTTCCGAGATATATTTCGACCGCGGCGAGAAATACGGCTGTGGAAGCCCCGATTGTAAGCCGGGCTGTGAGTGCGACCGCTATATGGAAATATGGAACAACGTTTTCTCGCAGTTCAACAACGACGGCAAGGGCAACTATACCGAGCTTGCGCAGAAGAACATCGACACGGGTATGGGTCTTGAGCGTCTTGCTTGCGTAATGCAGGGCGTTGACAATATGTTCGAGGTCGACACCATCCGCCGCGTTATTGACAAGGTCTGCGAAATTTCGGGCAAGACCTACGGCGACGATAAGAAGAACGATATCTCCATCCGCGTTATCACCGACCACGCAAGAAGCGCAATGTTTATGATATGCGACGGCGTAGTTCCCTCGAATGAGGGCCGTGGATACGTGCTTCGCCGTATCATTCGCCGCGCTTGCCGCCACGGTAAGCTCCTCGGCATTGACCACCCCTTCCTTACCGACGTGGTCGATATCGCTATCGCCGAGAGCTGTGGCGCTTACACCGAGCTTTCCGAGCGTGCAGATTATATAAAGAAGGTACTTTCCATCGAGGAGGAGCGCTTTGACGCTACTATTGATGCAGGTCTTTCCATCCTCACCAACCTCATCCGCGGCGCACTTGACAGCAACGCCGACACCATCTCGGGCGAGGAGGTATTTAAGCTTTACGATACCTTCGGCTTCCCCATCGACCTCACCCGCGAGATTGCAGAGGAAAGCAAGCTTTCCATTGACGAGGACACCTTCAACGCTCTTATGACCCGTCAGAAGAACCGCGCGCGCGAGGCTCGCGCTAATATCAGCGGTTGGAGCTCCACGTCAAAGTCCCTCATTTCCGAGCTTGCCAAGACCGAGTTTACGGGATATACCGACTATCGCTCCGAAGCAAAGATACTTGCCATCCTCGTCGGCGACGACTCCGTTGACTCCGTCAACGAGGGCGATTGCACTATCATCCTTGACCGAACCCCCTTCTATGGCGAGGGCGGCGGACAGATAGGCGACGCGGGCACTATCTACGCCGAGGGCAAGCTTATAAACGTTTACGACACGAAGAAATCCGACGGTGTTTACATTCACCTTTGCACCGTTATCAACGGAACGTTCAGCGTTGGCGAGAGCGTTGTCGCTGACATAAACGACACCCGCCGCCGTTCCATCGCTCGCAACCACTCTGCCGCGCATCTGCTTCAGGCGGCGCTTCGCAAGGTTCTCGGCAACCACGTTGAGCAGGCCGGCTCTTACGTCAGCAATACCGTTTGCCGCTTTGACTTCTCGCACTTCCAGCCGCTTACCAAGAAGGAGCTTGCCGCAGTTGAGCTGTTCGTAAACTCCTGCATCCTCAGCGCGCTGAAGATAGAAATGGTTGAGACCGACGTTGAGACCGCAAAGGCAAACGGCGCTATCGCGCTCTTTGGCGAAAAATACGGCAAGGTAGTTCGTATGGTTAAAATGGGAACGTTCTCCACCGAGCTTTGCGGTGGTACGCATTGCTCCAACACGGGCGAGATCGGTCTTTTCAAGATCATTTCCGAGTCCTCCGTTGCCGCAGGTGTTCGTCGCATCGAGGCTGTTACGGGCGCAGGTCTGCTTGATCTTCTGAATGAGAAGGACGCACTTATCGCCGACGTTGCGCGTGAGCTTAAGTGCCAGAATCCCGCTGATATCGGCACAAAGGCGGCTGCTCTCTCCGCCGAGCTTGCAAGCGCACGCAGAGAAATAGACAGCCTTAACTCCAAGCTCGCGGCTACCAAGCTTGACTCAATTCTCGCTAACACAAAGCAAATAGGTTCTGTAAAGCTCGCCGCCGTTCGCTTTGACGGTATGGCGATAGAGGTCGCTCGTTCTCTTGCAGACGAGATAAAGGCAAACCACCCCGACACCGTAGCCGTTATCGCCGTCAACGGTGAAAAGCTCAACTTCATCGCCGTATGCGGTGCTGATGCCGCAAAGGCTGGCGCACACGCAGGAAAGCTTGTAAGCGCAGTTGCCGCCGTAACGGGCGGAAAGGGCGGCGGACGCCCCGACAACGCTATGGCAGGCGGCGCTGACGCCTCCAAGATAGACGAGGCTCTCGCACTTGCCCAAGCAACGCTTGCGGGTATGCTTAAATAATAAAAAAGGCTCAAATGCGAAAGCATTTGAGCCTTACTTTATATAAACGTAGGGTCTGCGCTTTTGCGCAGACCCTTGTTTATTAACCGGTAATACCGGAACGTTCGATACCTTGTACCAGGAACTTCTGGCAGAAGAGGAACATGATTACCAGAGGAATCATAATAAGGAGACCGCTGGTGTTACGGATAGCGGAGGAATAGAGGTTCCATCCTGCATAACCGTTGAACTGCTGGCTGAGCGTCTTCGGGATAGTGCTGTAAATGTTGGACATAAGCACCGTCTTGTTGTTCGTGAAGAACAGACCCGTGTAGAAGTCGTCAGTCCACTGCCAAGAGAACGAGAACAAGAATACCGTTATCATCATCGGTATGGACAGAGGCAGAATGATTCGCACGAAGGTGCGGAAAACGCCCGATCCGTCGATGTATGCGGATTCTTCAAGCTCATCAGGCACTCCGCGGAAGAACTGGCGAAGCAGGAAGATGAACAGACCGTTCTTGAACGCAAGACCCGTAAAGGAGAGGATCATAAGCGGCCAGTTGGTGTTCATAAGGTTCAGCGCACCGTCAGCGGCGGCATTCTTTATAAACAGGCTGGTGCTATTGGGATCAAAGATCTGAATTCCCTCAATAACGTGTCCCGAAAGCAGTTTTACTATTCCGAATATGTCAAAATATCGGAAGTTCATAAACAGCGACATCTGCAGTGCGCTATGCGGTACGACCATCGTAAATACAACGGCGGCGAACACGAAGGTCGAGCCCTTGAATTTGAACTTTGCAAGACCGTAAGCGATAAGCGAGCAGGTAAGAGTCTGTACGAGTGCCGTAGAAGCGGCAAGGAACAGAGTGTTTCCGAATGCCTCGAAGTAGTTGTTCTCAAGAAGTATGTACTTGTACATATCAAGCGAGAAGTCCTTCGGGATAAGCATTACGGTAACGTCTACGAAATCGTTAGGACCCATGAAGGAGCCTGCGATCTTCGTATAGAAGGGGAACAAAATGATATACGCGATACCAAGAAGGAGTGCAAGGCGGATGATGTACCAAATGATACTTCCCACAAACGCCGCGTTGACGAATTTCGCCTTGAGACGTTCCTTAAGAGGAGTTCTTTCAAACTCGACCTTTATCTTGTTTTTAGATTCCTTCTTAATGACAGGAGCAGTTTGCTGTGCATTCATTATTTTGTCCTCCTTTCATTAATCTCTGCGCTGGTAGAAGACGAATGCCGAACAGATACCCGCCACTACCGCGATGATCAGAATTATCAGCGAGAAGTATATCCAAGACATAGCCGCGCTGAGCTCTTTCTGAGTGTTGTAGGTTTTTGAGATAAAGCTCATAACCGTGTTGGAATTGGTTGTAAACGAGTCGATTACGGTGTAAACGGCGTTAACGAGGATCATCGGGCTGATCATCGGGAAGGTGATCTTCCAGAAGGTCTCCCATCCCGTTGCACCGTCTATCTGACAGGACTCGTAAATTGCGGGAGAGATAGACTGCAGACCCGCAAGGAAGATAAGCATCTGTACGCCCGAACGGTTTACTATGTCGTAGATGTTATTGATCATCTCGGTAACATAGAGTACAAGACCCGTTCCGACCTTCATGCTTTGGAAGAGCAACGCTATATCGACCGCCGAGACGATCTGGCTTGCCGCACTTGAACCCGTGCCGCTTGCGATACCGTCAACGCTTTCCATACTTTCTTCCATAAGGTTTGACGCGTTTATGGTTTCAAACAATCCCGTAGAAACTA
Organism: Eubacteriales bacterium; assembly: GCA_045633005.1. Classification (GTDB taxonomy): domain Bacteria; phylum Bacillota; class Clostridia; order Oscillospirales; family CAG-272; genus CAG-390. The sequence goes on along the minus strand of JAZQXT010000075.1, from coordinate 81,054 downwards.
TAACGGGAACGAAGAAGATCGCGCGGAACGCTGCACGTCCGACCATCTTCTGGTTAAGAAGAACTGCCATAAACAGAGAGAACAGAATGATCGCGGGAACGTCAAAGATAAGCTCTTGCATACCCGTAACCAGAGTCTGTGCAAAGTCGGGGTCTGAGAAGATAGCGTAGCTATAATTTTCAAATCCGACAAAATGCGTTACAGGACCGAAATCGGTATACTCGACCGTACTGAAGCTGTATACCAGCGAGTCAAATATGATCGGAACGTATACGATAAAGAATCCGAGCACGAAGGGCATTACGAACCACCAGCCCGCACGCGCCTTGCGCTTATCAAGAGATGCAGCGCGTTTCTTTTTAGTTTTCTTCTGGGGAACACTCGCGGTGTTTTTCAGTTCCAAATCGTTAGTCACTGTTCTGCACCTCCTTAATTATTTACGGCAAAAGCAGTTGTCGTGCCGTCTGCGTTTACTCTGATTCCACCGTAGTTTGCGATGGTGTACTCCTGACCGTTGTATTTAACGGTTACGTCGAAGTAGTTGAAGTTAAGAATGAAGAATACGCCGTTTTCGTACTCGACGCGAACGATGTTGTCGTTATCGTCGGTGTACTTGGTGTAGTTGTAGCCGTCGTCGTCATCCTTCTCCTCTTCCTTTTCAGGCTCGGCATTAGGATCAACGAGAACGTACTTAAGCTCACCAAGGATAGCCTTAGCCTCCTCAAATACTGCGGATGCTGCGGCGTAAGCTTCGGTTACCTGAGTAGCGATATTTGCATAAGCAGAGGTTACACCGTTGTAGCTTGCGGTAACGTCATCCTTGAACGCCTGAGAGAAGCCCTCGGCATTCTTGGTAACGTAGTGCTCGTAAGCAAGAATTACGTTGGCGTTTGCCTTCTTAGCTATTGCAAACTCATCGTTGAGCATTGCGTTGTTTGCCTGAATCGAGGAAAGGTATCCGTCGATATCCTTGAGCAGCTTTTCCTTTGCAGCGGCTGCTTCCTCATCGGTCGTTTCAGCAGCGGGAGTAGTAGCGTCTACTGCGGGAGTCTCGGGATCTGCGGGAGTTCCGGACTCGAGTGCTACGAGCTGATCAAGCAGTCCGCGAAGGGTTTCGGAATAGTTCTTAGTAGTCTGAGTTCTCTCGGTAATGGTAGCGAGAGCCTTGCTGATCTCGGCAAGAGCTACGGTTCTACCGTGGTTGATAGCAGCCTGATATGCCTTTTCAGCGGCTTCCGTCTCGGCTGCTTCCTTCTCTGCCTCTTCCTTCTTAGCCTGTTCCTCGTCAGCAGCCTTCTCATCCTCATCGGGAACACGTTCGCCGATAAGGAATTCGTGAGCTACTATCTTGGAAAGCTGAAGATCCTTGGTAAGGCTGTTGAGAAGCGTGTAGTACTCAACTACCTCGCTCTTAAGGATGTCGTAACGTACGGAATAGTATTCGCTAAGGTCCATATACTCCTTGAACTCATCATAGTTCTGATAGCAAAGAGTGAAGTTAAGGCTTGCACCGTTTTCAATAGCCTTCAAGAAGCTATAGCCGATGTTTCCTTCCATATTAAGAGGAGTTCCTGCGAACTGTCTGCTACCGTGAAGAACAACACCGATAAAGGGTACGGCTGCGCTTGACTTGATGTAACGGCTGGAGTCGAGAGATACGTTTACGATATGGTCGATGTACTTCCAAGTATAAACGTTTGCTCCGTCGGTCATTACGGAATTGAAGTCCTTGTCGATCTTCTCAAAGATAGAGACGGTCTGAGACTTGGAGTCCTCACGGTTGTAAGGCTCATCCTCGTCAAAGTCGGAGTTAAGCTCCGTTCCGAGAGTGCCTACCGAGATCGCGGTGGGCATTCCGTCTGCATAGGATTCAAGAAGATTTGCGGCAAGCTCTTCATAGAAGTTTGCGTAATATGCGGGAGATACGGCAAGCTCAAAACGACCGATGTAGGTCTGTCTCGTTGCGCTGTAATATCTCTTGGACATATACGTATCGTTAATGGACTTAACGAGGTGCTTGCTGAACACGAAGCTATCAAAGATGGAGTCCTCCATCGATCTTACGTAAGCGAAGTTGAAGTCGGGGAACAGCTCAAAGCCGTTTGCATTTGCATAAGCCAGAAGCTCTTCGTATCCGTCCTTGCCACCTACTGCACTCTCCCAATCAAGATCGGAGGGCATGCTTGAATACATACCGCCGTTTGCATAACCCGTAAGCTTGAACTTAACGTTCGATACGCCCTCAGCGGCGAGCTCGCTATGCATGGTCTTGATATCCTCAAACGAGGTGAGAGGAGTCATTACGTTTACGGGGATGGAAAGGTACTTCTCGATAGTCTCGAGAGCACCGAACGTCTGGATGTATACGGGGATATCTTCCTTGATCTCGTTTGCATCAAGGGCGTCGAGATTACCTGCTTCGTAGAGATAATCGCGGTAAGCCTCTGCCATACCCATCCAGCTGGTTTCATAGTAGTCGGTTATTCCCTTTGACTTTGCGGTAGCATCGTCGGTAAGCATAATGTAACGGATGGTGTAGTTGCCCGTGTACTTACGGGAGGAAACTACGGTCCAAGATGCATTTGCACCAACGGAGATAGCGTTTGCAAGGTTGTAGGTATCCTTAGGTCTGGGGCTGAAGAGCATATTTACGGCGTTGTACTTGGAAAGCGATCCTGCGTGATACGTGGAAAGCTCGGCAAGTGCGTCACCCTCTTCAATGATAGCAACGAAGCCGCGGTCCTGATCAACTCTTTCGGAGCCGACCTCTACCATTTCCTTAACCTGCTCGGTGATAACGTTTCCGTTTTCATCCTTCTTCTCGTTGCCCTCTTCATCAAGAACGGGCTTTTCAACGAGCTGCTCCTCGTAGGTTCTGTTATAGTAGGCATCGTTGGAAACTATACCGAATACGGGGTATCTGATAATTTCCTGATGTGAACCGATAATGGTGTTGTATGCGTAATCCTGACCGTATACCTTACCCGAAACGGCGGTAGCAACGCTACCTGCAAGGTCCTCGTGACGGAAGAGCGTTCCTGAGCCATCGGGGAAGAAGTTGTAGCCTGTGATAACGTCAGTCTTATCATCGCCTACGTAGTTTGCGCCAGCTCCCATATAAGGAAGAACGCTGATGTTCTCAAGCTGGTAGATGGACTCGTTGAAGCGAAGTCCGTTTGCAGGCATGCAAACGCTGACGCCCCACTTGTCAAGAGTATACTCAAGAGCCATCTTGAATACGGGAGGAATGAGGTCTGCGCTTACGTACTGAGTCTTGGTATGGTCAGCCTCAAGATCCTCGTAGGTGTAGGAAGGAACGTAGGTCTTAATAAGGTTCTCTACCTTGCTGAGCTGGGTGAGGTTGGTGTTGGTCTCAAAGTAGTAAACGCCCATGGAGTTTATTACCTTGGAAACGTGCTGGTCACCGCCCGTAGAGCCCATTTCATGGTAAGTGTAGAAGTTTCTGAGCATATTGAAGTTATGCCAGAGCTGGTTCTTAGATTCCTGTCTTATCTTATCGCGGAGGGTAAGATCGTAGTGGTAATCTCTCCACTCCTTGACGGGAAGTCCCTGCTCTTCGGAAACTGCATTTATCTCAGCCGCAAAGGGATCAAGTATCTTGGTCTCGAATCTTTCCTTCTCGATAAGTCTGGGAACGAGCATTCTCGCGTCCTCACGACCGATGCTGTACTCAACTCTGACACCGTTCTTGATATGCTTTACGGTGATCTGTCCGCGCTGTGCGGCATCAACGAAGCTGTTCATCTTCTTCTTAGCATCGTTATCCATATAGGTAACGATGATCTGAGACATGATCTCAGCTCTCGTCGCCGTAGTACCGGTGGTAGCTACGTCGTAGGGGTTGGAGAAAAGGATCTCGCCCGTTTCAACGTTTACGGTAGCAACTTCGCCCGTAAAATCATCGACCCAAAGCTGATATCCGTCTCTCTCTACCATCTTAGTCATGGTAGCAAGCTTCTGCTGAGGTGTTTCGAACTCAAGCGTGAGGTACTGAGCAACCGTTTTCTCGTAATCGATAATATCGGTAGCCTTGCCGTTCTCATCCTCTTCATAGATGATATCGACAGCGGTAGCCGCTCCGACTTCAAGCATAAGAGTTCCGATAAGCATTACGACAGTCAGAATCAATGCAATAATTCTATTCATCTTATTCATTTTTTATCCTCCTGCCGTTATAAGCGATAGCCGATCTCGGTAACGATGTTGGCAATAAAGCTTACGATCTTTGCAACGAGAGTTGTAAACAGAATAGCAACGAACATTACAAATACCATAGCTATAAGCGTACCAAGCACGGTAACGAAGTTTTTGCTCACGGTGTAGTCGTGAGTTATCATCATACCCGAGAAGATCAAGAGTCCTGCCCAAATGAACGCAAACGAGTTGAGAACGTTGACAAGATCAAGCTCCTCAAGAAGTACGAAGTTAGAAGCGATAGTAGTGGGGATGAAGATGAGAACTATGGGAAGCAGTGCATAGCAGCACGCAATAAAGATGTCCTTAAGGCTTCCCTCACCCTCAAACAGAGTGGTAAGACACCAGTTGGATATTACCCAAAGCATTATGGGGAGAAGAACTCCGAGAATGTGGACGAATACCGAGGACTGGTTCTCATAGGGATTTACAAGGTAACCCGAGCCGATAGCCTGATAGAAGAATACGAATACCGTAACTACCAGATAAACCAGCGCGGCGCGGAGAGAACCGCGTTTTTCGTGCTTCAGATCCCAGAAGCCGTCGAATGGGTGGAAGATAAGGTGGAAGCCGTAAACGAGCTCCTCAACGAAGGTACGCTTGCCGCCTGCGGTAGCCGCGTGCTTGTTGACCTTAGCCGCCTTCTTGAACAGCTTGGAAACGATGAGAACTACTGCAACTATGAAGATCGGAACAGTCCATACGTACTTACCGATCCATTCCTTACGGATCTCGGCGTATGCCTTGGACCAACCCTCAGTATCGTACGCTGCCTTGTAGTAATCCTGTGCAAGCTCATACTCACCGTTACGGTAGTACGCATCACCGATTCCTATATAAGCGGCGTCGAAGTTGGAGTTTCTCTTAAGGATCTCAAACCAGTCGTCAATAGCTCTGTCGTACTGACGGGAGTTCTGATTTGCGAGAGCCTGAATAATGATATCGCCGTATTCCGTTCTCTGGTAAACGGTGATATTATCAAGTATTTTGTCAAGAACGAGAAGCATTCCGTCGCTCATGTAGCATATACCCTCGATGTTCTCAAGGTTTCCGAGCTGTGAGCCGAAATCACCGAATGCGAACAAGAGGTTACCCTGCTCGTCGTAGGTGAATATCTTACTTCTCTTCTCGTCGATGATGGACCAAGTCTTCTCGGGTCCTACCGCTACGTCAACGATCTTCGAAGCACCAACTGCCGTCGAGCCGTCTGCGGTGGTAAGGGATATATCAAGCTCTCCGGAGGGAGGCCAGAAGCCGTTTCTCGCCATGACCTCGTCGCCTGCGGGGTTGAGCTTCTTAACGGGAGCAAAGTCGCCCGACTTATCCTTACCCGTCATAGCGCTATACTGGTCGTCCTCGTCTATACCGTCGGTGGTGATATAAATGAAGCCGTCCGCATCAATTGTGATATTATTATAAGTTGTAGAAATGTTTGCTTCGCTGAGCTCTCTCTGCTCGTCGGTCTGGAACATTCTCCAGATCTTTTCCCAAGCGGTAAGAGAAACCTTCTGAGCGCCTACGAAGCAGATGAACTCGCCGTCGTAGTCCATAACGATGACGCCCTCGTAGTTGGACATAGATACTACGTAGAGCTTGCCGTAATCGTCAACCGCAACGGCAATGGGCATATAAGCCGAGCCTTCGTCAAAGAGGGAGCTTTCGGGCTCTGCTATGATGCGAAGGAAATTACCGTTAGTGTCAAAGGTAACGATACGAGCGTTGTCGGTATCGCAAACGTACATAACGCCGTTCTTTACGAACACGCCGTTAGGATTGTTCAGGCAGTCGTCAACTCCCTGCTCGTTTACGAAGGTATCTACGTCGAATTTGAATTTGAAGTACTTATCGAGAACTACAACTCTGTCGTTCTTTGAGTCAACGAGATAAACGTTATCGCTTTCATCGACAACGATATCACGGGGCTCGTCAAAGGGTACTTCAAGTCCCATATACGCGGAATCTACCGTTCTTACGGGAGTATACGCATCGGGAGAGTGGAGCGCAAAGCCGTCGATCGAGTAGGTATAGGTCTGATAGGGCTTGAATGCACTTGCAGGAACTGCAAAAATCATAACAAGCGCGAAAACCAAGGCGATAATGCTAATAAATCTCTTCATTACACAACCTCCTTAGTCCTTCATACCACTCGAACCCATCGTTTCGATGATGTTCGACTGGGTGATAACGAATACCATGATAGGAACCATCATCATTACAACGGTTGCAGCCGCAGATGCACCCGCACGCTTGATACCGCCCGCGGTGATCTGACCGATCGCGTAGTTGAATGACTTGAGCTGCTCGGAGTGAATGTAGATCGAGGAGCCGGAGTTCCAAAGGTTCTGGAAACAGTAAACGATAAGAGTAAGCCAACCGGGCTTAACCATAGGCATTGCGATGACCCAGAAGGTCTTAAGCTCGCTCGCACCGTCAAGTCTTGAAGACTCAAGAACGGTGTTGGGAACGTTGGTCTCCATAAACTGCTTCATCAGGTAAAGACCGAGAGTAGAGCCCCATGCGGGAATGATGATAGCCCACTGGGTATCAAGCATGCCGAGAGCACTCATGATGATGAAGTTCGTGATCTGCGTAACGGTCTGATGGAACATCAGCGACATACGGATCGTTTTGAATATCGTCTTTCCGCCGGGGAACGCGATCTTTGCGAGTGCGTATGCGGCAAGAGAGCCGAAGAACAGGTTTCCTATAGTACCCGTTACAGCCACGAATACGGTGTTGAATATGTAACGTGAGAAGGGTACCCAAGAGGTGTTCATAAGGGTGAACAGATCACCGAAGTTGGAGAACGTGGGGTTGGAAACGGTAAATCTCGGCGGGAACATCCAGAGCTCATCAAGAGGCTTGAGAGACTGCATGATAACGTAAAACATAGGGAGGAACATAAATATGCCGAGAATGAAAAGGATGAAAGTGATACCTGCGTCGCCACCGGCTGAACGGTTAAGAACGACTTTATGCTTTCTGGTTCTTAATTTCTTTGCCATATCACTGTCCTACCTTTGACAAGACTTTCTTGACCAAGCCGTTGGCTCCGATCATGATGGCAAAAAGCACAACTGCTATTGCCGAAGAATATCCAACCTCAAAACGCTGTCCTCCGTAGTCGTCGAGGTGGTGAGTAATGGTCCATGCGGCATAGTCGGTGGAGGGGAATCCGCAGAGCGAGGTAACGACTCCGCCGAAGCCGAAGGAGCTGGTGATGGACATGACCGCACCGAACATCAGCTGCGGCTTCATGGAAGGCAGGGTTATGTACCAAAGCTCCTGCCAACGGTTGCGGATACCGTCAACCGCGCCCGCCTCGTACATTGAACGGTCAATACCCTGAAGACCTGCAATAAAGCTAAGGAACGAGGTTCCAAGCGAGGTCCAAAGGGCAACCACGATACAAAGCGGCATAATGTAAGATGCGTTTTCAAACCACGCTATTTCCTCACTTATAAGGTTAAGGTCAAGGAGCGTTGCGTTTACCCAGCCGTATGAGTCACTGGAGAAAAGCGTACCCCAAATAAGGTATACCTGACCCGAAATGGAGGGAGCGTAGAATATAAGGGTTACGATCGCACGGATCTTGGGGCTAAGCTCGTTGATGAACCACGCAACCATAAGAGACATCAAATAGGAAGCGGGACCGACGATCACGGCGAAGATGAATGTGTTTTTGATGGCAGTCAGGAAAAGATCGTCATCAAGGAAAAGGCGAATGTAGTTATCCAGCCACACGATGTTAGGGATCTGCATCAGGTTAAAGTCAGTAAAGCTTATCAAAAGCGAGACCACAACCGGTGCCACGGTGAAGAGCGTGAAGACTATGCAGAAGGGAGCGATCATAACGTACGCTACCCAGTTGCGCTTCATCTCTTTCCATGTCCACTGCCAGCGCGACATATCTTTTCTGGATACAGCCTTTTTTGTTGCTGTGTTACTTGACATGTACTTGTTTCTCCTTACGTTGATTTTAGATCCAATGCTTTATCCCTTTTTGGGAGCAGGGTAAGATGCCTGATATGACTTAAGCGCGTCAGCGCAAGCATCGATGTACTTGCAGATGTTTCCGAACAGCTCGGCGTTTGCTGCTTCAAGAGCATCGCCCGCCGCTCTGAGGGCATCGATGTAAACGTCCTCACAATAAGCTCTGTACGAAGGAATATCCGAAAGTGCCTTCTTAAGTGCCTCTATCTCTGCGGCGTAGGTCGTCTTGTCCGCGTCGCTGAGAACGGTAACGAGAGAAGTATATCTTTCCTCCTCCGCGCTCGTAAGTCCGTGTCCGTCGAGTGCGCCGAGTGCGGCAAGTATCATAAACTGACGCTTGCTTGCCAGCGTCTCACCGACCTCAAGGGTCTCAAGTCCGAACTCTGCTCTCTTTCGAGATATTTCCTTATTTATAACGGGAATATATCCGAGAAGGTCATCAGTGGGATCGAGCTTGTCGTTATACGCAGACAGGAACGAGAACTGAGTGTAACGCTGAATGATGTAAGTACCGGGGTAGTTAGGAATAGAAGCAAGGTTCTTAAACTGAGCGCTGAGATTCGTATATTCCTTGTTGGTCCAAGGCATCGAATCGAGCGCGGTAACGTTTGCGGTAGCGTGCTTTGCGGAGTCACCGAGGATAGCAACCATCTCGTTGGAGTAGTTGATCTGACACTCAGCGCCCGAATACCACTTCATAAACTCCCAAGCGTTCTTGTGAAGCGTCTCTGCATTTGCGCCGTCGTTGTTGATAAGAACGGTTGCGGTTACCGTAGAAACGGAACAGTTGTTGATCTTGGTCTCGCCGTTTTCATCAACGTACTCATAACCGGGCAGCGGAACGAATTCCCAAAGTCCGCGAAGCTCGGTAGCAAATACGATGAGCTGGTTGTACGTTGCGTTATACGCCGAGATACCTATGGGCATCTCACCCGTACGGAAGCGGTTTGCAAAGTCGAATTTATAGGGGAAGGAGTACTGTGTGAACATATCGCACATGGTCTCAAAGGAATCAAGTGCGAGGTTGGAGTCGAGGTTGACTCTCATTCCGTTATCAGCAAAAAGCTCACTGCCCATCTGATAGAGGAATATCTTATAGTCGTTGGAAAGACCGATGGTCATATTGTTCTGGCTGAGAACGGTAGCCGCAGAGAGAAGGTCTCCCCAAGTATCAAGCTTTTCAATACCGAGATTTGCAAGAATGTCGGTACGGATGAACATCATCGGGAAGGTCTGCGTCTCGGGAAGTCCGTAGTAGTGCATGACCTCGTTTGCGTCTGCGATACCAAGAACCATCATTGCAGCCTCGTTAAACTGCGTTGTTGAGACCTCGTTAAAGCCCTCGTAATTCTCGATGGGAGCGAGTGCACCACGGATAGCGTAGTTGATAACGTCGTTATCACTGAGTCCGAGGTAAGAATCAGGTCCGCTTCCTGCCAAGATAGAAGGCAGAAGCGTATTCGCCGCAACGAGCTTGAGGTTAACGGGAATGCCCGTAGTGGGAGTAAAGTCGTTGTTTACAAGGTTACGGAGAACCTGGCTCTGGTCACGTCCGGTTGCGATCCAGACCTCGATGGTCTCGTTACCCGAGATAGTCTCCTCGGATGCACCCATATTGTTGTAATCGCGGAAGAAGCTCCAGAAGAAGCTCTTAAGCTCGTGCCAAAGTGCTGCAAAGAAGCCTGCCTCGCCCTCGGGAAGCTCCTCTTCTGCGCTCTGGATAACGATGTAGTCGAGCTGGAGGGGCTGGCTCTTAGCGTCGCTGAGCCAAGTACCGAGAGTACCGATATAGGTCTTGAGGGTCTCAAGGTTCTTTGCTATCTCGTCCTCGTCGGAGCCCATTCTCTCAAGCAGACGTGCGATCTTCTGAAGAGTAGCAACGTTAGATCCCGTCTCGCCCGAAAGAGATGCGAGCTGATCTGCGATAGCCTTGAGCTTCTCGCCCTGAAGAATGATATTGATGATGGTATCGGGCATTATCTCGCTGAAATAATAGTCACGATACTCGTCAGGGTTAGAACCGGTAAGTCTTATTATGTTAAGGTAAGCATTGTTGATTATGGTAAGGGAGTTTTCGATCTCGCTTATGACCTCACCCATCGAGCCGAGGGATACCTCAAGCTTCATGGTGTAGGTAACGCCTTCCTTAAAGTAATATTTAGTGTCGCAAAGCTCTACGGTGGACTCGCCGTTCTCCTTTACTACGGTCTTGCCGTACTGAAGGGGAGCAGACTGCCAATCCGTGGAGTAGTTGAATCTAAGCTCTCTTGCCTCGCTGAAGGGAATGCCGTTATAGTATCCAAGGTCGCCCGAAGCAACGCTGTCATCGCTGTACAGATAAAGTACGCGAGAGGAATACATACCGTCGTTGATGTCCTGTCTGAAGCGCGAGGTTATCTCGTACATTCCGCTGGCATCAACGGTAAACTGATAGCTTATCCACTGACCAGAGGTCTGCCACTTCTCACCGCCGAGGGTGTTAAGCAGAGTGCAGGATGCATCTACGGGGCTGGTGAGTGCAGAGGTGCGGTCCTCAACGGGGTATACGGTGTTGGTGGAGAGCTTAAAGGGAATCTCCGCCTCAAACTTTACCTTGCCCGTGCCGTTAGGCTGACCCTCGTACTTTTTAATGTACTCATCGTAAGAGATAGGCTCTTCGTAAGGATAGAGCTCGATGGTGGAAATAGCCATAGCCTGGCTTATACCCTCAAGGGTAATGGTATTCTCACCTTCATTGAAAAGGAACTCAAAGCTATCCTGATAGAAGCCGTCGATATCCTTAAGCGAATACTCGCACCATTCGGGAGCGGTCACCATAGTCGGTCTGATCTCGTTTCCGAGGAAGTCCGCCTGGAAATAACGCTCGTCACCCGTTGCAATGGTGTGCTTGTTTGCCTCGTCGTAGACGTTCTTCCATACTCTTGAGAGAGTGATGTAGTAAGCCTCAACGAAGGGAACGGCGCCGTTTATCTTAAACTCGCGCTGAATAGCCGCGGGCTTACCCTCAACAGGCCAATAAGTAAGCTTGATAGCATACTTACCCGTCTTGGGAACGTTGACCTTCCAAGTAACCTCGCCGTTTTCGGGGGTCACCAGACCCTCAACGCCGTCAAAGGTTTCCTTCTTGACTTCAGCCGTAGTCTTATCGGCATAATAGTCAACGCCATTGATAACGATGCTTTCGGTGCCCGCCGGATATATGGCGTCATCACCGTACAAAGCAAGATACTCTGCATAGGTGATAGCATCGAGTAGCTCCTCTGCGTCTGCGATAGCGTTACTCGTGACGGAGCCCTTGCCCGTTGTCGTCGATGACGACTCGGTGGCATATGCTGTAAGCATAAAGCAACCCATCATGGTGCAGACGGCAAGGAAGAGAGCTACGATTCTTTGGAATTTTGTTGTCATTACAACTCCTCCTACCTTTGTTTTTGCGGGATTTTGCCCGCCGAAAATAAATTTCTAAAATATATATTAACATATTCTGAAAAAAGTGTCAACGAAATTATTTTTCAAGCCTTGCGCCAAGGCATTATTTTTGAGTTTTTTTCACATCTGCGCGTAATGCGGTCAGATGAACGCATTTGTTTTGCGTGTGAAAGCTTTGTTCAAAAAATCACACGCTCTACATAAAGTAAATAAAAATTACATTCATTAATGCTTTTTTAGCCTTTTTTGACCTTGCAGAGCGTTTTTTCGTCCGATTTTAAGCTCTCAAAAAGCAATAGTTAATTATTTTTACTCAAGCCCACCTGCGCAAGTTGCACGCGCAACCATTTCTAAGTCCCCCTTCCCCTCCCCCTCTCCCGTTGGCAAGCTATTTGTGCTATCACTATGGGCAATTTGCACAAATTTTTATTTTTCACGTTTTTGTGCCTTCAAATTTTGTCGAAAAAAGCGTTTTGTTTACTTTTTGTAGTTTTATTGTAATTTTTATCCATTATTGTTTTGAGTTGACAATTGGCTTTTGGATATAAAAATCTCCGACTGTGCAAAGGCATGCACGGTCGGAGATTTTTCGCCGTTTATTTAGGTATGTATTCGCTGAGTATTAGTCGTGCCGCAGGTGCTTTAACGACGTAAGATTTGAGAACGAGCTTACTGCTGTTCTCACCGTACTTCTCCACGCCCTCCTCGTACACGTCGAGGGGAACGAATATCCAGCTCTTTTCCTCGGTGAGATAAAAGAGCTTGCCCGCGTTTTCCGTAAGCACCGCAGATCCGTCGTACGACACCCATATATCGTAAACACGGTATTGCTTATTTTGATTTTCGTCACGGTACGCCGAGGGCTTCATTTCGATCTCCTCTGCTCCCGCGCCGATAAAGGCATCGCTTACGGTTTGCGCGTCAACGCCTTCAATATTTACCGAATAGTTGTCAAAAACAAGTCTCGTTACGGTGCTATTATCCGTTTTCATACCGTCCTCAAGCTTGCCCGACTCGGTGTACAGCAGATTCTTGTCACGGTCTGCGACGGCGTAATAGCATCCGCTCTCATCGTCAAGCACGCGATAAAGCGACGGGCCGAAGTTTCTATCGCCTATCTTTCCGAGATATTCGCCGTATCTGAACCTGTAATTCTCTTCCCCTTCTACGGCAATAAGCGTTTTATCACCATACGATATTCGCGTAACGTCTCCGTCGTAGCTTGCAACAACGGGATTATCGCCGCAATAGCTTATATAAAAACACAAGGTAACTATTATCGGCAGAAGCATGATCGCTCCTATGATGATCAAGGCTCTTTTTGACATTGCTTATAACCTTTCTTTTATTATTTAACGGGTGGAGATATCCAACCCTCAAGCGCATTCAGGGTATCACGGACAAAATGCGGAGTTCCTTCTACGCAAAGAGCGCATTCGCCGCTGTAACACGAGCCAAAAGCGCCTTCAAGCTCCGCATCTCCGCTAAATTCGGAAAAAAGACGGAGCGGTTTGTCAAAACGGGCGCACACCCTCTCGGCATCGCTCCTGATCTGCGGCGACGGTCTGCCGTTTCGGCACACGAGAGCTATGACGCACGGATTGTAGGACACTATCCTGCACCCATACTCCACAGCCACGTCGGGAAGTATAGCACCAACGTCGCCCTCGCTTATCTTAAATCCGCGCCTTTCAAGTGCGCGAGCCGCCAAAATAGCCGCAACTGCTTCGGCGATCATACTTTCGGAATGTCCGCGCATAGCATATTTACGGTCCTTATACAAAAACTCTATCCCCTTGTAAGTGAGCGTGGGGGAAGCGACGGCGGATCTTGATATAACGCTGTGGCGGCAATTGACCTTGGCGCACACCGCCGATATCGCCCTATACTCCTCCTCGCCGCGCGGAGCGCTTATGACCTCAAGGACTCCTTTACGCACGATGGAAGAGCTTTCGGAAACGCTCGCCTCCGATGGCAAGAGCGCAACCGTCCGTGCAGAGGGGAAAATATCGTAAAAAGCGTGAGGAATATTCATCGGATCGAAGCCCACTATCACGTTCTTGCATCCCTTGCGGCTACAAAGTGCTAAAGCGCATAAGAGCTTTGCCTCTATGAGAGTTGGCGTTATTCCGAGCGAGACAGCCGCTTGGCGCACGGCGGTCGCCACCTGCGCCGCCTCGTCGTCGGAGACAGCGTTTTTTCCTATATGCACCATCTCTTCAAGAGGTGCTTCGGGATCAAGGCTTATCAGCGCTGCATTGTATCCCGCGTGCGCAAGAGCCGCCATCGCGGCGCGGCAAACGAAAGAATGCTCCTCGCCCGAAACGGTAAGCAAAACGGTAAGCGCCGTGTCTGCACCAACGGCGGTGAGGGTAGCCTCGCGCAATGCGTCAAAGCGGGCTACGAGTCCCTTCTCCGACTTTCGCGGAAGGGATGAGAGGTATTTATTTGCCGTATGAAGCTTCATTCGAGAGTATCGGCAAAGAGCTTTTCGTCTCCAACGAGGAAGCGCTTGATCTCCTCGTATTCAGCCGCCGCCCTTTTCGCTTCACGCGAGGTGGGATCGAAATTCTTTTTTCTTACTGCGCGAAGCAGTACGTTTTTGGGCGTATCGTCGGGGTCTACAAGCTCCGCCGCCGAGACAGCGTAGCCGCGGCTCTTCAAAAACGCGAGGCGGGCGGCATCGGTCAGCGCGTCGCACATCTTGCGCTTGAGCATCGGATACGCCGAGACGAAGCCGAGCGGCTCGCAATTTATCTTATTCGCAAGCTCGTGGTGACAGCAGGGGGTCGAGAGTATGACCTTCGCGCCCCAATCAGCGGCGCGGTGAAGAACGATATCCGTCGCAATATCGCAAGCGTGGAGCGAAACGACGAGCGACGGGGGCGTTTCGGTCTCGTATTTTATCGCGTCGCCGCAAACAAATTCAAGTCCCGAAAATCCGAGGCTTTCGCAAACGCGATTGCAGTAATCCACAACGTCGGGCTTTAGGTCAACGCCCGTCATACTGACCTTGCGATTTTTGGCTATTGCAAAATAGTGGTAGAGAGCAAAGGAAAGGTAGCTTTTTCCGCAACAGAGGTCGCAGATGCGAAGCTCACCGTCCGTCGGCAGATGCTCCTCAATATCCCTTACGTATTCGAGGAATCTGCAAATCTGCCTGAATTTTCCTTGCTTTTTATCGTGTATACGTCCGTTTTTATCGCTTATACCAAGCTCGTACAAAAACGGCTCGTCACCCGTAAGTATACGGTTTTTCTTTCTGTCATTTGACTCGGGCGCAAGCATTTTGTCCTCGGAAACCTCCGCCCCGATGGCGCGGAGAAGCCTATCCCCGCCAAGAAGCGTGACCTTCCCCGATTTCGAGCGGCGAAGCTCACACTCGCCAAGCGTGGTGATGATATTTATCTGTCCGTAGGAGTTTTCCTCAAAAAATGCACAAAGCTCGTCCGCGCTTACGTTTTTCTGTATAGCCTTGCCGTCCTTCATATAGGTCACAAGGCGCAGGGCGGTCTCGCCGCCAAGCCTCATCATCGATATTTCGGAGCGCATTACGGCGCTGTCGGCGGGCTTTGAGAGCGTGCATTTGCGAAGCACGCTTTTCTCTGCGGCAATGGTGGCTATGTGCGCCGCCGTTTTTACGTTATCGGTCATTTTTTCTTCCTTAGCTTTTTACGGCTGGTATTTTTATCCGCCTTTTCCCCTCTCGGAGCAATTTCGGCTTCTTCTTCCTCTGCCTCATCCGAGGTTTCGGGGAGCTTCTTTTTCTTAAAAAGCTCCATTTTGGATTCCTCGCCGTTGTATATGCGCTTGATGTTTGCGCGGTGCATAAATACGACGATGCCTGCGGTAAGGAAGATTATTATCATTCTTATCGCGCCCGCCGCGCCGCTGTGACCTATTAGCACCTTATAATAGCTATCGACTATAACGGGCAAAAGAAGTGCGCTCATAACGGAGCCAAGCGAAACCATCTTCGAGCCGAGGAATATCACGGCAAATATAACGAACATTACGGCAAAAACGACGGGCTCGATAAGAAGCAGCGTGGTGGCTGTAACGAGCACGCCCTTGCCGCCCTTGAACTTATAGTAAAGCGGAAAAATGTGACCGAGCATACAGAAAAATCCCGCAACGTAAGCTCCCTCGCTTCCGATAAAGAGCTTGCCGTTACCGATGAGTATATCCGCAAAGGTCACGGCTACGAGCGTTTTTGCGAAATCACCCGCAAGGGTAAGAAGTCCGCCCGTCTTTCCGTAAACGCGGAACATATTCGTCATTCCCGCATTCTTGCTTCCGTATTCTCTGATATCCTGCTTGTACTTTAATTTCGAAACCACGATAGCGGAGTTTATACTGCCGAGCAGATACCCAACCACCATACAAAGGATTATCGCCACGGCGTAAGCGGCGCCCGACGTAAAGAATGCACTCTGACCGAGGTCGCTTTCATATAAGCTATCGAAAATACCTTTTATCATAACTTATTTTCCTTTTCAATTATTTTTTGCAAACAGCGCGGCAAGCATAGCCGCTGCCTCCGCCTTTCGGCGCGCGGTCTCGTCGGGCAATGCTCTGACGAAGCTGACCTTATCGCCGTCCCGCTCCGCAAGGAAGCAATCTCCCTCGGCTACGTCCGATAGAGCGGTTTTATCAAGATTAAAAACGTTCTCGTCGTCGTCCACGCAAACGGCAAAGCCGCCCTCAAATCTGTCAACGACAAGCAAAAGCTCCTTTTTCACGCTACACCTCGACAAAAGAATTATATTTCATTATATCACAAAATCGACATCATATCAAGAAAAAGCAGAAAAAACCTTACAAAACGGCGCATTTGCCTATTTTACTTCTTTTTAAAATCCGCAAACAAGGCGCGAAGTCCTATTTTCAGCGCCGCCGAGGTCTCCGCATCCGACCTGACGAACGCCCGCCAAAGTGCAGGGCTGTCCGCCGCAAGCTCCGTAAGCGTCGTTGCCTTCGTTGAATAAAGCAGACCGAAAAGCGATTCGACCACCGCCTTGCGCTCCGCGTCGCTCATATTTGCCATCCATCTGCTGAGCTTTTTATTTACCTTTTTATATTCGGGGTCGATATCCACAGCGGGAGTAAAGCCGCGCGGCTCGGTAAGCCACGACATAGCATCGTGCTGATAAAGCCCCTTGGCACTGCTCTTTACCGTACGGTATCTTGCACCGTCGTAAAAGAACATTCCGACCACGGAGCGTTCGGGTACGATGGTATTTATCCTTTTTTCAATATCACGATAGCCCTCGGAGAGCTTTACGTCGTGCAAAAATCCGGGGCCGTCAAAATTATAAACGACCTTTATTGCATCGCGCACGTTCTTTTCGGCGTGTACTGCCGACCACACCGCAAGATTTCCGCCCTTACTGTGACCGCATACGACGAAGCTTGCGCCGTCGTTATTCTGCGCGACTCTATTTAGATATCGAAGAGCGTGAGTCTGCGCGGGTATCTCACGGCAGAAGGACATTCTGAAGTCCTCCTTCCAGCCGAGTATGCTATCGTCCGTTCCGCGAAAGGTCACACAATACGTTCCGCCCTCTATTAAAAACGTAACGGCAGAAAATTGCTCGCCACGCGCCTCGTCAAGCACGGCACGGTAGCCGAGCATACGCACCTCGGAAAAGCGTTTGGTTTCTGCGGCAACGCGAAGAAGCTTTAGTATAGAGTCGGGAAGCAGCTTGCCAAGTCTTATTTCCCTGCCCCTGTATGAATCAAAATATCGGCGCGCGGCGTTTTTTAGGGATATTCCCTGAACCCGAGTCCGCGTGGGAACGATACCGCCAAGGTCTATGTATGAAAGCTCCGCAAATATCAGAGCGTCCACCTCGCACAGCGGAGCGACGGAAAAGCTAAGGTCTCCGCGCCATTTAAGATAATCAAAAATATCAGACATTAAAAACACCTCTGTGCTTTATTATAGCACCGCACGATATTACTGTCAAGCGGCGCTGAGATAAAAAAGAAAAGGCCGCAAGCACGACTTGCGTTCCTTTTCCCCTTTGGGTATATTATATATACGCCAAGAATTACGCCATGGCGTTGAGCTTCTTAGTGAACTGGCTCTTCTTGTGAGCGGCAGCGTTCTTGTGGATGATTCCACGAGCAGCAGCCTGATCAACAGCCTTAACAGCAGCGGTGTAAGCTACGGTTGCGGCAGCCTTGTCACCCGACTCAACAGCGGCAACAAACTTCTTAACGATGGTCTTGAGCTTGGTGCGAGCGATCTTGTTAACAAGAGTTCTCTTTTCGATAACGAGAATACGCTTCTTTGCAGACTTAATGTTTGCCATTTCTAAACCTCCCTAATATTTTACAGAAAAGGGTGAGACTGAGAGGACACACACTCCTATTTCTTCACAGTTAAATATAATATCACATATCGAGTGAAAATGCAATAGTTTTTTGAAATTTTTTTCAAATTTCAGAAAATATTATCTCATTTTTTCATAGATGCGACTTTTTCCGCATCGGGCGTTATATACGCCGTGTAATTGGTGTGATAAATAACGAGTCCGGGACGTGCGGACGGCGGCTTTTTAACGTGGCGAACGTCCACGTAATCCACCGCTACGTTGTTGCCCTCGCGTGCGTCTGAATTATACGCGGCGATACACAGAGCGTCGTTAAGGTCCTCGTCGGGAATATCGTCAAGCGGTGCTCCGCACGTACGCAAAAGAACGTGTGAACCGGGGACACCCTTAGCGTGAAACCAGATGTCTCCCTTCTCTGCGCGGCGGAAGGTGATCTCCTCGTTTTGCAGATTGTTCTTTCCGCAAAGCACCTCGTAGCCGTTGGTGGTAACGTATTCGCCAAGCGGCGCTTTTACGCTCTTGGCGGGTGCCGCCCCCTTACGGGCACGCAAGACTCCGACACTTTCAAGCTCTGCGCGTATCTGAGCAAGCCCCGCACCCGACTCGGCGCGGTTGAGCGCGTCCTTTACGCTCATTATATATTCAAGCTCGCGCTCGGCAAGCTTTATCTGCTTTGCAAGCTCTATCCTTGCCGTGCAGGATTTGTTGTATTTTTTGTAAAGCCTTTGCGCGTTTGCCGAGGGCGTAAGGCGCGGGTCAAGCGTAAGACTGCGAAGCGCAAAGCTGCCGTCGGGAAGCATTTCGGAGTAGTCGATAAGGCGCACGCTCTCGTCGCCTCTTTTTAGCTGATAGAGGTTAGCTATAATGAGGTCGGCATCGCGGCGGCATTCGTCACCCTTGTCGCAATCGGCAAGCTCGGCTCGCTGTGCCTCAAGCTTACGCTGGAGTCTCGATTGCGCCGAGGCAACGGCACGCTGAAGGTCTGCGGCGCGTGCGCTGACGAGCGCGGCTCTGTCGCGCTCTCCGAAATAGATATCGAGCATCTCACCAAAGCTTTCGCAAATACGGCAATTCTCCACGCCGTACTGCGTAAGCGGAAGGAAGGAATACTCCACGGGCTTTGATCCGTCGTACGCGATAACGGGTAAGGTGTTGCCCGAATTCAGATCCGCGTACACTCCCGAAAACGCTTTATAAAGCGCACTTATATCCACGTCGCAAAGGCTCGCGTCGGCGCGTCCGCAGGCGCGCGTGACTATTTCCCTTGCAACGACGGGGGCTATACCAAGATAGGTTGAATTTATAAATTTCGCCGCCGTCATCTCTCCGCTTGCGTCGCTTACGGCACGGAAAAAGCCGTCCTCGCTCTCGCCGCGCGGGTCGCGCTTATCCGCCTGCGGCGGCGGAAGCTCGTACTTCATACCCACAAGCACCTGACGCAAGCGCGAGGTGGTAAAGTCTACGGTACGAAGCGCGGCAAGTATCTTCATATCGCCGTCGGTGAAGATGAGGTTGCTGTTTTTGCCCATAACCTCGGCTATAAGATACTTTTTGCAAGGAAAGCCAAGCTCGTCACGCGCGTCAAACTCAAGGCTTGCTACACGCTCAAAGCCAAGCTGCTTTACGCCAACGAGAAAAGCTCCGCCGAGGTGCTTACGCAAAAGCATACAAAGCGTGGGCGGTGCGGCGGGGTTATCCCTCGCTACACCCGTAAAGCATATTCGCGGGTCATTTGCGCCGCAACGCAATAGCAGACGGCGGCCGCCGTCCCGCGTGCGCATAAGCAAAACGACCTCGTCGTTTTGCGGCTGATAGACCTTTTCTATTCTTCCGCCCGCCGCGCCCGCGTTTATTTCCGCGATGACGGCGGCAAGCATTCCTGCGTCAAATGACATTCAATAAAATTCCTTTATGCTCCGAAAATTGCCGTATCTGCCTCGGCGAGCGAGTCAAATACGAAGTCGGGACGGTCTGCCTCAAGTGCATTCTCCACGTCCTCGCGCGTAGTCTCGCCCGTGTATACGAGTACGGCGGTAACGCCGTGCTTTTTGCCGAGGGCGATGTCGGTATAGAGTCTGTCGCCGAAGATGCACATTTTGTCAAGCGAAACGCCCGTAGCCTCGCTTATCATCTCGACGGTCTGACGATAGGGCTTGCCGAAATACGTGGGAGTCTTGCCCGTCGATGCGGTGCAAAACGCGGCTATCGCGCCGCTGTCGGGGATAAATCCCGTTTCGGTCGGACAGTTGTAGTCGGGGTGGGTGGAAAGGTACTCCGCGCCGCCTCTGATAAGGCGGCAGGCATCGTCGAGCTTTTTATAGGTCAGGCTCGTGTCAAAGCTCGTGATAACGATATCCGCACTCGGCTCGTCTCCCGAAATAATATTTATACCGCGTGCCGCAAAATCGGCAACGAGCTCGTCCGTGCCGACGAGATAAACGCTCTTGCCGCCGCGATGACGGGTAAGAAACTCAACGGTAACGTCGCCCGACGTCATTATCTCGTCGCGCGTGGGAGCAAAGCCAAGGCGAGTGAGCTTGGAAAGATAAAAATCAGAGGTGTGCGAGGCGTTGTTCGTAAAGAACAGCACTCTCCTGCCCGATGCGCGAAGCGCATTTATGAATTTAACGGCAAAATCGAACACCTGCGAGCCGAGATATATCGTGCCGTCCATATCGAATATGTAAAGCTCCTTGTCCTGCAATATCTTATTACTGGGATTTTCAAACATCTTAATTGCCTCCTAAAGCATAATCTTATCAAATATTATACCACCATATTGATTTTTTTGCAAGATAATGTTATAATTAACTAAAGAAAATTCCAATTTGATAAAAATCGGAGAGAATTATGGCAAAATTCACACTAAAACCTAAAAATAAAAAGACCGTTATCGGCATTGACGTAGGCGGAAGCACCACGAAGATCGTCGGCTTCGCGCCCGACGGCAAGCTGATAGCTCCCATGTTCGTCCGCGCCACCGACCCCGTGACCTCGGTGTACGGCGCGTTTGGAAAATTCACCCTTGAAAACGGACTTGCGCTTGACGATATCGACAGAATAATGATGACGGGCGCAGGCTCCGCCTTCGTTACCTCCCCCATATACTCCCTGCCCTGCCACAGCGTATCCGAGTTTGACAGCATCGGCATAGGCGGAATGTATCTTTCGGGACTCAAGGAGGCTATCGTCGTCAGCATGGGCACGGGCACGGCGTTGATACACGCAAAATGCACGGACGAGGGGATAACCACGGAATACCTCGGCGGCACGGGTGTCGGCGGCGGCACTATAGTCGGTCTGTCGCGCAAGATGCTTGGCGTTGACACCATATCCCACATCGAGCAGCTTTGCGAGGGCGGCGATCTTTCGCAGGTCGACCTTCGCATCAGCGATATTTCAAAGAAGGGCATTTACCCCGACGTAAACGAAAACCTTACCGCATCGAACTTCGGTAACCTCAGCGACCTTGCCACACGCCACGATATATCGCTCGGTATAGTCAATATGGTCACGGAGACCGTGGCGATGATGGCAATATTCGCCGCACGCTCCTTTAATATCCGCGACATCGTGCTTACGGGAAATCTCACCTCGATGCAACCCGTACGCGACGTATTCGAGTCGTTGAAAAACAGCTTCAACGTCAATTTTATAATCCCCAATCTCTCGCAGTACGGTCCCGTTATCGGCTCCGCCCTGCAATAAACGAAAAGGGGCGTCTCAGTTAGATGCAGAAGTCGTGATTTTGCCGTCGTAGGCGTACGAGGGTACGCCAGAGGGCAAAAGCGCGGCTAAAAAACACGTATAAAAAATTGAAATCCGTGAGGATTTCTACCTTAAAAAGACCGCTTTATTCATCTTTGCGGATGAAAAAAACGGTCTTTTTTATTTACTTGTTTTCGTGTTTTTGTTCTGCGCTAAATGAGACGCCCCTTTTAATAATTAAGGAGGGCCGCGCCGATGATACCCGCGTCGTTGCCGAGTTGAGCGATTCTTATATCGGTAAGCGGAACGAGGTCGCCACCGTACTGCTGTGCTCTCACCAGAGGAACGAGGGGAGTGAGAAGATTTTCCTTTTCATTGGAAACTCCGCCGCCGATGGAAAGGACCTCGGGCTGGAAGATATTTACTATGTTAGCGATTCCGCAAGCGAGATAGTAGATGTAAGAATCAACGACCTCCTTTGCGGCGGCGTCACCCGCACGCATAGCGTCAAATGCCGTTCTGCCCGAAATCTTGCCCTTCTTGGCAACAAGCTCGGTCATAGCGGTCTCTCTGCCCGCCGCCTTGCACTCGTCAATCTTTTCGGCGGTCATTCTAATAAGTGCGGTCGCGGAGCTGTACGCCTCCCAGCAACCGTTTCTGCCGCAGGAGCAGGGCTTACCGCCTGCGGAAATTACGATGTGTCCAAGCTCCGCACCTGCGAAGTTGAAGCCCGAATACACCTTATTATCAATAACGATTCCGCCGCCGACACCCGTGCCAAGCGTTATCATTACAGAATTTCTCGTTCCCTTTGCCGCACCTGCGACAGCCTCGCCCCAAGCGGCGGCGTTGGCATCGTTTTCAATTCCCATATTTGAAACGGGGAATTTTTCGGAAAGCAACTTGATTATGGGGAAATGTCTGAAGGGCAGATTGTTTGCGTAAACGACCACGCCGTTGTCGCGGTCGGCAATTCCTGGGGTTGCGATTCCAACGAAGACAACGTCCTCGATCGACACGCCAGCCTCCGCAATAAGACGGTGGCAAAGCGCCGCCATATCCTCCACGATAGTTTCGGGCGCACGCTCAGCTCCCGTGGGAGTGCTCGCCTTTTTTACTATTGCCGCGTTTTCATCTACAAGACCTGCGGCGATATTCGTTCCGCCAAGGTCAATACCTATTCTGTATTTCATTTTATATCTCCTTTTCAAAGAAGTTCCTTGACATACTCGCCAAGCTTCGTATAATCGTCAACCTTTATAAAACCGAAATCGGAAACGAATACCGACTCGTCGTTACCGCCCCTGCCGTAATCGTCGCCTACGAAAACAGCCTCGTTATGTGCTATGCCGCGCTCCTCGCAATATTTAGACAGCGCGTAATATTTATCGTAGGGCTTGGGCGCCATATCGAACGAGGACGAGCCACCGACGAACACGACGTACTCGGAAAAGACCTCGCACACCTCGTCGTATATCTTGCGGCGCTTTGAACGGTCGGGGTCAAACGCAAGCTTGTCCTCTATTTTAGCCGCCGTGCCAAGCACTGGGAAGGTCACACAGCCCGAGGGGTGAAACTCCACGCTCTCGCCCGCGTACTCGGTAAAGCCGTATTTATTTCTGAGCATTTCGACTCTCGCCGTTACGGACTCCCTATCGCAAGGAAGCACGAGGTCACGCTCGATAACGGGAGCACCCGTCTTCGCGTCATATCTTGCATACTGCAAGCCGTAGTTACCTATTATATCAATGGGATATTCGCGCATCTGCTTATAAATACGCATACATTGTCCCGCACCTACCATAAGAAGCGTATATTTCTCGGCAAGGCGATCAAGCACCGCGCGATTTTCGTCACTAATCGGGGTTTTATGCTGAGTCAGCGTTCCGTCAAGGTCGAATGCCACAAGTTTTATCATTTTACTTCCTCCAAGTCTGACAAAAAGCCAATAATCATTTATATTATATATTACTTTTTAAAGCTTGTCAAGTCAAAAGCAAGAAAAATGGACTGCGCCCAAGGCGCAGTCCATTGAATTATTAAAGATTACTTAGCAATCTTTTCGAAAGCGGTGTTAACCTTCTTAACGTGTGCAGTCATATTTCTGCCGAGAATGGTAATGGAGGAAGCAACGCTGGTCTTGTTGCTGCCGATCCATCCACGCCAGCTACCGAGAGGACCACCAAGGATCTCGTGGTAGATAACTGCGGGGTCCATGTAAAGACCCTCGGTGAGCTTATCGAGCATATCGAGAGCGCGGGGGTTCTCGAAATATCTGCCCTTAAGGCACATATCGTAGTATACGGGAGTTACCTCGGTGTAGGAGTAGTATGCCATGAGATCGAGGAACGCACCGATCATCTCAAGCTCAGACTCGCTCTTTCTGGTGTTGGGAACGCCAACAACGGAGATCTGGTCGTGAGCCATAGTGTAGTAGTTGTCCTGATCGGAATTGAGCAGAGGCATAGGAAGAATACCGTAAACGTCTTCCATCTGAGAAATGAACTCACCCTCAAGCTCCATCAGACGAAGGTGTGCCATTGCAGCAGTACCCTCGGAGAACTTCTTAGCAAGATCACCCTGCTCGCTGTCGTTGCCGTAGCTAGCAAGACGATAAGTACCTCTGGTGTTGTAGATAAGGTCGCAGACCTCACCGATCGCACTAACGGTACGGTCTCTATCGGTCTCTACCTTGAACATATTGTTCTCATCCTTTACAACGAGCGGAACCTTGAGTGCGCTGAGGTAAGGGTCACAACCGATGTTATTGTGGTTTACGATAAAGCCGTAGGTTGCAGCGGGATCCTGATCCACCTCTGCATCACAGAAGGTCTCTACGATGCTTCTCTGGTAAGCAACGGTCCACTCCTTAGAATCTACCTTATCGTAAGGAAGAGCAACCTCGTGGTTGTTGAACATAGTCTCGTTGAACAGAGTACCGTAGATAAGTCTGTAGGACGAAAGAACCATAGGACCGGTAGCGAGGTACTGAGCGCTACCAATGCTGAGAGCATCGTTCATACCCTGAGACCAGTAAGCCTTCTCAAGATCAAAATAAGCACCCATATCGGTAAGGTCAACGAAATGGTTCTCCATGGTGTTGGTAGCCATAGTGTAGGAGTTACCTACTGCTACGGAGTAGTCGTTAAGACCGCCCTCGTACTGCTTGTCGATCTCACCAACGACCTTGTTGGTTCCACCGGGACCGCTGCTGGAATCCTGACCCGAGTAAACGAACTCGATACCGAGCTTCGTCTTAACGAGGTCATTTCTCTTCCAGATAGCATCGGGAATAGCACTTCCGGTCTCCGCCTCGACGTAGATCTCGTCGTTAAACCAGTCGTAGTTGCTGGCAATTACGTTGATGGTCTGACCGGGGTAGGTCACTCCGTCCGGAACGGTAGGAACAACGTCCGAGTTAGCGGATGAAGGGTTCGTCGTAACAGCGCCGGCGGTGGTGGTGTTGCCTTCACCGGTGTCAGCACATGAAACAAGCGCCACAGCCATCATCAAAACTGCCAATACAAGGCTTATAAGCTTTGTTGCGTTTTTCATTTTTTCCTCCTGAAAATTTGCTCGCGGGCATAATTTGCCCAAGGGCATTTATTGGTAAGTCAATTATACATTATTGCCGTACATTTGTCAATAGGCAAAAAAACTTTTTGTGAAACTTAACAAATAAACCGCTCTTAAAAATGTAAGAATGTTACAGAAGACATCGCGGCAAAGTCCCCAAATACAAATAATTTACAAATTGGTATTGAATTTCTGCGCAAAATGATATATTATATTAATGAATGCAATTTTGGAGGCAGATATGTTCGGATACGTCAGACCGCACGTTCCCGCGCTTCGCGTGGGGGAATATGAATATTATCGCGCGGTGTACTGCGGAATCTGCAAGTCGCACGGCGAGGTAAGCGGCTCTGCTTCGCGCCTCGCGCTCTCCTACGACGCGGTGTTTCTTGCACTCGCAAGGCTCGTGCTTACGGGCGACAAGGTAGAGTTCAGCCGCCAAAGATGCGCGGCAAACCCACTTACCAAGCGCACCTGCGCAAAAAGGTGCGAGCAAACGCGCTACGCCGCCGCCGCCACTTCCCTTCTTACCGCGCTGAAATTCGACGACGACCTTACCGACGAGCGGGGAATGCGCCGCTTTGCCGCACGCATGGGGCGTTTGGCATCAAAAGGCTGGAAGCGCAAGGTCGGAAAGCACTACCCCGAGCTTGCAGAGCCGATAGCAGACGCGCTCGCAGAGCTTTATCGGGCGGAAAATGCCGCCGCAGATGCCCCAGACACGCTCTCGCTCGACCTTCTCGCATCACTTTTCGGCAAGGTATTGTCGATCATTCTCTCATACGGCTTTGAGGGACAAAACAAGCTGATAGCAGAAGCCGTCGGTATGCACGTCGGGCGTTGGATATACTTCATCGACGCACTTGACGATCTGCAAAAAGACGCACGGCGCGGAAGATTCAATCCTTTTTTAATAGCGTATTCATCCGACGCACTCTCCGACGAGGAAAAAAAGACCGTCGCGTGTATGCTCGACGCCGAGGCAGGCGCGGCACTTGCGGCGCTCGACCTTTCCGACGGAGCGTCGAACCCCGAAGCACGCGAAATACTTGATAATATTCTCGGCGCGGGATTGCCGCGCGTGACCGCCGCCGTGCTTGACGGAAGCTACAGAAAGCCGCGGCGTGATAATATAGAAAAAAACGAGGAAAAAAGCCATGTCAAATAAAGACCCGTACTCCGTCCTCGGAGTATCACCGTCCGCAAGCGACGAGGAGATAAAAAAAGCCTACCGCGAGCTTGCGCGCAAATATCACCCCGACAGATACCGCGACAGCGACCTTGCCGACCTTGCCACCGAGAAGATGCAGGAGGTCAACGCCGCGTACGAGGAGATACAAAAAATGCGAGCGGGCGGCTCGACCTCCGCAAACGGCAGTTCGTATTCTTATAATTACGGCTATAATTACGGCAACTCGCAAAGCGAGTACAGCGGCGCAGGCGCGGAGCAGTTCGCCACCGTACGCCGACTTATCAACGCGGGCGACGTTGCGCGCGCCGACGATATACTTTTGAATATGGATGAAAATCTGCGTAGCGGCGAATGGTATTTCCTGCGCGGCTGTGTGCTCGTCCGCAGGGGGCAGTACATGGATGCGGGGCGTTGCTTTGACGTTGCGGTGGCGCGCGACCCCTACAACGCCGAGTATCAAAACGCACGCGAACAGCTTCGCAGGCAGATGAACGCCTACGGCTCAACGGGCGCGTACGGCACGCACCAGAGTGCGTGCAACAGCAATTGCCTTGATTGCTGCTGTATTTACAGCCTTTGCTGCGGTCTCCCGGGTCCGTGCTGCTAAATGGTTAGCGTTGTGCCCTTAAGGGCACAACGCATCGATATTCGCCTACGGCGATCGATATGCACTTCGTGCTCGATATGTCCTTACGGACTCGATATGTGCTTCGCACGAGAAAAATAGGCGAATATCATATCGAAACCGACCGCAAGGGCGGTTATATCGAATTTGCCGCAAGGCAAATATATCGAGCTGAGCGCAGCGAAGCATATCGACGAATTGAATCATCGCATTTGTAGTTACAAAAAGCAGTGCTTGCAAATAAAAGAGGACGGGGAGTTTACAACTCTCCGTCCTTTTTCTGTCGGTAGGTACTGTATTCTGTTGAATTAAAAACTGTCCTTTAGAGTACGGCATATTCCCGTAACTTTTTTATTTTGATACTACTTTTTCACCATCAAATATCAAATATCCCCTGCCGTAGCCCATACAGTTGCCATCGCGCAGATACTTTACGAAGGCGCGCCGGAGCGTGGTATCCGTCGGAAGCTCGTCGAGGCTTACGGAATTGTAATTTTTATAAAAGATCAGCCAAAGGGATTGATTTTTCGGGTCGGGGGTGCTTTCCGTAATAGTGAAAAGGTCTACGAAACGGCGCAGGTTGCCGCCGTCCGAAAACAGCTCTCTGTGCGGCGGATAAAGCAACCACGAATGACATACCACGGTAATTTTGCCGTCGCGCCTCACCTGCGGATAAAAATCGTACGCTTTGCGAAGCGAAGCCATAACGGCTTCGAAATTCAGCGGCGAGCCCGACGGTATGTGGCAGTTCAGCGCGTGCCCTCCCTCGTGCTCCACGACCTCGTATTGAAGTCTGCCGAGGGCAAAACGCTTGAGCCTGAAATATCCCGCAAGCCACCACGCCACGAACGTTCCCCACTCGCCCTTTAGCTTTTTGCATTCGTAAAGCTTGTTGCGAAGGTCGGATATCGTGTCAATATATATTTCGTCGGACAGCCCTGCTTCCTTGTATCGCTCCGCCATCTTTTCGGCGGCGTAGAGCAGCACTATCATATCGGAGGCGTAGCGCGGCACGCCGCTATCCGCCGAGAGCGCTTCGAGAAGCGGGATGAACTCCGCGCCGTCCGTGCATACCGCCGCCACAGCGTCGGCTATCCTCTGCTCCGCGCACTCCATACGCAACAGCTCTTGTTCCTTTAGTATAAAATAATCTTGGGCTTCCTTCGGAAACCCCGCCGCATTCATTACGTCGTAAAGCATTTTCGCTCCTTAATAATTTAATTCTACAAAGCTTAATTCAATTTTATAAAATGCTTTTTGCGCAAGCAAAAAGCCACCTTCACATTTTGCGAAGCAAAATATTTCACATTTGCCGTAAGGCAAATATTTCACACGGCGAAGCCGTATTTCACCCGACGAAGTCGGATTTCACTGAAAACGCCAACGGCGTTTTCCTTGTCTTGGCGCTTACAAGCAAGCTTGCGGACGGAGTTCGCTCGTGGATCATCAAAAATCCCCATCCTCTGTTGAGGATGGGGATTTTTGGTGATCCATCGGAGACTCGAACTCCGGACACCTTGATTAAAAGTCAAGTGCTCTACCGTCTGAGCTAATGGATCACGCGGCTCCATATATATTATCACAATCCAAATGTTTTGTCAACACTTTTTTGCAGTTTTTAGAAAAAAGATTTTTGTACCGATTTCCCGAAGTAATTACTGCCATGAATTTTGGTTCGGAAATTTGCCGAAAATTCAAACGGTTGCGTAGAGGCAAAAACTTAATCTTGACATTTTTGCCCAAATGTAATATAATTAAATTTTGTATAATAAAAATTCTTTTCGGAGATGGCTATGAACACAAAAAAACCGATGGTCAAACTTTTACCGTCATCGCTTTTCACCGTTTTTTTGATCTTACTTATCATCTTATGCACAGGATGCGATTCTTCAGGTGATGCGTCGGCAGGCACTACCGCGGCGCACGTTCACGAATTCGGCGAATGGTCGCTTATCTCGGCATCCACCTGCACGTCCCAAGGCTCACAGCAACGCTCGTGCGCGTGCGGCGAAAGCGAGGTTGAGACTCTGCCGCTCGCGGAGCACAGCTCCGTTACGGTTGAGGCGGTCGCCCCCACCTGCACCGAGGATGGACGCACGGAAGGCTCGGTATGCGCGCTTTGCTCCGCCGTTATACGCGAGGGAGAGGTGATCGCGGCTGTCGGTCACACGCCCGTAGCAGTTGACGGCAAAGCACCCACCTGCGCGGAGGACGGCTACACCGAAAGCGAGGTGTGCTCCGTATGCAGCACCGTAACGCTTGAAGCACAGCCCATCAAGGCTCTCGAACACACCGTCATTACGGTCGAGGGCAAAGCTCCCACCTGCACGGAGGCGGGCTTCACCGAAAGCGAAGCGTGTTCCGTATGCGGCGCGGTAACGCTTGAAGCACAGCCCATCGCCGCACTTGAGCACACGCCGATAACGGCAAAGGGCAAGGCGGCTACCTGCACGAAGGACGGCAAGACCGAAAAGACCTACTGCTCGCAATGCAACGAGGTGCTTGTTGAATCGGAGGTCATTCCCGCCCTCGGACACAGCAAAAAGACCGTAAAGGGCACGGCGCCCACCTGCACGGAGGACGGCTGCACCGACAGCGTTATCTGCTCGACGTGCAAGATCACCTTTACCGCACCCGAAACCATCCCCGCACTCGATCATAACCCCATAACCATCCCAGCCGTAGCACCTACCTGCTCAATGTACGGAGTATCCGAGCATTTGGGCTGCTCGCGTTGCGGCGTTCCCCTCTCCGAATTTACTACCACCGAGCCCACGGAGCACACGCTCGTAACGGTCGAAGGCGGCGAGCCCACCTGCACAAGACGCGGTTACACCGAAAGCGTTAAATGCTCAACGTGCAACGCCGTTATCGTTGAGCCCGTATATTCCGACCCATTGGGACATACCTTTTCCAACAACGTCTGCACGGTATGCGAGGCGTTGGCTGACTCATCTCTCAAGCTCTCTACCAAATACTACGGACTTTACGAGGCTGATACGCTTCAAATGATATGCGAAAGCAACGCCGATCTGCGCGTAGCGCCCGCAAGCATCACAAAGCTTCTTTGCGCGGCAACCGCACTCAAATATCTGCCCGAGGACACCGTGCTCAAGACGGGGAACGAGCTTTATCTCGTCAACCTCGAGCTGAGCCGAGCATACCTTGACGTGGGAGTAAAATTGACCCTGCGCGATGCGCTGGTGGCAATGCTTCTTCCCTCGGGAAGTGACGCGGCGTACACTATCGCAGTACACGTTTCGCGTTTCGTTTCGGGCGATAAGAATATGAGTGACAACGACGCGCTTGATTACTTCGTCGAACTTATGAACGACTACGCCAAGGAGATCGGTGCAAATTCATCCCACTTTATGAATGCGGTAGGCGAGTCTCACGACAACCATTACACAACCATTGCCGATATTGTGACGATAGCACATCACATAAGAAAGACCTATCCGACCATCAACGAGATCACCGCTATGCACAAATGCACCGTTACCTTTATTGGCGGCGCGAAAAAAACGTGGACCAACACCAATCGTCTGCTCGATCCCGAAGACGGTTTCTATAATCCCAACGCCATCGGCTTCAAAACGGGAACGACAAACTCTGCGGGATATTGCATCTGCGCCGTCTTTGATATCGACGGCAAGGAATACATAGCCGTCGTTATGAAGTGCAAAAACAACGCGGGAAGATATAATTCTATAAACAAGCTGATATCGTTGGTTGAATAAAACGAGCATCCTTGATTCACACGACAAACCAACATACCAACACCCAACTTAAAAACAAAACGGCATAACCCCTCGCGGTTATGCCGTTTTTGCACTATAATTAAAAAATTCAACCCACAGTTAAATCGTGTTGCTTGATCAAGACGATCTTCGACGACGGAGATTACGGCTTTTACAACCAAAAGTTGAGCGAACTGTATTTTTGGATAGCAAACCGATATGTGATGGTAGATGAGCTTGACAAAGCATTTAAAAATTACAAATTGGGATTTGAGCATGCCAAGGCTTACGATTCGCTTCCCAAAACTACCGTACACACTTCTTTCCTCGTCAAAGGAAAGGTTTTTGATATGACACAGACCAACTCGTCCTCGGAAGCAAACGCAGTCAAGCGACAAATAGATCATCTGCGCTCGTGGGGAGTTTACGAAGCGGTGAAGGACACGCCCGAAATGAAAGCGATTCTTGCGAAATACGAACCGCTTGCGGGGAACAAAAAAGACTATTCGTAAATATTTTTTACCTACAAAAAAGGGCAGCCTTGCGGCTGCCCTTTTGGATTGGTTATTATTTTTCTGGAACTATAAGTCCGTAGTTGCCGTCCTTGCGGGAATAGACTACGCAGGTGTCCTCCGTTACGTCGTCGATAAAGACGAAGAAGGAATGCCCCAAAAGATTCATCTGTAAGATAGCTTCCTCGGGCGACATGGGCTTGAACGGGAAGCTCTTGCGGCGGATCTCGAAATCTCCGTCGTCCACCTCTACTGCCTCGGCGGGAGAAGCACCGATATCCTCAAACGCCGACCTCTTAAGGCGCTTTTCAAGGCGCGTCTTGTTTTTGCGTATCTGACGGTCGATGGTCTCCACCGCACGGTCGATAGCGGTGCGGAAGCTATCTCCGTCGGTTTCACAGCGGAACAGAGTATTTGCCGCAGATATCGTGATCTCTATATTCTCACGGTTTCTCTTGCAGCTGAAGGTTACCGTTGCCTTGCCCTCGCCGTCAAAATAACGGTCAAGCTTTGAGAGCTTCTTTTCAGCGAGCTCACGAAGATCGTCGCGGATGCTCATCTGTCTGCCAACAACTGTAATTTTCATTTATGTGTCCTCCTGTCTTGAACTGTAATACAATATGCCTTGTATTACACTTATATTGTAGCACACTTTTTGTGAAAAATAAATAGGTTTTTTATATTTTTTTCGATTTTTTTGTGAAGTTTGTGCAATATTGCCAAAAAGTCGGATTCGTTTCGACATCTATCCATTTTCGGGGGCAAAATACGCTTTTTGTTTGACTTTATTCGCCAAAAGTGGTATAATATATTTATGTATGTTTAACGAGGTGAGCTTATGGAAAAAAGTGAAATCTTAAAAGAGCTTGAGGAGCTTCGGGCGACCGTAGCCTATCACGCAAAAAAATACTACGTTGACGATGCACCCGAAATATCGGACTACGATTACGATATGCTTTACCGCCGTCTGCTTGAGCTTGAGGCGGCGCATCCCGAATACGCGGACCCCACCTCTCCCACGCACAGGGTAGGCGGTGCGCCGCTTGAAAAATTCAAAAAGGTGACTCACGCAACCGTGATGAATTCCCTTTCCGACGTATTTTCCTACGATGAATTGACGGAATACTACACTCGCGCGACGGCGGCGCTTGCCGCCGCGGATATCAAGGACGCGGCGTGGTCCGTCGAGGCGAAGATAGACGGTCTTTCCGTTTCTCTCGTCTACGAAAACGGAATCCTCGTGCGCGGAGCGACGCGCGGCGACGGCGTTACGGGCGAGGACGTTACGCAGAATATCAAAACGATATTCTCCATCCCCTTGCGCCTTGCAGAGCCGCTTACACTGACCGTGCGCGGCGAGGTGTATATGCCGAGAAATGTTTTCAACTCCATAAACGCCGTGCGCGAATCACAGGGCAAGGCACTTCTTGCGAATCCCCGAAACGCCGCCGCAGGCTCGCTTCGTCAGCTTGACCCCAAGATAGCCGCCGAGCGCAGACTGTCCATCTTCGTTTTCAACCTTCAAAGCGGTTCGCTTTGGCTTGACGGACGTGCGGCTGTGTCGCACGCCGAGTCCCTCGCCCGACTTAGCGAGCTTGGCTTCCCCGTTATCGAGGAGCGCCGCACGCTGACATCGCTTGAGGATATACTTGCGCAGATAAGCGCACTCGGCGAGGCGAGAGATTCTCTTGCATACGACATTGACGGTGCGGTCGTAAAGCTCGATTCATTTGAGGGACGCGCCATTCTCGGCGAGGGCACGAACACGCCCAAGTGGGCGGTCGCCTATAAATATCCGCCCGAAACGAAGCCCACGAAGCTCATAGATATTAGCCTTGCCGTCGGTCGCACGGGCGTGCTTACCCCCACGGCTATCCTTGAACCCGTAAGGCTTGCGGGAACGACCGTTTCGCGCGCAACCCTCCACAACTACGATTTTATTTCAGAAAAGGGCGTTATGCTCGGTGACACGGTGCTTATCCGCAAGGCGGGCGACATCATTCCCGAGATCGTCGCGCCCGTCAAGGAGCTTCGCACGGGTGCCGAGCGCCCCGTTACTATCCCCACCGTTTGCCCCTCCTGCGGCGAGAGCGTGCGCAGAGACGAGACCGACACGGGTGACGGCGCGGCTATCCGTTGTACCAACGCCGCATGCCCCGCGCAGCTCTCCCGAAGCATCGAGCATTTTGCTTCGAAGAACGCTATGAACATCGAGGGACTCGGACCGCAGATAGTTGAGCTTTTGCTTTCCGCAAAGCTGATACGCGACGTAGCAGACCTCTACTCGTTAAAGGCGGAGGATATAGCGGCACTTGAAGGAATGGGCGAGCTTTCCGCCTCCAATCTCATTGCCGCCATCGAGCGCTCCAAGGGTGCGGGACTTGAACGGCTTATTTTCGCACTTGGAATACGCAACATCGGCGAGGTGGCGTCCGCCGCGCTTGCCGCAAAATACCGCACGCTTGAGGCGTGCTTTGACGCGACCGCAGAGGAGCTTTGCTCCATTGAGGATTTCGGCGCCGTGACCGCAGAATGCGTTACCGACTTTTTCTCACATCCGTCAAACGTTTCGCTCTGCCGCCGCCTGATCGACGCGGGGCTTCTGACCGAGGCTGTGGCAAAACAGCTTGACGATCGCTTCGCGGGAAAGACCTTCGTGCTGACGGGAACGCTCCCCACGCTTAAGCGTAGTGACGCCGCCGCAATGATAAAGGAGCGCGGCGGAAAGAGCGCGGGATCGGTATCCAAAAAGACCGATTTCGTAGTAGCGGGAGCTGACGCGGGCTCAAAGCTTACAAAGGCGCAGGAGCTTTCCATCCCGATAATAGACGAGGCTGAATTCCTTAAAATGTGCGGCATAAATCAAGAGTAAATTAAAATTACGCCTATCGGATGCCTCGGTATCCGATAGGCGATC
Organism: Eubacteriales bacterium; assembly: GCA_045633005.1. Taxonomy (GTDB): domain Bacteria; phylum Bacillota; class Clostridia; order Oscillospirales; family CAG-272; genus CAG-390. Next base: position 46,809 of record JAZQXT010000075.1, on the reverse strand, counting down.
AGTAATGCCAAAATCCGCAAATAACTTAATTTTATTAGATTACAATCTAACGAAAACGGCGTTTTTTAATATATCCATCTACTCAATTAGATGAATATCTATAAAAAACACACTTTTTCATCTAATGTGTTTTGCACAAGTTTTTTATTTAAACGCCCGTATATTCCACTATACCGTCGTATATTCCCCTTGCAAACAGCTCGGGGCGGTCACGCATAAGCGCGGCTTCCTCGGGGTTTGAGATGAATGCAAGCTCCACGAGCACCGCGGGCATTTGCGTTTTTCGAAGCACGTAAAGTCCGCTCCTTACCTTGACTCCGCGATTGCGAAGCCCCGTTGCCTCGGTTAATCCCTCAAGTATATCCTCGGCAAGACTTGCTGAGCGCGACGGCGAGGAATAAACGAGAGCCTCGCTACCGTTTGCCGCGGGGGAGGTGGAGGCGTTGGTATGCAGACTTATGAAATAATCCGCGCCCCATGAATTCGCCTCGTTCACCCTTATTTTAAGGCTTGACGAGGTACTGTTTCCGAGCTGTGTTTGAGGTGTCGGGCGCGATAATCTGACCTCAAAATTACCGTTTGCGCGCAGTAAGCTTGCAAGCTCCCTTCCTATCTCGTATACGAGATTTTGCTCGCGCAGACCGTTTCCCTCCGCCCCCGCGTTGGGGTTCACGGGGTTATGTCCCTGATCGATGTATACCTTTATAGCCATATCACAAAACCTTTCTTTTACTTCCCTATTATCTTATTCAAGCAACCGAAAAGGAGTGCCAAAATGGAAAAAAACAAAGTTGAAGGCGGCAGACTTTATCTTGTAGCCACGCCCATAGGAAACCTATCCGACATATCCGAGCGAGGTATAAAGGTGCTGTCCGAGGTGGATTTTATCGCCGCGGAGGACACCCGAAATTCGGGACTTTTCCTCTCCCGACTCGGCATTCGCCGCCCCCTTGTATCATACCACGAGCATAACAAGGCATCGCGCGGACCTGAGATAGCAGACCGCCTTGAGGCGGGCGAGTCCTGCGCCCTTATAAGCGACGCGGGAACTCCCGCCATATCCGATCCGGGGGAGGACCTTGTGCGTCTGTGCGCCGAGCGCGGTATTCCCGTTTCCTCCATTCCGGGCGCGTGCGCCGCTATAACGGCGCTCACTCTCTCCGCTCTCTCCACGCGCAGATTTTGCTTTGAAGGCTTCATTCCCGTGGGCGCGAAGGAGCGCCGCGAAAGGCTTGAGGTGATAGCGTCCGAGGAGCGCACGCAGATAATATACGAAGCGCCGCACAAGCTTCGCAAGACGCTTGACGACCTGCTTGCCGCTTGCGGCGGAGAGCGCAAGATAGCACTTTGCCGCGAGCTTACGAAGCTCAACGAGGAAGCGCTCAGAATGACGCTTTCGGAGGCGGTGGAATATTATAAAGAAAAAGAGCCGCGCGGCGAGTACGTGCTGGTGCTTGAGGGTGCGCCCGAAAACGCCGACTCCGCCGTGGCGCAAATGAGCATCAGAGAGCATCTTGAAGCCTATATTGCAGGCGGCGTTGCTATGAAAGATGCGGTAAAAGCGGTCGCAAAGGAGCGCGGAATACCCAAAAACGAGGTTTACGCCGAATCTCTTAAAATGAAATCCGAATAAATCGTCAAAAAATGCAAATTAGTGTTGCTTTTTTGCGCGTTTTGTGATATTATATACTTATCTATTTGAAAGTTGAGGTTTTAGTACCATGAACAAGAAAAAATGTTGTGTTGTCGGCGCTACCGGTATGGTCGGTCAGCGTTTTCTGACACTGCTTGATAACCACCCCTACTTCGAGGTTTCCTGCCTTGCCGCATCTGCACGCTCCGCAGGCAAGACCTACGCTGAGGCTGTCGGCGCACGCTGGAAGCTCGATATTCCCATGCCCGAGAAGTTCGCATCCATGACCGTTCTTGACGCTTCTGACGCCAAGAAGATCGCAGAGCTTTGCGATTTCGTTCTTTGCGCAGTTGATATGCCCAAGGCTGACGTAGTTGCTATGGAGGAGGCGTTCGCAAAGTGCGAGCTTCCCGTTGTTTCCAACAACAGCGCAAACCGTTGGACTCCCGACGTTCCCATGGTAGTTCCCGAGATCAACCCCTCTCACTTCGAGGTAATCGCGGCACAGAAGAAGCGTCTTGGCACCTCCCGCGGATTTATCGCGGTAAAGCCCAACTGCTCCATTCAGTCCTACGTTCCCATGCTCACTCCCCTTCGTGAGTTTGGCATCAAGCAGGTGGTAGCTACTACCTATCAGGCAATTTCGGGCGCAGGTAAGACCTTCAACGAGTGGCCTGAGATGATAGACAACGTCATCCCCTACATCGGTGGCGAGGAAGAAAAGAGCGAGCAGGAGCCCCTGCGCGTTTGGGGTAAGGTAGAAAACGGCGTTATCGTTAAGGCTGACGCTCCCATTATCACTACCCAGTGCATCCGCGTTCCCGTTACCAACGGTCACACCGCCGCTGTATTTATGAGCTTTGAGAGAACTCCCTCCAAGGAAGAGATCCTTCAGCGTTGGGCTGAGTTCAAGGGACTTCCTCAGGAGCTTGAGCTTCCCTCCGCTCCCAAGCAGTTCATCACCTATTTTGAGGAGGATAACCGTCCTCAGTGCCGCGTAGACCGCGAGATCTACGGCGGTATGGGTATCACCGCAGGCAGACTGCGCCCCGACACCCTCTTTGATTACAAGTTCGTAGGACTTTCCCACAACACCCTTCGCGGTGCTGCCGGCGGATCCGTCCTTAACGCAGAGCTTCTTTACCGTCTCGGATACTTTGACTGATATCAGTCGGGCAAGCTGAAAAATGGATATCAAAAAGAATAAAAAAAGAATACTCATAATAACCTTTTCGCCCGGCGGTGGCTGTGCCGATCTTGCGGATGCGGCAACGATACTCTATCGCCGCGCGGGATATTCTGCCGACGTGCTTGACATAACCCACCCCGACGACAGAGAAGCGGCTACGACGCTTGAGCTTCACGCAGATCTCCTGCTTGCCATCCTACCCGTTTACGCCTTTCATCTTCCCCGCCCCGTAGTTGACTTTTTTACCTCGGCGCAGCTGTTTGCTCCGCGCTCGGCGTTGATACTTGGCTACGGCTCGTGCGGAGTCGGCGCCGCCGCCTCCGAGGCTGCTGAGCTTTTTGACGTGTGCGAAACTCCGCTTTTCCGCGTTATGACGTGTCCGCTTGAGCATTCTCTTGCCGACTACGCAAACGTAAAGCAGGAGCTTCCCGACAATCTCGCGCTTATAGGTGAGTTCCTTATCACCGCCGCGCGCGATCCCGTGGGCGAGATACCGCCCGCGCCGATATTGGCGGGAATGTCAAGGCTCGTTCCCACAAGGGCTATAATGAATATGGCTGTCTCTGCCCCCACGTTTGACGCTTCGAAATGTCGCTACTGCGACGCTTGCTACGACGTATGCCCCGCAGGAGCTATCATTTCGGGAAGTCCCGCCGTGGACAAGAGCCGTTGCATCCGTTGCAACGCCTGTGTGAAATTCTGCCCCGAGGGTGCAAGAAGCATGAAGGTCTCGCCCTTGCTTGTCAAATATCTTGACAAAAAATTTGCCGAGCCGAAGGTCCCGCAGGAAATAAAGCGAAAACTCAGAAAATAAAAATAACGCTTTCGATAAGCAATAGCCAAATAATTTACCCTGACAGATCTTTAGCAGTCTGTCAGGGTATCGTTTTCATATTTGGATGTTAAATATTTTCCGCGTTTAATCTTAAAAGATAGAATTGGCGCAACCATTCAGGCTGGTCTTGGACGCTATCTTTTAAATTTTGGAGAGTTCTTTTGCCGATTCGTCTATCCAATATCGCAAACATTCTTACTAACGGATTATTGGAATAGATGCTGTCTTGAATGTCCTGATTACGATATTCCTCCAATGCTCCGCAGAACTCGTCGTCGGTATATTCCGTTCGCTGATCTATGGAATATTTATCCAGCAAAGTCCAAAACTCCGCCCAATATTCACTTTTTCCGCTTGGGGAAGGATTTTTCGTACATCCGTTTTCAATAAAGTAAGTATTCACGGTTTCCCACGAAAAACGCTTTACTTGCCGTTTGTCAATGCAAATCTCAAAAAATCGGCAACCGTCCATTCCAACGTACGTGGTACAGCCATATCGAATTCTCCCTTGCAAGGATTCTGCCAACATATCCTGCTCAAGATATTTTCTCATTCCGCTCCACGATCCGAGAATTTTACCCATACAGTACCTCTTTATTCTTATTTGTCACGAGTTTGATTTCATTATAACACAAATCGGCAGAGAAAACAATCTCTCTGCCGATTTTTTGTGCTTGGAAATTCTCCGTCAAGAGCAACGAAGAATTTTTATTTTCTATAATAAACGTAGAAGGCAATGATGGTGCGAACCTCGCCGCCGTGCTCGATATCGGGGCCCGTCAAGACGACTCCGTCCTTTGAAAGAAGCTCCCATGCCTCAAGCTCCTCCGCCTTACAGCGAAAAACGGTCTCTGACGACGAAAATACGATAAATTCCCCGTCGTGAAGGCTCATACAACCGCCCTTACCGATGACCTCCTCCACGTTATCGCGGCGCTCGGTGACGTATTTTATCGCCTGCCCCGCAATACGCTGTGCCATTTCAAGGCGGTATTTTTTATTCGACGGGTCTTTTTTCTTTTTGAATATATCAAGTATTCCCATTACTGACCTCTGTATTTAAGCACGCAGAACTCGCCCACGCCAAGCGTAAGATCGCCCTTGCCGCGCTTTTGCTTATAAATATCCGTCCACGCGCCGTCCATTTTGCAAGTCTGCGCGTCGTACGAGAGATTTGCCGCAACTTTAATACAGCTCTTGCCCTTGGTGCGAACAAACTCAAAATATCCGCCCTCTGCGCGAGTTACGCGGAAATCTCCGCCGTCGAAAATGCTTTCATTTTTGCGCATATCGCCAAGCCTTTGATAGTGGGCAAGAAGTTCACCGTCACCAAAGTCCCACGCCATAGGTCTGCGGCAGAAGGGATCGCCCATACCCTCCATCCCAAGCTCGTCGCCGTAGTAAACGCAGGGGAAGCCGAAAACGGTGTATTGGATAGCGGAAGCGAGCAAAAGCATTTTTTTGCCCCACGCTCTGCCCTCCTCGGACAAACGCATTGCGGCAAGCTTTTCGTTATCCTGCTCGTGTCTTGCTACCTCGACAGCCGCGCGGTCGCCGAGCAGAGAAAGTATGCGCTCCGTATCGTGCGTTCCGATGATGTTCATAAGAACGTTCGAGACCTGCGGCGGATACGATGCGTAAAGCTCCGTAAGAGTGTTGGCAAGCTGTGCGCTGTTGCGGTTCGTCGCGTAGTCGATAAGCGCCACGCGCAAGGGGTAGTTCATTACGCTGTCAAGCTGTTTTCCCCTGAAATACGGACGGCGCTTGCTATACGCTATCTTATCGGCGGCGTTTTCCCAGACCTCGCCGATAACGACCGCATCCTTGTTTACCGAGTGCGCGCGCTCGCGCAGATCAAACAAAAATTCATCGGGAAGCTCGTCCGCCACGTCAAGACGCCAGCCGTCAGCACCTGCGAGCAGATATTTTTCAATCACTCCGCCCTTACCCGTGAAATATTCGCGGCACTCGGGATCAGAAAGCCTGAGCTTTGGCAGAATACTGATGCCCCACCAAGACTCATAGCCGCCGTCATCGTGGAAATAATACCAATCGCGGTACTTTTCGTCACCGCTTTTTGCCGCGTCGAAATAGATGCTCTCGTCGCCCGTGTGGTTGAAAACGCCGTCAAGCACTACCTTGATACCCGCGGCGTGAGCCGCATCAACGAGCTTTTTAAAAGCCGCCTCGCCGCCAAAGCCGTCGTCGACCTTCATATAATCGGCGGTATCGTATTTATGATTGCTCTTTGCCGCAAAAATGGGATTGAGATAGATCACGCTTACGCCAAGAGATGCAAGATACGGAAGTTTTTCGATAATTCCCCAAAGGTTTCCGCCAAAGAACTGATTATTCTTTACAGCCTCGCCTCTGAAGTGCGCGTGCTGAACCTCCGTTCCGTTCCATTTTTTAACGCACTCTGCGTCGGGAGCGTACTTTGTTTTTCCCTTTCCGCGACAAAAGCGGTCGGGGAATATCTGATACATCACGCCGCCGCCAAGCCACGCGGGAGTTTTGAAGCCCTTTTCGTAAACGAGGAGGCGGAAAAAGCGCCCCTCCTTTGCGGAAAGGTTGAAATTAAGATTATCGTATGTATCCGAGAACAGCGTATCGTCGCCGCGAAGGAAAAGGTACTCGTAATAAAAAAGCCCCGAGCCGTCGCCGCCGCAGAGAAGTGCCGTGTCTATGGTAAGGGTATATATATCGTAGATCCAATCAGTGGAAGTGAATTCAAAGGGAAGGTCACGGTAGGAGGGATCGACCGATTCCTCGCCGTGCGCGCCGTTATCGCGGGCAATACGCATAACAACAGCACAAGTGCCGAGAGATCTCGGCACTTCTGCTGTGAATACGACCTTTGCTCCGCAGGGGAAAGCGCCGAGCGCGTCGGCGGCTTTCCTATCATACTGTTTTTTTATTCTTACGCCGTTTTTGGCGATCTCAGTTGAATATACGGGTAGCATTAAGTCTTTTTCTCTTTCGGGAAATTATTTTTTAGCCTTAGCCCTCGTGGTCTTTGCGGGAGCTGCCTTGGGAACGGGAACGCGGTTGAGGTGCCATATCTTGTCGGCATACTCGGCAACTGCGCGGTCTGCGGCAAAGTAGCCGCACTTTGCGATATTTACAAGGGACATACGGGTCCACTTCTCGCGGTCGAGGTAATCTCTGTACATTGCGCCGTGAGTCTTGTTATAGGAATCAAAGTCAGCTATGCAGAGATAGGGGTCGGCAACGCCGTGGGAGGGAGAGATAAGGTAGGTTGCGATGTCAGCAAAGGACTCGCCCGCAAAGCCTACGTTGAGTCTGTCGATTATGCGGCGAAGCTTCTCGTTACGCGCGTAGAAGAGTGCGGGAGTGTAGCCCGAGAGCCAAAGCTCCTCAACCTCTGCGGCGTTAAGACCGAAGATGTAGATGTTATCGTCACCTACTGCGGCGTGCATCTCAACGTTTGCACCGTCAAGAGTACCGATGGTGAGCGCACCGTTTATCATAAGCTTCATACAGCCCGTACCGCTTGCTTCCTTACCAGCCATAGAGATCTGCTGGCTGATCTCTGCCGCGGGGATAAGGCACTCTGCCGCGCTTACGTTGTAATCCTCAACGAAGATAACGCGGAGCTTTTCGCGGATCTTGGGGTTAGCGTCAAGCTCGCGGGAGAGCATGGAGATGAGCTGAATGATTCTCTTTGCAAGGTGATATCCGGGAGCCGCCTTTGCACCGAAGATGAACGTTCTGGGATAGAAATCCATATCGGGATTATCAAGAAGATCGAGATACATTCCGATGATGTTGAGAACGTTAAGAAGCTGACGCTTGTATTCGTGCAGACGCTTGATCTGTACGTCATAGATGGAATGGGTGTCGATCGGCACGCCCGTGCGCTTGTAGATAAACTCGGAGAACTTCTCCTTGTTTTCGTGCTTGATAGCGCGGAGTCTGTCGAGAACAGCCTTATCGTCGGCAAATGCAAGGAACTTTTCAAGCTCCTCGGGATTCTTGCGGTATCCCGTTCCGATAGTTTCGTCAAGCAGACCTGCAAGACCGGGGTTGGAGTAGCACAGCCAACGGCGGTGAGCAATACCGTTGGTTACGTTGGTAAATCTTTCGGGCCACATACGGTAGAAATCCTTGAATACGGAATCTACGAGTATCTGGGAGTGGAGCTTGGAAACTCCGTTTACGGTGTGAGAACCGATAACGGCAAGATTTGCCATATGCACCTGACCGTAGCTGATGATGCTCATAGCGGAAACTCTGTTCCAGTTGCCGGGGAAACGCTCCCAAGCCTCCTTGCAGAAGCGCTCGTTGATTTCGCGTACGATGGTGTGGATTCTGGGCAGACGGAAGCGGAAGAGGTCCTCGCTCCACTTCTCAAGTGCCTCGGGCATTACGGTGTGGTTGGTGTAGGATACGGTGTTGGTGGTGATATACCAAGCGTGCTCCCAAGAATAGTTATAGTCATCTATAAGGATACGCATAAGCTCGGGAATGCACAGCGCAGGGTGGGTATCGTTGATGTGGATAGCAACCTTATCGTGAAGGTTATCAAGAGTTCCGTAAACCGCCATATGGTCGCGGATGATGCTCTGAACGGATGCGGAAACGAGGAAGTACTGCTGAGTAAGACGGAGCAGCTTACCTTCCATATGGTTATCCGAGGGATAGAGAACCTTTGAGATTATCTCCGCGCTGGTGCTTTCCTCAAGCGCACGGGTGTACTGTCCCTGCGTGAAGAGTCCCATATTGAAGGAGCGGATGTCGCGTGCCTTCCAAAGACGGAGTCTGTTTACGCCGTCGCTGTCGCCGCCCGAAACCATCATATCGTAAGGAACTGCCTCGAAGTCCTCGGTGTCCTCATATCCGATCTCAAGTCTGCCGTTCTGCCACTTTTCAACTACCTTACCCCCCATCTTAACGGTGAAGATGCGGTCGGTACGGGGAACGAGCCATACCTCGCCGCCGGGGAGCCAGATGTCGGGAAGCTCTACCTGAATGCCGTCAACGATCTTCTGCTTAAAGAGTCCGTACTCATAGCAAAGCGAGAAGCCGCAAGCGGGATAATCGAGCGAGGAGAGGGAGTCCATAAAGCAAGCGGCAAGTCTGCCGAGACCGCCGTTGCCAAGACCTGCATCGGGCTCGCACTCGTAAAGATCGTCAAGATCGTAGCCGAGATTTTTAAGCGCCTTCTTGTACGCCTCGGCAAGTCCGAGGTTGTGAAGGCTGGTCTTGAGTGAGCGTCCCATAAGGAACTCCATGCACATGTAGTAGATGCGCTTTTCACCCTTCTGGTTGATGGTGTCCTTGAAGTCGGAGCGCTTTTCGGTAAGGATGTCCTTCACGGTGTGAACGACTGCCTTATACATCTGCTCGCGCGAAGCGTCGCGGGCGGTTGCGCCAAACTGGCGCGAAAGCTTTTGTTCAATATTAGATTTTACTTCGGTTGCGTTAGGTTTGTAATTCAAATCAACTTCCTCCAAATATTTGTCTTTGATCAGTTAAGGCTATCGTACATACTGATGTACTGCTTTGCAGATGCCGTCCACGAGAAATCGGTGGACATTATCTTCTTTATAAATTTCCTTGCCTTTTTCTTGTCCTTAAGCAGCTCTACTGCGGCGCAGGTGCGCTCGTAAAGCTCGGCGGCGCTGTAATTGGCAAAGGTAAATCCATTTCCCATAAGAGTTCCGTCCTCGGTCTCCCAATATCCGTGTATGGAGTCGGCAAGTCCGCCCGTTTCTCTTACTACGGGGATCGCGCCGTATCTTGACGCTATCATCTGCGAAAGACCGCAGGGCTCGCTCTTCGACGGCATCATAAAGATATCAGCCGCGGCGTATATCTTGCGCGACAGATCTCTGTCGTAGGTGATGAGCGCGCGTACCTGATTCGGGAATTCGGCCTCAAGTGCGCGGAAAAAGTCCTCGTACTTGCTCTCGCCGCATCCGAGCACGACGAACTGTGCGCCCGTGTTCCAAAGAACGCCGCGCAGACACTCGGCAACGATGTCGAGTCCCTTATGCGATGCAAGGCGCGAGATAACGGCGATAAGCGGAACGTCCGCGTCGGGAAGTCCGATATCTTGGCGCAGCTTTGTGCGGCAAGCCGCCTTCTGCGCGGGAGCTTTTGCGCTGTAATTCTTGGGAAGGATGGGGTCCGTTTCGGGATCGTAATACGCATAGTCGATGCCGTTGAGTATACCGCACACCTTTGAGGAATTTCTCTGTAAAATTCTCCAAAGCCCGTGAGAATACTGGGGAGTCATTATCTCCTCGGCGTATCTGGGGCTTACGGTGCTGACTATCTCTGCGGACTCGATAGCGCCCTTCATAAGATTTATACATCCGTCGTATTCTACGCACTCGCGGTCTGCGGCACCAAGTCCGAAAACGTCACCGAGAATGTAGAAATCGTATTTACCCTGATATTCGATATTGTGAATGGTAAATACGCGGCGGATAGCGGCGTACTGCGGACGTCCCATATACTTTCTGCAAAGATATATCAGGGAAAGCGCAGACTGCCAATCGTTAGCGTGAAGCACCTTCGGGAAGAAATTTATCCTCGGAAGCATTTCAAGCACGGCTGTGCAGAAGAAAGCGAAGCGTTCACCGTCATCGTAATGACCGTAAAGTCCGCCCGCGCGGTCAAAGTAATATTCGTTGTCAACGAAATAATAGGTAACTCCGTCCTTTTTAAGACTAAGTATTCCACAGTACTGACGGCGCCAAGCAAGCTCTACGGTAAAGACCGCCTCTGTCGTCATCTGCTCGCGCCATTGTGCGCCGACAGCCGAATAGAGCGGCATGACCACGCGCACGTCTGCTCCCTCTGCGGCAAGTGCCGTGGGGAGCGAGCCAAGAACGTCGCCAAGACCGCCCGTGGCGGCAAAGGGCATTGCCTCAGCTCCTACGAAAAGTACACTTTTTTTCATTTCCAGACCTCTTTTATACCATTATATCCTTGCCTATAAAGAACGGCATGCTCTCGTGTCCCGAAAGAACGCGGGAATCGCGGATAATAGCGTTTTTATCGGTTATAACGCAATTAAGGCTTACGTTCTGTCCAACGTAGGTGTCCTGAAGCAGAATGGAGTTTTTGATCTTCGTGCCTCTGCCAACCTTTACTCCGCGGAAGATTATGCAGTTCTCTACCTCGCCCTCGATAACGCATCCGTCAGCTATAACGGAATTGGTTACCTTTGCGCCCTCGCAATAGGTCGTGGGGGCGGAGTTGCGGACCTTCGTGTATACGGAGCGGTTCTCCTGTCTGAAGAGTGCGCCGCGCACGTCAGCGTTAAGAAGCTGCATGGAGCAATCAAAATATCCTGCAAGAGAGTTGATGTTAGCGTAATATCCGTTATAACGGTACGCGCGGTAGTTTGCTCTGCCGATGTTTTTGAGGATGATCTCGCTAAAGAAGTGAGTATATCCGTGCGCCGAAGCGTCAAGCAGTATTCCCAGCAGGTAGTTGCGGGTGATCACCATAATATTGGTGGAGACCTCTGCCTCGTCGCAAAGTCCCTTGGTGTACTCGGCTACCTCGTAAATATTGCCGTTATCGTCGGCGTTTACTATCCACTGTCTGTCGGCAATGGCGCTTCCGCCCTTAACGCGCTTGGTCACGATGGTGATGTCCGCGCCGTTTTTCTCATGGTTTCTTATAACGTCGCGAAGGTCGATGTTGCAGATAGCGTCGCAATCGGAAAGGACGATAACGTCCTCGTCACAGCGCGAAATGAAGTTCATAACGCCGAGCATAGCCTCAAGGCGAGTGTGATAAAGCGAGGGAGTGCCCTTTGCATCAAACGCGGAAATAAAGGGCGGGAGCAGCTTGATACCGCCGGAGCGGCGAGCGAGATCCCAGTCCTTGCCCGTTCCGAGATGGTCAAGGAGCGACTGATAGTTATAGTGAGTTATAACGCCAACCTTAGTGATGTTGGAGTTGACCATATTGGAAAGCGGAAAATCTATAAGACGGTATCTGCCACCGAAGGGAACGCTTGCCATTGTACGATGGCGCGTAAGCTCAGGCAGACATTCGTCGTGAATATTGGAAAATATAAGTCCTGCTGCGGTCATTTTAATATCCTCCTTATTTATTATTCACCGTAAAGCATTGCGCCCTGAGGAACGTTTTCCCCTGCGGAAATGCTTACGCCTGCGCCAACAACGGCTACTTCTACGCCCTCTGCGCGATCTGCGCCGAGGGTTACGCCCTCGCCAACGTAGGCAAAGGAATCGACGATGGAATACTTAACAACGGCATTCTTGTCTATCGTAGCACCGCTCATAATAACGGAATCCACGACCTCTGCGCCCTCCATAACGCGAACGCCTACGCCGAGAACGGAATTCTTGACCTTTCCGTATATCTCACAGCCCTCGGTAATGGATGAGTTGGAAACCTCGGCATCCTTGCTTATGAACTGGGGTGCCTGTGCGTAGTGGCGAGCGTAGATGCGCCACTTGTCGTCGTTAAGAACGAGTGCGGGATCTTCGCCGAGCATATCCATATTCGCCTCCCAGAGAGAGGAGATAGTTCCAACGTCCTTCCAATATCCTGAGAAGGGATATGCGAACATTCTCTCGCCCGCGCCAAGCATTGCAGGGATGATGTTTTTACCGAAATCGTTTTCGGAGTCGGGGTTCTTCTCATCCTCCTCAAGATAGGAGAGGAGCTTCTTGGTATTGAAGATGTAAATACCCATAGAAGCCTTCGTGCTGTCGGGGTTCTTTGGCTTTTCGGAGAACTTCCATACGCTTCCGTCCTCGTTTACGCTCATAATACCGAAGCGGCTTGCCTCCTCGATCGGAACGTCGATAACGGCGATAGTGCAGTCCGCATTGTTGCGCTTGTGTGCGGCAAGCATTGCGGCGTAGTCCATCTTGTAGATGTGGTCGCCCGAAAGTATCAAAACGTATTCGGGATCATACTGCTTGATAAACTGAATGTTCTGATAAATTGCGTTGGCAGTACCGCGATACCAGTCGGCACGGTCCTTTCCCTGATAGGGGGGCAGGATCTTTACTCCGCCGTAGTTGCGGTCAAGGTCCCAGGGAAGTCCGTTGCCGATGTAATCGTTAAGCAACAAGGGCTGATACTGGGTAAGAACGCCTACGGTGTCAATGCCCGAATTAACACAGTTTGAAAGGGGGAAATCGATGATGCGATATTTGCCGCCGAACAAAACGGCGGGCTTGGCAAGCTTTGAGGTAAGCGCGTAAAGTCTGCTTCCCTGTCCACCAGCCAGAAGCATTGCGACACATTCTTTTTTCTTATACATTGCTTTGATCCGATCCTTTCTTGCGATTATATATATTTATTTATTTTTCTTTTTTGGGCGTGCCGACAGCTTCTTTGCCTTCGGCGCGGTATCCGAGATCTTTTCATCAAGCTTGAAGATCAGCGCACCGTGCGGCGCAAGGCGAAGCGAAACGGAGTTTTCCCACCTGCCTGCGGGGATCGGCTCGCTTACGATGCCGTCGGGGTGCGTAACGCCGCCGCCGCCGTAGGCAAGATCGTCACTTGAGAGAAGCTCGCTCCAGCGTCCCGCAAAGGGTACGCCGAGTCGATATTCGGGGTAATAAACGGGCGTGTAGTTGATAACTACGAGAAGCTCGCCCTCGTCGGACATTCTGCGGTAAGCGATAACGCTTGCGTCCGCATTATCGACCTCCACCCAATCAAAGCCGCTCCAATCGGTATCTCGCGCCCAGAGTGGCGAGTTTGCAAGATAGAGGTGATTGAGGTCTGCGTTAAAGCGCTGAAGTCTTGCGTGCTTGTCATAATCAAGCATAAACCACTCAAGGCTGTCGTTGTAATCCCATTCTCTAAAAGGACCATACTCGCATCCCATAAAGAGTAGCTTTTTGCCGGGGTGCGTCATCATATAGGTCATAAACGCGCGCGTGCCCGCAAACTTATTGTAGTAGTCACCGGGGGCGCGGTCGAGAAGCGACTTTTTGCCGTGTACGACCTCGTCGTGAGAGATGGGAAGCATATACTTTTCGCCGAAGGAGTACATCAGCGAGAAGGTCATTTTATCGTGGTGGTATTTTCTGTATATCGGGTCGGTCTCAAGATAGGAAAGACCGTCGTTCATCCAACCCATATTCCATTTATAAGTGAAGCCGAGTCCGTCGCCCTCGAACGAGGTAAGACCGCCCCACGCGCTCGATTCCTCCGCTATCATCATAACGGCGGGGTGGCGATACGCCATATGTCCGTTGAGCTTTTTGAAGAACGCCATAGCCTCAAGGCAACGGTTATCGCCGTAGATATTAGGCACCCACTCGTCGGGCATTTTATCGTAATCGAGGTAGAGCATGGATGCTACCGCGTCAACGCGGATCCCGTCCGCGTGGTAGACCTGCGCCCAGAAGCAAGCGTTGGAAACGAGGAATGACTGAATTTCGGGTCTGCCAACGTCAAAGCGGCGCGTTCCCCAGCCCTTATGCTCCATTCTGTCCCAGCCCTGATACTCGTAAAGCGGCTGTCCGTCAAATTCGTAAAGTCCGTGCGCATCCTTGGGGAAGTGCGCGGGAACCCAATCGAGAATAACTCCGATGCCCGCCTCGTGCAAAGCGTCAACGAGTGCGCAGAAATCGTGCGGAGAGCCGAAGCGTGCCGTGGGCGCGTAATAGCCCGTGACCTGATAGCCCCAAGAGCCGTCAAACGGATGCTCCATAACGGGCAAAAGCTCGACGTGGGTATATCCCATCTGCTTAACGTACTGCGGAAGCTCGTGCGCAAGCTCAAGATAGCTAAGATAAGTGCCGTCCTCGTGACGCTTCCAAGAGCCGAGATGAAGCTCGTAAACGTTTATCGGGCGGTTATACTCCCTCGCATTCGGACGGAAGCTCATCCAGCCCGCATCACGCCACGCGTAATCGATGGGGGCGGTGTAAACGAGAGATGCGGTTGCAGGGGGAAGCTCAGCGGCAAAGGCGTAGGGATCAGCCTTCTGAAGCTGTCTGCCGTCCTTCGTATGAATAAGATATTTATAGCGAGTGCCGTCGGGCATATCGTGGAGCGATATCTCCCAAATGCCGCCGTCATTCAAGCGATGCATATAGTAGCCGTGGCAACCGCACCAGCCGTTGAAATCGCCTATTACGGCAATCGCGGTAGCATTGGGAGCCCAGACGCGAAAGGTGAGCAAGCCATCCTCACGATGGACGCCAAAATAATTATATGACTCAAAATTCGTACCCTGATGAAACAGGTATTCCGCCATTTCATTTTTTTTGCCCATTTTTTCCTCCTTCGTCAGCAGAAAATTCGGAATCAAATTTTCCTATCCTATATTATACTACATTTCAAGGTCAATTTCAATTATAAAATTTAATATTTTATTATTTTAGTAAAGTTTAATAATAATATAATAATATTAAGGTTTTTTTATTCTATTATAATGAAAAAAAGCCTCACTTTGAGGCTTTTTTCAATTTATCTCCTTGCGCATTCGCTCAAGCGCGCCCTTTTCAAGTCGCGACACCTGCGCTTGTGAGATGCCTATCTCCTCGGCTATCTCCATCTGAGTTTTGTTCATAAAAAAGCGAAGGCTGATTATTCTGCGCTCCCTCTCGCCAAGATGCTCAAGTGCCTCGGCAAGCGCGATATTTTCGAGCCACATCTCATCCGAGAAATTCGTGTCCGCAAGCTGGTCAATAACGTAGAGCGAGTCGCCGTTTTCGCTGTATATCGGCTCGTAAAGAGACATCGGCTCGATTATTGCCTCCATAGCTCTCACCACCGCCTCGCGGCTCTCGCCGATCTTCTCCGCTATCTGCGCGGGTGTCGGCTCGTTTTGGTTGTCGCCCATCAGCTCCTCGCGTGCGCCGAGTGCGCGGTAGGCAAGGTCCCTTACCGAGCGGCTTATGCGTATCGCATTATTATCGCGCAGATAACGGCGTATCTCGCCTATTATCATCGGAACGGCGTATGTGGAAAATTTCACGTTCAATTCAAGATTAAAATTATCCACCGCCTTAACGAGTCCGATACATCCGACCTGAAAAAGATCGTCCATCGACTCGTGCCGCCCCGAAAAACGCTGTATTATGCTAAGGACAAGCCTTAGATTGCCGTATATCAGCTCGGCGCGCGCGCCGTCGTCGCCCTCCTTGGTTTTTTGCAAAAGGTCGTGTTTTTCCTCGTCCGTCAACGTTTTCAGCTTCGTGGTGTTCACTCCGCAAATTTCGACTTTGTTATAGTACATACGCTTCCCCCGACAATTTTTACATTACAATTATCGGCTGTATCGCGCGTTGGTTATTCAATGCAGATTTTGGCATAAAAAAGAGTGAGTTCGACGGGACGTACTCTTAAGAACAGTTCTATCAAAAATATTATGCAATCAATACAAAAAGGAACCGTTTCGGTGTAGGTCGGTTCCTTTTGATTATGTTATTTTTTAAACTTCGTCATCACCGAGATCCTTATTAGAATTTTCGGTATTAGCTGAATTATTTTCTGCTAATTTTGGCTTTTTGAATATTAAAAATAAAAAGACGGCACAGGTAGGAACGGATAAAATTAACCCCAACAAGAAAGAGGCTACAATACATGCGAAAAATCCACCTATGGCTAAACCTATTTTTTGTTTTATTGCGCCACATATTGCAGGAACCGCCCCAACAGCAGCACCGCTTAAAATCGAACCGATAATAGCACCAAATGCAAATGCATCCATAATAAATCCTCCCAAAATTAAAAAGTGCGCCAACCGAAGCCAGCGCACCGAAAAACGCAAACTCCGATTGCTGCTACACAAAACCAGATAAACGGGATAATGGTATCCGACATACTACCTGTTGGAATTTGCGCTTTTACCAAATTCAAAAGTAGTATGCCTAAAAAAGGGTATAATATCCCTATATAAATAGAAAGACCATTAGCCCTTAAAAGTTTATTCGGTTTTGTGTAGCGAATTTATTGTATCACATTTTTTGCGGTTTGTAAACATATTTAGTGAAAATTTATCCAATTGCCTTCTGGGAAAAAGAAAAAGGCTCCCTTGTGTTCATCTATGGCTTTTCAATTTTCCTGACAATCACTGCATTTGTGGCACAAATGCAAAAATACGGCATACCTCTTTTCGAGATATGCCGTATTTCTGAAAACTGCCCCTTTGGAGTACACTCCATGCGAGCCGATTTTATTTCTTTTTAGGAGCTTTTTTAAGCCTTGACCACATAAATATAACGAGCTGACCGGGGATACCGAGAAGGTAGAGCAACCACAGATTATATCCTGCCACAAGCACCGTTACGTGGATAGCCAAAAGAATGGACCACATAAGGACTGAAATTATCAGATAGTTTCTTCTCGTTTCAAACCAAATACTGTTGAAAACGAGATGCACGATGGATGCCACGGGAATGCCGTAAAGAAATGAGAGCCATTCGCCCTTGACAGAGGGCGCAAACAGAGCAAGCAGCACGAACACAAGCAGGGATATAAACCAAACGAGCATCACCGACATTGCGGCGATGAGATGGCGGTTATGCTTGTGAATAGGCTCGCTCGCCGCCTCCTTGCGCTCGGCTGCCGTATGCTCCTCGTGAACGAGGTAGTCAAGCGTAACGCCGAAAAGCTCCGCTATCGTAACGAGCACCGTTACGTCGGGAATGGACTCGGCACGCTCCCACTTGGAGATCGCCTTGTCTGAATAATTAAGCCTTTCCGCAAGCTCGATCTGCGTCATTCCGTGTGCTTGGCGCAACTCGGAAATATTTTTTGCTACTGCGTTTTTTATATCGTTCATCAATAATCATCCTCTAAAGATCAGCGGTATTCTTCACCTTGATACTTATAAATTATAACCCTTTTCGGAGAAAAAGTCAAGAACGCAAGCGAAACTTAAGGTTTACTTCTTTCTGCACTTTTTTGCGCATTGATACGCAAAAAGCGAGAAAACGAAAGCAATCGAGGCGTAAACGAAAGCGTTACCCACAAGCGTATACGGCGTATCGCGCTCCGACAACAGCACGTCCGCTACGACGTAACCCTCCTCATTTGCACCAATGCTTGCGCTTATCGCGCCCGTGGGAGAGATAACGCACGAAACACCCGTGCTTGCCGCGCGAAGCACTCCGCGCGAGTTTTCGATAGCTCGAAGCCGCGCTTGCGCGACGTGCATATAAAGGGCGCGCGACGTGCCAAACCAAGAGTCGTTGGTGGAAAGAAGCAAAAGCTCCGCGCCGTCGCGCACGCTGTCGCGTGCAAGCGGCTCGTAGATAGAGTCAAAACAGATGATACCGCCGAGGGCAACGTCGCCGCCGTCGGCGATAGCGGTGCTATCGCCCGCTATTATATCCTCCTCAAGCGAGGCAATTTCCGCAAGCGGCGGAAAAACGAAGCTTAAAAACGTCCGCCACGGCATATATTCGCCAAACGGAACGAGGCGTCGCTTGCAGTAAAGCTCACTCTCCGCCGTGCCGTCGGGATAAAAGGTCGCTATGCAATTAAGTATCTCACGGTTCTCGCCGTAGTCAAAGCACCCGATGGCAAGGGTGATATCCAAGTCATCCGCAAGTGTTGAAAGCTTTCGGCGAAGCGCCGCGTCATTTGAGAGAAAGCGCGATGCAAATACGCTTTCGGGCCACAGCACTATCTTTGCGCCGTCGGCGGCGGCGCGGCGGGTGTATTTCTCATATTTTTCCCATATTTGCGAGTTTGTATAGGCAGTGTAGCCGTCGCGCGAGGAGATATTTCCCTGCACCGCCGCCACCCTTACGCTCTGCTCGCCCATAGGGATTGCGGTGAGCAACGCGCCGCAAAGCAGATTTCCCACCGCGAGAGACGCGGCGGTTATCACGCGCCATTTCAGCTTTCCGAGCAAGAGCGCCTGAGCCGCGAGAGCCGAGGTCGCTATGATGAGGGCGGAAACGAAATAAGAGCCGAGAAGCGACGCACTCATTGCTGTAACTGTGAAGTTTCCGACGAGCTGACCGAGGGCAAGTCTGCCCCACGGCACGCCCGCCCACGTCAGCGTTTGAGTCCACTCAAACACCGCCCACAGCGCGGCGGCAAGAAAGGGCAAAAATGCGCTATTGCAGGATTTGCCAAGCCTTGCGAACACAAGAAAGACGAAGCCGCCCACTATCGCGGCAAGCAAGGGAAGCCCAAGCCACGCAAGCGCAACGACTGCGGCTGACGATGCGTTGCTCATACCGACGAAATCCATCGGATAAAGGCTCAAAACCCAATGCCACACCACGAAATACATAACGTAGAAGAAGAAAAATCCGTAAAGGTACGCTCTGCGCGGCTTTTCTGCAAGTGCGAAAAGCACGAGCGCCGCGGGAATGAACGCCACCCATTCTATTATCGCGCCGAGTGCCGTTGGGAAGCACATACAAAACCCGAGTGCGAGCGCAGACGCGGCGAGATACAGAAGCCTTTGCCACGCGGACGATGGGCGAAGGAGCTTATTTGCCATACTTCCCCACCCCGAAATCCGAGCAGAACCACACGTCGTCGTAGGACAGCGAAAACTCCTTGCCCGACAGATAATCAAGCGCACCGCCCTTTTTCTCAAAGGCAAAGCCGACGCGGTAGGAATAAAGCGCTTGCCACTTATAGCCGAGCTTTTTATCCTCGCGGTTCACGCCGTACTTTCCCTCTCCGCAAAGCGGGTGTCCGACGTGCGCCATATGGGCGCGTATCTGGTGCGTTCTGCCCGTAAAAAGCTCGATCTCAACGAGTGAACGCGCTCCCTCGCCCCTGCCGACCGTGGCAAGCGTGCGATAGCCCGTGATTATCTCCTTGTAGCCGTCGCGCTTTCGGTCGCTGATGGTGACGGTGTTCGTCGCGCTGTCCTTGCGAAGATACGCGCGCAGTACGTCTGCGCGTTTTTCGGGAATGCCGTGTACGGCGCAGAGATAGAATTTTTTCACCTCGCCGAGGCGGATACGCTCGTTCATATCACGGAGCGCCGCCGCGTTCTTGGCGGCAATAACGATTCCGCCCGTGTTTCTGTCAATGCGATTGCAAAGCGCGGGGGCAAAGCTCTGCTCACCGTCGGGCGTGTATTCGCCCTTGCGATAAAGATACGCCTGCATATGCATAACGAGGGTATTGTCCTTGCCCTCGTCGTCCTCGTGGACGAGGACTCCGGGGCGTTTGTTAAGCAAAAGTATATTTTCGTCCTCGTAGACGATATCGAGCTTTGGCTCTATGCGCGTGTACGCGGACGTATCGGCTTCGGGAGAGTCAAAAAACTCGTCTCTGATAAAAAGCTCCACCTCGTCACCCTCGCAAAGCATGGTCTTTGGCTCGGCACGCTTGCGGTTGAGCTTTATTTTCTTCGTGCGCAGAAATTTATACATAAGCGACTGCGGAAGTCCCTTTACCGCTTTCGTAAGAAACTTGTCAAGGCGCTGTCCCGCGTCGTTTTTTTCTATTTTTAATATTCTCATTTTCTTATATAAAAGGCGGACAGCAGTCCGCCTTTTAATTCCTTATTTAGTACCGAAAATTCTGTCACCTGCGTCTCCGAGTCCGGGGACGATGTAGGCGTGGTCGTTAAGGCGCTCGTCAAGCGCGGCAACGTAGATATCAACGTCGGGATGCGCCGCTTGAACCTTTGCAACACCCTCGGGTGCGGCAACGAGAGCCATAAAGCGAATGTTGCGGCATCCGCGCTTTTTAAGAATATCAAGCGCATCGCAGGCAGAGCCGCCCGTGGCAAGCATGGGGTCAACGAGAATTACTATTCTGTCCTCGATATCCTGAGGGAACTTCGAATAATATTCAACGGGCATATGAGTTTCGGGGTCGCGGTAAAGTCCGATATGTCCTACCTTTGCAACGGGGACGAGGGCAAGAATACCGTCTACCATGCCGATGCCTGCGCGAAGGATCGGAACTACGGCAAGCTTTTTGCCCGATATCTTTTTCGCCGTCATTTTGCAAACGGGCGTTTCTATCTCTATGTCCTCGGTGGGAAGATCGCGGGTAAGCTCGTAAGCCATAAGCATTGCGATCTCATTAAGAAGCTCGCGAAAATCCTTAGAGCCCGTCTTTTTATTACGCATGATAGAAAGCTTGTGAACTATCAGGGGGTGGTCAACAACATGCAGAATGCTCATTTTTTTGCTCTCCTTTTTCTTCAAAAGATGTGCTGTTTGTAAATATTATTATACTCTAATCGCACGCCATTTTCAAGGATATTTTGAAAATATTCTTTCCTATTAAAGTTTTTTTGACATTTTTTTGTTTTTTGCGGCGATAGGTGTTTACTTTTTGCGCCGTAAATGGTAAAATATATACGTATTTTTTCGGGAGGCGGCTGTTATGATCAAGAATAAAAAGGTCGGGATGCTGACTCTCGGCTGTAAGGTAAATCAATATGAGAGCGAGGCTATCGCAGAGGCACTTGCGGCATTCGGCATAACGGCAGTAGACCCCGACGCAGATTGCGACGCCTTTATCGTGAACACCTGCACCGTCACGGCGGAGGCTGACCGTAAATCGCGCCAGATGATACGCAGACTTCACGCCGCAAACCCAAGCGCACCGATAATAGTCACGGGATGCACCGCGCAGTCAGCTCCGCAAAAGATAGCAGAGATAGATGGAGTCCGCGCCGTTTGCGGCAACGCCGAAAAGCTCAGATGCGCAAGTCTTGCATCAGAGCTTATAGAGGAGAAAGAGCTAAAAAAACCAAGCATATACGTTCCCGATATCGGGAGCGCACCGTTTGAAAAAATGTCGCTCCGCAGCTTTCCGCGCACGCGCGTATATATAAAAATTGAGGACGGATGCGAAAATCGCTGCGCATACTGCGCCATTCCCGCGGCGCGGGGAAGCGTGCGCTCCAAGCACCCCGACGACGTGCTTCGCGAGGTCAGCGAATTCGTCGCCGACGGTTGCCCCGAAATAGTGCTTACGGGCATTGAGACCGCATCGTACGGGCGCGACCTTGACGGCGTTACGCTTGCCGAATTGCTTTGCCGCGTTGACGAAATATGCGCTAAGACCCGTATTCGTCTCGGCTCTATATACCCCACTCTGCTTGACGAGGAGTTCGTCGGCAAGATATCGAAGCTAAAGCATATAGCTCCCCATTTTCACATCTCGCTTCAAAGCGGCTCCACAAAAACGCTTGCCGCGATGAACCGCCGCTACACCGCCGAGGAAGCCGCCGCGGCTATGGCGAGGCTGAGAGCGGCTATGCCCGACGTGATGTTCACCACCGACGTTATCGTCGGCTTTCCGAGTGAGAGCGAAAAGGAATACGCCGAAACGCGCGAGTTTTTGGAAAAGAACAGATTTCTGACAGCGCACATTTTCCCCTACTCACCGCGCGAGGGAACGCCCGCCGCCTCAATGCCCAATCAGGTATCGCAGGAGGACAAAAAGCGGCGTGCCGCCGGCCTTGCGGCACTACAGGAGCAGATAACGCGTGAGATACTCACCGCAGAAATCGAAAAAGCTCCCGTCAGGCGCGTGCTTTTTGAAACCTTTTCAAACGGCAAGGCAACGGGACACACCGACTCCTTTATCGAAATAATAGCACCAAGTGACGTTGACATCAAGGGAAAAGAGGTCTCCGTTCGGCTTTTGAGGGTTGAAAAATCGACGATAATAGGCGAAATTATAAAAAAATAAGGATATTTTTGAAATTAAATAAAAAATAATTCGTAAACCCCTTGCTTTTTTGAAAATATTGTGATATAATTACCGATGTTGTTATGGACTCAAGTATTTAAGGAGGTGTCAGGAATGGCAAAATGCAGCGTTTGCGGTAAGGGTGTTGTTTTCGGCAATACTGTTTCTCACTCCCATCGTAAGACCAACAGAGCCTGGAAGCCCAATATCCGCAAGGTCAAGGTTTCCGAGAACGGAACCATTAAAACCGTCAGCATCTGTGCGCGTTGTCTGCGCACCATGAAGAAGGCAGAAAACGCCTGATTAGAGCAGATTTATGCTGTCGCATTGCGGCAGCCTTTTCTGTATTTTGGAGGTATATATGCTTTGTGTAACCGATTGCCGTTTACCCCGCGCCTGCCGCGATGAGCTTTTGCGGCTCGGAATCGAGCCCGTCTTGCTCCCTCCTCATCCATCACTCTCCGCGCCCATAGCATCGCACGCAGACCTTTTGCTTTTCAGTATAGGCAAGACCGTATTGACACACAAGAGCTACGCCACGATAGCCGAGCGTGAGCTTTCGCGCATCAGCGAGTGCGGCTACGAAATAAGGCTATGCGACACGGTGATAGGCGAGTCCTACCCCAACGACGTATCCCTTTGCGCTTGCGCCCTTAAAAAACACGCAATATGCAACGTAAAGTACACCTGCGGCGATGCCGTTTCCCTCGCAAAGCAAGCGGGGCTTTCGATAGTTGACGTTTCGCAGGGATATGCAAAATGCTCCTGCGCCGCGCTTTCGGACGGCGCTGTAATTTCCGCAGATGCGGGGATATGCAAGGCTTTTTCAGCGCAGGGCGGCGAGGCTCTACTCATATCATCGGGACACGTCAAGCTCCCGCCTTACCAATACGGCTTTATTGGCGGCGCAAGCGGTGTTTGCGGTGATACCTTGTACTTTGCGGGAAGCATTGAGCGTCATCCCGACTATGAAAAAATACGCGATTTTTGCGCTCGGCACAAAACCCCAATCCGCTCGCTTTCGGACGAAGTGCTTTTCGACGTTGGCTCAATGATATTCTTATAAAAAATGCGGCACACCTTTTAGGTGCGCCGCGTTTTTGTTTATTACTCAAGTACGAGCTCGCTATTGAAGCCCGACTCAAGCATCCAAGTCAAGTAGTAATAGTATACGGAAGAAGGAGTGCTTGCACTCGCGTGCGTAGTAACGCCCTCGTTCTTCTGGCAGTCCACGGTATACTTCGTGATAAGTGCCTCAAGCTCCTCGCTGTTCTTAACAGCCTTGAGAGCCGCCTCGACCTCTGCAGAGATCTTTTCGACCTGAGGAATGAGATATGCCGCAAGTCTGCGATCCTCTTCCTCTACGGGCTCGCCGTTTTCATCGGTAGTGGGAGGAGTGGTTGTCGAGCCCGCCGACGGACCCTCGTTGTTGATGTTAGCAGGATCGAATATGCCAAAACCAAGCGTGAGAGTGGGAAGTGCGCTGTAGTTCTGAGTCTTTGCAAAGCTCCAAACGTCAGCATCAACGCCCTCCTCGGGATGTGCGATAAACATATTACCCGTCTTTGCTACGTCCATCATATAGTCGTTGTTAAGGCGAGTAAGGTTGCCATCCTCATCGAGCTGATAGTGAACCTCTTCCACACCGTACTGAAGAATATTGCGAAGTGCGGAATTGGTATTGATAGCGGTAATTATCTCCATAGCGCGAGCAACGTTGACGGAGTAAGAGGAAACGCCGAACATACTGCCGCAAACGTCATTCTCGGAAATGCGGGGATACTCAAGAACGTTCATATAGTAATCATCGCCGTAGATCTTAGCAAGCTCTGCGCCGCCCTTAACAACGCTTACAGCAAACTTCTGATCTGCGCCTGCCGCAGCGGATACGTAACCGAGATCCTTATACTTCTGAATAGTACGGAGCTGAGATACGTAGTCGGGATTTCTGAAAATGTTAGAAATGCTCATTACGGGGTTATTGGTCTTGGTCACGTCAAGATCCATATGTCCGCCGATGAGGTTATTAAAGGTGCTGCTTGCGATAACGGAGAACTTGTTGGGGTTGATGCGGTTGGTAGACATATCGTACGACCAATAGTGAGCATTCACGATGGGAAGCTCGCCTACGACGGGGAGACAATCCGTGCTGTAGGTTGCCACGTCCTTAAGGAAGTTCTCGCAATCAGCAAGAGAATCCATAGTAGCAGGGTCGTAGCTGTAGTGGTCAATAAGCTCCTTGTTAAGAAGGAGGTAGGTGTACTCGCCAATGGGGTTGTTGTTGGGGATAGCGTAGGTCATTCCCTGACCGAACTGCTTGATCCAAGCAAGAAGATCGGGGTTAAGATATTCCTTAAGCTTTGCGCCGACATTATCGTCTACGGCAGCTACCCACTCGTTTTCGATATATTCAATATATCTGTCATAACCGTCAAACCAGAAAATATCTATCTGATTTGCCTTCTCGTCGGGGTATTTAAGAACGCTTATAGCCGCGCCGTCAGCACCCTCGATCTCCTCCATTACGGTCTCCTCGGCGGTAACGGAAGTCTCCTCCTCGGACACTTCATCCTCACCTCTGAATTGAGCGTACTGGGGGTTCTCTGCATAATAAGCATCAAGCCACTCTACGGTATTTGCATCAATACCCTGTGCCTTGGCTGCCTTCTTTGCTTCCTTCAGGTGCTTTCTTGCCTCTTCCTTGAGAGCGGCAAGCTTCTGGTTCTCACCAAAAACGTTCTCGATAGTATCGTAATATGTATCATAAGTGCAGAAGCTAAGATTTACCTGAGTCTTGAAGCTGGACTTGGTTATCTTGTTAAATGCGGCGTTTATGGTCTTAGCAGTTTCCTCGGAAACGGGCTTTTCGCAGACCACGTACATTTTGAGGGTAATGGTAGAAGACGATGCCTTATCGGTAACCTCGTCGGTATCACCTGTCTGGTTGCCACCGGAGCATCCTGTGAGAATAACGCTGAGCGCCATTACAAGGCACAAAAGCAAGCTCACTATCCGTTTTTTCATAAAGGGTTCCTCCTTACGGTGTGCGCCTCGCGCACGCATATTTATAATAATATTTTACTACAATTCCTATAAAAAGTCAAGTTGATTTTTCGACACTTTTGTCAGCTTTAGCGTTATCGTAACAGGCTGTTAATTTTTATTTTGCACTTTACACAAAGCCAAAAGCCAACTTTTGCATTTTTTCACAAATTTATTGTCGCTAACAACGATTTATTCTTCTTATCTTTGTGAAGTATGCACAACCAAAATTAGTCGATAAATCCCTTAAGATGCTTCGCGCGGCTGGGGTGGCGGAGCTTACGGAGTGCCTTCGCCTCTATCTGACGAATACGCTCACGAGTAATATCAAATTCCTTGCCGACTTCCTCGAGAGTGCGGCAACGTCCGTCGTAAAGTCCGAAGCGGAGCTTGATAACGTGCTCCTCGCGGGGAGTAAGAGTGCGAAGCTCGCGGTCGATGACCTCGCGCAGAATAGTTGCGGACGCGGCATCGGCGGGCGCGGGAGTCTCGTCGTCGGGGATAAAGTCGCCAAGGTGGCTGTCCTCCTCCTCGCCGATAGGAGTTTCAAGCGATACGGGCTCTTGCGCTATCTTCATTATCTCGCGTACCTTGTCGGCGCCCATTCCCATCTTTTCACCGATCTCTTCCGCAGTAGCCTCGCGTCCGAGCTCCTGAAGCATCTGGCGCTGATAACGTGCTACCTTGTGTATGGTCTCGACCATATGAACGGGAATTCTGATAGTTCTTGCCTGATCGGCGATAGCGCGGTTGATAGCCTGTCTTATCCACCACGTTGCGAAGGTGGAGAACTTATATCCCTTGCTGTAATCAAACTTTTCAACAGCCTTCATAAGTCCGAGGTTACCCTCTTGGATAAGGTCAAGGAAGAACATTCCCTTTCCAACGTATCTCTTGGCAATGCTTACGACGAGCCTGAGGTTCGCTACAACAAGCTTGTCCTTCGCATCCTGACGAGCCGCCTCGCTCTGCTCCTCGTCGTGCATTATCTCCGCAAGTTCCCTCTCGGTATTGGCATCAAGAAGCGGAACGCGTCCGATCTCTTTGAGGTACATTCTTACGGGGTCGTCGATAGCGAGACCCTCCTGCTCAAGAATGCGCTCCATATTCTCGCCCGCGCCGAAGCTTTCAACCTCGCTCTCGATCTTATCGAGCTCGCTGCTGGAGATATCGTTCTTTATGATATCCTCGTTTTCCTCAAGCGCGTCATAGATCTTGTCCATCTTATCTATGTCGTAATCAAGCTCCTCAAGTGCCTCGTCAAAATCAAGCGAGCCGTTTTTACCCTTTTCGATAAGATCGTTAACGTCTATCTTTTTTTCGTTCTCGTTCATTTTATATATCCTTTCTTATGTATATCATTTATTATTTTTCTGTTTTTGCGCCGCAAGCTTTTTGCGCTTTTCTTCAAGCGCGTCGCCAAGGCTTTTTTCCGCCGCACCCGCTTTCGCTCCGCGAAGCACCGCAACGGCTTCATTCAGAACCTTAACGCCGTTGTCGGTCAGTGAGCGGCGATTGACCTCAAGGCTTTGCAACCGCCCCATCTCGTCGGCGGTGAAATCCGCGCCAAGAAGGGAGAACACGAAGCCGCCGTCCTCGCCGTGAAGCCGCATTATCGCGTCAAACGCTCGGCGAGAAAACGCCGTAACGAAATCGTCCGAGGTAAGACTGACCTGCCCTGCAAGAACTGCATCGCGCTGTTCGGGGTACAGTAGCAGAAGTCCGAGTATCGTTTCCTCTGCCGCCGCCGCTCTTGGATTTTTTGCGGCGTCGGGATTTATCCTGTCGCCGAAATCCCTTATTGACGCGTGCGCTTCCTTAGTTTGCGCGTTTTTCAATTCCCAAAGCTTTTTATTTCGCTGTTTTTCAACGTCGCCCGCAAGCGCGTCCGCTGAAACCTTGAGCCTTTCGGCGGCTCGCATAACGTAGACCTCGCGCTCAACGCCCGAATAGTAGTCGGAAATAATTCCGACGACCTCCGCAACGGCGCGAAGCTTTTGCTCGGTCTGCGACACGTCGTATTTTTGAGTCACCGCTTCAAGCTTATACTCAAAGCCCGTGCGGCTCTGCTCAATAAGCGACTTGAAGGACGCCGCGCCGAATTTCTTTATATACTCGTCGGGGTCCTTTGCGCCTTCCATTTTCAGCACTCTGACCTCGACTCCCACAGCACCGAGCAAGCGCATAGCCTTGCTTGCGGCGTTCACGCCCGCCTCGTCGGAATCGTAAGAAATTATGACTCTTTTGGTATATTTTGCAATTATCCTCGCGTGCTCCTCGGTAATAGCCGTGCCGAGAGTGGCGACGGCGTTTTCAAAGCCTGCCTGATGAAGCGCGATAACGTCCATATACCCCTCGCAAAGTATCAACTGCTCGGCGCAGTGGTCCTTTGCGTAATTCAGAGCAAAGAGATTCTTGCTCTTTTTGAACGCGGGGGTGTCCGAGGTATTCAGATATTTCGGCTTTGAGTCGTCCATAACTCTGCCGCCGAATGCCACGATGTTTCTTGAAGTATCGACTATGGGGAAGATAACGCGATTGCGGAAATAATCGTACGCTCTGCCCGTTTTTTCGCTCTTTCCGCAGAGGAATCCAACAATCATCTCCTCCTCGGTAAAGCCGTTTTTGCGCAAATGGTCGCGCAAAAGTCCAAAATCGTTTGGCGCATAACCGAGGTAAAAATGCTTAACGGTCGCGCCCGAGAGCTTTCGCTCGGCTATGTACTCACGCGCCTGTGCGCCGCACGGCTCGTGCATAAGACAATGGTGGAAGAATTTCGCCGCCACGGTATTCATCTCCCTGATACGCTCGCGGCTCGGACCTTTTTTGTATTCCTTATTATCCTGCGGTATGGCGATACCCGCGCGTGCCGCAAGGATTTCAAGCGCCGTCGGGTAATCGACGTTTTCCGCCTTCATAATAAAGGTTATGACGTCGCCGCCCGCGCCGCAACCGAAGCAATAAAAGCTGTCGGATGCCTTGAAAACGGTAAACGACGGAGTGCGCTCGCTATGAAAGGGACAAAGACCCGACATATTTGAGCCTGCGCGCTTTAGCGTAACGTAGGAGCCTATGACCTGCTCGATATCGCTTCTACGCACTATTTCTTCAACTACCTCACGCGGTATCACGCCTTTCCCCTCCTTCAAAAAATTCTGACATTAATAATATACGCAAAAAAATCGCAAAAACCTCTTTTTTTGAAAGATTTTTTTGCGATTTTTCTTGGTTTTTTATGAAAAAAGTTCATTCTGCGGGAAACGAGAGCTTTGTTCCCGTCTTTTTGACTATTGCGCGGCTTGCCGTCATCTCACAAAGACGTGCAAAAAGCGGCTCTGCGTCCGCCTCTGCCACCTCAATGGAAAGCTTTACGTCCGCACCAAACTCGCTTGCGGTGACGTTTGCGCCTACTCTTTTAAGCTCGTATGCGATTTTTTGGTGGTCGTTATAGCTACAGCTGACCTCCGCGGTCACAAACGGTTCGAGCGTGACGATGCCCGCCGCATCCACAGCCATTTTGGCGGCGGCGGAATACGCCCTGACGAGCCCGCCCGTGCCAAGCAGAATACCGCCGAAATATCTCGTCACGACCACAACGACGCCGTCGAGCTTGTTTTTAACGAGCACCTCAAGCACGGGCATCCCCGCGCTTCCCTGCGGCTCGCCGTCGTCGGAATAACGCTTTTGCGCGCCGCCGTTCAAAACGTAGGCAAAGACGTTGTGGCGTGCATCGGCGTGCTTTTTCTTTATTTTTTTCACGAACTCCGTCGCTTCCTCCTCGTTCGCAACGGGGGCGGCGTAGCCGATAAACTCGGAGCGCTTTTCAACGAGGCTTGCGCTCGCCTCGCGCATAATGGTGATAACGCTATCCATCACCATTCCTCCTTTTTGGGAAGGGGAGGATTTGAGCCGTCCTGCGCCTCGTAACGCGCCATCATTCCGCGCACGCGCGCGTCAACGGTGGCGTAGGCGGTGATATATTCCGCACCATAGTCTACCTCGTCGACTGCCGCAAGGCTGTAAAGCGTACTCACGGCACCCGCCTCGGAGTTCGGGATAAGATACTTTATTTTCTTCTTTCCCGCTCTTACAAGCTCCTCCATAGCTTGGCTCAGCTCGTCAATTCCCTGACCTGTGAGCGCGGAAATGCACACGCTCCTTCGCGTTTCACCGTGCTCGGTGGTGGGGGCGGGAACGTTGCTCGCCTCTCTGTCGCATTTGTTATAAACGATGAGCGAGGGCTTATCGCCCGCGCCAAGCTCGGCAAGGAGATTTTCCGTGACCTCAAGCTGTGCGGGATATTCGGGGTCGGACGCATCCACGATTATCATAAGGATATCGGCGCACACAGCCTCGTCAAGCGTGGAGCTGAACGCCTTTATAAGATGGTGCGGCAAGCGGCGGATGAAGCCTACGGTGTCGGTGAGCAATACGTCGTCGCCGCTTGGCAAAGAAAACTTGCGCGTGGTGGGGTCAAGCGTTGCAAAAAGCTTGTCCTCGGCAAGAATGCCCGCGTCGGTAAGTCTGTTTAGCAAAGTAGATTTGCCCGCGTTCGTATATCCGACGATGGCGATTTTTTGAATTCCGCTTCTGTCGCGTGCGGCACGCTTGGTCTTGCGCTGAACGGCAAGCTCGGCAAGCTCGTCCTCAAGCGCTATCACACGGCGCTTGATGTGGCGGCGGTCGGACTCAAGCTTTGACTCACCCGGTCCGCGCGTTCCGATGCCTCCGCCAAGACGGGAGAGCTGCGTTCCCTTACCGATAAGGCGGGGCGCGGTGTATTTGAGCTGTGCAAGCTCGACCTGCAGCTTTCCCTCGGCAGTCGTTGCGTGGAGTGCAAATATATCAAGTATCAGCATAGAGCGGTCGATGACGCGCACGCCGTCAAGCTCGTCCTCGATATTTCTTATCTGCGACGGAGTAAGCTCGCAATCGAAAACGGCAAGGTCGATATCGTTGTTTTTGCAAAGCTCTGCAAGCTCGATAAGCTTGCCCGAGCCTATATAGGTGCGCACGTCGGGAGTCTGGCGCGATTGCACCATCGTTGCCACGACCTCGCCCCCCGCAGTATCGAGCAAACGGCGAAGCTCCTCAAGCGATATCTCGCACTCGCCGTCGCGCATATCTCCCGCATCGACGCCGACAAGGACCGCCCTGCCCGCTTCTATTTTACTTTTTATTTCGTTAGTTGGCATAAAACCACTTCCTTTTCGCTAAAATTGAAACAAGGGCAAGCAACGCGTTGCGCGCAGCTTGCCCGATGCTCCGAAAAGCTTATTTGTTCTTTGCCTCAAGTCTCTTCTTGAACTTGTCAACGCGTCCGCCGGCATCAACGAATTTCTGCTTACCGGTGAAGAACGGATGGCACTTGGAACAAATTTCAACTCTGATCTCGTCGCCGCCTCTGGGGTTGGTGGAACGGGTCGTTACAGCCTCGCCGCAAGCGCAACGAATGGTTACTTCTTCATACTTAGGATGGATACCCTGCTTCATTTCAATACCTCTCTTTTAGCGGTGTGTATTGACGGATTTTGCCGTCGATGCCGCAATTACAAGAGATTATACCATATTTATTTTAATATTGCAATAGTTTTTTCGTATTTTCTTTATTATTTTACCCGATTTTTTGAAAATTACTAAAAAATAAAGGGCGCACCGTACGGTACACCCTTTATTTTCTTCTTAAAGTCGGGTTTAGATCTTCTCTTTAACCTTGGAAGCCTTACCGACTCTGTCGCGAAGATAGTAGAGCTTAGCGCGTCTGACAACACCCGAACGGGTAATATCAACAGCTACTACGTTGGGAGAGTGGATGGGGAAGGTCTTCTCCACACCTACGCCGTAAGAAACACGTCTTACGGTAAAGGTCTCGGAGATGCCGCCGCCGTGCTTAGCGATAACGGTACCCTCGAACATCTGAATTCTCTCACGCGTGCCTTCCTTGATACGGTTGTGAATGCGCACGTTGTCACCTACGTTTACGGTAGGAAGCTCCTTCTTGAGCTGCTCATTGGTCATAGCTGCAATGTAATCCATTGTTAGCCCCTCCTTTTTTATTTTAAGGATAATGAGGACATTCATGCAGAGCCCGCAGCGGACTGCCCCCGTATGAAATCATACTTGAGTATTATATCACGACTTTATCGCAAAATCAATACTTTTTTCAAAAAAATTCTATTTTTGCGAAAATTATTTTATTTCCTCGATATCGTACGGCGTTGCCTGATATACGAAGTAGTTGAGCCAGTTGGTGTAAAGGAGATTTGCACAGCTCCTCCAACGCACGATGGGGTCTTTTTCGGGGTCGTCGTCGGGGAAATAGTTTTTGGGCATCTGCCCTACTCCGTTTGCGGTGTCCCTGATAAATTCCTTTTTCAGCGTATCGCCGTCGTATTCGGGGTGACCCGTTACGAATATCTGTCTGCCGCGCTCCGTTGCGCAGACGTAAACGCCCGCTTCCTTTGAGCTTGCGAGTATTTTCACGTCGGGACAAGCCTCCACGTCCTCGCGCAGTATGGTGGTATAGCGCGAATGCGGCGCCCAGAAGCAATCGTCAAAGCCCCTGAACAGTATGGACGTTTTATGGTCAACGGTGTGCTCAAAGATTCCAAGCATCTTTTTATCAAGCGGATATTTTTTAATTCCGTGGTGATAATAAAGTCCTGCCTGCGCGCCCCAACAGATGTGGAACGTGCTCGTTACGTGAGTTTTGCTCCATTCCATTATCTCGCAAAGCTCATCCCAATACGCTACCTCCTCAAATTCGAGATGCTCGACGGGCGCGCCCGTGATTATCATTCCGTCAAAGCGGCGGTGCTTTATCTCGTCAAAGGTGCGGTAAAACGCGAGCATATGCTCGGCAGGGGTGTGGGTGGGCTTATGCGTGGCGGTCTGAAGCAGTTCAAGCTCGACCTGAAGCGGCGTGTTTCCGATAAGGCGGGCTATCTGCGTTTCCGTAACTATCTTCTGCGGCATCAAATTGAGCATAAGTATGTGCAGAGGACGAATATCCTGCGTAATGGCGCGGGTTTCGGTCATCACGAAGATGTTTTCGTCAAGCAAGGTCTGCGTTGCCGGAAGAAGATTGGGTATTTTTATAGGCATAATGCCTCCGTTCTCAGGCGTTTTCCATAGCCTGCTTTATATCATCAATAATATCTTCGACGTTCTCGATTCCAACGGACAGTCTGACAAGTCCGGGAGAAATGCCTGCGGCGGCGAGCTGTTCGTCGGTAAGCTGGCGGTGCGTAGTGCCCGCGGGGTTAAGGACGCTCGTGCGTGCGTCTGCAACGTGAACGACCACGGCGGCGAGCTTCAAGGAATCCATAAAGCGGATAGCCGCCTCCTTGCCGCCCTTTATAACGAAGGAAATGACTCCCGACGTACCGCGGGGCAGATATTTCTTCGCAAGAGCGTGGCGGGGGTCGGACTCAAGTCCGGGGTAGCTTACGCTCTCGACCTTGTCACAGCTCTGCAAAAACTTTGCAACTGCCATTGCGTTTTCGCAATGTCTTTGTACGCGAAGGTGGAGCGTTTCAAGACCGAGGTTCAAAATAAACGCGCTCATAGGAGTGAGCGGAACGCCGAAATCGCGTATGAGCTGAACTCTTGCCTTGGTATAGTAAGCGTGAGCGTTGCCGAAGTGGCTGACGTAGGCTACGCCGTGGTAGGACGCATCAGGCTCGGTAAGCTCGGGGTATTTACCGTTCGTCCAATCAAATCTACCGCCGTCAACGATACAGCCGCCGATAACGGTAGCGTGACCGTCCATATACTTGGTGGTGGAGTGGATAACTATATCCGCGCCAAAGTCAAACGGGCGACAGTTGATGGGCGTGGGGAAGGTGTTGTCTATCATAAGCGGAACGCCGTGACGGTGCGCCACAGCCGCGTACCTTTCGATATCGAACACGTCAAGTCCGGGGTTAGCGAGCGTTTCACCGAAGAGAAGTCTCGTTCTGTCGTCAAAGAGTGCCTCGACCTCATCGTCGCTCATATCGCTCGTAAAGAATCTCGTTTCGATGCCGAGTCTTTTGAGCGTAACGGAAAAGAGGTTTACGGTGCCTCCGTAAACGGACGCGCTGGCAACTATATTGTCGCCCGACGAGGATATATTAAGTATAGCCACAAGAATTGCCGCCATACCCGACGCGCAAAGAACTGCACCCGTGCCGCCTTCGAGATCGGATATCTTTTTCTCGACCTCCTCAAGAGTGGGGTTGGAAATTCTTGAATACATATGTCCCGCCGCCTTGAGGTCGAAAAGGTCGCCCATTTCTGCCGCACTGTCATACTTATAGGTAGTGCTCTGGTATATGGGAAGGACTCTCGGCTCGCCGTTTTTAGGCTTATAGCCTGACTGTATACATTTTGTTTCTATCTTATATTCGGACATATTAACGCCTCCTTGGCTGTTGATAATATAAAATTATATCATATTTAGCGTGCTTATGCAATAGAAAAAGTCGAAATTTTATTGAAGTACGCGGTAATATTTGATATAATGTATATACAAATATTGTTTTTGGGGGGAATTGGGGAAATGAGATTTTTTGAATACGGAGAGCCCTCGTCGCCGCTCCTTTTGCTTATACACGGATTTCAAAGTCCTTTTTGCATATGGGATAAGTACGTAGAACATTACACAAAGAGGTTTCACATTGTTGCGCCGATACTCGACGGGCATGACCCCGACTACCCCTCTGATTTTATTTCATTTGAAAAATGCGCCGCCGAGATAGAGGAATATCTGAACGGTCGTGAGGTATACGCGGTATACGCAATGAGCATGGGCGGGGTGCTTGCCGCCACACTGTTCAAAAGAGGAAGGCTGAAATTCAAAAAAGCCGTCCTTGAAAGTTCTCCTCTGCTCTCATACAATCCCATCGTCGCCGCCTACATCACGCGCTTTTACCTTTCGGTAACACGAAAAACGAAAGAGCGCGACGAAAAAACCTTAAAAAACGCCGCGCGGCTTGTCCGCAAAGAGCAGTACGACGATTTCATCCGCGTGCTTGATAATATGTCCGACGCGACGATAAGGAACTGCATAAGCGGAATAAAGGCGTTCAAACTTCCCCGAAACCTTGATTTGTCCGTCACAGAGCTTACGTACATCTACGGCGGAAAGGAAGTCTTTTTTGGAAAAATTGCAAAATTTATAAAAAAGCACTATCCGCACGCGAGCATTATAAAAATCGACGGCAAGGGACATTGCGAGGACGCGCTCCTCTGCCCCGAAATCAGAATTGCCGACCTTGATAAGATAATATAAAAAGAGGCTGATTTCAGCCTCTTTTTTATTTGGCACTTATCTTCTCAAAAGTCTTATTGCCCTTATCCTTGCTTTTTTGGCAAACGGCATAAGCTTTGCATAAAAACAATATCTCATCTTTTTGCCGACAAGCACGTATTCGCCCACGAATTCGTGATAATCGGCTGAAAAGCTCTTTTTAAATTCATATATGCCCTTGAAATTGTCCTGCGGCACAAGCTCGCCAAGGGTTCCGTCCTCGTTAAGCTCGGGCTTTTTTACGATGACGTAGCCAAGGTCGTGGACCTCACAGCCGCGGCTGATGCTCTCCTTGAGCCTGAGATAGTTGAGGTAATGGCTTGAACGGGTGTTGTTTCTTATTACGTTTCGCGTTCCGCCGAAAAGGCAGGAGCCCATACCCGCATAATATATCGAAAGACCGCCCGCAAGACAGATCCTTTCTTCCTTGGTGAATTCCTCCGCCTCCGCCATGCGCTTTTCGTAATGCTCGGTCTGCTTGTCTATGCTGTCGATAGTCTCCTTAAGCTGACGCTCCTTTTGCGGAGTAGCGCCGTCGAGCGCCGCGAGTGCCTGCGCTTTTTTCTCAAGCCTCTCCTCCTGAAGCTTTCTGTCAAGCGCCTTATCGTAATACACAAGCTTAAGGTCGCTGAGTGAATCGAACTCGCGCAGAAGCTTCAAACAATAAGCGCCGTCTCTTCCGACGAAGCTGTCCCTTTCCCCCGTATCACGCATAACTGCCATAAAATCGTCCATAATGGTGGGGTCTTTTTCGATGTCGGCGGCGGTGAAGCTTTTGGCAACAAGACCTCTCTGCTCACCGATACGAATGCTGTATCTTACGCCCTTGTCGCATTTTTTCAGTATTTTTTCAGCGGCGAGAGTCTCGCCGTTCTCATCCCTGAGGGGGATGAAAAGCTGAACGGGCTGCTTGTAGGTGTAATTGTCAATAGAGGAGTTAAGCTTATACCCCATCCCTACAAGAGCCGAATGAAGCGCGTGCCCCTCTTCTCTGTCCTCTCCGTTTACGCGCAGGTCCACGGGTGGATCGGTGATAAAGCAGGCAGCGCCGTGCTTTTTCATCTCCTGACGGATAAAATCGGTGAATTCACCGATAAGCGCCGTGTTTTTCCAATCACATACAGCACCGCCACAGCCGTACCATATCTTCCCTACCACGGGAAGCTTTCTTTCCATAACGAGACAAGCGAGAACCTGCTTTTCGCCGTCAAAGCCGCCGTAGAAGCGGCATTTCCACGTCGTTTTGACCTTCTGCCAGCGAGAGCATTGGATATACTGTCCCCCGTTTTCTTCTATAAAGCGGTCATACGCTCCGAGGTCCTCCTGAATTTTGAAGGTGTACATAAAATCAGCCTCTCCTTTTCATTTCAATTGCCTTGAAAACTTCTTGTCTTTCGTCAAAGGGGAGTTTTTCTCCCTTTATTTTCATAAATTTCTCGTGTCCCTTGCCCGCAAGTATGACTATGTCGCCCGCTTGGGCTATGCTTATTGCGTAACGTATCGCCTCGGCTCTGTCGGGTATGATAACGTGCTCGCCGCCGCAGTGCGAAGCTATCTCCTCGCAGATAGCGCGAGGGTCCTCGTGTTCGGGGTCGTCGCTCGTTATGACGGTAAAGTCGCTATATTTGCCCGAAACGCTTCCAAGCTCCTCGCGGCGACACTCCGCCCTTCCGCCAACCGAGCCGAAAAGGCTTATTATCCGCTTGGGCTCGTATCCCCTTGCGGTGTCTATTATGTTCTTTAGGCTTACGCCGTTGTGTGCGTAGTCGATGATCACCGTATACGGTTCATCGCTCCTGACCACCTCGCCCCTACCCTTTACAAATACGCCGCAAAGCCCTGCGGAGATTTGATTGCGGGAAAGCCCCATAGCCTCGCCAATGGCAACGGCGGCAAGGGAGTTGGCGGCGTTAACGTCGCCAATGAGCGAGACTGTATAGCTGTCTTTTTTGCCATCGCGCTCATATTCAAAGCTCACAGCGGGCAACGCCCCAAGCCTTGCCCTATCACAGCGGATAAGGCGATAAGCGGCGTTTTCATCGCGTCCGTAGGTGAAAAGCTCTCCGCTAAACGCAGAGGCGATTTTTTTGCCAAAGGGGTCGTCAATATTTATGACCGCCCTTTTACATATATTAAAGAGTTGTTCCTTCCAAAAGCCGTATTCCTCAAAGGAAGAATGCTCGTTCGTACCGATGTGGTCGGGGTAGAGGTTGGTAAATACGCCAAATGCAAACTCCGTACCGTCAACGCGGTGCGTTTTAAGTCCCAGCGAGGAGACCTCTATCGCCGCCGCGGCACAACCCGCATCAGCCATAAGGCGAAGCATTTTTTGAAGCTCGTAGCTTTCGGGGGTAGTATTGACCGTGGGCAACGTCACCTCGCCGTACGATGCGCCGACCGTGCCGATGATGCCCGTTTTTATCCCCGCCGCCTCAAGCACGAACTTGACTATATGTGCAATGGTAGTCTTTCCCTTCGTGCCCGTTATACCGATAACGGCAAGCTCCCTTGAAGGGTGGCGAAAGAAGCTACAGCTCATCCTCGCAAGAGCGGCTCGCGTGTTTTCCGTTTTTATTATCAGGGCATCGCCGCCTACTTGAATATCCTTGCTGCAAACGAAAGCCCTGCAACCTGCCGCATAAGCTGATGCGGCATATTTGTGCCCGTCGGCAAAAGCCCCCTCAAGGCAAACGAAAAGGACACCTTGGCTTGCCTTACGGGAGTCGTAGACTATATCCGCTATTTCTATATTTTCGAAGCTTTCGCAGGTATATTCAACGTCTGCAAGAATTTCAAGCAGCTTCATTTTCCATTTCCTCCTTTGTGAAGGCTTTTTATCAATCCGTCAGCTTTTTGACCGCGAGGGCGCACCAGCCGTTCTCCTCCAGCGTTTCCGCTATATAGAGTCCGTTTGCTTCAAGCGCGTCAACGACCTCTGCGGCGCGCTCGGAAATTATTCCCGATGCAAGCAGAGTGGAATGCGCGCCCATAAACGCGCCGATGTCGGGCGCCATACGGATGATGATATCCGCAACTATGTTCGCACAGATGATATCGTACTCGCCCGCCTTTACGCCGCGCAGAAGGTCGGACGTGCCGCACTCTACCTCACAGCCGTTTTCGGCGGCGTTCTCGGCGGCGACCTCCACGGCTATGGGGTCGATATCGTACGCGCGGCAGACACCCGCGCCAAGCTTTTTGCCGCAGATGGCAAGTATGCCGCTTCCACAGCCCACGTCAAGCAAGGTGCAACCGTCGCTTACGCGGTTTTCAAGCATTCCTATGACGAGCTTCGTGGTTTCGTGCGAGCCCGTGCCAAACGCCATACCGGGGTCCATTCTGACAACAAGCTCGTGCTCCTCGGGCTCGTACTCCTCCCACTTAGGAACGATAACTATGCGGTTACCGATGTGAAGCGGCTTATAATACTGCCTCCACGTATTCGCCCAATCCGATTCGTTGACTCCCGCGACGGAGATATCGGCTTCAAGCGATTCCTCGGCAAGTCTTGTTTTTATGAAAGCAAGCGTTTCGGCGGGGTCTGTGCCCTCGGGCAAAAAGACCGAAACGGATGCGACGGTCTTATCGGCGTTAAGAATAGCCTCGTCGATGAGGTCTCCGTACACGCTTTTGAGGTCTATATCGCTGAAATCCTCTATCATAAGGTTTACGTCAACGGCGCTCATTATTGCGGTGAGCTTATCAAGCATGGGGAGCTTTACCGTGACCTTTATCTGTGTCCATGCGGAATAGGTATAGTCCATTTTACGACCTGCCTTTTATTTGA
The DNA here is from genome assembly GCA_045633005.1 of Eubacteriales bacterium. Taxonomy (GTDB): domain Bacteria; phylum Bacillota; class Clostridia; order Oscillospirales; family CAG-272; genus CAG-390. Next base: position 8,413 of record JAZQXT010000075.1, on the reverse strand, counting down.
AAATGCGCTTGAGGAAGCTCTCGCGCTTTGTATAATTCGATTCGCCCGATGCCTCGGCAAACTGACGCATCAGCTCTGCTTGCTTTGCGGAAAGTCCGCGCGGGATCTCTACGTTCACGGTGAATATAAGGTCGCCGCGTCTGCTTTGATTGTTGACGTAGTACGCACCCTCCTGACGCATGGTAAAGGACGTGCCCGTCTGCGTTCCCTCGGGTATCTTGTACTTTTTCGTGCCTTCAAGCGTGGGGATGTCTATCTCCGCGCCGAGCGTTGCCTCCGCTATCGTTATCGGAACGTCGCAATAGATATGCGCGCCCTCGCGGCGGAAGATGGGGTGGCGGCGTACGCGCACCTCGATGATGAGGTCGCCCGCAGGGCCTCCGTTTGCGCCGTCGTTGCCCTGTCCGCGCAGAGCTATGCGCTCACCGTCGCCAATACCCGCAGGGATATTGACGCTGAGCTTTTTATGCTGCTTCGCAAAGCCGCTTCCGCGACATTCGGAGCAGGGGTCCTTTATTATCTTGCCCTTGCCGCGGCAAGCCTCGCAGGTGACGGTGGATTGGAACTGCATACCGCCAAGCCGCTGTACGACGCGGCGTTGACCGCTTCCGCCACAAGTGGAGCAGGTCTCGGTCTTTCCGTCCTTTGAGCCACTTCCGCCGCACGACGAGCATCTCGCGGTGCGATTGAAGCTTACGTCCACCTTCGTTCCGAAGGCGGCGTCCTTAAAATCAACGGTAACGGCAATACCGATATCATCACCGCGGCGCGGCGCATCTCTGCGGCTCGAACCGCCGCCAAATCCGCCAAAGCCGCCTCCGAAGAAGGAGCTGAATATATCGCCAAAATCGCCAAAGCCCGAAAATCCCTCTCCGCCGCCCATACTGCCGTCAAATGCGGCGTGACCGTAGTTATCGTAGGCAGAACGCTTTTCGGAGTCGGAAAGGACGGCGTACGCCTCGTTGACCTCCTTGAACTTCGCCTCCGCATCCTTGTTGTCGGGGTTCATATCGGGGTGATACTTTTTGGCGAGCTTTCGGTACGCCTTTTTTATCGTATCGTCATCAGCGCCGCGCTCAACGCCCAGCACTTCATAATAATCTCTTTTATCAGCCATTGTAAACACCTTTCAAAAAACGCCTTAAACGGAATGGGCGAAAATACGCCCATTCCGTTAGCATTTTACTGGTTATTGCTGTTATCCTCAAAATCAGCGTTATAATAGGTTCCGTCGCCACCTGCCGCGCCTGCGCCAGCATCAGCGCCGTTTGCCGCGCCGCTCTGAGCGTAGAGCTTCTCGGAGAGCTTGCCGAACGCCTTTTCAAGAGCCTCGGTATCAGCCTTGATCTGCTCGGTAGTGCCGTTTGCAACGGTGCCCTTGAGCGTTTCGATAGCAGCCTTAACGTCTGCAAGATCGCTTTCGGGGAGCTTGTCGCCGATCTCCTCAAGAGTCTTTTCGGACTGGAAGATGAGGTTTTCAGCGTGGTTCTTGATCTCAACGGCTTCCTTCTGCTTCTTATCAGCCTCGGCAAACTGCTCAGCCTCACGAACTGCACGGTCGATATCATCCTGACTCATATTGGTGGAGCTGGTGATGGTGATGTGCTGTTCTCTGCCCGTTCCCTTGTCCTTTGCGGTAACGTTTACGATGCCGTTTGCGTCAATGTCGAAGGTGACCTCGATCTGAGGAACTCCACGGGGTGCGGGGGGAATGCCGTCAAGGGTAAATCTGCCGAGCGTGGTGTTACCCGATGCCATTTCGCGCTCACCCTGAAGAACGTGGATCTCAACGCTCGTCTGGTTGTTAGCGGCGGTAGAATATACCTGACTCTTCTTTACGGGGATGGTAGTATTTCTGTCGATGATGCGGTTGAAAACGCCGCCGAGAGTCTCGATACCGAGGGACAGAGGAGTTACGTCAAGGAGAAGAAGGTCCTTAACGTCGCCGCCGAGAACGCCGCCCTGAATAGCCGCGCCGAGTGCTACGCACTCATCGGGGTTGATGCCCTTGAAGGGGTCCTTGCCCATAAACTTCTTGACCTCCTCCTGAACGGCGGGGATTCTCGTAGAACCGCCGACGAGAAGGACCTTGTCGACCTGCGAGGGGTTGAGTCCCGCGTCGGAAAGAACCTGCTTGGTGGGGCGAATAGTAGCCTCAACGAGATCAGCCGTCAGCTCGTTGAACTTTGCACGGCTGAGGGTGGTTGTGAAGTGTACGGGGCCTGACGCGGTAGCGGTCAGGAAGGGGAGGTTTATCTCGGTGGTGGTCATACCCGAAAGCTCGATCTTTGCCTTTTCTGCGGCTTCCTTGAGTCTCTGGAGTACCATCTTGTCGCTCTTAACGTCGATTCCGTGCTCGCTCTTGATAGCGGCAGCCATCCAGTCGATAACTCTCTGGTCGAAATCGCCGCCGCCGAGGCGGTTGTTACCTGCGGTCGCAAGAACCTCGAAAACGCCGTCGGATATCTCAAGCAGAGATACGTCAAACGTACCGCCGCCAAGGTCAAATACCATGATCTTCTGGTCGGTCTCCTTATCCATACCGTATGCGAGAGCCGCCGCGGTAGGCTCGTTGATTATACGAAGAACCTCAAGACCTGCGATCTTGCCCGCGTCCTTGGTTGCCTGACGCTGTGCATCGGTGAAGTATGCGGGAACGGTGATAACTGCCTGATTTACGCTCTGTCCGAGATATGCCTCTGCATCAGCCTTCAGCTTCTGAAGGATCATAGCGGAGATCTCCTGAGGGGTGTATTTCTTGCCCTCGATATTTACGCGGGTATCAGTACCCATATCGCGCTTGATACTGCTGATGGTGTTGTCGGGGTTGGTGATAGCCTGACGCTTTGCAACCTGACCTACGAGTCTTTCGCCGTCCTTCTTGAACGCAACGACGGAGGGAGTGGTGCGCGCACCCTCGGGATTGGGGATAACGGTGGGCTCGCCGCCCTCAAAAACCGCTACGCAAGAGTTGGTCGTACCTAAATCAATACCTATAATTTTTGCCATAATAATATCCTCCTTGGATTCTTTCTTTATATTAGTTTGCTACCTTTACCACGGCGTAACGGATAACGCGATCGCCGCGAGTGTAGCCTTTTTGGAATACTTCAACGATCTCGCCCTCTTTATAGGCTTCATCGTCGACGTGCATAACTGCATAATGCAAATTGGGGTCAAACGTCTCGCCAAGAGCCTTGATCTCCTCTATACCCATCTTGGCAATGGATTCGTTAAAGCTCTTGAGTATCAGCGCAAGTCCTTCCTTAAGTGCCGCGGCGTCCTCACAGCCTACCGCACGGTCAAGGTTGTCAAGAACGGGAAGCAGCTCCTTCATCGCGTCGGAGTAAGCATCGGTATATATGCCCTCCTTCTCCTTTTGGGAGCGGCGGCGGAAATTGTCGTACTCTGCAGCAAGGCGCAGATACTTGTCGTCGGACTCGGCAAGCTTGACATTTGCGTCGGCAAGCTCCTTTTCAAGCTCCGCTATACGCGCGTCCTGCTTTTTTGCCTTTTTCTTTTCGGCTCTCGTCGTCTCCTCGACTGCTTCTGCCTCGTCGGTGATGACCTCGTCCTTTTCGTTTTCTCTATTCATCTGTGTCATTCTTTCCCTTTCTTAAATCATTAGCCGCCTTATCGCTTGGCGGAAGCGCCGCGGGGGATGGGGATATCGGAGTGTAGCCGCCGATTATTTCCTCAACCGAGCCGCAAAGATGCTCTATCGTTTCAAGGACCTTCGCATAGTCCATTCGGAGCGGACCGAGAACGCCGATAACGCCAAGTGTCTTGCCGTCCTTGACGATGGGCTTGAACACAAGCGCGGAGTTGTTCATGACCTGCACCGAGGACTCCGTTCCGATAAGCACCGAAACGTCCTCGCCCGTGCTTTCGGACACGAGGCGCAATATCTCGTCCTTCTGCTCAAGCGTTCCGAGAAGCTCCGAAAGATGCTCGGGGCTTTCGTAATCGGAATACTGCAAAAGTCTGTTGATTCCCGAAAGCTGAAGCTCGCCGCCGTCGTACTCGGTAAGCGCCGAATATATCGTCTTTACTATCGGTGCGACGATGGGGGCGTCGGACTCCATAACTGCTTCAAGATTCATAATGACGGGGAGATTTATCGACTCCGCCGCGATGCCCGCGACAAGCTTGTTAAGTGCCTCGCAAAGAAGCTCTATGCGCTGTCTCGGTCTCGGCTCGGAAAGCCTTATATGCTTTGAAACTACGTTGCCGACGGAAGTCACCATGATAAGCACGAAATTGCTCTCGTCGATATACGCTATCTCAAAGCGCGAAACGAAAACCGAGCTCCTTTTTGGCTTTACCGCAAGTCCCGTGTAGTTGGTAATGCTTGAGGCAAGCTTTGACGCGGCAAGAAGTATCTGATCAAGCTCCGCCGTTTTGCTTTTTAGGATGCTGTTTATCTGATTTATCTCACCCGTGGTCATAGCGTAGTGCTCAAGCAGCTGGTCTACGTAAAATCTGTAGCCGAGCTGGGATGGCACTCTGCCCGCCGAGGTGTGCGGCTGTTCAAGATATCCCATCTCCTCAAGCTCTGCCATTTCGTTACGGATGGTTGCCGAGGAGCATTTTATTTCGGGGAGTTGAAGCAAGGATTTTGAGCCTATGGGCTCACCAAGCTCGATGTGCGACTCAACGACCGCTTTGAGTATGAGCTTTTTGCGTTCGCTAAGGTCTTTTCCGTACATTCCGTCTCCCCCTTTCAAAAAATATCCGCCATTTTCGTGGATCATCAGTTTTTAGCACTAATGTGTTGCGAGTGCTAACTTCTGATAATAATATACCACGAATAATGGCGGAATTTTAGCGTTTTTTGTATAAATTATGTTAACAATTTATGAACAACACTCTTTCGTTTTAATTTATTGCCAAAAAGAGTGCTAATATTTATTATTCAAAAAGGCTGTCGTTTATAATAGCCGTGTACTGAATTGACGAGACGAGTCCGTTGGTATAAACGAAAAGAAGATTTGAAAGTCCCTTCGTATACTTATATCCCGAACCCGAATAGGTAAAATCGTCGCCGTATACCTCGACCACCTTTTCTATCGGATCGCCTATCTTTATTCCCTTCAAGGTAGATACGGTCGTATCGGTAAGGATTATCTGATAAATGTAGTTCGCGTTTTTGTCGGGATATGTCACGATGCGAAGCCCGTCGTAAATGTATGTAAGCGTTCTGTCGGCATCCACGCCGCTTTCCCTGCACTCCTTTTCCTCGCCCATTGCCTCGGATATCTGGCGCATGGAATCGTGCGGATGGATCACCACGCCGTTGGTGTGCCTATATGCGAAAAGTCCGTTGTCGGTTATCTCAAACGTTTCCTCGCCCGCACCCTCGTTACCGCCGCAGGCGACCATTCCGAATATACATAAAATAAACATAAAAATCGCTATAGCTTTTTTCATTTTATTCTCCTTGAATATATAGTGGGTAAAGTATACCATATATTTGTTAACTATATATGAACAAAGTGCGGTATGCTTCGCTTCTATTGCTTTTTTAGTTTTTTTCGGTACGCTTGATACGCGCGCCGCATATATAAAAAGAGGCTCAAATTTTCATAAGGAGATTTTTATGAAGCTTTCACAACTCATCCAAAAGCTTAATATTACGAAAATTTGCGGAAACACCGATATCTGTATTTCTTCGGTAGAGTACAATTCATCAAAAGTAGTAAAAGGATCTCTATTTGTTTGCCTGAAAGGCTTCAATTCGAACGGACACAACTATATTCCCGACGCTATCGCACGCGGCGCCGCCGCCATTCTCGTTGAGGATATGCCGCCCGAGGCTCCATCTGCCACCGTTATTTGCGTTCCCGACACGCGCGAGGCGCTTGCATACGTTTCTGCCGCGTGGTTTGACCACCCCGCCGAAAAGCTGACGATTATAGGACTTACGGGCACGAAGGGCAAGACTACCACGGCGTTTATGACAAAGCGCATACTTGAGGAGGCGAGATATAAGGTTGGAATGGTAGGCACGCTCGGCGCTTTTATCGGCGAAGAGCAGATAGAGACTAAAAACACAACTCCCGAATCCTTTGAGCTTCACGCTTTTTTCCGCAGAATGGTCGATGAAGGCTGTACGCACGCAGTAATAGAGGTGTCCTCGCAGGGCATAAAGCTAAAGCGCACCGCGGGACTCACCTTTAATTTCGGAGCATTCCTCAACCTTTCGCCCGACCACATAAGTCCCGCCGAGCACGAAACCTTCGAGGAGTACCGCGATTGCAAAAGAATTATGTTTTCGCAAACAGAAGCCGTTATTGCCAACGCCGATTCAGAATATTGGCAGTATATGACCGAGGGCAAAGAGGTCATTACCGTATCCACCGAAAAAAACGCCTCGCTCCGTGCCGACAAAGTAATATCCGTTTGGGACAAAGCTGTGCTCGGCTCGCGTTTCTTCGTAAGCGGACTTTACGAGGGGGAGATATTGCTAAATATGCCGGGAATATTTAACGTTCACAACGCCCTTATCGCTATGGCGGTGGCGCACAGTTTGGGAATAGACATCAAAACCGTCAAAAGCGCGCTTGAGAAGATAAGCGTCAAGGGACGCGCCCAGCTCATACGCGAGGCGGCTGATATGGGCACGTTCATCATCGACTACGCACACAATGCGCTCAGCATCGAGGCTCTGCTTGAAATGCTAAAGGGCTACTCACCCAAGCGACTCATTCTCGTCTTCGGTGTCGGTGGCGACAGAGCAAAGCAACGCCGCTACGACCTTGGACTTGCCGCAGGGCGAAGTGCCGACATTTCTATTCTTACTACCGACAACCCCCGTTTTGATGATATTGACACCATTTTCGCACAGATCATCGAGGGCATTGACGTTCACGGTGGAAAATACGAGATAGTGCTTGACCGAGAGGATGCCATCCACTACGCTATGGACATATGCCAAAAGGACGATATCGTTGCCTTCGTGGGCAAGGGGCACGAAGAATATCAGGATATCAAGGGCGTTAAATACTATTTTTCCGAAGAAAAAATAATAAAAGAATACGCCGCATCAAAGCTCTGATGCAGAATAGTGCCGCTTACAAAAAGCGGCACTATTCTATGTTTTTCGGCATATACTGACATTGGAAGTCGCAGAAAGGAGATGCGTAAATGAGATATATTGCTGTTTTTCCAACGCTTACTCTCGCAAAGCGCGCACAGAGGACGCTTGCCGCATCCTCCGTTGCCGCTGAGACGGTAAAGGTCGACTCCGCAAAAACCACGCGGGGATGCTCGTGGGGCGTTATCTTTCACGAATCCCAGCTATACAGAGCAAAAATGATATTCGCAGATGCTAAAATAGAGGTCCGCGAGATACTTTCGGAGGGCGGCTGATGGTGTATCTTGACAACGCGGCGACGAGCTTTCCGAAGCCGCCAAGCGTCATAGCGGAAGTTACTCGCTGTCTTGAAGAATACTGCGGAAACGCAGGGCGCGGCGGACATCCGCTATCCATGGCGGCGGCGGAGAAAATCTACGAATGCCGCGAAGAGCTGTCCGAGCTTTTCGGCGCACCCGATCCGTCGCACGTTATTTTCACGCAGAACGCAACGGCGGCGCTGAACCTTGCTATAAAGGGGCTTTTGCCGAATGGGGCGCACGTCATAACGAGCGAGCTTGAACACAATTCGGTGCGCCGTCCGCTTGAGGCCCTTGCCGCGGAAGGCGCGATAACCTTTGATAAAATAAGTATAATAGGGGGCGGCTACTTGCTTGACGGCGGTCCTATATGCAAGCAGGTGGCAGGCGCAATACGCGAAAATACGGCGGCGGTGGTCATGACCGCTTGCCCCAACGTCTGCTCGCTCAAGCTTCCGCTTGCCGATATCGGTAGGCTATGCCGCCGCCGCGGTATCCTTTTTATCGTCGACGGTGCGCAAGCGGCGGGACACTTTCCCATTGATATGCGCTCTATGTGCATTGACGTACTGTGCCTGCCGGGTCACAAAGGGCTTCTCGGTCCGCAGGGAAGCGGCGCACTCATTCTTGGTGAAGGAATAATGCCGCGTGTACTTTTTGAGGGCGGTTCGGGCTCGTCCTCATTCGAGGCGGAAATGCCGCGTGAAATTCCCGAAAGATACGAAGCGGGCACGCTTTCGACGCCCGCTATCGCAGGGCTTTGCGAGGGGGTACGCTATATTCAAAAGGTAGGACTTGCAAGTATAGAAAATCACGAAAGATCGCTTTTTCTGTACGCGCGCCAAAGGCTCGGCGCAATACCGAGGGTGCGGATATATATGCCGCAATATGCGGGAAGCGTGCTTTCCTTTAACGTCGGTACGCTTCCATCCGACCGCGTAGCATCGGCACTCGGCGAGGCGGGAATTTGCGTGCGCGGCGGATTTCATTGCAATCCGTGGGCGCACACCGCCCTCGG
>JAZQXT010000074.1:0-3492 GCA_045633005.1 Eubacteriales bacterium | reverse complement strand
GGTATAATCGAAAGACATAAGGCAACGCAAAAAATGCAGTTGCGTTGTTTTTTTTTGAAAAAACCTCCCAAACGCAAACAAAACTTTAACATTTCTATGCTATAATAAAACATATAAGTGAAAATGTAGCCCTTGGAGGATAAAAATATGTTCAAAATTTTAATCGTGGAGGATGACCGAGATCTGAACCGCAGCGTGTGCTCGTTTCTCAATAGCTCGGGATACGAAGCGGTCGGCTGTCTTGATGCCGAGAGCGCTTACGACGAGATGTACAAAACGACCTTTGACTGTATCGTGTCGGATATTATGCTGCCCGCCGTCCACGGTCGGCAGATCGACGGCTTTGAATTTGCCAAGACCGTGCGTTCACTCAATAACGACATTCCCATTCTTTTTATGACCGCACGCGATGATTTCGCGTCTAAGCAGAGAGGCTTCCGCATCGGCATCGACGATTACATGACCAAGCCCATCGATCTTGACGAGCTGTTCCTGCGTATCGGCGCGCTTCTTCGCCGTTCCAAGATCGCATCCAGCCGCCGCCTTGAGGTCGGCGATTTCGTGATGGACGCCGACGAGCGAAGCGCCACACTTGACGGCGAGGAGATTTCCCTCACGGCCAGAGAATTTGACCTTCTTTATAAGCTCCTGTCCTATCCCAAAAAGACCTTTACGCGCACACAGCTTATGGACGAGTTTTGGGACGTGGATACGCAAACAAGCACGAGAACGGTTGATGTGTATATGACCAAGCTCCGCGCAAAGCTCTCGGAGTGCGACTCCTTTGAGATTCAGACCGTTCACGGTCTTGGCTACAAGGCGGTGATCAAATGAAAAAGCCGAGCTTTCGCGGAATGCTGCGGGAGGCCAGCAGCTTTCTTTGGTTCTTCCTGTTGGTAGCGTTCGTGGTGACTTGCTGTATGCTGCTGTTCTTGCACGTATTCGCGACCGAAATGGGCTTGGTCTATACCTCTGAAAACATTGCCGATGCGGCCAAGATCACCTTTCTGAACGTATTCATCATAACCGTTCTTTTCAAAACGGTTGACCATATCCGCAGAAGGCTTATGGTGGATAAACCCGTAAAGACAATAACGGTTGCCGCCCAAAAAATTATGAGCGGTGATTTTTCCACCCGTGTAAAGCCAATGAACAAAGCGGGATTGGAGGGCTTTGATCAAATAGGCGAGGCGATTAACGCAATGGCGGAGGAGCTTTCCAGCGTGGAAACGTTGCGTACCGATTTTATTGCCAATGTGTCCCACGAGATGAAAACACCGCTCGCCGTGATGCAGAACTACGGAACGCTTTTGCAAGCTCCCGATCTGCCCGAAGAAAAGCGCATCGAGTACGCAAAGACAATTACCGATGCCTCGCGCCGTCTTGCCGATATGATGACGAATATTCTCAAGCTCAATCGGTTGGAAAATCAGCAGATCTACCCGAATCTCACTACCTTCGATCTCGGTGAACAGCTTTGCGAGAGCCTTTTGCAATATGAAAGTACGTGGGAGCGAAAGAATATCGAAATTGAAACCGATATTGCGGAGAGCGTGCACGTTTGCGCCGATGAAGAACTTCTCTCGCTCGTGTGGAATAATCTGTTCTCCAACGCCTTCAAGTTTACCGAGGACGGCGGCAAAGTCTCGCTCACGCTTACGGCAGACGAAACATACGCTACCGTAACAGTGACCGACACGGGATGCGGCATGAGCGCCGAGGTAGGGGCGCATATTTTCGAAAAGTTCTATCAAGGCGACACCTCGCACGCAACCCAAGGCAACGGACTCGGATTACCTCTTGTAAAAAGAGTGGTTGATATTATGCAGGGCGAGATCGGTGTGGAAAGCGCGATTGGTGTCGGCACTACGTTTACGGTTAAGATCAGGAGGACAACAGATGGATTGGAAGAAGATCGGTAAAGCGCTGCTGTTTCCGCATACCGCCATTATGATATTGCTCGTTCCGATTGCAACCGTTTTGCTTGTCGGTTCAATGGTATTTATCGGTACGGAATCCGTAATCGCCTATATTTCATACGTTCTGGCCGCTTACACTCTGACAGTATGGTGCTTCAGGATCCCTCATTTGATCACATGGATCAAGGCATTCAAGGACGGGAACAGGTATGCGCGCATGATACAGGACGATGCGCGCCTGCGGGTAAACATATCGCTCTACGGCTCGCTTGCGTGGAACACCCTGTACGGAATTCTTCAGCTATGGCTTGGATTTTATCACCGTACCTTTTGGTTCTACTCCCTCGGCGCGTACTACATCTGCCTTGCGATCATGCGTTTCTTTTTGGTCAGACATACGAGGAAATACGCTCCCGGTGAGAAAATGCAGACCGAGCTTGTCAAGTACCGCGCTTGCGGATGGGTATTCCTCATCATGAATCTTGCGCTGGCGCTGATCATCTTCTTTATGGTCTATTGGAACAGGACCTTCGAGCATCATATGATCACAGCAATTGCGATGGCGGCGTATACCTTTACCGCATTCACGGTAGCCATTGTGAACGTGGTGAAATATCGCAAATACAACAGCCCCGTCTTTTCGGCCTCCAAAGCCATCAGCCTGGCGGCGGCTCTCGTGTCCATGCTGACGCTGGAATCCACCATGCTCACGACCTTCAGTGACGGAACCATGACGGCTGTCGAACAAAAATGGATGCTCGGCGCAACCGGCGGGGTTATCTCGCTTTTGATCGTTTCCACGGCAATGTATATGATCGTCGTCGGTACGAAGAAACTCAAAATATTGAAATCAGAGGTTGAAAATGGATCATAACAATCAAGAAAAAGGCGGATTCACTTACACATACTCTGCAAAAGAGCAGGCAGAGCTGAAGCGTATCCGCGATAAATATACAGCGCCCACCGAAGATGAGGATAAAATGGCGCGCCTGCGCCGACTTGATGCAAGCGTAACGAATACGGCGCAAGCGGTCGCGCTCGTGTTTGGTATCATAGGCACGCTCACCCTCGGCCTTGGCATGAGCCTGATTATGACCGAGCTTGGAGAAATCCTCGGTTCATACAAGGATATGGCTATGGTCATCGGCACTATCATCGGCGTTGTCGGCGGCGTGCTTGCAAGCCTGGCCTATCCCATCTATAACGCTATCGTAAAGGCAAAGCGTAAGAAGCTTGCCCCCGAGATCATTCGCCTGACCGACGAGCTGATGAAATAAAGTGCAGAAATTTCCTTGGTTGCCGGCGAGCAAGAAACCTTCCGCTCTTTAGCGACCAACGGGAGCGGGGGCAATTTGTTGCCGAGCTTGCTCGCGGGAGTCAGACTCCCCTTATCCAACCGCCGAGAGTGACCGTTTGGTCGCTCTCGGCGGTGATTGGTATCCAAATAAACCCCCAGTTCTACTGGGGGAGCCGAAAACGAGCGAAGCGACAATAAAGCGGGCGAGCTACAAGCAAGCCCGAAACAAAAAGTGTTGAAAAGAGTTAAACCTCCGAGTATAATGTAACTGGGTTT
>JAZQXT010000073.1:0-4712 GCA_045633005.1 Eubacteriales bacterium | reverse complement strand
TTCGAGCTTGGGGTGGCGTTGTTTGTTGAAATAATTTACGGGGATGCTTGTGCTTTCATTTTTTTTAGCCATTTGATAACCTCTTGATAAATGCCGCACCTGCGGTTTTTGGTTTTATGGGGATATTATATAACAAAATTTTCCGTTTGTCTATATACCGTTGGTTGAAAACGGTATAGTTTTGGTTGTTTTTGCAAAAAAATACTTGCAAGAGCAGACTTGCAAGTATTTTTTACTTTTCGCGGCTTTCCTTCTCCGCAAGGGCGAAGAAGGCGGCGTAAAATATCTGGAAATTAAAATAGAAGAAGAAATTGTCCACGAGCGACATAACGATTATCATAGCGGGCAAAAGCAGAATAAAGAGCTTATCCGCGCTTCTGCGCTTGAAGAGCAGGCGTGCGTACTCCACGCAATGATAAAGGAAGGCAAGGAAACCGACGGCACCCGCGGCGGCGAGGAATTGGAATATTATCGAGTGGTACATTCCCGAAAACGGATTGCTGAACGTGTAGCTCACGCCCTCGATGACCACGCCGTCGTCAAAGCCCACGCCGAATACGGGCGCGCGCAAGAAGTCCGAGGCGCCGTCCTGCCAATAGCGGAAACGCAGATTTTCGGACATAATGTCAAAACGCAAAAACTTTGAAAGTCCGAGCCACAGCTCCATTACGTCGCCCTTGTATATATGCCACGCGGATAGCGCGCCGACCGAGGCGAGGATGATAACGAGCGTGTATATGCGGTTTTTCTTTTTATTTTCACCGCTGAAGCAGCAGAATATCGCGCAGAAGATGAAGAATACAGCCCCCGTGATTATTGCCGAGCGGGTGTCGATAACCGCCGAGCCGATAAGTAAAACTATGGCGGCGGCGTAGTAGACAAGGCTGTATCGCGCCTTACGCGCAAGGTAAAATGCGGCGGGAATGCCAAGCACTATGATCGCGCCGACTATGGTCGCCACGCCCCACGAAAGCTGTAGGATGTCGCGGTTTATGCCAAGCACGTTGCCGAGAGAGTCGTAGGTGAAAAGCAAATCTGCCCGATATACCGTCATTGCGCGGAACAGCACCTGCGCGGTGGCGGCAAGGGACACGCCGAGCGCCGAGGCGCAAACGTAGGGTGCGCAGTCGCGCGAGTCCGCAAGTATGGCGGAGAACAGCGCGTACAAAAGCAATAGTCCCAAGCCGATAAACGCGCCGTAGGCAAGGTTTTTGAGCGACGCGCCCTCGCTGAATACACCGTTGAGCATAAGGGCGGCACTCATTGCGATCATGGAATAAAATATTCCGCCGCGCAGGGTAAGTAGCTTTTTGAAAGCACCGCTGACGGCGAGCTTTACGATAAGGGCAACTACCATTATAAGACCCGCGGCGATGAAGTTTACAAGTCCCGCGGTGGAAAACGAGTCAAACGATGCCTCGCGGTCAAGCAGCTGCTCGGGCGAAAGGTCCGAGCCGAGCGAGCAGTAAAAGAAGAATATCGGCGGGATGAACACCTTTAGGTCGTCCGCGAAAAGTGCGGAAAAAACTACGAGTGCGCAATATATCCAGAAAACGGGGGCGTAGGCGTAGCAGTTGCCGCTTCCCGCAATGGCGCAAAGCACGGCAAAAAGCGCAGGATACCACAGGGTCTTCTGCCATTTCGCCACCGCGTCGATGAGGGCGTATTCCTTTCTTATACTTGCAAGCTTGCTCATAGGTGTGCTTCCTTTACCAAAGATATAATAATTATATCACGGATTTTAGCGTATTGCAAGTGGATTTTGTCCGCAAGCGCAAAATTAAGAATTAAAATTTCGACAGTATTTCCGCCGCGCCGTCGGCGCAGATAGTGCGCGCGTGCTCGCTTATGTAAAGCCGCGTTTTTTCGTCGGTGCGCCGCACGCCGTACTCGTCAAGGCAGGCGGCGGCAAGCGGCACGGGAGCGTCGCTTGGAAATTCGGGCAGAAGCAGAGCGTACTCGCCGCCGTCCGTTGAAAAGGCGGCGCTGTGTGCGCCGTAGCCGCGTGTATTGAGCAGGCGGCAAGCGGCGACGAGCGAGCCGAGACTGTCGAAAACGTATACCGTGCCGTCCGCCGCGCCCCTCGCTCCCGTCGGCAGAGCGGGGGAGAGCCGCGTTACGAAAAGCTCACAGCCTCCATCGCGCGACTGAAAGAGCTGGACGAGCACGCGCGACGCGCCGAGGCTCGTGCCGCATATATCGTCGGCACGGCAGAGCACGTCTTTGAAGCGGCGGCACAGCTCCCCGTCCTCCTCGGCGGCGTCGCAATCTATCGCAAACTCACGCAAGTCCTCCTCGGTGAGCGTTATCTTTACCTTGTCATCGCTAATAAGTATTACTTCCATTTGGAACTCCTTTCGTGTACATTACATTATAATCCGAATGGGCGGCGTGTGCAACGAACAATTATTGGAAGAGTGGGTGTAATATTTTTTTAACCTTTTATCGCCAAAACTTGACTTTTTCGGTTAAGGATGATATAATATTTTTATAAAGTTATTAGGAGAAATGCTATGAAAAGAATAATTTGTGCATTTTTGGCTTTGCTTATGCTCGCGGGTGCTCTCGTTGCTTGCAACGGAGACGCTGAGACGCAGGAGACTACTCTGCCTGCCGAGACCACTCCCGCGGCTCCCACGGAGCTTGTGATAAGCACGCCCGACACGTTTAATTACACCATCGTAAGAAGTAAAAACGCCACCGCCGACGTGGTAAATCTCGCTATGTCGCTTCGTGATTCTTTGACCGCTATGACCACCGCCAAGGGACTTAAGGTCACCGAGGACTGGGTCAAGAAGGGCGAGGAGGCGAATGCCGATGCGTGCGAGATAGTGCTTGGTCTTACCGAGCATCCCGATATGATCGCTCTGTCAAGCGGTCTTGGTATGGGCTCGTACGCCATCAAGATAGTTGGAAGCCGCATCCTTTTGGCAGGTCACGACAAGGGTTCACTCTTGAGCGCGATCAACGAGCTTAAGCGCGCCATCGTTAAAAATGACGACGGAAGTCTTGTTATAAGCACGGATTTTTCCGTACAGGCTTCGAAGAACGAATATATGTCTGCGCTTCCGCAATACAGCATCAGCAAGCCCGGCTCTACCTACGATACGGGTGATAATTGCACGATGATACACGTCAAGCGCACCAATACCGCCGAGTACGACGATTATCTTGCCGCGCTTGAGAAGGCGGGATACACGCTTTACGCAAAGAGAACTTCCAATGCTAACCGTTTTGCGACCTACACGGGACACGGCGGCGTTGTAAACGTATGCTATACCAACTATTCAAAGGAAGTGCGCATTCTCGTTGAGCCCGAAAGCTCCACGGGACTTCCCCCTCGTGCAGAGGACAGCGCAAACGTTAAAAAGACCACCACTCCGTCCGTAAACCTTATAGGACTCGGATACAATAAGAACGACGGTCTTAACGAGGGAGCACTTTGTATGATATTCGTGCTTCCCGACGGCAGACTTGTCATCGTGGACGGCGGTTTCCGCTCGTACAACAACTCCGACAACCCTCTGCTTGATGCGATGAAGAAGCTTTCCCCCGACCCCAATAACATAAAGATCGCCGCGTGGTTCATCACGCACTCGCACGTCGATCACGCCGCCGCCCTCAATCGCTTTGCAGAGTCGTCAAGCCTCAAAAAACTCATAAACGTCGAGCGATTCGTGCTGAATTTCCCGACCAAGGAGCATTACGAGCATATAGACGACGAGGCGCTTGCGGATGAGATCCGTTCCATCCTGCCCAGAGCCTTCCCGAATTCGCAGATAATCAAGGCGCACACGGGTCAGATGTATGATTTCGGCTGTGGTGCGACGATAGAGATGCTCTACACCTACGACGATTATATGCCCAAGATGCTTGACTGGAATAATACGTCCTCTCTCGTTTTCAGAGTAAAGCTCGAGGGAAAGACCTGTATGGTTCTCGCTGACGCTACGCACGCAACGGGACACATTCTCGTTGATATGTACGGAAATTATCTGAAGTCGGATATGGTTCAGCTTTCCCACCACGGCGTTATCGGAATAATAGCGGACGTGTATAACTACATAAAAGCGCCCGTTCTGCTTTGGCCCGCGACTGACTCCGCGGTAAGAAAGTTCTATAAGGACTCCTACAACGTTGCCGCGCTCAATCACACGAAGGACCTCTACGTTGCAAATAAGGGAATAACCACCCTGAAAATGCCGTACGCGCTCAAAAATAATAAATCCGCAGTTCTTAATAAGATATTGAAGGGTTAAAAAATAATCCCCAAGGCAGACCTCGGTCTGCCTTGGGGATTTTTAACGTATGCGAGTTTCTCCGAATCCACCACCGACAACAAAAAGAACATCTGCTTTGCAGGTGGTCTTTTTGTTGCCTTAAACGAGTGAAAAGGTCAAAAATCGAGGTAAAACTGAAAAAAAGGTCAACTTTTTCCTCTGCTGCCTGCCCGACAAATTGGAAATTGGCTGTTAGTTCTATATACCGCAAATGGTAAAACACTTATGATTTGTGAAACATTCTTCTATCCACGGAGTCAGTTCTTCTATAACATCCATCCAACGCTCATTTTCTTTCGATTTTGCAATAAGGACTTCCCATTGCTCTTTGCATACTTCGGTAGGAGCATAGTAGCAAAAATCCTCGATGGAATTAGAAAACAAATCATAAAGATTTAGTGAGTCAAAAATGTCAGCATGGAGACAGAGCGA
>JAZQXT010000072.1:0-15110 GCA_045633005.1 Eubacteriales bacterium | reverse complement strand
ATTGATTGATACATTAAACAACTTTGACAACAGCTTGAGGGTTTCGGTGTTGGGTATCGTTTCGCCGTTCTCCCAACGAGAAACCGCCTGTCTTGTTACAAATATCTTTTCCGCAAGCTCCTCCTGCGAAAGACCTTTTTTCGTTCTGAGTTCAAGTATAATATCTTTGGTTTCCATACGATTACCGCCTTTGATTACTGTGCTTTCATTATAGCAAATTTTAGCGCAAGTTTCAAGCAACGCGTTGTTGCCTTTTCTTTGTCTACCGCGGGGCAATCATTGACATTGGCACTGATATATTGGTACACATGGAAATGATCGGGATTGTAGCAAGAATCGGAACAATCTCGAAAGGCCTTGACAAAGTCCCGATCCAGAGTTAACATACAGACGACAAAGCTCCCCCGAGATGAAAATCATCGTTTCGGGGGAGCGTTTTTTTGACCACAGTTTATCCCACTTTGACGCACGGAGTACACGAAAACAGTGGGCACGAGAGGTCAGGAGAGGGTCTAAAAATAATTAGAACGCATTAGAAATAATGCGAAAGCAGTATAAACAAGGAGTTCAAAAGCCTTTGGGACGTCGATGCCGCAGGTTCGAATCCTGTCACTCCGACCAAAAAATGACTGCTTTTTGTGGTGTTTTCCCTTTAAAAGCGGTCTTTTTTGTTTTTGCGTGCAATTTTTGTCTATAGCCAAAAAGTCTTGACCACAATTTTGACCAGTTCTGTGAAAACTGCAATTTGTAGGTTATATTTTTTGCAGATAGTTCTTTTAAAATTTCATTTTATTTTCTTTCCTTTTCTTTATTTTATCTATTTTATTTTATTTTATTTTATCTTATCTTATCTTATCTTATCTTTTCTTTTCTTTTCCTTGTCTTTTTCATTTCTTGTGGCTTGGGTGGGGGACTTCGATTTCATTTTGATGCAAGGTGCTGGTGGCGGCGTTAATGGACGTTTTAATAACTACAGCGTTTGGAAGATTTTGGCGATTAACGGCTTGAAATTTTTTGTCAACCGTGGTATAATCGAATAAACATAAACAGATGAGAGTTTATTTGTATTGCTTTTGATATGGCGTTAGGTGGGGCGGGACTTGATTTTGCTGACGAAAAAACAGAGGCAGAGCCCTTAAAAATACAAAAACTGTTGTAGCTATTGATAGCCTCCAAAACGAAAAATGGGCTAACAAGCAAATTGCGAGACAAACACAAAATTCAAGCATTTATTGAAATTTAAGATATACGATATGCTTTTAATGGAATTGCTGAAATTGGAATAAATGCATCACTTAAGAAGATAAATTATTCCCTTGATAGTCATATTAAGCTTCCTGATTATTTGGATAAGGGTGTCGTGTTTTCAAGGAAATAAGTGAGGGGTTACAAAATGTATCCAAATGATTGCTTTATTATTTTACAATATGTGGTTTGCTTAGCCGCATCACTTTTCTTTTCGGGAGTTGTAATCAAACGATTAGAAAAGGCGGTGAGCGAGTTTTCTTATGCCTTAAGGGAAAAATATAAGCGTACATATGTCAAACCAAACAAGATAATAAAGTTCATTCGAGGCATTTATAAAATGGATACGAGTCTCTCTATCCATTGGATGCACTGCGTATTTCATTACTTGCAACTCGTAGCCGTGTTTTTGTCCGCATCATTGTTCGTGTTATTCTTAATAATTTATTCTCGTGTTTCTTTTCAAACGGCTATGTTGATATGTATCGGGATTTCCGTTGGACATTTCGGCATCATTGCGATATTTGGTAGAATTTTGCTATGCGTTGAAATTTTCAAATGCAATAAAATAAAAAAAGAAAATCCTAAGTATGCAAAATGTGATTTTTATCAAAGTTTTTAGAATAATGAATGTATGTCGAGATAAAAACGATTTTTCGTGAGTTATAAAAAATAATATTTTTCCGCCCTCAAAAACGAGGGCGGAATTTTTTGTGCAACGTATGATTATTTCAAAAAACTTGCAAATTCTACCCAAATGTGTTATATTTGTGATGATCGCAACAGAGTGACCGTGAAAGTTTTCAAAAATAACACCTCGATTTAGTCGGGATGTTATTTTTTTATAACTTTCTCGCTATTTAAAATAAATTTATTTTATTCCTATATAACTTTAACACTAATAGAACAGACTTTGGCTCGTTAGTTTTCTATTTTAATTTAATAAGTGAAAAATAATGCGCAATACCAAAGGAGTTTAAGAAATTTATGGGTGCGTTTTCGGCAGAAACTTCTTTTTTCTTTCGTTTTGTCGGGAATGATGTGCTACACCCATTCTGAATCAAGTTGCTTTAGGTGGCTTGGGGACGTTTTAATAACTACAGCGTTTGGAAGATTTTGGCGATTAACGGCTTGAATTTTTTTGTCAACCGTGGTATAATCAAATAAACAGAAACGGATGAGGGCGGCGAAGGTATGCTTGTTTCTCATCGGGAGGTCATTATGAAAAAAATCTTATCATTCATTCTTTCTCTTACGCTCGTAGCGTCGCTCGGGGCGTTTTTCGCACTTGGCAGCTCTGCCGAGGAAGGCAAGGTAAGCTTGCCCGCGTTCACCTTTCCGCTCAGGGCATACCCCACGCTTGAGGATGCGAAAATTCCTTACGACGAGCTTCTTGCTTGCTTCCCCGAAATCAACGAGGTGAAGTATGAAAACGGGGTTCTTTATATCAAGGACGTTGGCGGCATGGAGGCAAACTACGTTGACACCCTGAACTATGACTATCACCATGGCAAGCTCGTTGACGGATATTGGGAATTTGACGTTTCCGTCGAGGAATACAATTCCGCGGGGAGCATTTCGATATCTGCTCGATCCCGTTTGTGGTGTGTCGAATATGAGCTTGACGGAAAGCGCAGCTTCGTAACATTTGATAATTATATTGACGGTTACCGAAGGCTTGTTATGCTGTATCCTGAGGAGGGATACTATGAGAAGAGCGTTGACGTTTCTTACAGTCTTCGCGCGGGTCTTGACGTGAGCGATGAGTACGCACAAGGCGTTCTCAACGAACAAACCGTAGCGCTGCACACGGAAAACGAGTCGATTTGGGCAATTTACGGCGCGGACGGTACGCTCCTGTACGTTGATGTGGCTATCAATGACACGGGCGAATACGTTGTCTTGCTTCCCGATAAGGGATGGTGCGAGG
This sequence comes from Eubacteriales bacterium, assembly GCA_045633005.1. Classification (GTDB taxonomy): domain Bacteria; phylum Bacillota; class Clostridia; order Oscillospirales; family CAG-272; genus CAG-390. Next base: position 11,935 of record JAZQXT010000072.1, on the reverse strand, counting down.
ACAGCAACGGCGAGATTCCCGTGAAAGCTCCGCAGGGCTTTGAGAACGTGACGCTTGAAGATCTGACAAAGCGCCTGCCGACCGACATCGGTTGCGCTCATCAGTGGTCCGCGCCCCTTTGCGACGTGCCGAGTATATGCGAAAAATGCTTCAGAGAGAACGGAGAGCCCCTCGGACACAAATTGACCGCGGGGGATGAATACGACACCTGCTCGACCTGTAATGCTATCATTTACCGTCTTCCCACTATAACTCTGCCGTCCTTCGCGGCACAGCCCGTGCTTACCCTTGCGCAGATCGGCATTGACGCAAACGCGATCACGTCAAGCTTTCCCCAAAAAATTATTACTGAATATGAAAACGGAATATTTACACTCCCATGTATCGGGGAATGCGATTTAACTGTAAAATCGAGAACCGACGGATTTATTGCGTATAATACGGCAAACGGCAGAAATACGTTTGAGATTGAAAACGAGGACATAAAGCAGCTTGAATTCACCTTTGACGGCGAAAGGTATATAGGTGAGAATTGCTACGAATACAGTATGCGCTACGATTGCGACGGTGCGCTGTTGTCTTGTTACGTTAGCAACGAGCAGGCGGAAAGAACCGTCAGCATTATTCTCGCCGAGAACAAGGTGGACGTGACTTACCCGAAATCCGCGGATGAGGATATTGAATACACCGATACCTACGTAAACGGAATCCTTACGTCGCAAGCGGTCTTTCGCATGGACGAGGGTGTCAGGGTTTGTTACGATTCCGACCTGAACGTATCAAAGGTCAGCGTAAGGACAAACGCTTCAAACGACCATTATATTCCCGACAAGGGCTGGTTTGACGATTCGGCGTGTACCAAGTCTATCCCCACGCCAAGCGGCTACGAGGATAAGGACGCGGCGTATTTTGCAAAAAACTATCCCACGAGCATAACCTTCTGCATCCACGCTTGGAAGGATATCGAGGGCGGAACGGAATGCACCAAGTGCGGCGAAAAGGTCATTGACGAGAAGCCCGCGGAGACACAAGCTCCCGATGCTCCTCAGGACAATGATATGCAGATAGGTCTTATCATCGGTATTGCGGTGGGCGTGATAGCCGTCGTCGCAGTTGCCGCAGTAAGCGTTATCGTATTGAAAAAGAAAAGCTCCGCAAGGCGATAAGCTCTGCGGATGAGCGAAAAAAGCAAGCAGAGCCGAGGCTCTCCGCGCGTTTTTGAATTATTCAGTAGCCAAAGCGGCTTTTTTGTTCATACGCGACAAAAGCTTTTGCAAGAGAGGAGTGTTGTACCTTAAAACGAGCGTGGGCAGTACGTTCAAAAATACGTTCACTACGGCGATGGGGAGGGCAACGGTAAAAGCGCAGATACCGTCGACCGTCAGCATAGCCAAAAAGCCGACGGGGTAGCTGAGTCTGTGCGTAACTACGCCCTTGTTGCATTCGATAATGAATTTCTCGATATATTTGGGGTTCGTAGGCTCTTTGAGGCTTTTTTTGCTAAAGCCGCCAAGTCCGCCAAGCTCCCAGACCTTGTCCTTCCAGCGTCGCACCTGAAGCTTTTTGTATAGCGCTTGCGCGCTTTCCGATACGGCAAAGTGCGGGTCATCCGCGCCGAAATATCTGTCGGGTGTGATGCGTATGATAATGGCGAGGAGTCCGTCAAGGGCAAATTGCAACGCCGTACACCATATGACCGCCGCTATAACGTAATACCACGGCGCAACCTCTAAAATAAGATTCAGAGCCGCGACTACCGCCATTGCGATGCCGATGACCGAAAGGTACAGCTTCATTTTGCCTCCTCCGCGTCGGCGTAAACGAGCTTTTTACCGTAGAATTCTTCGTACACCCCGACCCACGCGGCGTAGTTTTGCTCGCTCATTTTCACCTTGGCTTCGCCAAGGCGCAGGCTCGCGTCGGGGTAGATGGCGGGCAGAATATGGAGTGTGAACTCCTGCACGGGAAAGCCGTCGCCGTCAAGAGCGTTTCCGTCCTCCATAGTGATGAATATCGGTACTACGGGCACTTTGTTATGTACGGCAAGCGAGAATGCGCCGTCCTGCATCGGACGCGGCTTGCGGTAGTTCCACCACATTCCCTGTTCGGGGTAAATGAGTATCGTTTCGCCTCTGCCGAGAAGTGTTTTTACGGCTTTAAAGAACATGCGCATCGTTGACGGCTGGCTTGAAAGCGGAAGCGTGTTGCAATGCCGCATAAAAAGCCCGAAGGGCTTGGGCGGATTGGTGTAGTTTCCCTCTCTGATGACCTTATATAGCATCTTGCCGTCCATATGCTCGCGCAGAGCCATCCAGACCGCGTAGTTATCTCCGACGCTGAAATGGTTGCAGGTCACGATCTTGCCGCCTTTTACGGAGGTGAAGTTTTCAATGCCGCGTATCTCCTTGATAACGAGCTGTCCGCTTGCTATCATCTTGTCAAAGAAGCGCGTTCCGAGAAGATTGGCTATTTTATTTTTTATTTTGTTTAAGAGCTTTTCGTTCAGATAGTCTATATCGTCGGGCATCAACGGATACGTTTCGGGGTCGTCCTCAACGTCAAGATGCCAAAGCTGTTTTTTTTCAAGCTCGGCTATTCTTCGTAAAAGCTCAAGCTTGTGGGCTGATCTTTCCATATTCCGTCCTCAATTATTAGAAAGCTTTTTGACAAACGTTTCCTCGGAGTCAACGATCTTTAGCGCGTGGAGCAATATCTCCTTCGCCATTGCGTCGTTTTCGGCGCGTTCCTTGTCTCCGAAGGAGTCTTTTCTTTCCAAAATCATCTCGTAGAAGGGGGAGTGCTTTGCATACTGCCAGAAATACTCGCCGTCGATAACGTCGTCGTACTGCCACGGCTTTTTGTATAGCGCGTAATGCACGATATTCTTCTTTCCCTCGCAGGGAATAGTCATCGGCTCTTTGTTCCAGCCGTTTGGCAGAATGCGTATCCTGCCGCGGCAAAGATAGTTCAGATACGCCTGATCGGGATCGAGCAGGTCGAAATCGTACGCGGTGATAAGCCGGATGAATTGCTCCATTATGCGATGCTCTCTGAATGCGACGAGGTTGATGACCAAAACTCCCGCGTTGACGTAGGTGGAGGGGTCAACTCCGAGCGACTTGTCCGCGTAAAGGCGGAATTCCTTCGTGTTTCGGATGAACTCTTCGGGTGCTGCGCCCAAAATATTATCGCCGAGGTCGGTGTGGTAAAGCTCGGACACGTCGCCGAGCACGACCAGATCGCAATCAAGATATACTATCTTATCGTACGTAGGGAATAGGGAAGCGATAAAAAGCCTGTAATACGTTACGACGGAAAAATGGTAGACGTTTTTTAGGCTCTTTTTTATCTTTTCCACCTCTGCGGATATGTTTACGAACTCGATGGCAAAGCCGTCGCGCTCGTTTCTCATAATTTTATCTGCATTTTCTTGCTCAATGCCCGTATTTAACACGATTATCCTGTATTTGTACTCCTTGGACGCATTCTCGATAAGCGACGCTATCGCAATATCAAGGTAGGGAATGTAATTGTCGTCCGTCGAGAAAAAGATCGGTATCTCGTTTTTGTCGCGGGGCGTTAAATTTAACACGATATTTATACCTCCAAATAAAAGCGCAAGTGATACGTCGGGGATTAGCCGACGCAGCTTTCAAGGTTGCGGCTGATGATGGAAAGATAGCGGTAAAACGCGGCTCTTTCCTCCTCGGTAAGTCCTATGCTGGTCTTTTCAAGAACACGGTTTACCTTGTCCGTGATCCGCTTTCCCGCTTCCATTCCTTTTTCGGTCAGAACGAGGGGGCTTCTGTAGCGTTTGGCGTGTTTTGCGTCGCAAGTAAGGTAGCCGTTGCTTTCAAGAAAATCAAGCGAGCGCGATATCGTCGCCTTATCCTCCTCGCACCTTTCGCACAGCTCTGTCGCCGTAACGGACCTTTTGGAATACAGGTAATACAGGCACGAAACGTGCGTACTGCGAAGCCCGTATTCCGCCATCTCCTGATTTTTGATCCTTTTGATATTTCTGCTTATTTTATTGATCAAAACCGTAAACGTTTCAAAGCGTTCCTTCATTTTCGAATCCTTTCAACTTGTTGAAATTTAAACAAGCGCCCTTACAGTATATCACAAACTTGTTGAAAAGTCAAATAATGTTTATGAATATTTACTTAATTATTCCAAAATAGTGAAATTTCAAAGTGAATTACACTATAGGTAGAGAATTTCTCTACTTTAGGATCGCTCGTTGACACGCTTTGCATATCGTGATATAATAAGATGTACTCGTTATAAATTTTTACCGATAAGGAAGGAGCAGACGATGAAAAAACGTATTTTAGCATTATGCATTATCGTCGTTATTGTGCTTTCTCTCGGCGCGTGCTCCGATTACTCTGAAAACGTAGAGCTTATAGAAGGCGACGGTGGCGGCGTTTTGCTTTATCAGGGTGCCGAATATTATGCTTCCCGACTTTTTTGCGGTATAATGGATCACGAGCTAAACGAGAAGGATATTGAATTAGGCTGGTATTACAGCTTTCCTTTTTCTACCCGCTATTATTCCGACACAAGGGAAGCCCCCGATTACGTATTCGGCGTTGGCGGAGGGCAAGAGGTTTATTTGAAGCAAGGCTATGATTACGGCTCCGAGGTCTTTGTTATTGAGGGAACGTCGGATAAGATCGTTTTTTCGGAGGCAATGACGGGGGATAGCCTTGAATATAATTATTTTACGCAATCACAAGGTGAAAAAGGGATAACTATGTGCTCCGAAAAGCACCCCAACCTAAAGATAAGAGCGTCATTGTTTTTTGACGGCAGCGGCTGGTGCATAGGGTTTGGTACGGATGAGGCGTACGTTATCTCGCCGTCGCTTTTGGAAATATTAAAGGAAAACGGATTCATAGCATAGTGTAAAACCAATATTCTCATTTTGAAGCATAAATTCTATCACGGCGTGGAATACTTTTTGTACTACATCAGAAAGGATTCCGAAATGATAGAACAGGATACGATAAAGTTGCTTCGCGAGTGCGATGCGGGTGTGAAAATGGGCGTTGACTCGCTTGACGAGGTTATGCCGTACGTCAGAAGCGAAAAGCTCAAGGAATATCTCATTCGTTGCAAGACCGAGCACGATAAGCTCGGCGTTGAGATAGGCGAGATGCTAACTCGTTACGGCGACGAGGGAAAAGACCCAAACCCTATGGCGAAGGGAATGAGCCACGTCAAGACGAATTTTAAGCTCGGAATGAAGGAGTCGGACAACACCATTGCCGACCTCATAACCGACGGCTGTAATATGGGGGTAAAGTCCCTTAACCGCTATCTCAATCAGTACAAGGCGGCAGACGAGGTATCAAAGGACGTTACCAAGCGTCTGATAAATCTTGAGGAACGCCTCGCTATTGACCTGCGCGATTATCTTTAATAAATCCAAAAAGGGGCAAACGCCCCTTTTTATGTTGACTTTTTGGGGAATAAAATGTATACTGTATTCATAACTCTGCAAGGAGAAAAGTATGAAAACGGTAATGCTTGTTTTCGGAACGCGCCCCGATGCTGTGAAGATGTGTCCGCTTCTTCTCGAACTGCGCTCCCGAAATCATTTTAATACGGTCGCGCTCGTTACGGGACAGCACCGCAGTATGCTTGACGGCGTGCTTCGCGCGTTCTCCGTAACGCCCGACTGCGACCTTGGCGTGATGCGCGAGGAGCAATCTCTTTTCGACGTTACGTCCGCCGTGATGGACGGAATACGCCGTGCGCTTGCGTCGGTGCGCCCCGATGCCGTTCTGGTACACGGTGACACCTCCAGTGCATTTGCGGCGGCGCTTGCGTGCTTTTACGAAAACGTTCCCGTGTTCCACGTCGAAGCGGGGCTTCGCACCTACGACGTGCGCGCGCCGTATCCCGAGGAATTTAACCGCCGCGCCGTGTCGCTGATATCGCGCTACGATTTTGCGCCCACCGAGCGCGCGCGGGATAATTTGATAAGAGAGGGGAAGCGCGCCGAGGACGTTTTCGTTACGGGAAACACCGCCGTCGACGCGCTGCGCTACACCGTGCGCCGCGACTATACGCACCCCTGCCTTGAATGGGCAGGGAATGACCGCGTGGTTTTGCTTACCACACACCGCCGCGAGAGCCTCGGCGAGCCTATGCGCGAGGCGCTTGGGGCGATAAGAGCCGTTATAGAGGAACGCGAGGACGTGAAGGTGATCTTCCCCGTGCATTGTAATCCCGCCGTGCGCGCCGCCGCGCGTGACGTGCTTGAGGGCTGTGAGCGCGTTATGCTCACCGAGCCGCTTGACGTGGTTGATTTTCACAATATTTTGGCACGCTCGTACCTCGTGCTTACGGATTCGGGAAGCGTGCAGGAGGAAGCCGCCGCGCTCGGCAAGCCGACGTTGGTGTTGCGCGGCAAGACCGAGCGGCAGGAGGGCGTGGAGTCGGGCGTGCTTATGCCCGTCGGCACGGACTTTGCCTCTGTCAAGGACGGCTTTTGCCGATTGCTTGACGACGGCGAGCTGTACGCGCGGATGTCCGCGTCGGAAAACCCCTACGGAAACGGCGAAGCGTGCCGAAAAATAGCGGATGCGCTTGAGAAAATAATACGATGAAGAAAACGCCGCGCGAGCGGCGTTTTTTTGTTAAGTAAAAGTGAACAAATTTCAAAGAAACTTTTGTGCAAATTGGAAAAAATCAAAAAAAGACTTGAAAATTATATCGTTTTGTGCTATCATAATACTCGAATAATTATCATTATGCCTAACTATACCTTTTTGGCGTTACGGTACGTTCAAATCTTCGGAAAGGGGGGCGATTGCAGGTGTCGAAGAAGCTAAAAACACTTATAGTTATCTTGTCAGTCATGCTGGCTGTCAGCGCAATAGCGTTGGTTTCCGTGCTGCTGTACCGCCACTTTGCTCCGAGTATGCAAACTACGACCACCGTGCCGAATAATTTGATCGGTGTGGTGACGACTCCCGCGCCCGACGATACCACCGTCTCGCCTGACGAGACCGAGGACGACGAGATACCCGACGGGGAAGAGATCGGTGTCGGAAGCCTTCCCGATATCCACGAGAGCGAGACTACTGCCGCCGAGGCAACCTCTCAAATAAGAGAAAAGCCCGCCGTTGCGCTTTATCTACATAATAGAAACGATAGCGATAACGTTCCCTTTGAGGTAATGAATATGTTCCCCGGTGACGTGGAAACGAAGTATTTCTGTGTCAGAGTCGCGCACAGCGAGACGGTCACGGTAAAATACAGAGCCGAGGTCAGAAAGGGCTACGAGATTCTCGCAGAGGTCCTTAAATGCAGAATAACGCTTCTCAACACGGGCGAGGTCCTGTACGACGGGCTGATGAAGAGTATGCCCAAGAGCCTTGATCACGCCGTAGTTCCGCAGGACGGAGTGGATTCCGAGCTTTACTACGAGGTCACGGCGTATCTTGAAACAAGCGTTGGCAACCGCCACCAGAACAGAAGGCTTATTGCCGATTTTCATTGGTGGGTCGAGGGCGAGCTTGAGCCTCCGGATACGGGTGACGATATGCAGCCCGTTATAATAATCTGCGTTATGGCAGGAATCCTGCTCATACTCGTTCCGCTTTTGATCAAGCGTCGAAAGGAGAGGGAAGACGATGAGCAGCAGTAAGACCAAAAGACGCCTCACCGTAGGCATTATAACGCTGATTTTGCTGTCGCTTTGCTTGACGGCTACCACCTTTGCTCTCGTTTGGGCAACGGTGTCCGTGGAAAACAACCTTTTCCAAACGGGTATAGTTAAGATAAATCTTAACGACGGCAACCCCATAATAAACGAGGAAAAATTCCTCTTTGAGCCCGGGGCAACGCTGAAAAGAGACTTCTTTATAGAAAACCTCAGCACGTGGGAGGTCTACTATAAGATCTATATGTTGAATCTTGAGGGCGGTCTCGCCGATAAGATATACGTTACGATCACCCCCAAGGACAGCGACGATATTCTTTACGAGGGCTTTGCATCCGAGCTTACGCGCGCTCGCGTGCAAGCCGCCGACGATACTCTTGAGATAGGCGAAAAAATCTATTTCACCGCATATTTCCATATGCCTAAGAACATCGGCAACGATGGACAGGGACTTGAGCTTGGCTTCGATATGGGCGCGGATGCGGTGCAGACTAAGAATAACCCCAACAGATTGTTTGATTAAAAGACAGGAGATCTTTTTATGGGAAAAAAAGCGCTGAATATCGTTAAAAACGTTTTAGTATGGACGTTTGTGGCATTTGCCGTCATTATGATGCTGTTTACCATTTTCTCCGTTAATACGTTCGATAAAACGGACAGAGATATTTTCGGAGTCAAGTTCTTCATCGTACAAACGGACTCGATGAGCGACACTTTCCGTGCGGGCGACATCGTCATTGTCAACGAGGTAGACCCCACCACTCTCGTTGAGGGAGACATCATTACCTTCATTTCGCAAAATGAAGAAAGCTTTAACGAGACCATAACGCATAAAATCCGTTCTCTCACCAAGGATGAGCACGGCGACCCTGCGTTCGTCACCTACGGTACTACCACCGATAGCGACGACGAGAAGGTCGTTACTTATCCTTACATACTCGGCAAGTACAGCTTCCACCTTCCGAAGCTCGGACATTTCTTCCAGTTCCTTAAGACCACCCCGGGCTACATAATCTGCATTCTCGTTCCTTTCCTTCTTCTTATGATATATAACGGTATCGTCGCTATTGGCGCGTTCCGCCGCTTCAAGAAGGAAGAGATGCAGGAGCTTGATGAGGAAAAGAAGAAGCTTGAGGAAGAAAGACGCCAGTCTCTTGAGATGATGGCAGAGCTTCAAAAGCTCAAGGAACAGCTCGCGGCACAGCAGGGCGCGACGGCAGAGCCTGCCGAAAGCAAGCCCGCCGAGACGGAGACTAAAACCGAAGAATAAAACGATATTGATGCCGCAAGCGGCAAATTTCTGAAAGAGAGGTAAGACGATGGCAAAGCAATCAACTATGCGTGCGCTTTTAACGGGTGTTCTGGCTGTGCTCATTTGTCTTACCATGCTCGTAGGCGCGACGTTTGCTTGGTTTACCGCAAGTGTTACGTCAGGCAGAAACAGAATAATCAGCGGAAATCTCGATATGGAGCTTTCGTTTAAGGCAAGTCTTAGCGAAAAGTATTGGAAGATAGTCGGCGAGGATACCGAGGTTTTCCCCGATGCGGCTATATGGGTACCTACTCACACCGAGGTCATCTACTTCCGCGTACAGAACAAAGGAACTCTCGCATTCAAGTATCACATCGACGTTTCCGTGCTTGAAGACGATCTTCTCAGGGAGGAGTTTAAGGGTGGCCCCCTTCGCGTTTCCGACGTTATTATGGCGGGCTCGTACGTTGCAGAGACCGAGTATAACGCCGACGGCAGTATAAAGAATACGTCCGAAACGCTTATGAATGAAAGAGTTAAGGATTACGATCTTGATAAATTCGCAACCGAGGTAAACGCCAAGATAAGCGAGGTCGAGGTCAAGAACAGCTACGCCGAGGTCGGCACAAACAAGGGCTATGATTTCGCCCTCCTTCCCGGTGAGGAGCAGATAGGATATATCGTTCTTCATATGCCGAAGGAGATCGGCAACGAGGCTAATATTCAAAAGGTCAATCCGCGCCCCCACATAAAGTACGGTATCACCTGCGTAGCAACGCAGTATACTTACGAGTCGGACGACTTTGACAAGCAGTACGATTACTACGCCGTTTACCCCATTATGACGGGTGAAGAGCTTGCGTATCTTATGGATCAGATAACGAAGAACGGCGGCAACCAAAAGCAAAGCGATTACAGCATACTTATTATAGGTGAGGATATTTCGATAGACCGCCTCACCATCCCCGCAGGACAAAAGATATATCTCGACCTCAACAATAAGACGCTAACCGTAACGGGCGGTGATATCACCGTAAACGGCGAGCTTGTTATCAGCGAGTTTGGAGATATCAGCTTCACATCAGGCTCGATAGTCACGGGCGCGGGCGGAACAGTTACGGACAAAAGGCAGTAAATTTCTGATATACCCTCTGCATAGCGCGTTTGGACGCGAAACGCGCCGCGCAAGGGATTTGACAATTTAATAGCTTCGCATTTTACCCCTTGGGGATATCCCCATTTTAAATTTGATCTTCACGCCGTAGGCGTTTAGATAATTCGTCCATTTAAAAACTTATAGGAGGTAAACAAAAATGACGAATCGCAAGACCACTAAGAGAGCATTCCTCGCAAGCGTAATGGCACTCATTATCTGCTTCTCGATGCTCCTTGGAACCACTTACGCGTGGTTCACCGATACCGTTGTTGCCGGCAGAAACAGAATAGTTTCCGGTAACCTCGATGTCGAACTCGACTATGCCGTTATGGAAAACGGCGAGATCAAAGAGTGGCTTCCCGTTGACGAGAGCACCAATCTCTTCAATGAAGACGCACTCTACGAGCCCGGTTACACCGAAGTAGTAAAGTTCCGCGTACGCAACGTAGGAACTCTTGCTGTTAAGTGCAACCTTGGTATCAACGTTGTTAACGAGACCGCAGGCGTAAACGTATACGGAGACGAGTTCATGCTCTCCGATTACCTTACCACCGGTGTTGTTGACACCAGCGCTCTGACCTCTGCAGACCGCGATGATTACCTTGCTAATATGGCAACCACTACCTTTGCTGATGCAAAGAACGCTGTATACGCAAGCGATCTCGTTCTTCTCCCCAACGACTACAAGGTCGGACAGGGTGATGACGAGGAGATCTTTGAGGTTGTTGTTACCATGCCCACTTACGTAGGCAATGAGGCTAACTTCCTTACCGATCTTACCGGTAACATCAGCACTGAGGGCATCGAGGGCTTTACCAACCAGCCCGAGATCATCTTCGGTCTTAAGCTCGCTGCTACCCAGTGGACTTACGAGGCTGACGACTTCGACAACAAGTACGATGAAGATGCTGAGTACCCTGAGTACACCGAGGATGAGCTTGCTGCTGACCTCGCTGCAGGTGGCACCACCATCCTTACCGAGAACGTACAGGTTACCGCTCCCATCACCCTCGCTGCAGGCTCTGTTGTAGACGGTAACGGTCACGTTATCTACTCCACCGTTGGCACCAACGCTAACGGCAACTCCCAGTTCGCAATCGTTGCAACTGAGGGTACCATCAAGAACCTCTCTATCGTAGGCACCGGTCGTGGTGTTGGTACTTACGGTGCTCTCACCGGTGACCTCACCCTTGACAACTACTACGCTGCAGGCGGTTCTTACTTCTTCAACATTGGTAACGGTAACGGTAATGCTTTCACCGTTAAGAACTCCACCCTCGTTGGTTGGGGAAGCTTCGGCGGCGACTACTCCAGCGTTCGCTTCGAGAACTGCACTTTCAAGCCCGCTGAGTACCATACCCTCCGTGCATACGACTCTGTAACCTTCACGAACTGCGAGTTCAATGCAGGTTACGACTTTGATGTTCAAGAAGGTATCGGATGGGAGAAGTTCACTTTCGTTGATTGTACCTACAACGGCATTCCGTTGACCAGCAAGGGTCAGGCAGTTGAGCTCGGCTTCATCTCCGCTGAGGACGCTGATACTGCTTCTACCCAGTACAACTGGACTTTCAAAATTACTACTCCCTAACTAATGATTTTTGCCCGCCCCTTTGGGGCGGGCTTTTTTAGATTAAAGTGCAAAGTGATAAGTGCAAAGTGCAAAGTTTCGGATGCTTTTTGCGATGCAAAAAGCATTCCTTTTTGAGTAAAACGGATAATTTTAAAAAAATCATATTTTTTTGCAAAAAACTCTATACAAACGGCAAAAAAAGTGGTAAAATAATACTTGGAATTTTACTCAAAAGGAGTTAAAAAAATGAAAAAGCTTTACGAAGGCAAAACCAAA
>JAZQXT010000071.1:0-15778 GCA_045633005.1 Eubacteriales bacterium | reverse complement strand
TTTTTTTGACAATATCCGAAAAAAATACCCCCCAAAATTGGTTTCCTTTTCCGCCGGTTATTTTTTTCTACGGTGTTTGGGGTGAGAATTTCGCCGTCTGCCGAGAAAGGCGCCTGCGAAAAAGGCGGCAAATATACCTGCGTAATATCCGACGGTAGCGACAAAGCTCGTTCCCGAAGCTTTGCAGATGAGACTGACCGAAAGCGCGAGCGTTGATATCGCGAGCGCCGCTATCGCACACGCCGTGTATCCCGATGAACTGAGCATTTTTCTCATAGCAGAGAAGCCGCCCGCGGCGCATCCTGCGTAAAGGGCGACGAGGGATAAAACTGCGGAGAGGGCGGCAGGGTCAGCCGTTCTGTAAAGAAAGAGGGTGAAGATAAGCAATAGCGGCACTCCGACGCCCAACGCAACGGCGACTCCCAAAAGAATGGCTGACGGCAAAGATGCAACCTTCTCGTGCGCTCGGCGCTTGCGGGAAGGCTTTTTTGTTCCGTTCATAAAAAATTCCTCCGAAAAATATATTTGGTAAAATATATTCCTCGGAGGAACGCATTATTCTGAATTAGTCGTTTTTATCAGAGCCGTTGCTTTCTTCGGCAGATACCTGAACGCGCGATACTGCGGATTTGAGAAGCTGGATCCTTGTGCGGTCGCGAGAAGAGATGATGGTGATGGTCTCCTCGCCGCTGATGGCAACGATGATGCCGACGATACCGCCGATGGTAACGATCTCGTCACCTACGGCAAGGTTGTTGCGCATTGTCTGAGTTTCTTTTTCCTGCTTGCGCTGGGGTCTGATCATAAAGAAATAAAATACGAGCAGAAGTCCGCCGATCATAATAATAGAGTAGAGAGCTCCGCCCCCTCCGGTCAAAAAAGACATAGTTTTTTTCCTCCAAGATTTCATAATGAATATATTATACACTATTTGGAATTCTTTTTCAAGTCCAATTGCGAAAAATATTTACTCAAGTACCAAAAACAATCATTTATATGTTGAAAAAAACAAAAAAATGTGCTATACTACTATAAATAATGAAAAGATTTTCCATGGAGGCTTTGATGATGAAGGATATGCTTTTAGACGACGGCAAATATCTCGAATGCGGAAAGATCATCAATACTCACGGCGTTAAAGGAGAGGTCAAGATCGACTCTTGGTGCGATTCCCCCGAAATTCTTGCCGAGCTTGATAGAGTTTATTTTAAGGTAAATAATGAGTTTACAGAGAAGCGCGTTACACGCGCGTACGTTCACAAAAGATTCGTCATCGCCGCTATCGAAGGGATAAACGACATAGATACCGCCGAGTCGATGAAGGAAACGGTCATCTTTGCATCGCGCGATGACGTCCCGCTTGACGAGGGAGATTATTTTATTGCCGACCTTATAGGTCTGCCCGTTATCGACGCAGACAGCGGAAAGCTGTACGGAAAGATCAGCGAGGTCTTTAATAACGGCGCAACGGACATATACACGGTAAATACCGAGGCGGGAGAGAGAATGATCCCCGCGGTCGATGAATTTATAGTTTCCATCGACCTTGACGAAGGTGTTCTCGTGCGCCCAATCGAGGGAATGTTCGACTGATGAGATTTGATATAATGACGCTGTTTCCCGAACTTGTTGATACGGTGCTTTCCGAGAGTATCATCGGACGTGCCAGAAAAGCGGGATTTATTGAGATAAAGGCTCACAACATAAGGGATTACAGCGAGGACAAGAACAGGCGTGTTGACGATACGCCGTACGGCGGCGGCAAGGGAATGCTTATGGCTGCTCCCCCCGTATATAATTGCTATTCTGCCGTAAAGAGCGAAGCCGCCGAGCTTAAAACGAGAGTTATATATATGTCGCCCAAGGGGGCGTTGCTTACGCAAAACAGAGCCGAGGAGCTTGTGCGCGATTACGAAAGGCTTATTATCCTTTGCGGACATTACGAGGGCATCGACCAAAGAGTGCTTGATGAGATCGTGGACGAGGAAATATCCGTCGGCGATTACGTTCTGACGGGCGGCGAGATACCCGCGTGCATTCTCGTGGATTGCGTTTCCCGTCTTATCGACGGCGTTCTTGCCGCGCCCGAATGCTACGAAAGCGAGAGCATCGCGTGCGGAATGCTTGAATATCCGCAATATACGAGACCATATGAGTTTCACGGTCAAAAGGTTCCCGACGTTTTGCTTTCGGGGCATCACGCCAACATCGAAAAATGGCGTTACGAAAAGGCGCTCGAGCTTACGGAAGCAAAGCGCCCCGATCTTCTTAAAAAATAAACTGTCGAAAGGAGGTACGAATTATGAAGAATGGTATGAAAACGAGCCGCGGTATGATACTTTCAGCGCTTCAACGGTGGTGTGATAAGCTGGCTTCCGCTTTCAAGAAAGGCGCACTCTTCTCGCTTGTTACGGGATACAATAAAAGTGAAAAGGCGTTTGAAGGCTCTACCGTTCGCAGAGTAATATCGTCCACCGCCACCGACAATAAAGGCGTTTTTCGACGTTTTAAGCGAATGATTTCGCGCCAGTTTGAAAATTCACTCCTTATAAATACAATATCGTCACTCTCGCAGTGGTTGCTGGCTATACCGCTTAAAATATACGGTATGTTTTTCGCCTCCTTCGGTATATATACCGTAGTCGTCTATTTGCTCAAGGTCTACGCACTGCTTACCGAGAACGCAGCTGCACGGGATTTGATAGTTGGTATCGTCGTTGCATCCGTATCCGTTCCAATGCTCTTTAGCTCGCGTTGCCTTGCCGAAGCGCTCGGCACGAGCAGAATGTTAAGACCTCTCTTGGTAAGAGTGTTCGGAATACCGTCGGTTGCTTTTGAAAAGGAGACCGTTGACGTCCGATATCACAGCGTTTCCGTCGTAGCAGGTCTTGCGTTTGGTACGCTTACCTATTTTGTCGATCCGTTGTACATTATCGTCGGTCTTGCCACGCTGATATTTCTCTGGCTTCTTATGAGCTATCCCGAGGCGGGAGTCGTTATCGCTTTTGCATCCGTTCCGTTCTTGGGGATGGTCGATCATCCTTCACTTACTCTTGCCATTCTCGTTGTGTTTACCGCTTTTAGCTACCTTATTAAGCTTCTTCGCGGAAAACGCACCGTTTCCTTTGAGATAGCAGACCTTTTCGTGCTGTTCTTCTGGCTCGTTACTTTGCTTTCGGGAATAACCCCAAGCGGACGGGCAGGCACTAACGAGGCGTTGCTTTCCTCGGGTCTTATGCTGATATATTTTCTTGCATCAAATCTCATTCGTTCACGAAATTGGCTCAATATCACCTTGGCGTTGTCTATAACCTCGGCAACCGTTACGGCGTTTATTGGCTTCACCGAGTTCCTTTTCGGATTTGCAAAGCTCGATTGGATCGACACATCCTTCTTTGGCGGTATAGCGGGCAGAGCGACGTCGGTTTTTGAAAATCCCAACGTGCTTGCATCGTATCTCGTTATCGTTATTCCGGTTACGTTAGCAGTTTGCTTTTATCATAAGGATAGGAGCGTAAAGGTCCTTTGTGCGCTTTGCGCGGCTATTATGCTTGCCTGCGTGATATTTACTTGGTCGCGCGGTGCGTGGTTAGGGCTCAGCGCCGCTCTCGTCCTGCTGTTAGTATCGATAGGCGTGCGAAATCTTCTCGCCGTGCCGCCTGTTGCCGCACTCGTTGCGATCGGCTCGTGGGTGTTCCCGAACACCTTCGGCGCGAGGGCGGGAAATATCTTTACACTCGCCGATAGCTCCAACCATTATCGAGTTTCTATATGGGAGGGCGTCGGTAGTATGCTTCGTGAAAGCTGGGCGTGCGGAATCGGTGCAGGGGAGATGAATTTCCGCTCCGTATATATCAATTTTGCCACGGCAGGCATCGAGGACGTGCCTCACGCACACAGCTTGTATCTTCAGATACTTATTCAGGTAGGGGTCGTGGGCTTGGTGTTTCTTATTGGTGCGGTGTTGCTTGCCGCTCAAAAGGTGTATTCACACCGATTCGACGCCCTCGCAGATGACGAAACGAGGCTTATCGCCGTCGGTTGCTTTGCGGGAATCGTCGCAATACTCGTTTTCGGATTGTCTGATTATGTTTGGTATAATTACCGTATTATGTTCGTATTTTGGGCGTTTCTCGGTCTTGCTTCTGCGGCAGTCAACGTAGGGCGCGAGGATATCAGGCTGAGCGAGGCGGCTATTCCGTGCCACGGGGCTACCTCGTCCGACAGCGCGGAGCTTACAATAAATTTTAGAAAAGGAGAGTCTTAAAATGAACGAAGAGTTGAATTTTGATAACGAAGAACAAAAGAAACCATCGCGGCGCAGCGGCGAAAAAAAACGTTTTAGCCTGATAGACGCGATCATTCTCGTTGTCGTTGCCGCTCTCATTACCGTTATCGTTTTTGCTTATGCGGGCGGACTTGATATTTCTTTTTCCACGAAAAAGACCTCGATAACCTATACCATAGAGCTTCAGGGGATCGACCCTGCGCTTGCCGCCAATATAGCCGTAGGAGCTGCCGTTATAGATGAAAACGGTTATTCGCTCGGCAACATTGCGGCGGGAGTAGAGGTTGACAGCTATTTTGAAGTCAGCTATGACCCCGTATCAAAGGAAGTGGTGTCGTCCGAGCATCCGACTCTGTCGAACGTTTTGCTTACCATCACGGCAGAGGCGAGGATAGATGAAGTAAAGGGATATCTTGTGGACGGTCAGCGAATCGCCGTCGGTGCGGAGTACTTTATTGATCTTCCGGGTTTTGAGGGCAAGGGCGAATGCGTCAGCATAGTCGTTGATAACGCTCCGAAGGGAGGTTCTGCAAATGGTTAAGGATGCACAGGCACGCCGCAAATTCGGCGTTATGGATATCGTAATAATCGTTGCGGTTTTGGCAATCATATTAACGGGAGTGTTTAGGTATACTCTTGATAAGGGTTTGTTCACTCAAAACGACGCAGCCTGCAGTGTCAGCTTTCGCGTGGCGTCCGTACGATATAATACCTACGATATGCTTGAGGAAAATGAAAAGGTATTCCTTTCGGATTTTGAATTTTTGGGAACTCTTTCCTCTGTTAATATCACCCCCGCGGTGTTCTACGCCGAGAATGAGGAGGGGGAGCTTATATCCGTACATTATCCCGAAAAAACGCTTGTTGATATTGACGGAGAGATACTTTGCGATCTGTCGGTAAACGGCGGAAGATATACCGCAGCCAATGGGGAGCATATCTGCGCGGGCGCAGTTCTTGAACTGCATACGGACACCGTAGATATGACCGTTGTTGTAACAAAAGTCAATACTGTCAAGGGCGCAGAGTAGTAAAATTAGCACCCGCTCGCCTTTTTTGTATAAAAATAGCAAATTTTACTTATTTTTAAACAAAATTTTAATAAAATTACTATTGCAATTTTCTCAAAGAGATGGTATAATAAAGCTATTATTGACAAGATGTCTGCTTAATAAAAAGGAGTCTGATATGATTCAACGAGATGTTACAATAACTAACAACGGTGGTCTGCACGCAAGACCTGCAACATTTTTCATACAGAAGGCTAATTCCTATAAAAGCTCGATCTGGGTTGTTAAGGATGACCGCAAGGTAAATGCGAAGAGCCTTTTGGGCGTTCTTTCCATTGGCATAGCTAAGGGAATGACTATCACTCTCGTTGCTGACGGCGAGGATGAAAAGGCGGCGCTCGACGGGCTTGAAATGCTCGTAAACACGGGCTTTGCAGATTAAAAAATAAGATTTTTATTAATAGGCGGGAGGCTTGGTTTTCCCGCCTTTTTTGAAATTACGGAAAGAGAGGGGATACCTTGAACTCGTCGTTGACACCAAAGCAGGAGGAGCGCAGAGTGGCGCTTCTTAAGGAGGCGTTGGCTCTCCCCGAGGAGCCAGGGGTTTATATTATGCGCGACGCGGGCGACAAGATAATTTACGTCGGTAAATCGCGGCATCTGCGCGACAGGGTATCGCAGTACTTCCGTCTGGGTGAGAAAAACGCCAAGACCGAGCGAATGGTCAGGAGCGTTTATCGCTTTGAGTGCATTCATTGCGACACGGAGATCGAAGCGCTCACCCTTGAAAACACACTCATTAAACAACATAATCCACGGTATAATATTCGCTTAAAGGATGCAAAGTCGTACCCGTTTATAAAGCTTACGGCGGGCGAATATCCACGCTTTATTATGAGCCGCAAGCGCGAGAGCGACGGTAAATACTTCGGCCCGTATTCGGGCACGGGTATAGTTTATTCCACTATAGATTTCGTTAATAAGGCGCTTGGACTTCCGTCCTGCAAGCACCGCTTCCCGCGAGATATAGGCAAGGTACGCCCTTGTATATACTATCAGATAGGACAATGTCGCGGCGTTTGCACGGGTAAGGTCGGGGCGGAGGAGTATAACTCCGCTATAGCCACAGCGTGCGAGGTCTTGCGCGGAAATACGGCATCGGTAAGGCGCGAGCTTGAGGAAAAAATGCTTGAGTACGCCGAAAACGAGCAATACGAGCTTGCGGCAAAATGCCGCGACACCGTAAACGCCCTCTCGAAGCTTTCACAAAAGCAAAAGGCGGTCGCCGCCCCCGATACGGATCAGGATGCTATCGGCTTTTACGCGGACGAGGTATGCTCAGCACTTTCGCTTTTACGCATACGCAAGGGAATGCTGATAGACAAGATAGATTTTACGATGGGCGCGGACGTTATTGCCGACGCGCAAGCCCTCGTTTCCTTGCTTTACGAGCATTATAAGACCTCGCAAGACGTTCCGCCAAGGCTTCTTGTGGGCTTTGACGCAAGCGAGGAGGAAACCGCGCTTCTTTCGTCTCTTTTGACCGAAATGAACGAAAAGGGAAGAAAGATCAGCGTAAGCGTTCCGCAAAAGGGCGACAACAAAAAGCTCTGCGTTATGGCTGACGAGAACGCACGTCAGGCGGCACTCAAATACCGTCGGGACAGCGAAAAGGGCGATAGCGCCACGGTTCGCCTTGCCCAGCTTCTTTCGCTTGAGGTCGTGCCCGATAGGATAGAATCCTACGATATTTCAAACCTCGGCAGCGAGCATATAACCGCAGGAATGATAGTTCTGGAGGGCGGAAAATTCGTAAAGAGCGACTACCGCACCTTTAAGATAACCACCACGGACGGCGCGGACGATTACGGCTCGTTGCGTGAGGCGTTGCGGCGCAGATTTTCGCATCTTTCCGATGTGGACGGCGCGTTTGCAAGGGTGCCCGATCTCATCCTTCTTGACGGCGGTGCGGCTCAGCTTTCCACCGCACTTGAAGTGGCGGATGAAATGGGAATAAACATCCCGCTTGCGGGTATGGTAAAGGATGATTACCACAAAACGCGCGCTCTCGTTACACGCGAGGGCGAGGTGAATATCGCCCGCGAGCGCGAGGTGTACGTTTTCCTTTATAAAATACAAGAGGAGGTGCATCGCTTCACCGTGTCGCGCATGAGCGCGGCAAAGCGCAAGACGATAAAGCATTCCTCGCTTGAAAAGATACACGGAATAGGCGCGGTAAAGGCAAAAAAGCTGCTTGCGGCTTTCGGAAGCCTTTCGGCGTTGAGATCCGCCACGGTCGAGCAGATAGCCGCCGTTAAGGGGCTTTCCGCAACTGATGCGGAAAGCGTAGTACAATATTTTAAAGAAACGAATGGCAGGTGAGCCTTATGAGAATAATCACGGGTAGCGCAAGGGGCGCAAATCTTTTAACGCTTGAGGGAGAGGAAACGCGCCCGACCTCTGCACGCGCAAAGGAAGCGATCTTCTCGATATTGCAGTTTTCCATATCGGGCAAGCGCGTCCTCGACCTTTTTGCGGGCTCGGGACAAATGGGACTTGAGGCACTTTCGCGCGGCGCTGACTCGGCGGTGTTCGTCGACAGATCGCCAAAGGCGGTTGAGATAATAAGAAAAAACGCCGAGAAAACAAGACTTGCGGATAAATGCCGTATCGAATGCGGCGATTTTTCCGAAAAGCTCGCACGCCTCGGCACAGAGCGATTCGATATAGTATTTTTAGACCCACCCTACGCCCTTGGTGCTATACCCAAAGCGCTTTCGGCACTCCTTCGCGGCAAAAATATCGACGGCGGTTCCTACGTCGTTTGCGAAGCGGGAGCTGATGAAGATTTTTTCGGGGGAGAAGCCGCGCTTGAAGCGGCGTTTGACGTAGTGCGCCGCGCAAAATACGGCGTTGCGCACGTTATCATACTTCAACCAAAGGAGAAAGAATTATGAGAACTGCCATAGTTCCCGGTAGCTTTGACCCGATGACGCTCGGTCATCTTGACGTTATCAAGCGCGCCGCGAGTCTTTTTGACAGCGTAATAGTTGCGATAATGATAAATCCCGATAAGGAAGGTTGCTTCACCTTCGCACAGCGCAAGCGTATTGCGGAGCTGACCACCGAGGGAATTGACAGAGTCAAGGTCATCACCGCGGGCGGATATCTTGCCGATCTTGCGGAGGCGTTCGGTGCCGTTGCGATAGTCAAGGGTGTCAGAAATAAAGAGGATTTTGTTTACGAGCAGGGAATGGCTGTGTTCAATCACGAAAGAAATCCTATGGCGGAGACCGTATATCTTCCCGCATACGGTGAATATACCGACGTAAGCTCAACGCTCGTGCGCGAGATGATAGCGACGGGCAAGGATACGTCGGGCGTGCTTGCGGATGCGGCGGCTGAATATATACGCAGTTTGGGTGAGTGATATGGAAATAACGGAATACACAGTATCGGCGGTTATTCCCAAGCCCACAGTAGCCGCCGTTATAGCCGACATTCACGACGGCGCATATGAAAAGGTGCTTGAGGAGGTCAGCGCGGTCGCACCCGATGTCATTCTCATACCGGGAGATATAATTTCGGGTCACGGAAGCGAAGCGAAAAACAGCCCCGATATGCTTATGGAATGCGCAAGGATCGCGCCAACCTTTATGTCGCTCGGTAATCACGAGCAGAACGCTTTGCCGCTCGTGCGCTCCGCCGCCGAAAAGGCGGGAGTTATATTGCTTGACGACTCATACGTTGACTTTGCAGGAATGCATATAGGCGGTTTAACGTCGGGCTTTATCAGCCAAAAAGCGGAGCAGGGCTTTTACAAAAAAACACCCGCGCCAAACCTTGAGTGGCTTGAGCGCTTCGCCGCGCTTGACGGTTACAAGCTCCTTCTTTGCCACCACCCCGAATATTATCCCGAATATATAAGAGGAAAAAATATTGATATGACGGTTTCGGGCCACGCGCACGGCGGTCAATGGCAAATTTTCGGCAGAGGACTGTTTGCTCCTGGTCAAGGACTTTTCCCAAAATATACGTCGGGGCTTATCGAGGAGCGCCTCGTCGTAAGCCGCGGCCTTGCAAACGATTACGCCGTCCCACGCTTTTTCAACCCCCGCGAGCTCGTTATAATACATTTTGAATCAATAAAAAAATCGGTGTAAAAACACCGATTTTTTTATTTTACCGTCGCGTAAAGATTCAAATCCCACGCGGGGATATAGGGATAACGCCTTACGTAGAGCTTATATTCTGGGCAAAGCGCGTGTATCTGCAATATCAGCTCGTGCAGGTCCTCAGTGCGGTGATAAAGTGAAATGAGCAGGTCGGGGCGGTGGCGGCGTATAGTGTCGGCGCTACCCTCGATAGCCTCGCGCTCGCTGCCCTCTACGTCGTACTTTATAAAGTCAACGGTGCATCCGTCGCACACGCCGTCAACGGTGAGAGCCTTTACCTCGGCGCGCCTTTTTGCGCCTTCCTCGTATAATCCTGCGTTGCGGTTTCCGCTGTCGTCAAAGCAGATAACGCCGTTTTCGTTCCACGCGGCGGCGTTTATCGCTTCCACGCGCGGCTCGCTTGCGGCGTATGCGGAAAGCTTGCGGTAGTTTCGTCTGTCTGGCTCAAAGGCTACGATCTTTTCTATATTCGGGCATAGCTCCGTAAGCTCACGCGCGGTGTCGCCGTCGTACGCGCCGAGGTCTACCGCCACGCGATATGTGTCAAGGTCAAGCATTTCTCGCATCACGTCGGCTCTGTTGTCCGCCGTTTTCAAAAGCACGTCAAGATTTCCCGTGCGTCTGAATTCAAGCACGCCCGAAAAGACCTCGCGCGAGCGCTCGTCGGCAAGCAACGAGAGGGCTTTTTCAATATCTTCTCGGTTTTCAACGTAATATTCCTCGCAAAAAAGCGTTTCGCCTCGCACGGGTACGTCGGGAACGTAGGTCTCGCACTCCGCCGCAACTGCGCCTATCTGCGCCATAACGTCGGGCAGGGAGGAGGCAAAGGAAACGAGAACTATAATGTTTTCAGCACCGTATTTTTCTTTAACGTCGGAAAAGCTCAGAACCACCTTTCCGTGAAAGCTCTGACCTCTTACAAAGCCGTCGCTTGCGAAAAAATCCGCAACCGTAACGCCGTATTTTTCGCATACCGCAAGTATTTTGTCAGCGCCGTTGCCCATCCCGTACATAACTACGGTCTTTTCCGTGGCGGAGAGCATCTTCCAAAGATCCATCTGTTTGCTCCGAATTGTGTTTTTCTTCATTATATCACACTTTCGCGGATAAATCCATATCTTGCAGTCATATTTTTTACACCATCCACATATCAATTACCAAAAGAAATCAGCAAAAAGCGGAGGGTTGTCCAATGACAGACACAAGCATATACAAAGACATCGCCGAAAGAACGGGCGGAAATGTTTATATCGGGGTGGTCGGCCCTGTGCGAACGGGAAAATCTACCTTCATCAAAAGATTTATGGAGTCGCTCGTGCTTCCGAATATAGCCGAGGGCTATAACCGCGACCGTGCGCGCGACGAACTGCCGCAAAGCGCGGCGGGAAAGACGGTAATGACCACCGAGCCGAAATTCATTCCCGACGAGGCGGTGGAGATAAATCCCGGCGGCGCGGGCAGACTTCGAGTAAGAATGATAGACTGCGTGGGCTACGTAGTTCCCGAGGCGCTCGGAATACTTGAGGAGGGGCAGCCGCGTCTCGTCCGCACGCCGTGGAGCGACGAGCCCGTTCCCTTCGTTGAAGCTGCAGAGGAGGGAACGCGCAAGGTGATATGCGAGCATTCCACGGTCGGAATGGTCATAACGGGTGACGGCAGTATAGGCGAGATATCGCGTGCGGCTTACGTTGAAGCAGAGGAGAGGGTCATACGCGAGCTGAAGGAGCTTGGCAAGCCCTTTGCCGTTATACTTAATTCCGCGCATCCGTCAAGTGATGCGGCTATCGCGCTCGGACACGAGCTTGAGGAAAAATACGGCGTTCCCGTGGCACTTGTAAGCTGTCTGGAGCTTGATGCGGAGGATATAAGAAACATTCTCGGCATGATACTTAACGAGTTCCCGATAACGGAGGTGAGCATCGACCTTCCGCGTTGGACTAATTCCTTGGGTGCAGACCACAGAATACGCGCCTCGATTGCCGATAGCGTGCGCGAATGTGCCGCGAACGCAAAAAAGATAGGCGATATCGAGGAGGCGTTTTCCGCCCTTGCGGATAACGAATATGTAAGCGGCGTGGAAATAAATAAAATAGACCTCGGAACGGGTCGCGCCGAGATAAGCGTTAAAATGCGCGACGGGCTGTATTACGAGGTGCTTGGTGAGATGAGCGGCTTTGAGATAGCGGGCGAGGAGGCACTTTTGCCCTTGCTTTGCGAGCTTGCAAGCGTGAAGCGCGAATACGACAGAGTCGCCGAGGCACTTGCGGCTGTTGAGGAGCGCGGCTACGGCATAGTTATGCCGAGTGTCGACGAGCTTCATCTTGAAGAACCCGAAATGGTGCGGCACAGCGCGGGCTACGGCGTTAAACTTCGCGCATCGGCGCAATCCATTCATATGATACGCGCGAATATCGAAACGGAGATAAACCCCGTCGTCGGCACGGAGCAGCAGTCCGAGGACCTTGTAAAATACCTGCTTCGCGAGTTTGAGGAGTCGCCCGCCGAGATCTGGGACTCCAATATATTCGGCAAATCGCTCTACGAGCTTGTAAACGAGGGGCTTCATGCAAAGCTTGAGCACATGCCCGACGACGCGAGAACGAAGCTTTCCGAAACGCTTGAACGCATCATCAACGAGGGCAGCGGCGGACTTATTTGTATTATATTGTAAAATAAAAAAACGGGGCACGCCCCGTTTTTTTATTTGAATATCAGCCCGATAACGAGCAGATGCAAGGGATAAAAGGCGTAGAAAGAATACTGATATATTTTTCTGTAAGCCTTGTTTTCCGTTTCAAAGCCTCTTTTGCCGTTATAAAGCGAGATAAAGATACAGCTGACGGCGGCAAAGCCCTGCTGTATCTGCCATTTTTGCGGCGTAGCAAGCGTAAAAAGAGCGTCAAAATATCCGCGCATCGCAAATATCACGCATATCGTGCAATAGGCGAGAGCTTGCATTTTCCCCGTCGCGTACACGCTGACGAGATAAAAGAGATATATAAGCCCCACGCCCCACGCTCCGTAGTCGCAGGATATCAGCTCCGCGACAGCGCCAAACGCCACGGGGGAGAGTATAACGGGCAAAATATCGGATGAAAAACGCTCCTTTAGCTTATCAAAGCACATGATCGCGCCAAGTCCGAGCAAAAGCGTGAAATATACGTTCTGCGACGAAAGATTGAACGCTTTTCCAGAAAAGCAAAAGTCAAATATCGGCTCGGAGACAAGACCGAACGCCAAAAGCCGAAGCGCGTAAACCGTGGGCTTACTGCTTTTTTTATATCCGAGTGCGATAAGAAACGCAAATATCGGAAAAGCTATCCTGCCGATAATGCGAAGCTCCGCGTATCCCGTGTGATAGCCCACGTGGTCAAGACACATGGCAACGCAGGCAACTATCTTAAGGACGCTGCGGTTCATTTCTCGACGAAAAAGAGATTTCCGTCGCTGTCAAGATCAACTATGGCAAGAGAATGAAGATTTACGCCCGCCTTGCGAATTCGCGCCCCGCCGGGCTGGAACGCCTTTTCAATGCAAATGCCCGCGCCGACGACCTCGGCACCAGCCTGATGTACGATGTCGGCAAGTCCGCGCAGAGCCTCTCCGTCGGCAAGAAAATCGTCTATTATCAGCACGCGGTCGTTCTTTGTGATGAACTTTTTGTCAACTCTTACGTCGAACACGGTTCCCTTGGTGAACGAGCGGACGAGCGAGGAATAGGTCTCACCCGTAACGTTCTTGGATTGCGATTTCTTGGCAAAAACAACGTCAACGCCGAAATAACGCGCCGCGAGGCACGCAATTCCGATGCCGGACGCCTCTACGGTAAGTATTACCGTGGGGTTCGTGTCCTTGAAAATATTATAGAATTCCTCACCGATCTTGTCGATGAGCTTGATATCCATACGGTGATTGAGAAATCCCGATACGATAACGACACCGCCCGGCTTTATCTCGCCCTCAGTCATTATTTTTTGTTTAAGAAGCTCCATTTTGCACCTCTGAAATTATTATGGACTTATTATACACGAAAACTGCCGAAAGGTAAATAGAAAAGTGAAAATTTATATTGAAAAAGGTCGATTTTTATGATAAAATATATTAAATTAAATTTACCTTGGAGGCAAAAACGATGTCAACGGGAAAAAAGAACGCAATGGCTTTCAAAACCGCCCTTCGCGGATACAGCAAGGAGTCGGTAAACGAATATATAGCCGCTACGAGCGCACAAAGAGCGCAAGAGGTGGCAGAGCTTAAAGCGCAGATCGACCAAATGCGCGAGATCGCAGACGAGGCAAAGGCGGAGGCACAAGCCGCCGCGGCACGAGCAAGCTCCGCAGAAGCCGAAAGGGACGCCGCTGTCTCTCGCACGGCTGAGCTTGAAAAAAAGCTTGAGGATATAACCGCAAGAGCCAACGAGGCAACTGCGGAGATCAGCGACTTGAAGGCAAAGCTTGAGGAAAGCCAAAACTCCGCAAAAGCTGATGCCGAGCGCGCGTCTGCGGTGATCCGTGACGCTATGGCTGTTTCGGAAAATCTCATTTCCTCCGCACGCCGCGAGGCAAAGGAGATAAAAAGGCAGGCGGAGGTCGAGCTTGAGCTTGCACGCGACGCCGTGCGCAAGAGCGCGACGGACGCTATGCGCGATATAAATAAGATGATAGACAACGCGGCGGAGCAGGTTTCTGCCGAGTTTTCCTCCGCCGCACACGAGACGGAGGATGCCGCCGCTAAAATGAACGGCGAGCTTGCGCAAAGAAGCAACAGAATAGCAAGCAACGTCTCGCATATCCGCTCCGTGCTTAACGCGGACGTGGAGAACAGAATTGCGCAGATAAGCATTGACGAGGAGTTTGTTTCGAGAACCACGGACTGCCCAAAGCCCGCCGAGGAAGTGAAAAGCGTACCTACCGCAAATGCGAAGCCCTTGCGCACAGCAAAGAAAGCAAAGGCAAAAAAAGGCTTTAGCTTGTCCTCCGTATTCGGATTTAAGAAATGAACATAGGCGAAAAGATCAAAAATATGAGGCGCACAAGGCGTATGACGCAAGCGGAGCTGGCGGGGGAGATGATAACCCGAAATATGCTCAGCCGCATTGAAAACGGAAGTGCGCTTCCGTCCGTTCCTACGCTTACCTATCTTGCCGAAAAGCTCGACGTTCCCGCGGGATATTTTCTTGCCGAGGAGAGTATGGATTTTCATTATCTCAAAATGACCGCCATGCCCGATATCCTTCGCGCATACGGCAACGGCGAGTATGAGATATGCCGCGATATGTGCCGCAAGCTCGGCGGTCAGGACGACGAGATAATTTTCCTTGTCTGCCTTTGCACCTGCGGAATGGCAAGGGCGGCGTTTGCGGACGGCGACCTTCGCGAAGCTTGCGAGCTTTTTGACGAGACGTGTAGACTTTGCGAAGCTACCGCGTACCCAACGGCGCAGATAAAAGCATCCGCACTTGCGTATCTTGATTTTATGAACAAGATATCACCCTCGTTTTATTCGGAGCAGCTTTCCGCAAACGAAGATACCGTGGGCAACTCGGACGAGCCGTTTGTAAAATACTGCGTATTGATGCGTGCGTTTGAGGAGAATGCTCCAATAGCAGAAACTCTTGCAAGGGCGTATCTTGCAAGAAGTAAGAGCGAAGCGGAAGGTGAGGACGTTTATCTGTCCCACATAAACGCGAAATTGCTGATGAACGCAGGGGATCACCGCGAAGCCGCGCGCGTGCTTCGCGTGGCACTTACGTCGGGTGAGGAAATGCCCGCGCCTGTGATGTATTTTGTTTTCAACGACCTTGAAAGAGCTTGCAAGGAGCTTCTTGATTATAAGGGCGCGTACGAGTATTCAAACGGAAAGATCGCCTTAATGGAGAAGTTTTTGCGATG
Organism: Eubacteriales bacterium; assembly: GCA_045633005.1. Lineage (GTDB taxonomy): Bacteria > Bacillota > Clostridia > Oscillospirales > CAG-272 > CAG-390. The sequence continues at coordinate 414 of JAZQXT010000071.1, read as the reverse complement.
AGAGAGGGAGTGCGCGTGAGAATTTTAGCCCTAATAGCCTCGCTTTTGCTTGTGCCGAGCTTTCTTTTTGGCTGTTCAAGCTATTCGCAATCGCACGCGGATACGGAGTTTTACGGCGGCGAGGAGCTCTCACCCGAGGCGATAGAGAGCATTGCGGATTCTATCTACGCGGCGCAAACAGAAAAATATCCGCGCGAGACCGACGATAACGGCGAACCCGTTTTCTTTTGGACCGACGGCGGTTCCGTTTGGCATTACAGCCGCGCTTGCGGGGGACTCAAAAGCTCAAAAAATATACGCCGCGGCAGCGAAGCCCAAGCCCGCGCCGCAGGCAAATCCCGCCCCTGCTCGGTATGCTCCGAGGATGACGAATAAAAATTATCTAAATAAACACACCGCCGAGAGCGATAAAAT
>JAZQXT010000070.1:0-25253 GCA_045633005.1 Eubacteriales bacterium | reverse complement strand
CGAAATTTCCGTTCCTTCTTCAGCGCGCAAGCGCGGATGGAGGGAAAACGCCTTTGGCGTTTTCGGTGAAATCCGTTCCTTCGGAACGGATGAAATACGCCTGCGGCGTGTGAAATATTTGCCCACGGGCAAATGTGAAATATTTTGCTTGCGCAAAATATGAAGGTAGCTTTTGGCTTACGCCAAAAGCGTTTTATTAAAATGCTTTCCTCTTCTCGGATAAAAGCTTGCAGCTCAATGAGGAAGTCTTTGCGCCGTAGAGCGACGCGCGTGCTTGCACGTGGAGGCGGCAAGGCAAAGAAAACGCCTTTGGCGTTTTCGGTGAAATCCGATCCTTCGGAACGGATGAAATAAGCCTACGGCGTGTGAAATATTTACCCACGGGCAAACGTGAAATATTTTGCTTCGCAAAATGTGAAGGTAGCTTTTGGCTTGCGCCAAAAGCGTTTTATCAAAATGCTTTCCTCTATATCGGATAAAAGCTTGCGGCTCAATACGATAGCTTTCGTGCTTCAAGCATATGCGGGATTTTTTCTTATTTAACTTGAAAACTATTGAAATTTATGATATAATATTCTTGTAAAGCATTCTGTGCGAAAGGAGAAAACATGGCACTTGAAAACAAGCTTGGATTAAACGATTCCGCAGAGCTTGCGCGAGAGGAAGAGCGCATAAGCAAAAAGCGTGCCGTGGAGCTTTTTGAAACGGATTTTCTTTCTACACTACGTTCGGGAACGTTTGATACTCTTTCCCAAATACACGCCTTTCTCTTTTCCGATATATACGAGTTTGCGGGAAAGATACGTACCGTTAATATCGCAAAAGGCAATTTCAGATTTGCTCCGATCATGTATCTTAACGCCGCACTTGAAAATATCGAAAAAATGCCGCAGAGCACTTTTGACGAGATAATCGAAAAATACGTTGAAATGAACGTGGCTCACCCTTTCAGAGAGGGCAACGGTCGCTCCACTCGCATTTGGCTTGACCATATATTAAAAAGCGAGCTTGGAATGGTTGTGGATTGGAGTTGCGTGGATAAAGAGGACTATCTTCTCGCTATGGAAAGAAGTCCTATAAAGGATATTGAGATCAAGCACCTTTTGAAAGGTGCTCTCACCGACAAGGTAAATGACCGACAGGTGTTTATGAAGGGCATAGATACAAGCTATCATTACGAAGGATACGCTACTTTCAAAGCCGAAGATCTGAAATAACACGGGCAGTCAATTCGACTGCCTTTTTCGTTTTTGCGGAGCGCAAGTAAATATTGACATATCTTTTTATGTGTGTTATAATATAAGGAAGAATTGTTTTTACCACTCTGCCGCGACTTCTCGGTTGCGGAAAAAATATAACGGACGGACAAGATCATGAGAATAGTTATCAAGGTCGGAACATCGACGCTTGCTCACTCGACGGGCAGGCTTAACATCAGGCGCACGGAGGAGCTGTGCAAAATAATCTCCGATATCAAAAACGCGGGACACGAGATAATTCTCGTTTCAAGCGGTGCTATCGGTATGGGCGTCGGAAAGCTTGCGCTTGCAAAGCGCCCCGAGGACATAGCCACGAAGCAGGCTGCCGCCGCCGTAGGTCAATGCGAACTGATGTATACCTACGACAAGCTCTTTTCAAAATACAATCACACGGTTGCGCAGATACTGCTGACGGGTTCGGACTTCTCGCACGAGGACAGACACGAGAACTTCAACAACACCCTCGCGCGTTTGCTTGAGCTTGGCGTGTTACCCATAATCAATGAAAACGACACGATCGCCACAGAGGAGATAAAGGTCGGTGACAACGACACCCTTTCGGCTCTCGTTGCCGTCAGCGCGAAGGCAGACCTTCTCATTCTGCTTTCCGACATCGACGGACTCTTTACCGCAGACCCGCACACCGATCCCTCCGCCACGCTCCTTAGCGTAGTTGAGGAGATAAACGACGAGATAATGGCTCTCGGCGGCGGTAGCGGCTCGTCTCTCGGCACGGGCGGAATGCACACGAAGCTCCACGCGGCTCAAATCTGTACCGAAAGCGGCTGTGATATGATAATAGCCAACGGAAGCGACCCGAAGATACTTTACGCGATAACCGAAAACGATTCACCCCGTTGCACTTTGTTCAAAGGAAAGAAATAAAATGACTACTATTGAAATATTAAAGCGCGCAAAAGCCGCAAAGCAGGCTTTGCTTCTTCTCTCGGACAGCGATAAAAACGCCGCCCTTATTGCTATGGCGGATGCTCTTGAGGCTAACGCCGACGAAATTCTTGCCGCAAACGCCGCAGAATGCGAGGCGGCGGCAGGCAAGATAGCTCCCGTTATGATAGACCGTCTGCGCCTTACTCCCGAAAGGATCAAGGGCATGGCTGACGGTATACGCGAGGTCGTGGCTCTCCCCTCCCCGCTCGGACGCACGCTCGCCGAGCATACCTGCCCCAACGGACTTGAGATAACGAGAGTGAGCGTTCCGATCGGCGTTATCGGAATCATTTACGAAAGCCGCCCCAACGTGACCTCGGACGCCGCCGCACTCTGCTTTAAGAGCGGCAACGTGTGCGTACTGAAGTCGGGCAAGGAGGCGGGCGTGACATCTGCGCAGATCGTTAAAATACTGCGTGAGGCGGTTGCTCCCTTCGGCGTTGAGGATGCGATAAACATACTTGAGGATAACTCCCGCGCGGGCGCGGCAGAGCTTATGAACGCTATCGACTACGTTGACGCGCTGATTCCGCGCGGCGGCGCAGGACTTATCCGCCATTGCGTTGAGAATGCCAAAGTTCCCTGCATTCAGACGGGAACGGGCATCTGCCACATCTACGTTGATGCCGCGGCTGATATCGATATGGCGCTTAACATCGTTGAAAACGCCAAGACATCGCGCCCGTCGGTATGCAACGCCGCCGAGGTGTGCCTTGTTCACTCAAGCATAGCTCCCGAATTTTTGCCCCGCCTTGCAAAGCGACTCGTTGAGGACAGAGCCGCAAAGGGGCTTGCCCCCGTCGAGCTTCGCGTTCACAGCTCTGCCGCCGCTTATATCAGCGGAACTGATGCGACGGATGCGGATTTTGATACCGAATTTCTTGATTACGTTATGGCTGTACGCGCCGTTGACAGCCTTGACGAGGCTATCGCGCACATAGGTGAGCATTCCACGCACCACAGCGACGCTATCGTAACCGCCGACGCGGATGCCGCCGAGAGCTTCCTTAACAGAGTTGACAGCGCGGCTGTATACGTAAACGCTTCCACGCGCTTCACCGACGGCGGCGAGTTCGGGCTTGGCTGTGAGATCGGAATCTCCACGCAAAAGCTTCACGCGCGCGGCCCTATGGGTCTTTGCGAGCTGACCTCATACAAATACACCGTCCGCGGAAAAGGACAGATAAGATAAGGTGCTAAAATGAAATATATTGCAGGATTTATAGGATGCGGAAATATGGGCGGAACGCTTGCAAACGCCGTTTGCTCCGCTATCGGCGGCGATAAGGTTGCACTTTGCGACCTTGACAGCGCGAAGGTTCGCGCGATTTCCGAAAAGCACGGTGCGACCGCCCTTGAAATCGGCGCACTTGCCGCCGCTTCAAAGTTCATTTTCCTCGGCGTAAAGCCGCAAGGAATGGCTACGACGCTCGGACTTATAAAGGACTCGCTTGCCGCAAACGACGATTTCATCCTCGTTACGATGGCGGCGGGACTTACCAAGAAAAGCATAACGGACGCGCTCGGATATGAGTGCAAGGTCATTCGCATAATGCCCAACACACCTGCGGCGGTTGGCGAAGGTATGATACTCTGCTCCTACTCCGACGGCGTTAGTGATGCCGAAAAGGCGCAGTTCCTTGCGCTTCTCGCAAACGCGGGACTCGTTGACGAGATAAGCGAGGACAAAATAGACGCCGCAAGCGCGGTTTCGGGTTGCGGACCTGCTTTTGCTTACATCTTCGCCGAGGCGCTTGCCGACGCGGGCGTTGAATGCGGTCTTACGCGCGAGCAGGCAACGAAATACGCCGCCCAGATGATACTCGGCGCGGCAAAGATGGTACGCGAGAACGGCAACCCCGCCGCACTTAAGGACGCGGTTTGCAGTCCCGGCGGAACCACCATCGCGGGCGTACACGCCCTTGAGGACTGCGGCTTCCGTTCAGCCGCGATGAACGCCGTGACAGCCGCTTACAAGCGCACGCTTGAGCTGAAAAAATAAAAAGAATTGCGGGCTTGCAAGCCCGCAATTCTTTTTATTTTGCTCTCTCTGCGATGATGTCTATCATCTCGCCGACGTTCTTCATCGAGGACACCTCTTTCATCGAAAAACGTATCTTATATTTACGCTCTACTGCGCCGATGAGGTTGATATGCTCAAGGCTGTCCCAATCCTCTACGTCATCAGCGGTAAGCTCACGCGTAACGACGATGCTGTCATCGTCGAAAACGTCGTGGAATATCTCCGTAAGACCTGCAATAATCTCGTTCTGTGTCATTATTATTCTCCTTTAGGGATTTACTTTAATATATCTGTTTTTGTTCTTATATCCGTCAAGGGAAAGCTCCCACGCGGTATTTCCGTCCGCGTCCTCGGCGGTCTTTGTAAAGCCGAAGTCCGCAAACAGATCCTTTACCATTGAGTTTTTAGCAGTAGGATAGTAGTGTCCCACTATCTTCTCGACGCCTCGGCTGATACATTCTGCGGCGAGGGTGTCAAGCATTGCGTACTCCATATCCTTTTTAAGCACGCGGCAGCTCATAAGCCACAGCTCGATATCCGCCACCTTGCCATCAAGCCTTGCTATCGTTACGGCAACTACGCCATTGTCGCCAAAGCTGTCGGTCAGCTTGCCGTAAAGCGTCAGCGTATTTTCATCGTTCGCCGCCGCCTCGATCTGCGTTTGGGTGTATCTCTTGGTGGTAAGATTGAACTGATTGGATTTGTTGGTGAGCTGGGTTATGCGCGGGATATAGACCTCGGAAAACGGAAGTATCTCCGCTCTCATATCAAGGCTTAAAAGATATTCGCCGTAATCCGCAAACTCGCTTTGAAGCTGTGCGCGCTGTGAGTTGGCGCGGTACATATCGTTACGCTTGGTATCGTCGGCAGAAAACGTGGTAAGCTCAAAATAACCGTTTCTGTCCACGGTGCGAATATAGGTGTCGGGAGACGTCATTTCGGGGACGGCGATACCCTTTATCGAGCGGCTGACAAGTGCGCGCTCGGTGGGGTTATCGTCAAGAAATACGAAGGCATCCGCGCCGAGATCCATCTCGTGCGCTATCGCCGCGATATTTCTGTCCTTGGGATTCCAATTCGCCTTTATCGAGATGAAATCGTCGGGGCGAAGTATTCCCTCTGGGTGATTAAGCCCCGCTATCGCGTTTTCGTGATCGTTCTTTGACGATACGGTAAGCATTATGCCGATGGAGGTTAGCTTTTTAAGATACTTCTGAAATTCCTCAAAGCACTCGGACTCGGCAGTTTCCCTGCCTATTTGGATGCCGTCAACTCCGTCGTCACCAACGACGCCGCCCCAGAGGGTGTTGTCAAGGTCAACGGTGACGGTCTTTTTATTTTTACCAAATATGGATTTCACTATCCTCGAAACAGAGAACGCCACGCTCGGAACTGCGTCAAGCGCCATAGCGAGCTTATACATATACCAGACCTGCATATCGTGCCACGCGTCAAGTCCGTACGCGGCGGCGGTGTAGGCGAGGTCGTTTATATAAAAGCCGTTATGCCCTCTCGCATACTCGCCAAGGCGCTCGTTCATAAGCGCGATAAAGCGCGATGCGCCGAACTCATCCCAGCAATCGCGGTTACCCATGAGTCGGTACGGGGGAAGCTCAAAATTGTTCTGTATTATAGGGCAATTGTAGCGGGAGAGCGCCGCCCAAGCCTTTTCAAAATATGAAAAGCATTCTGCGGCGAGCGCGTCGGCATTCTCCTTTGAGCCAACGCTCGGAAAATAATGCTCTATATTGCGCCACGAGGTATGGATATATATAACGTCGGGAGCGAACTCGTCAAGCTCGGGCGTGCCGAATACGGCATCCTGCCACCAACGGTTATACTCGGACTCCCAAAGCTCTGCCTCAATACCCTCGTTCAGCAAAAACAAATCAAGCGTTTTTACGATATCGGAGGTGGTAGAGCCGCCAAGCACGGCTATCTTCTTTTTTATCCTCGGCTGACCGTCCTCAAGAAGCTCGCGGCGAAGCTTTTTGCGCTTCGAGAGTATCAGCGAGGAGTCAAAGGGGTATTCAAGTTCTTTCAATTTCTGCCTCTATTTCTCAAATTTCAGTTAATCGAAGAATATGCTTGCGGTTGCTTCCGTTTACCGTAAAGGCGCACATTGAGAAGCAAACGTCCGTTACGCCCTTGTCCTTAATAAAATCAAGGATGTTGAGCTGGAAATAACGCATATCTATAATATAGACCTCCTCAAACGAGCTGATGAGGAAGGGGGCAAGCGCGTTGCCGTAGGATTCCTTAAGGACTATGAGCTTTCTGCCGTTGTTTACGCCCGTCTTGATATGTGCAACGTATGAGTCGCCGTAAATAAAGCGCGTATATCCCTTCGCCGTGCCAAAGAGCGTTTTGTTCGACATTTTCAGCTTGAATTTATCCCTTGAATAATAGTCGCAGGTATATTCCTGAAGCGGCTCGTAGCATATCATCGTGTCGGGGTTGTTCTTTATAGCGGGAAGCGAATAGTCCGTATATCTGTTCATAGAGCCGAGGAACGTTCCGACCTCTTTTTTGTTAAAGCCCTCTATGGTAGTAAAGGGCAAGTCCGCCGTGCGTGCAAATTCCTGACACGCATAATACGCGCCAAGCGCCGCCCAGTGATGGTCGGTACGGAAATATATATATTCGTCGGTATGCTGACGCAGAACGTTCAGCGTGTCGATATACGTTACGTCAACGAGTGCGTCGCGAAATGCGGCAAAGCAATTCTCCGTTCTCGTAAGCGAAGTTGAATATTTCGTAGTGGGGGCGTAAAGTCCCGATGCCGTGGGGATCGCCATAGCAAAAACGTTAACGCCCGCGCCGACGCGCTGTTTGAAGGTGTTTATATGCTCGGCGGTGGTGACGCACCTTGACTTCGAGCCGAAGAACTGCTCCATAGCGCGAGTTCCGACGATGAGCACGCCGTCACCGTTGTAAAGATACGGCTTATCGCTGACGGGCGGAGCTGTAGTCTCGGGGGCTTTCGTCGTTTCGGGAGCTTTCGTGGTTTCGGGCTTTTTCGTCGTTTCGGGAGCTTTCGTTGTTTCGGGCTTTTTCGTCGTTTCGGGAGCTTTCGTGGTTTCAGGTTTTTTCGTAGTTTCGGGAGCTACCGTCGTTTCGGGAACGACCGTAGTTTCGGGAACGACCGTGGTTTCGGGAATCACCGTAGTCTCGGGGGAAACGGTATCCTCGTTCGTGATTTCGCTCGGCGTAACGACGTCGTTTTTAAGCTGCTCGCTCGTGCCGTTTGATCCAAGCAGACTGTCCCCGCTTGCGGACTTGCGATAAAGCACGTTAAACGACATCACTATAAGTATGGTAAACAACACCGAAAGCAATGCTATACAAAGTTTTTTCATGATATAAGTGCCTTGACGTTATTTCTGTATCCGCCGACGGCGCTAAAGGTGCATTCCGCAAACAGAACGTCGGTTATGCCCTTGCTCTGAACGAGGGAAACGAGTCCTACCTCGAAATAGCGTCCGTCTACTATGTAAATTTCTTCAAAGGAGTTCATAAAATAGGGAGAGAGTGCGTTTCCGTAGCTATCCTTGACGATGAGCAGCTTTCTGCCGTTCTGACAAGTGCCCGACTTTATGATAAAGGAATAGCTATCGTTGCCAAGATACGTAGAATACCAGCTACTGCGCTTGCTGTCGGGCACGGAATAGAATATGCTATCCCTTGCCTTGCCGCTTTTCAGCTTGGTATTGTACTTGGTTACTGTGTAGGGAGTGCTGGGAACGTAGGTAACGAAATCCTCGGGGTTATTGAGAAGAGTGGGGCTGTAATTTGTGTACTTATACATCGTTCCGACGTAGCCTGGGCGTACGTTTTTCGTGTATGAGGAAAGGGGCATAAAATCAACACCCGCAATATTGGCAAACGCCTCGGCGGCGTAGTACGCACCAAGACCCGTCCAGTGGTGGTCGGTGCGGAAATATATTTCCTCATTTTTATGGGGCAACAGCGCCTCGTAAACGGGAATATACGTCACTCCCGAAAGAGCTTCCTTATGTGCGTCAAGGTCGCGCGTGGTGCGCGTAACGTACTTTGCATACGAGGTCTTGGAGTCGCCAAGATAAAGTCCGCAGGATTTGGGGATGACCATTGAATATACCTTAACACCGCTTCCGACCTTTGCCGCGAAGCTGTTAAGGATAGTTGCGTAATCAGCCGCGTTCTTTTTGCTTCCGTAGTATATCTCCATAGCGCGAGTACCCATAATGAGAATACCGTCGGATATCTCCTCGCCAACGGGGGCTTGCGTTATCTCCACCATCGTAGTTTCGGGAGGAGTTGTAACGGGGACGGTCGTTTCTGCATCGGGAGAAGTGGTGGCGTCGGGATCGTATGAGGAAGGCGGTGTGGTAGAGGGAACGGTGGTGATGGGAGTAGTCTCGTCCTCGTATTCCTCGTCCTCGTAGTCATCGGGGACCCAATCGTCCTCGTATTCGTCGTCCATAATGAGATCCCCGTTTGAGCCCGTTGCCGCGCCGTCGTTTATAAAGACCTGCTCCTCGGGCATTATACCGAAGAATCCGCGGAAGCTTGAATTGATATCAACACACTTGTCTCTGGCAAAAACAGTATCGGTAAACCAAGCGGTGAATTCGGAGAAGAATTTTCCGCTTATGACTGATTCGAGCGTAAGCTCGGGGAATTCCTTGAGCATACTGTGGTCTGACTCCGTAGTACGCGGGAAGAGTGCGCACACTGCGAACATCAGCACGAATGCTACCACAAGCAAGGTACAGCTTATAGTTATTGCTAATTTTTTATTCATTGACTATCTCCTGTTTTGCGTTAAAAACGCCAGTAAAGGAAGGGGTTATTGGATGACGAGGTTGCTACGAGTACGGCGGTATTTATGAAAAGCAGAGCCAAAGCCACTGCGGTAGCGCCGAGTACAGCAAGACCTTGTTGGTTGGGAGTCGCCTTTTCAAGCTTCGACTTGATAAAGGGAATGATCGGGAAGCAGGCGAGCACGGATACCACAATAACGAAAACGTATTTCATAAAGACATCCTTCGTATCGCCGTTTGTAAATGCGTTGCCGTTTGCTCCGACAAGGTTCTTGAAGAAATTGCCAAGCTCCGACATACTTTCAAACCTGAAAATGCCAAATCCGATTATAATTACCAGCTTGTTGTAGATATGCATAATGACGGTAGGTACTTTTTTCAGGCGTTTTTTGCCGATCTTCGTTTCGATAAAGAGGAACACGCCGAAGTAAAGTCCCCAAAGCACGAAGTTCCAGCTTGCGCCGTGCCAAAGTCCCGTTGTGAACCAAACGAGGAAAAGCGAAAGCACCTGACGGCGCTTGCCAAAGAGCGGAATATACAGCAGGTAATCTCTGAAAAAGCTACCGAGCGAGATGTGCCACCTCTGCCAGAACTCCGCTATGGAGCGGCACATAAACGGATGGCGGAAATTCTCGTCGAAGTGGAAGCCAAACATCCTTCCCATACCTATTGCCATATCCGAGTATCCCGAAAAATCGAAATAAACGTACATCGAGTATGCGATAACGCCAAGCCACGTCCCGAGAACGGTAGTCTGCGTCAGATCCTTGCCGAAAAACTCGCCGACCACGAGATTCAGGCTGTTCGCCAAAAGCACCTTCTTGGAAAGTCCGAAGATCAGGCGCGTAGCACCTGCGGTAAGGTCGCTGATCGTTACGGTGCGGTTGTCTATCTCGGCGGCAACGGTGGAGTACCTTACAATAGGTCCTGCCACGAGCTGTGGGAACAGGGATATGTAAAGAAGAAGCTTGTGGAACTTGGTCTGCACGTCCACCCTCTCCCAATAAACGTCAACGACGTACGAGATTATCTGGAAGGTGTAAAAGCTGATACCGAGCGGCAGGGATATTCCCGACGGGGAGATGGAAAGACCCGTTATACCGTTGATATTATCTATAATGAAGTCGGTATACTTAAATACCGCAAGCATTCCTATATCATAAGCCAAGGCGAATGCAAGTGCTATCTTTGCCGCCCGCTCACCGCGCTTGAAGTCGATTATCCTTGCAAGAAGGAAATTTATAAGTACGCTGACGAGAAGCAAGAAGATCATAAGCGGCTCGCCAAACGAATAGAATAACAGCGAAAAAACTATCAGCACGACGTTCCTATACTCTATCTTTTTAGCCATCATATAGACGGCTACGCATATCGGCAGGAAGCAATATAAAAAGAAAATATCAGCAAAAAACAACTCTATCACCTCTATGGATAAATCCCGCGGGAAATTATAAACATACTGTTTTATTATAATATATTATTTATAATTAGTCAATAGGAATCGACGTTTTTCTACAAAAAAGCGGCGCGAGGGTTTTCCTCGCGCCGCACTTATAGTCAGGTTTTATTTCTGAGCTTTCGGAGCATATCGTTTTTGATATTCCAAAGCTTTTCGGAAAGGTCAACGTAGTAATTGTGGGGATTTTCCCAACGAAGCACCTCATCCCACATAGATTCAAGCTGCTCGGCACAGCGGCGGCGGGAGTCGTTGATATCGGGGACGGTGTATACCTGCTTGCCGCCGACGAAAATCGGCTCAAGAAGCGGCACAGCCTTTACGTTTTCAAGCACCTTGCGCTTCCAAGTATAGATGGGGTCGAATATCTCGATAGCGCCGCTATCGTCCAATTCCTCGTCGTAAAGGCAGATAAGGTCAGCCTCCGCCTTTCCGTTTTCGCGGTTGTAGAGTCTGTATACCTTTTTAAAGTGGGGGGTGGTGATCTTTGCGGTGTTCTCGCTTATCTTTATCTTGGGGATCACGGTGCCGTCGGCAGCCTCGATGGCGCAGAGCTTATAAACTCCGCCGAAAACGGGAGAGGACTTGGAGGTGATAAGGCGCTCGCCTACACCGAATGCGTCAACGCACGCGCCCTGACGGATGATATCGCGTATTATCTTCTCGTCAAGGGAGTTTGAAACTACTATCTTGCAGTAATCAAGCCCCGCCGCGTCAAGCATTTTTCTTGCCTTCTTGGTGATATAGGTGATGTCGCCGGAGTCAATGCGGATGCCGCATTTTTTAATGCCGCGAGGCTCAAGTATCTCTTTGAAAACGCGAATGGCGTTGGGTATACCCGATTCAAGCGCGTTATAGGTGTCAACGAGAAGCGTTGCGTTATTGGGATATATCTCGCAATAGGTCTTAAACGCGGTGTACTCGTCGGGGAACATCTGCACCCACGAATGCGCCATAGTACCCGTTGCGGGAACGCCGTAATATTCGTCCGTTATCGTGCAGGCAGTACCCGCACAGCCGCCGATATACGCCGCTCTTGCGCCGAGTATTGCACCGTCCGCGCCCTGTGCACGTCTTGAACCGAACTCGCTTATCGGTCTGCCCTCTGCCGCGCGAACTATCCTTGTAGTCTTGGTCGCTATGCAGGACTGGTGGTTGAACTGAAGCAGAACGTAGGTTTCGATAAACTGCGCCTGCGGAGCCTTGGCTCTCACGGTGATAAGCGGCTCACCGGGGAATATGACCGTTCCCTCGGGAACAGCCCAAACGTCACCGTCGAAGTGGAAATCCGCAAGATACGCGAGAAATTCCTCGTCAAAGAGATTTTTGGAGCGCAAAAACTCAATATCACGCGCGGTGAAGCGCAGATCGTTAATATACGAAATGATCTGCTCAAGTCCCGCCGCGATAGCGTATCCGCCGCCGTCGGGATTGGTGCGGAAGAATACGTCAAAGTAGGTATAGGTATCCTTAAGACCGCACTTGAAATATCCGTTCGCCATAGTCAGCTCATAAAAATCGCAGAGCATAGTGAGGTTTCTTTCAATGTCCTTCATTTCAATTTCCCTTCTTTTTTGAGGTATTGTTTTTTCGTTTTTTGTCAGCCGACATAGTGAGCGCCACGGTAAGCAGGCTTGCCGCCGCAAGAATCACTACCGCGATAAGCGCTCTGCCAAACACCGTGCCGTCGTTATCGTCGCCAAGAAGATCGTCGCGCGCCGCGTCAAGCACGGCGGAAAGCTCCGACGAGCTGTATTTCATACTGTTTATCGACACCTTATAAAGCTGAAGCTCGTAATCCCCATCGCCCGTAACGCGCTTGGCGCATAGGCGCATCGAATCGACCGTGGCGTCGGTGGATATTTCCGACGTATCCAACGTCAGTAAGGCGCGCTCGCCGCCCCTGACGGTTGTCTTGGCTTCAACGCTTTCCTTATTAGTGTAAAGCCTTATCATTATTTCAAATATTTCATTTTGCTCGCCGGGGCAGGCAAGGTCAAACGAAATACTGTCGCTATACAGAGCAAGATTTGAGTTTGCACCGATATAACCGATATCGGCATACTCGCCCGCATCGGCGGAAACGAGGCTTGCTTTAAGATATTTTCCGCTATCCCCCGTTACGCTTTTGAGCGACGAGCAGTTAAAGCCGCCGTACCAGCCGTCCGTTCCGCTTTGGGAAGTGAAATCCCATATATTTACGCTTCCCTTGCAATTCACTTCCCCGCTCGTTATGGGCGGCTCTATGACCTCGCGGTATATGCCCGTGGTGCCTTTGATGCCGAAAATAATATCCGACCAGCTACCCACGCCAAAAACGGAAAGCGAATACGCGGTCTCCTTGTGGGAGGTTTTCGTATCTACGTACTTAAAAAGGTGAGATATCCTTGATATTCCATATCCGCCCACGTCCTCAAACGAGACGATAAACGCCGCCGCGCCAGCCGCCGCAAGGCTCATATATCCGTAGGAATATCCCACGGTGAGTGCCGTATCAACGGTATTTTCGTCGGGATACCAGCACCATAAATATTCCTTGCAAACGGCGTCGCACTTGGCACTTATACGATCAAGCGCATCGAGAAATACACTTGTGTTATCTGCGCAGAAATACGGCGCGCCATCGGGTGTGGGAGTGGGAAGCGGACGCTCCTGCGTTTCCTCCGCGCTTGTGTCGGGCGAGGTCGTAAATTCGGGCGAAGCAGTGGTTTCGGGAGACAAAGTAGTGTCGGGAGAGAACGTGGTTTCGGGAGAAGCCACGGTCTCGTCGGGCGCGCTCATTTCGGGTTCGGAGGGTGGCTCCGTGTCGGGAACAAGCGTTTCCTCGGGTGCGGGAGTGGTAAAATCCGCATCTATATCTCCCGTATCCTCGACGTAAAAATAATCGTCGTAAAGTCCGTACGGGTTGTGCGTGCTTTCAGCCATTACCGCGATGCGCAAGGTCGTGCGTTCGGAAAGATAATCTCCGATCTTCATAACGAAGCTTTGAAAATCGGGCTCGCCGCCCGCCATTTTATCGGTCACGGGAAGAACGAGCGAAAGCGTGCCGCCCGACGCATCGTATGCCGCCGCGCCGACTACGGTGAAGGCGGATGCGATCATTCTGCAATATCCGTCGCCCACGTCCACGCTGTAATTATACTTCAACGGCTCGTTGAGTCCTCTGCCTATTATAAGTCCGCTTATTTTGCCGTCCGCGCCGCCGCCGTATCTCTCGCAAAGGAAATACACGTGAGCGTAAAGCGAGACGAGCGCGCTGTCGCTTCGCAGATAGATGCTTTTATATATAGCGGGTACGCTATTATCCACCGAGAACTCGGTATGCGCACCATCGCTTGGCAAAAGAAACCTGAGATACACGTTTGCGCCCGCGGCGCAGTAGGAACGAACCGCCTTATCAAGACTGTCTATGTACGCGCGGTCGAAATAGAACATCTCGCCGTCCACGGTATAAAAATAGCCGTTTCTGCTTTCGCTTTTCAGCTTATCAAGCTCAACGTCCACGATAGCGCTTGACGCGTCGGAATTGACCGCCGTAACGTGGTCCTTGGTGTTCACTCCCTTAAATCCGTCGGAGGCGGAGGGAGCACTCTCACAATCCGCGTATTTCGGCGGCGCAACGATGATCGTTTCGGAATCGCTTTGCAAAGCCACGACGTACATTGAAAGTCTGTCCGCGACGTTGTTGCAGGAAACCTTAAACTCAAAGCGCATTGACATCGCCGCTCTTTTTATCGGAGTGCCGTCCTTTATCGCCGCGGTCGTACTCTCCCACGGGCGCATACGGTAAAGCACAAGCTCGGCATCCTTGTACTGCGTTGCGACCTTATGCTCAAGCGTTCCGCTAACGGTCAGCGTGCCGTTCTCGTCGAGCTTGCATTGATACACGCTTCCCGCGTATTCCGACGCGGCTTGCGAGGAAAAGCAAGGAATGAGCGCGAGCGTAAGCACCGCCGCGAGAATCAGCGATATCACTTTTCGTATCTTTTTCACGTTCATACCTCCTTGCAAAAAGTTATACTTTGATTATTATATCACATTTTTAAGACATAAAAAAGTGTTTTTGATAAAAATACGCGTTAATTTCGTATTTTTTTGCACTTCGGGCGTGTGATGTATTTTTTAGAAACAAAATCGATAATAATTTTATATTAAGATATAGACAAAACTAAAATATTGTGATAAAATATATTGATTATACTCTGTTTACGAAAGGCTTTCCCGTTATGAAGGTCATCACACTTGCGGGCGTTGGACACGAAGCCAACACCTACGTTTTAATATCGGGCGGCGCGGCGGCTGTGGTAGACCCCGCGGTTTCCGAGGAGCGCATACTCTCGGTGCTGGAAAAAGAAAACACCACACTTACCGCCATACTGCTTACGCACGGACACGCAGACCACACCCTGACGCTTGGCACTTTACGCGCAAGATACGGCGCACCGCTTATGGTCGGGGCGGACGATGCCGAGTTTTTGGCTTCGCCATCACTTAACCTATCCCCTTACATCGTCGGTCGCGCGGAAACGTTTGAAAGTGCCGAGCGATTGCTCTTTGAGGGTGACGAGATAGCCGTCGGGGACGAGTGTTTGACCGTACTTCATCTGCCCGGACACACGCGCGGATCGGTGGCTTTTTTGTGGAAAAACGCGCTCGTCTGCGGTGACACGGTATTTGCCGAGGGCTTTGGGCGATACGATCTTCCCACGGGAAACCCCGTAACGCTAAAAAGCTCGCTTGAACGGCTTTCCGCACTTGACGGCGAGATAATGCTCTTCCCCGGTCACGGCGAGCCGTGCAGGATAAAAAACGCGCAAGCACTGAAAAGAATGAAAAATTATTAAAGGAAAAGGATATATTATGGACTACAAGCATTTAGCAAACCTGCTCTTCCCCGACGTGACCGCCACGCCCGAGGAGCTTGAGGAAAGATACCCCCAGCGCAACCTCCCCGAGGGCGCAAAGGTAACGAGATTCGCCCCCAGCCCCACGGGCTACGTTCATCTCGGCGGCGTTTATCAGACGATGGTAGGCGAGCGTCTGGCGCATCAGTCGGGCGGCGTTTTCTTCCTTCGTATCGAAGACACCGACGCAAAGCGTGAGATCCCAGGTGCGGCACAAAACCTTATAAACACCCTTGCACGCTACGGAATAAAGTTTGACGAGGGCGCAACCGTTGACGAAAACGGAAAAATCGTTGACAACGGCGCGTACGGACCTTACAAGCAGAGCGAGCGTGCCGCGATATATCACGTCTACGCAAAGAAGCTCGTTGAGGAGGGCAAGGCGTACCCCTGCTTCACCACCGACGAGGAGCTTCAAGCACTTGAAGCCGTCGATAAAAAGGCGGAAGTCAAAGCCAAGGAATGGAGCGACGATGCAAACGCCGAGCAAAAAGCGGCGCAGATGAAGATGCGCGAGTTCACTATAGAGGACGTTGAGCGCAATCTTGCCGAGGGCAACAAATTCGTCCTTCGTATACTTGCTGACGGAGACCCCGAGAAGAAAACGCCCTTTGGCGATCTTGTAAAGGGCAAGCTTGAAATTCCCGAAAACGACGAGGACTTCGTGCTTCTCAAGAGCGACGGAATCCCCACCTACCACTTTGCACACGCGGTGGACGATCACCTGATGCGCACCACGCACGTTATTCGCGGCGAGGAGTGGTTGCCGAGCGTAGCAAAGCACATTATGCTGTTCCGCTATCTCGGATTTAAGCTTCCCAAGTATCTGCACACGGCGCAGATAATGCAGCTTGACGAAAACGGAAACAAGAAAAAGCTCTCCAAGCGCGACCTTGGCGCAAATATGAGCGACTATTCCCGCCTCGGCTACGCGCCCGCCGCAGTTGCCGAATACCTGCTTACCGTTCTTAACTCGAACTTTGAGGAGTGGAGACTTGCCAACGCTGACAAGCCCTACACCGATTTTAAGTTCAACATCAATAAGATGAGCGTTTCGGGCTGTCTTTTCGACATCGTAAAGCTTGGCGACGTTTCAAAGAACGTGCTTTCCAAGATGAGTGCGGACGAGGTCTACGCTCTCCTGCTCGACTGGGCGAAGGAATACGATGCTGACTTTGCCGAAAAGCTTTCCGCAGACGCGGATTACGCAAAGGCTATCCTCTCCATCGGCAGAGGCGGCAAGAAGCCCCGTAAGGACTTCGGCAGATTTGACGAGGTCAAGGCGTTTATCGGCTTCTTCTACGACGATTACTTCACCGTTACCGACGCTATCCCCGATTCCTTTGACCGTGCCGACGTGAAGGCGGCGCTTGAAAAGTTTGCGGCAACGCTTGATATGAACGACGATTCCAACGCGTGGTTTGAAAAGATCAAGACTATTGCAAGCGAGCTTGGCTACGCTACCGATATGAAGCAATACAAGGCAACGCCAGAGGCGTTCCGCGGAAGCGTTGCGGACGTAAGTATGTTCATCCGCGTTGCTATCACGGGCAGAATGAACGCGCCCGACCTCTTTACCGTCATCGGCATCCTCGGCTACGAGCGTGCGGTCGAAAGAGTTAAAAATTTTGCAAGTTCCCTTTGACAGAGGTGATATAAAATGAAAAAGATTACCAAAAGACCCGATTTTCCCAAGCGCGTGCTGATCACCGCGGGAATGCCCTACGGAAGCAAGGAGCTTCACTTCGGTCACATCGGCGGCGTGTTCGTTCACGCCGACGTGTTTGCCCGCTTTATGCGCGACAGAATAGGCGCGGACAACGTAATATTCGTTTCGGGAACCGACTGCTACGGCTCGCCCATCGTTGAGAAATTCCGCGAGCTGAAGGAAGCGGGAAAGGTGGACGGCACCGTTCCCGAATTCGTTGAGTTCAACCACACCCGTCAGAAAGAAACTCTTGACAACTACCTGATAAGCCTTTCCTACTTCGGCGCATCCGCACTTGGCGAGTGCGGCAAGACGCACACCGAATACAGCGACGTTTTCTTCCGTCAGCTTTACGAAAGCGGCAGTATAAAGCCCCTTTCCACCGCACAGTTCTTTGACGAAGAGCTTGGCGTTTTCCTTAACGGCCGTCAGGTCGTCGGAAGATGCCCCATAGCGGGCTGCAAGTCCGAGCATGGCTACGCCGACGAATGCTCACTCGGTCACCAGTATTTCCCCGAGGACCTTATTGCTCCCGTAAGCACACTGTCGGGCACGAAGCCCGTGCTTAAGAACGTAAGCAACTGGTACTTCGATATGAACAAATACTTCGATTACCTCGTAAGCCTTAACAAAGGCTGGGAGGATAACGAGGCAATACGCGATTTCACCACCGTTATCTGCGACGAGTTCCTTAAAAAGCCTGCCGTTCAGATAAAGCAGGAGGATCAGGAGCGCGCCGAGGCTATCCTTAAGGATTTCAAGTACGAGATCGAGGTAAACAACGCGCAGAAGAACGCGAAGATAACCTTCGCCACCCTTGAGGACAGAGAGGCGGCTGTAAAGCTTCTTGCCAACGACGAGATAAGATATCGCACGGGCAAGACTATAGTTCCCTTCCGTCTTTCGGGTAACATCGAATGGGGCGTTCCCGTTCCCGAGCTTGACGGTATGTCGGACCTCACCTTCTGGGTATGGCCCGAATCCCTTTGGGCGCCCATCTCCTTTACACAGGCGTACCTTAAGAAAAAGGGACTGCCCGCTGAAAACTGGAAGGATTGGTGGTGCGACGACGAAAACGCCAAGGTATTCCAGTTCATCGGCGAGGACAACATCTACTTCTACGCTCTTGCCGAGATGGCGATGTTCAAGGCTCTTGAGGACGGAAGCGAGGGCTGGCACTTTACCGTTCCCAACATTATTTCCAACAAGCACATTCTTTTCTTTGACAAGAAGGCAAGCAGCAGCGGCGCAATAAAGCCGCCGATGGCAAAGGAGCTTCTTGAATACTATTCCCCCGAACAGCTTCGCTCCCACTTCCTCGGACTTGGTCTGCACAAGGCAAGCGTGCCGTTCAGACCGAAGCCCTACAATCCAGACAAGGAAAACAAGGAAGGCGATCCCGTTTACAAGGAATACGCGATGTTTACAAATCTCTTGAACCGCGCTATAAGAACGACATTCTACACCTTCCAGCAGTACAACGGCGGCGACGCGACCATGCCCGTGGGCGAGGTCAGCGCAAGCATCAAGGAGCTTTGTGACGACGTTCTTCTGAACTACGAAACGCTTATGTCGCGCCTTGAGTTCTCAAACGTTATGCCCCTGCTTGAGGATTTCTTCCGCTTCTACAACAAGGAGCTTTCGGCAAGAACGAGAGCGCTTCAGGCTGAATTTAACGCAGACGCCTTCAAGCAGACGATAGTTGACGCGCTCCACCTTATGAAGACAGCCGCGATCCTTTCCCACCCCATCGCTCCCGAATCCACCGAGAATATTGCAAAATATCTCGGAGTCGGCGAGGAGCTGTACGATTGGGCAAACGCCTTCTCCACTCTTGGCGAGATGCTTGGAGACAACCACGCGCTCAAGGAGCTTGAGCCGAAGGTGGACTTCTTCAGCCGTCCCGAGTGGCAGTACAACTGATATGGAAAAATACGTCCTGCCCGTTTGCCTTATCTACTTTGCAGCAATATCGTTAGTCGCGCTCTTCGTGACCGTTTACGACAAGTGGGCGGCGAAAAAACGCCCCAAGCACCGCACGCCCGAAAGAACGCTGCTCATAATCTCGGCGCTCGGCGGCTCGGTGTTCATGTACCTGACCATGAAGGTAATAAGGCATAAGACGCAACACAAGAAATTTATGATAGGGATCCCCGTGATAATTTTCTTACAGCTTGCCGCGATAGCCGCACTCCTCTTGTGGAAAAACGGCGTTATTTAATCAAAAAAGTAAAAAACCTCTCGTTTTGAGAGGTTTTTTCTTTAAAAAGTATTGTAAATTATATTTTTTTGTGTTATAATTTTCAGGTAAATGCAATGATGAAGTTTGCCCGTTTCAAAACTCGGCACAGAGAGGTCGCCACGGCTGAAAGCGACTGCGAGAAGAAACAGCGGCGTTTCGCTTCGGAGCAGATTCGGTAAAGGCTTACGCTTGTAGCCGAATACGGATGGTCGCCGTTATCCGCCGCAAGAGTGTTGGCTCAATGCCGAAAATTCGGGTGGTACCGCGGGGATAGCTCCGTCCTGATGTATGCAGGATGGGGTTTTATTTTTTTGTTTATAAAATTTTAGATAAAATTACTGAAAGGTAAAGAAAAATGAGTACGATGAAAGAACTTTTGCAAAAGATCCGTTCCGACGCACTCGCGGCTCTTGATGCGCCCGACGCGCAGCCTGAGCAGATAAAGGTGCGTTACCTCGGTAAAAAGGGCGAGCTTACCGCCGTGCTTCGCGGCATGGGACAGCTTTCCGCCGAGGAAAGACCCGTTATAGGTCAGATGGCAAACGACGTGCGCGTCGAGATAGAGGCGGCTATCGCGGCATTCGCCGAGAAAGCAAAGGCGGCTGAACTTGCAAGCAAGCTTGCCAAGGAGAAGATCGACGTTACGGCACCCGCCGAGACCTTCCCCGTAGGACACCTGCACCCCCTGACCGTTGTGCGCCGCAGACTTGAGGAGATCTTCCTCGGTCTTGGCTACTCCATCGCAGAGGGTCCTGAGGTCGAGTATGATTACTACAACTTCCAAGCTCTTAACATCCCCGAAAATCATCCCGCGCGCGACACGCAGGACACCTTCTACATTACCGAGAACATTCTGCTCCGCTCCCAGACCTCGCCCGTTCAGGTGCGCGTTATGGAAAAGCAGAAGCCCCCGATCCGCATAATCTCCCCCGGTCGCGTTTACCGCTCCGATGACGTTGACGCAACGCACTCTCCCCTTTTCCATCAGCTTGAGGGTCTTGTAGTTGACCGCGGCATCACCATGGGAGACCTTAAGGGTACGCTTGAGCTTTTCGCAAAGAACCTCTTTGGCGAGGAAACGAAGATCCGCTTCCGTCCCCACCACTTCCCCTTTACCGAGCCTTCTGCCGAGGTTGACGTTTCCTGCTTCGCTTGCGGCGGCAAGGGTTGCCGTCTTTGCAAGGGCGAGGGTTGGATAGAGATCCTCGGTGCAGGTATGGTTCACCCCAAGGTCCTTGCGGGCTGTGGCACCGACCCCGAGGAATATTCGGGCTTTGCTTTCGGTCTTGGACTTGAGAGAATTGCTATGCTTAAATACCACATTGACGATATGCGCTTGCTTTATGAAAACGATATTCGTTTCATAAGCCAGTTCTGATGAAAGGAGATCGAAGAAATGATACTTTCTCTTGAATGGCTGTCTGAATTTATAAACACCGACGGCTTCACCGCCAAGGAATTTTCCGACAGAATGACAGACACGGGCTCCAAGGTCGAGGGCTTCGAAATTCTTGGCGCTGATATTGAAAACGTCCTCGTTGGACGCATCACGAAAATAACCAAGCACGAAAACAGCGACCACCTTCAGATATGTATGCTTGACGTTGCAAAGGGTGCTGAACTTCAGATAGTTACGGGCGCGCCCAACGTTTTCGAGGGGGCTATAGTTCCCGTTGCGGTAGCTACCGCGCATCTCCCCGGTGACGTTACCATAAAGGCGGGCAAGCTCCGCGGCGTTGCATCCGAGGGTATGCTCTGCTCCATTGGCGAGCTTGGACTTACCGAGCACGATATGCCCGGCGCTGACAACAACGGCATTCTCATTCTCGGCGAGGAATTTGCCGACTCCATCGGTAAGGACATCCGCGAGGTGCTTCTCCTTTCCGACACCGCCGTTGAGTTTGAGATAACTCCCAACCGCCCCGACTGTCTCTCCGTTATAGGTCTTGCAAGAGAAGCGGCTGTAAGCTTTGACCGCACGCTCAACCTCCACACTCCCGTAGTCAAGGGCGCCGCTGACGGCGACAAGATAGAAAACTATCTTTCCGTTACGAACAACGCTCCCGTGCTTTGCCCCCGCTATACCGCAAGAGTCGTAAAGAACGTTAAGATCGCCCCCTCGCCGCTTTGGCTCCGCGCAAGACTTCGCGCATCGGGCGTTCGTCCCATAAACAACATCGTTGACATTACCAACTACGTAATGCTTGAATACGGTCAGCCCATGCACGCATTTGATTACAAGTGCCTTGACGGCTCTGCGATCACCGTACGCCTTGCATCCGAGGGCGAAGCGTTCCGCTCCCTTGACAGCAAGGAGCACACGCTCGACTCCGCCGCACTCGTTATAGCCGACGACAAGAAGGCTGTTGCCCTTGCGGGCGTTATGGGCGGCGAGAACAGCGAGATCACCGATACCACGTCTACCGTAGTTTTTGAAAGCGCAAACTTTGACGGTGCATCCGTAAGAGTTACCGCAAAGAAGCAGGGCATGCGCACGGAAAGCTCCGCTCGTTTTGAGAAGGGACTTGACGCCGAGAACACCCTTGCCGCTATCGAGCGTGCCTGCGAGCTTGTAGAGCTTCTTGGTGCGGGTGAGGTAGTAGACGGCATCATTGACGTTTACCCCGGTAAGACAGATGCCCGCACGGTCAAGTTTGACCCCGCAAGGATAAACACCTTCCTTGGCACGGATATTGACGCCGCGTTTATGGAGACCACCCTTTCCTCCCTCGGCTTTGGTCTCAACGGCTCAACCGTTACCGTTCCCTCGTGGCGTGCCGACGTTGAGGATATGGCTGACCTTGCGGAAGAGGTTATAAGGATCAAGGGCTACAACACCGTTGAATCCACCGCTATCTGCGCTCGCACCACCGAGGGCTGCCGCACCGCCGAGCAGAACTTTGAGCTGAAGCTTGAAGCTACCCTTATCGGTATGGGCGTATCCGAGATAGAGACCTTCTCCTTTATCAGCCCCAAGTATTACGATAAATTCGGTCTTGCCGCTGACGACAGCCGCCGCAAGTCCATCGTTATCTCCAACCCTCTTGGCGAGGACACGAGCATTATGCGCACCACCGCGCTCCCCTCGATGATGGAGATACTCGCGCGTAACAACAACTTCAACAACGAGAACGCCCGTCTTTACGAGATGGCGAAGGTATACATTCCCGACGCCGAGGAGGGCAAGCTTCCCTACGAGCCGTCCTCGCTCACCGTCGGTATTTACGGTAATTGCGATTTCTACACCATAAAGGGTATCGTTGAGGCTCTTGCGGGCGTTGCGCGCATTAAGACCTCCTACGTTGCCGAAAGCAACGATCCCTCGTTCCATCCCGGTCGCTGTGCGAAGATATACGCCGCTGACGGCGCATACCTCGGTATTCTCGGTCAGGTACACCCCACCGTTGCCGATGGCTACGGCTTTGGCGCTCCCGTATACGTTGCAGAGCTTTGCGTACCCGCGCTCTTTGCGGCTTCCACCGAGATGACCGAGTACAAGCCGCTTCCCAAGTACCCCGCAGTAAGCCGCGATTTCTCCTTCCTTTGCGACGAGTCGCTTGAGGTAGGCACAGCACTCGCGGTTATGTCAAAGGCAGGCGGAAAGCTTGTCGAGGACGTGCGTCTGTTTGACATCTACCGCGGCGAGAAGCTTGGCGAGGGCAAGAAGAGCGTATCCATTCGCGTTACTCTGCGCGCCGCTGATCGCACGCTGACGCAGGACGATTGCGACAAGGCATCCGCAAAGATCCTTGCGGCTCTTGAGAAGGAGCTTGGACTCAACCTGCGTTCTTAATTATGGAAAGAGAAAAAATAGAGCGGATAAATTTCCTTGCGAGAAAATCCAAGGCAGAGGGACTTACCGACGAGGAGAAGGCTGAACAAGCGCTTCTGCGTCAGGAGTACGTAGCGGAGATAAGGGCATCCTTCTCCGCTACCCTCGACTCCACGGTGATACTTAATCCCGACGGAACGAAAACGCCGCTGAAATCAAAAAAAGACAAAAAATAAAAAAATGATGAATGCACGCGTGCATTCAGCATTTTTTTATTAATTACCCACGTCGGTGTGGTAGACGGTCTCCTCGGGCAGAACCAAGCCAAGCTTTCGGCGCGCGATGCGGATGATATAATCCTCGTCCATCGGCGCTTCTATAAGATATTCAAGCTCCTCGATATCCTCCTTGCAATCGGATATCTGCGCCTCAAGTGCCTCCTTCTCCTGAAGCAGACGGCTGTACTGCAAAAGCATATTAAGAGAGATGACGAGTATCATAACTATAGTGAGAATAAGGGCTATCTTTACAAAGATCGCCGCCTTGCCGATAGAACCGCGCTCCTCGCTTGGATCGTAGTAGCTTCTGTTTTCTCTCATTTTAACCGTCCTTTCGTTTATGGGGGCATACCGTCGCGCTGTACGGCGGATAGCTTGCCAAGCTGTATTTTAGTATATCTTTTTATGCGCACCGCACGCAAGAAGCGTCGGATGCGAGCAAATATTCTTCTTATTATATTACATATTGCCGCCGCAAGCCGCCTAAGAGGCGCGAGAACGAGCCGCAAGAGCTTTCTTACACATAATATTAAATATGTAAGGATTATTCGTACCGCGCCGCCGAGCGCGGCGTTTGCCGCCGTAAAGCCAAGGGCGGATGCGGGTATCGTGAAAAGGCGAAACACGCCGTTGTTGAATATAAAATTCACTACGAGCAAAAGGCACGCCGCGATAAGCACGATAAATAGGTCACACGCGCCCACAAGAAGCTTGTATGCCGTCGTTGCTTCTTCTCTGCTATATCGCGCAAGGCTTGCGCATTCCGCAGGTCGCGGCGTTTTGTCGAGCCGCCACAGCCGCTGAAGATTTAGCATAACGCCCGTAGCGCAGTAAAGCATAGCAACCGCCGCTCCGTGCACAAGCGAGGCAAGAAGCAAAAACGCGAGGGCTACGGGCGATATCTCAAGTATCGTCATTCCCTGCCGCCGAAAAAGCGCCTCTTTTTGCGCGGAGCATCATCGGAGTATATAAGCGCAGAAACCTCGCCGCTGACGGCAACCTCGCCGCTTTGAACGTTAAGCTCGTCAACCTTGAGCCCACTCCCCTCAACCAAAAGCTCGCCACATTCGGTAAGAAGAAGCACGCTGTTATCGTCAAAGCTGACGACCTGCTTCACGCCGCTTATGCGGGCGTTTTTGCGCATTTTTACCGAAAAGGAATGCTCGTTTTTTGCGCCTTCCGCTTGTCTGTTCATTCGTCACACCTCATCGCAGTTACTTTCTATATTATATGCAAAAGCGATGTCGGATATGACAGTTTATTGGCTTATGACCTCGTAAAGTTCGCCCGCGGCATCCTTGCCGACGGTTTCCTTCACCATAAGCACTTTCACGGTAAGCGTGCGCTGACCGAAGGTGACGGCGAGGATATCGCCCTCCTTTACGTCAACGGATGCCTTGGCTATCTTGCCGTTTACGCTTACGTGACCGCCGTCGCAAGCCTCGTTGGCTACCGTGCGGCGTTTGATTATTCTTGAAACCTTTAGAAATTTATCTAATCTCATCGTTTATTTTTTCTTAACTTTTGTATATTGTGTAATATAATTTAAGTATATATCTAAATTATATTATTGTCAATAGTTTGTTTACAAATCCCCTATATATTTACAATTTGTTCATAATTAGATGTGCTTTATTCTATCCCAGATAGCATCGAGTTCGGGCATTGACATTTCCCTTATATCCGCGCCCTGCTTCTCTGCTTCCGCCTCAAGCCTTGAGAAGCGGTCGATGAATTTATCGGTCGCGCGTCCAAGCGCCTCCTCGGCGTTCACGCCAAGCTTGCGAGCGAGGCTTACCGCGGTAAAGAGCAGGTCTCCGACCTCCTCCTCGATAGCGGCGGCATCTGCCGAAGCAAT
>JAZQXT010000069.1:0-10245 GCA_045633005.1 Eubacteriales bacterium | reverse complement strand
CGGACACAGACAGTCCGAGCCGCGCGAGAGCCGTCCCCAGAGCGTAAATCTTGCGCCCGACAGCTTGCTTTTACGCCTTGCGGGTGACGAGCGCATAACCGTAAACAGCTTCCATCATCAGGCGATAAAGGACGTATCTCCTTGGTATAAGGTAACCGCCTGCGCCGACGACGGAACGGTAGAGGCGATAGAGCTGAAGCGCCCGATGGGACGCTTTGCGCTTGGCGTGCAGTGGCACCCCGAAATGCTCTTCGAAACCGACAAAATGTCCAGAGCCATTTTCGACGCCTTCGTTCAGGCGGCAGAAAAGCAAAACCCCGAGGAATAATAGTAAAGCACCGCGGAATAATCCGCGGTGCTTTACTATTATATCAATACGGGATCTTAAAATAATCAAGATATTTTTTGAATTTATCCTGCGCGGTAAGGCAAGTGTCAGTCAAATATCCGCGCTCGCGCGTCCACTCCGCAAGACCGCGGTAATAGAACATTTTCAGCTTCTCGTCAATAATAAACGGAACGATATTATTTTTTAAGCATTCCTTAAAAAGAATCAATCTGCCGACGCGCCCGTTACCATCTTGGAAGGGATGTATGCACTCGAAGCGATAGTGAAAATCAAGAATATCCTCAAGCGTTTTTTTCTTTTCTTCGTTGTAGCTTTTGATAAGCGCCTTCATTTTGGGGGCAACGTCCTCGGGAAGCGCGGTATCCCTGCCGCCAACTTCGTTTGGAAGTTTTTTATAATCTCCAACAGCAAACCAAGACAGACGGCTATCGGACGTTCCGCTTTTGAGGACGCGGTGTAGCTCCTTGATGAAGCTCTCGCTCAAAGCGCCATTGGCGTTTTCTATCACCATATCAATACAGCGGAAGTGGTTGGAGGCTTCTACGATATCGTCCACGTTCACGCTGTCACCCGTGATACCTATGGTGTTGGTTTCAAAAATATATCTTGTTTGGTCATGCGTCAGGCGGCTTCCCTCGATGTGGTTTGAGTTGTAGGTCAGCTCGATTTGAAGCTTGTGATAGATTCCTCCCGACAGCGATGCCTTTCGTTCCCTCTGCAATATATCAAGCAAGGTTTCGGTGGCGGCTGTTTTGCGGTTTTTGCGCATCGGCTTTTCTGCTGTGGCGGGTATCATCCACGTTTTGCCTACGAGAAGTGCGCCGTCAACGCGCCCCTCGGCACAATAATTACGAACGTTACGCTCGGATATATTCCATTTTTTTGCCGCATCACTTACTGAAATGTAATTCATAGAACCCCCCATAAAATTATTACAAGACTATTATACCACACTATCGGCAAAATATCAATAGAATTTTTGGTAGATTTTTGCCGTTATTTTGCCGATATCGGCAAAATAAATGAATGTTTTAAAAAAACAGTACCAAATGCAAACGCATTTGGTACTGTTTTTTTACATATTTCTTGCCGCGACGAAGTTCGCGCCCGTTCCGAGAACGTTCTCGATAACGACGTCGCCAACCTTTACGGGAGCGGTAAGCTCGACCGCGTCAAGCAGCTTCATTGCCTCAAAGATAAGCTCCTTGGGAATGGGCTTGTCGGTCTTTACGGGCAGGCGGGGGTAAAGACCGCCGCTTACCTTAACGGTAGAGGTGATGGTGCGCTTGGGCGCGATGACCTCGTTTTTGCCGTATTCCTCGCCGCGCGGACAGTTATTTCCGCTTACGGCGTAGCCGTTTTCCTCGTCTACGGTAAGATGACAGCCCTTGGGGCATACTATGCAGATAAGCTCCTTCATTTTACGCCTCCTTGTCCTCAACGCAAACCGTTATCTCGCTCTGCGCCTTTGCAAGCAGGACGGAGGGAATGCGTATTTTTTCCATTTCACCCGGAGCCATATGCTCGCGGCTGAACTTGCATATCTCGACCTCGCCCGAGCGTACCTTTATTACGGAGTCGTGGCGCGGGCGGTTGGTGCGGAAGAATATCTCAACGCCCTTGTCTACGTTTTCGGGGCGTATCTTTTGCGGAACGGTGTAGTTTACGCCGTCGCCGTTCTTTACGGTGATAACGTCGCCGCCGACACGCTTGCCCTGCGCAAATTCTGCGGCTGCCTTACCTGCGCGAATGCTCTCGGCGCTTACGAAGTCAACGAGGTCATGAACGTGTACTACGTTTCCGCTGGCGAAGATGCCGTCGGTCATCGTCTGCATATTTTCATATACGACGGGGCCGTTCGTGCGGGGGTCAATTTCAATTCCTGCGGCGCGGGAAAGCTCGTTTTCGGGGATGAGTCCGACGGAAAGAAGAACCGTGTCGCATTCTATCTCAAATTCAGTACCCGCAATGGGCTTGCCGCCGTCAACCTTTGAAACGACTACCTTTTCAACTCTGCCCTTGCCGACGATGTCGGTGATGGTGTGGGAGAGGTAAAGCGGGATTCCGTAGTCCTCAAGGCACTGAACGATGTTACGGTTAAGTCCGTTGGAGTAGGGGCAAAGCTCAACGCAGGCAAGCACCTTTGCGCCCTCAAGCGTCATACGGCGAGCCATGATAAGTCCGATATCGCCCGAGCCGAGAATGACGACGCGCTTACCGACCATATAGCCTTCCATATTGACGTATCTCTGCGCAGTACCCGCCGAGAAAACGCCTGCGGGGCGGTCACCGGGGATGGCTATCGCGCCTCTGGTGCGCTCGCGGCAGCCCATGCAAAGCACTACGGAGCCTGCGGTGTACTCGCAATAGCCGCGCTCGGGGCTGATGCAGCATACCTTGCGGCATTCGCCCGCATCGGCAACGTCAAGCACCATGGTGTTCGTGACTACCTCGGCGTCGGTCTTTGCGACCATGGCGGCAAAGCGACCTGCGTATTCGGGGCCCGTCAGCTCCTCACCGAAGTGGTGCAGACCAAAGCCGTTATGTATGCACTGATTAAGGATTCCGCCGACCTCGCGGTCACGCTCGATAACGAGGAGCTTTTTTGCTCCGTTCTCGTAGGCGGAAACTGCGGCGGCAAGACCTGCGGGACCTCCGCCGATTATAATAACGTCATAATTTCTTTCCATAATTTCACCTCACGCCTTCGTTTTGCCCGTGATGATGAAGGAGCCGTCCTTGTCAAGCGGGATCTCCTCCATGGGAATGCCAAGCTCACGGGAGATGAGCTCGTGAACTCTGGGGGAGCAGAAGCCGCCCTGACAGCGTCCCATACCTGCGCGGCAACGGCGCTTTACTGCGTCGATGGAGCGGGGAGTGATGGGGCGGTGGATAGCGTCGACTATCTCGCCCTCGGTAACGGTCTCGCAACGGCAGATGATCTTACCGTATGCGGGGTTCTTTGCGATAAGCGCACGCTTTTCGTCGGCGCTCATGCTTGCAAGATGAACTACGGGCGGACGCTCGTCCTTAAAGTCTTCCTTGGCGTTAAGCTCAAGTCCTGCGGTGGAGAGAAGTCTTGCGGCTTCCTCGCCTACTGCGGGAGCGGAGGAGAGACCGGGGGAGCACATTCCCGCGAGATTTATCATTCTGTCGCAAGCGGGGCTTACGTCGATGGTGAAGTCCTTGGTCTGGGTAGTGGGACGGACTCCCGCGTACTGACGGATAATATTGCGGTAATTTATGGACGGTACGGATTCAAGTCCGCGGGACCTGAGCATCGCAAGAATGTCCGACGTGGTTCTTACGTCGTCGCCGTCGCGTGCGGGGTTTGCGTCAGGGCCTACTATCAGGTTTCCGTGAACGGTCGGGGAAACGAGTATTCCCTTGAAGCCGTTTTCGTCGGGGCAACGGAAAATGACGGAGTTTACCTTCGCGCCCTCTGCCTTGTCAAGCACGAAATACTGTCCCGACATATTCGTCTGCGTAAGTCTGTCGTCGCCTACCATCTTGGCGATATCGGCGGAGTGACAGCCTGCGGCGTTTATTACGTATCTCGTCTCAAGCTCGCCCTTGTCGGTGACTACGGTGAGTGAGTCAGCGTTTTTCTTTATGTCCTCGACCTTGGTGGAGAGCATAAGCTCTGCGCCGTTGAGAACTGCGACCTCTGCCATAGCGGTTGCGAATTCCCAAGGGTTGATGATGGCGGAATCGTCGGACCACAGCGCGCCGATGGCGGCGGGATTGATGGCGGGCTCTGCCTTCATAAGCTCGTCGTGGTCAAGCACCTTTACGCTTACGCCGTTTTGAAGTCCGCGCTCGTAAAGAGCGTTGACTTCCTTCATATCGTGCTCGTTGAACGCGATAACGAGGGATTGCATGGGCTTGTACTCCACGTGAAGTCTGTCGCAAATCTCCTTTGCCAGCGCGATACCGCGGCGGTTGAGGGGAGCCATGCGAGACTCGGGCTTGGGGTCGTAGCCTGCGTGCATAATAGCACTGTTTGCCTTCGTGGTGGCACAGGCAACGTCGTTGAAGCGCTCGATTATTCCGACCTTTAAGTCGTATCGGGCAAGCGTGTACGCGGTTGCCGCGCCCGTTACGCCGCAACCGATGATGAGAACGTCATACATTCTTGACACCTCTTTCTTATGTTTATTTTACCGATGTTACCGCGCCGTCCATGTAGAACATAGCGGGGCGTGCGTAATCGTCGGGAGAGTTACAGTATTTAGCGAATTCGCTCATAATTATCTTGCAGGTCTCTTCGGGGGATATGTTCTCGGTGTTTACCACGAGGTCGAAGTTGTTAAGGTCAAGGTGGTCAACACCGTAAAGCTCGCGGTAGCGCACGTTTTCGGTAAGCATACGCGCGTTAAGCTGCTCTATTGCGTCCTCTACCGAGGCGTAGCATTCGACCGAGCCGCGGCAATCGCGCATAACGCGGCGTGCCGCCACGTCGGTAGCGACGAAAAGATAGACCTTGAAGCTGTTGCGAGCAAAATGCCAAGCCATGCGCGAGTCAAAAAGCAAGGTCTCGCCCGAACGCTCAACGGATATCTTCGTTACCGTATCGTCAAGCATATGGTCGTACTTGTGGTCGCTGTTCATAAGCTGATTCATCTGGAGCGTGGTAAGCCCCATATCTGCGGCAATTTTGCGCTGTATAGTACCCGTGCTGTATATCTCGAAGCCCTCGCTTGATGCAAGTAGCTTTGCCACGGTGGATTTGCCGCTTCCGAGTCTGCCCGTTATAGAAATGTGCATAGTCTTATTTCTCCTTTGCCGTCATCTTCTCGCCAGCTTGCGCAGATATTCTGCCTGTGCCTCATCGGCAACGCCCGCGCGGCGAATTTTTCTTGAAGAATTTTTATCAAACTTTTCTTGTCTCGTGACGAAGAAGTGTATGCGCTTATAGTCCTGAACGAGAGAGTTGGTGTCCTCAATAGCCTTTGAGAACTCAGCCTCGACCTGACCTTGCGAATATCCCCTGCCGTAGGTTTCGACGAAGGCGGCGTCGTTGGGGTAGAGAACTGCAACGATGTCGTAGTCGCCCTTGGCTTCGTTAACGTAGCCCACGACTACCGCGTCGTCAACAAACTCACTGCGGCAAAGATAGGTCTCAAGCTCTTCGGGGAAAACGTTCTTTCCGCCCGCCGTCACTATGACGTTCTTCTTTCTGCCCGTGATGTGCAAAAAGCCGTCGGAGTCGATATATCCGAGGTCGCCCGTGTACAGCCAGCCGCCGCGTATCGTCTTTGCGGTAAGCTCGGGGTCACCGTAGTAGCCGAGCATTACGTTGTCGCCCTTTACGCGTATCTCGCCCGTGCCGTCGTTTTGAACGTCGTAAACGTCAAGTACGCTGTGCGGCGTGGCAAGTCCCGCGGCGTCGTCACGGTAGAAATCATCCTTGTTTACTGCGGCGATGGGGGCGCATTCGGTAAGTCCGTAGCCCTGAAGCGTAAGGAAGCCGAGGTCGCGCATACCCTTTATTACCAGCGGGTCTGCCGCCGCGCCGCCGCTTATGATAAGGCGCAGATTTCCGCCGAGTGAATCGTGTATCTCGGAGAAAATGCGGCGCTTGAGCTTCATATTTTTACCCGTAAGCTTTATAGCGTTGCGAACCTTCTTTTCAATGCCCTTGCGCTTGATGTTTGCCCATATCTTGTGATATATGGTCTCAAGCAGGATAGGGACGCAGAACATCGCGGTGGGCTTGACCTCCTGAATATTGCGCGTGATATAGCGCAGTCCTTCCGCAAAGGCGATAGAGCCGCCGATGCTGAGAACGAAAAGGAAGCCGCAAGTCGCCTCGTAAACGTGGTGCAAGGGAAGAATGGACAGAACTCTGTCGTTGCAGTCCGCCTGTATCATAGTGCTTATCTCGGAGAGGGTGTAGCAGATGTTTCTGTTTGAGAGCATAACGCCCTTTGAAACGCCAGTAGTTCCCGACGTGAAAATGAGTATCGCCATAGCGTCGTTATTTATGGGCAGGCGCAGATACTCGCGCTCGCCGCATTTCAGGCGCTTTGCGCCCGACGCTATGAGGGAATATATATCGTCAAACGTAAAGGTGTCTATGCCGAGGGCGTCAGCCTTGCTTTTGAGGTGGGGGGAGCAGAATATAGCACGCGCCTCGCTGAGCCTTGCAATATTTTGCAGCTCCTCGTCGGGAATCTCCTTATCTACGGGGACGATAACGCCAAGACCGCAAACGGTAGCCATATAAACGGTCGTCCATTCAAGAGAGTTTTCACCCATAACGATAATGCGGCTGCCCGCGTATCCGCGTGCGTAAAGCTCCGTGCCAAGCTCCTCGACCATATCGCGATATTCGGAGTAGGTCGTGTCCTTGTACGCGCCGTTTTCTTTTTGCATAAACGCGACGCGCGAGCCGAAAAGTCGCTCGGAGGAACGCAGCATAGAGCGAATATTGTCACATTTTTTTGAATCGTAGTATTTTGGCTTCTTAACCATTGGAAGCATCCTTTCGTCAAAAAAGAGTTGGATCAATTCAAGCTGTCAAGATAGTTGGCAATAACGCTTGCCGCGTTGTCTGCGGCGAGCTTTACAAAGGTTGGGAAGTCAACGGGGGAGTCCTCGTTTGCGCAGTCGGAGATGGAGCGTAAAATGCCGAACGGCGTGCCGAAGAGTCGGCAGACGTGGGCGATAGCCGCACCTTCCATTTCGCAGGCGATAGCACCGAAGGTGGCGACGATGCCCTGCTTTATCTTGCTGTCGCTTACGAAAACGTCGCCCGATGCAACGACTCCGCGGCGCACGGCAAGCCCTGCCTTATTTGCGGCAAGGTAGAGAGCGTCGGCGGTCTTTTCGTCGGCAGCAAGGAGCTTTTCCTCGCGCCCGTCGGGGAAGAATATCATACCGCGCTCGTCGCCAAGCTCGCCGTAGTCAAGGTCGTGCTCCACCGCACCGTCGGCAACTACGATGTCGCCTACGCGCATTCCGTCGGCAAGACCGCCCGCAACGCCCGTGTTTATCACGGCGGCGGGGGAGTAGCGCATTATCATCTCGGCGGCGCAGGCGGCGGCGTTGACCTTTCCGACTCCGCAACAAACGAGGATAACGTCGCGCCCTGCAAGCTTTCCGCTTATAAATTCGTGCGCTCCTATTTTCTCTGCCGTGGGTGAGCTTATCATCCCCGCGAGCTTTTCAAGCTCGGAGCGCATAGCAACTATTATTCCTATTTTACACGTATTTTCCATAATTATACAAGCCTTTTGATTTTTAAATTCCGCCGTCGAGAACGTCGCCCGAATAAACGAAGGTCTGCTCTCTCGCGTTCAATGCGTTTAGATAACGAACAGCCTCAGCCTTTGCGGCGGCTACGGACAGAGCGCGGAAGTTTCCGCATTCGCGCCGTCTTGCGCCGGGCATAGCGCCCTTGTGGTCGATTATTTTTTCAAGCGCGTTTTTAAGCGCGGCAAGGTTTTTTTCGTTGTCGGCGGTACTGCCGCGCATCAAAAGATAAAAGCCCGTGCGACAGCCCATTGGACCGACGTATATCACGCGCTCGCCCGCTTCACCCGCGCGCATATACGTTGCAAGCATATGCTCAAGCGAATGTGCGGCAAGTGGGGAGACGTAGTCACCGCCGTTGGGGCGGCGCATACGCAGATCGTACGTTACCACGTCGCCGTCAACGCGGCTGACGTAAATGCCCTCGGTAAGAAGGTCGTGGTCTACGGTAAAGGATGCGATTCTTTCCATCAGTATCTCACTTTCGCAACGACGGTGGAGGAGGGGTTGTAGAAGCGGCAGGTCTTTATCATATGCTCCGTCGCCTCAAAGTAAAAGACGCATCTTTTGCCCTCGTCGCTCGTGAAGATGGCAAAATACTTGTCGGGGCTGTCGGAGTCGCCAATGGCGTTATAGGTGATCTCGGGGTCGAAAAGCTCAAGCTTGTCCTCGTGCATACGGTAGCCTACGGGTGCTATGAGCGTGGCGGAGCGAAGGGGGAAGGTAAGCTTTTCGCGGCGCGAGCGACCGCCGTATATAACGGAAAAGGTAAGCACGCCCGAAACTATCGCGTATTCGTATTCAAGCTTGACGTAGCGCCAAGTAAAGAAAATGAGTATCCATTCGCTGAGCGGAACAAAGCAGAGCATGGGCACGCCGAGCCTTGTGATAAAGCCGACGAGGAGAGCCAAAAACGGGTAAATTATATAAAGCATTATAAGCAGAATGCGGCGCGTGCGATATTTCCCCTCGGACTTCTGCGCTACGACGTATTCATATGGTGCATTGAAATCAGCCATAAGCAAGCTCCCAAAAAAATAAATATTCAATCTATTATACTATAAATAAATTAATAAATCAATATCAAAAAAGAAAAAACAGAGAAAATTCCGAGAATCTTCTCTGTTTTTTCCAAAAAGCCGTCAGGCTCTGCGGATAGTTTCGATAACTACCGCCTCGCGGGGAACGTCCTGCATATAAAATCCGATGCTTCCCGTCTTTACGCTTGCTATCTTGTCAAGCACGTCAAGTCCGTCGGTAACGAGTCCGAAGCCCGCGTACTGCGCGTCAAGATGGGGCGCGTCCTGATGCATTACGAAGAACTGCGAGGATGCGGAGTTGGGGTCGGACGTGCGAGCCATTGAAAGCACGCCGCGCGTGTGCTTTAAGGTGTTTTGCATAAAGCCGTTTGCGGCGAACTCGCCCTTTATAGCCTCTGCGTCGCGGTGGTCGAATTTTTCATCATATCCGCCGCCCTGTATCATAAAGCCCTTGATGATGCGGTGGAAGATGAGCCCGTCAAAGAAATTCTTGTCGATGAGAGAAAGGAAGTTCTCAACGGTCTTGGGTGCGAACTCGGGGTAAAGCTCGGCGGTCATAGTGCCGAAGTTTTTTACAACGATTTCAATTTTAGGGTTTGCCATTTCTATTACCTCTTTATAAATTATTTTCTTCGGGATAGGCGAGCGCAAAAAGCTCGCGCATACGGTCGGCGTTGCCGTCAAGATAGAGCTGACCGAAAAGCGACTCAAGCCCCGTCGCGCGGCGGTATTCGGCAACGCTTGCGCTCTTGGGCGTGTTTTTGCAGTGCGAAGCGTTTCTGCCGCGCTTGTATATTGCTTCCTCGCGCTCGGTGAGATGGGGCAAAAGCCTTTCCACAGCCTCGGATTGCGCCGATGCCTTAACGTAGCCGAGAGCCGCGCTGTTAAGCGTTGCCGACGCGCAAAGTCCGCGCGAGACGAGCCTTTCGCGCACGAGCAGCTCAAGCACCGCGTCACCGAGATAGGCGAGCGCGGCGGCGGTTGGGGAAGCAAGGTCGGGCAGGGCAGAGGTGTCGATGCTTGCCTTTATAGCGTCAGACATTTTCTTCCTCCGCGGAGTATTTGAAGCAATCCATAAAGCGAAGCTTGAAAAGGTTTATTTTGTGCAGGCGGTCGATGCGCTCCTTCTTTGAAGGCTCGGGCTCGATACCCTCTCGGATATATGCGTCAAGCTCCGCGTAGGTAAAGCCGAGGTTGTCCTCGTCCGTTTTGCCGCAAAGACCGTCGGAGGGGGCTTTGTAAACCAAGTCCTCGGGAAGCCCAAGTTCCATGCCCACCTGTAAAACCTCCGCCACGGTCAGCTTGCCGAGGGGGCTGAAGTCGCCCGCATCGTCGCCGTAGCGGGTGGAATAGCCCACCCAGTTTTCCGAGAGGTTGCAGGTGTTTGCCACGCGACCGTTCACGCTTTGAGAAACGGCGTAGAGGGTTGCCATACGGATGCGAGGGGGCAGATTGGTTTTGGTTTGCGCGGAAAGCTCAATGGCGGGAAGCGCGGAATAAAGCCCCTCCACCGCCGCATGAATATTCACGGTGTAATTCGTGATGCCGAGATGCGCCACCAGCCGGCGGGAGCAATCGATATCGCTCAAGTCGGATCGT
>JAZQXT010000068.1:0-2250 GCA_045633005.1 Eubacteriales bacterium | reverse complement strand
AAATCTGGTATTCTCGAATCTCAACAGCTATCCGCGCGAATCCTTGGACGGCATGACACCGTATGACAAGTTCATCGCAGAATACGGACAGGAAGGTTGTAAATTCCTTAATGCGCTTGGAATAGAACGAATCCCCGCCGCGCAGGTGACATTGCACCCTTTCTTACTCGGCCAGAATTTCCAGCGCGCGGCCGATAAGGCAATCCTCAGAAAAAACGGAGTGACCGACAAGAAGAATAATAGCATAGAAAAGTAAAAATGCCCCCTTTCGAGGGCAACAACAGCCCGCCGTCAGCAAGGCTAACCGAAAATTTCCAACCTGACCACGGGCAGCGGAAGCATTGTATCAAAATCCCGTCTATCGTTGGGAAAAAATATCTTCCCTTTTAAAATCAGCGACAATCAAAGCTACTCGACGGCAAAAATCCAACAGCACAAATCCAATCAGGCAAAACCTATCGGCAATCCGACGGTTTACTTTTAGAAAGTCAGTTTACTTTTGGACGTGACGAAAAGGGTTCTAACCGCTGGAAATATTTTGATATAATTATCGGCATGAAAAACATATCTAAAAGACTTAAAGCCGCCCTTTCCGCAATCGCCGTTCTCGCCTGTATCAACGCATTCGCCGCCGAATTGAGCCTTACCGGAGAATGGACGCTTTCGACACCTTCCGTTTCGAACACATGGCCGTGTAAAATCCCGGGCGACAATGCGAGCGCCCTTCTTGAGGCAAAATTCATCCCAGACCCGTTCTATCGAAATATCGAAGATACA
Source organism: Eubacteriales bacterium (assembly GCA_045633005.1). Lineage (GTDB taxonomy): Bacteria > Bacillota > Clostridia > Oscillospirales > CAG-272 > CAG-390. Next base: position 1,473 of record JAZQXT010000068.1, on the reverse strand, counting down.
GTCCAATGGATTGGAGACGTAGACTGGATTTTCTCGCGCGAATTCAGCGTCCCGCGTTCATTCAAAGGCAAAAAGACATATCTCGAATTCGACTCGATCGATACGGCGGCCGACGTCTACCTGAACGATGTTAAAATCGCTTCGGTGACGAATCAGTTCCGCAAATGGTCGATCCCCGTATCCGACAATCTGAAAAACGGCAAAAATGCTCTTGAGGTCCGCGTCAAGGCGCCGCGCCGCATAGCGAGCGAGCTTTGGCTCCGCACGCCCGACTACGACGTTAGAAGTTGGGCCGTAACCACATGCCGCGCCATAAACGCGCTCAGAAAGACGCAATGCTGCTTCGGTTGGGATTGGGGCGTTTCACTGCCCGTCTCCGGCATTTACGGCAATGTCCGCCTCGTGGCGCCCGAAGACGGTCAGCCTCTCCTTAAATACGCATGGGCCGAAGCGACGCTGAAAGACGACGGCACGGCAGAAGTCGAAATCCACGCCCTTGCCGACGGCGACTTCAGCGGAGAGACGGTATTCAACGGAGAAAAAGCCTCCATCAGCGCGGGCAAACCCGCCGTATTCAAGCTCGCAAAGCCCGAACTCTGGTGGCCCAACGGAATGGGCGAACAGAAGCTCTATCCGTGGTCCGTTACGGTCGGCGGAGTTGCGATCTCCGGTAGGGTCGGCGTAAGAAAGTTCGAGCTCGTCCGCGAAAAGGACGGCAAGGGTGAATCGTTCGGCTTTCGCGTAAACGGCAAGGACATCTTCTCTCTTGGAGCCGACTGGATTCCCTGCGACGCCTTCCCCTCGCGCCGCACGCCCAAGAGAATACGCTCGCTCCTTAAAAGCGCGGCAGACGCAAACATGAACACGATTCGCGTCTGGGGCGGCGGCGAATACGAAAACGACGCCTTTTATGAAGCTTGCGATGAACTCGGGCTTCTCGTCTGGCAAGACTTCATGTTCGCTTGCGCTCGCTATCCCGCCCGCAAGGACTTTCTCGAAGAAATCGCGGCTGAAGCGAAGCACCAGGTGCTAAGGCTTAAAAAGTACACGTCCATCTTCCTCTGGTGCGGCGACAACGAATGCATCGCCGCCGTGAGAGAGCCTTGCAAATACCGCGACGACTGGATCGCCTGGAACGCGGTGTTGGCCAAGGCGGTTAAAGAAAATGCACCTAGTGCGATATGGTGGCCGAGTTCGCCTTGCGCGGGCCCAGGCGACTTCACCTACAACGAACTTACCGGAGAAAGCGGCGACTCTCACTACTGGGGCGTCTGGCACGGGGCGCGCGATCTCTCCGGCTACTACCAGCTTCGCCCACGCTTCTGCAGCGAATTCGGATTCCAAAGCTTCCCGTCGCTCCCGACGGTCAGGCAGTTCGCCGACGAAAAACGCGGCGACTTCGACGTCAATTCCCGCGTCATGCTCGCCCACCAGAAAAACAACGGCGGCAACGATAAGATCAATAAAATGCTC
>JAZQXT010000067.1:0-54093 GCA_045633005.1 Eubacteriales bacterium | reverse complement strand
TCGCTCGGCGTTTACCGCTCAAGGCTTCTCGCGTCGCTTGATGCGTCACTCGGCGCGGTCGCAGACCGTAACAGACGAAATATCGACGGTCAGATAGATATGTTTTCCGTCGCACGCGAGGACGAGGGCGAGGAGTCGCTTTATATCACCTATCCCGATATCCCAGAGTTTTCCACGCGCGAGCTTCTCACCCTTGAAAGGGAAGCGGCGGGTATGTATTTTTCGGGTCATCTTCTTGACGGCTATTCGCGCCATATCGAGTCCGTAAAGCCCACCCCGCTGTCCGAGCTGACGGCGGAGGACGAGTCCGCCGTCTCCGACGGCGAAAACGTCGGTGTTTGCGGAATGATAACGTCAGTTACCGCAAAAAACACGCGAAGCGGCGAAAAAATGCTGTTTTTAAGGCTTGAGGATAGATACGATTCCATCGAGGTCGTGGTATTCCCCCAAAAGCTTAAGAAATACGCCGCCGTGCTTCGCGCGGACGAGGCGGTATATATAAACGGCACGGTCTGCGTCCGAGAGGGCGAGGGGGCAAAGGTGTTGCTAAACGCAGTTTCTCCCTTGCGCACTAACGAGGATTTCCAAAAACGCGCCGTCGCTCAACGCGAAAGTGCGCCAAAACCCGCACCTACGCTCAAAGCCGTTTCCGTGGTTTATATAAAGGTTCCGTCCGAGGACTCGGAAATATATAAAAAAGCCCTCAATCTCGTGGAGATATTTGAGGGCAACGTGCGCGTTTCTTTCTACTTTGCCGATAGGGCGGAGTATAGGGCGCACGCGCACGGCATCGACGCCACACCGTATATTTTGAAGTCTATTGCCGACGTGGTCGGCGAGGATGCCGTGGCAACGCGATAACTACGAAACGAGGTCGTAGATAGCCGATATTGCGCTACTGTAATCGGAAAACGCGATCCCCTCGCTCAACGCGCCAAGCTCGCTTTCGCACGGCTTGCCCGACGGGGCTTTTCGTGAGTAAAGCACGGTGCCGTCGTCAGCAAGCACCAAAAGCTTGCCGCTGTCGTATTTCAGCGTATATTTGGGCTTCTTTTCAGCGCCCGCGCCAACGAAAACGTCCTCGCCCGCATCGTCTGACACGTCCGTGTCATCGGGCGTGCGCTCGGTTTCGGTCGAGGCTGTGGTGGACGTTCCGCCTACGGTTTTTCCGGTTTTTGCAGGCGCTTTTGGAGCGTTTGTTGCAAGAAACGCTCTTGCGGCAACGAATACCGAAAACGTGGACACCATAAGCGAAAGTACCGCCGTAACAACAAAACAAATAAGCAGAGTTCTTTTATTCATGCTGAAAGTCCTTTCTTTTCACATATTTTTTTGCTCTTTGAATATTATTATCCTGCGAAGTTCATAAAATATTCAAAAAGATGTGATAATATGTAACGTGTACCGAAAAAACAAATCGGAGAAAAATATGAAAAACGAAAAAATAGATTGGCTCAGTGAAATTAAAAAAGCGGGGCGCTTTGCTGCTCGCGGATTTTTGAAATTTTTGCAGGTATTTGCCAACGTACTCATAACGATAATCTTGATAGGAGTTCTTACGGGCGTTATCGTCGTAAGTGCGTTTTCGATATATATCGGAAACTACATCGAGACGGAAGCGGATATGTCCTTTTTCAAGCTTAATATCTCATCCACGACCACTCGTATCTTCTATTATGAATTTGACGATAGAACGGGGCGAGTCGGTGAGGCGATAGAGCTTGAGGATCAGCGCCTTCAGGGCGACAAGGACTCTATTTACGTTAAGTACGAAAACATTCCCGAAAATATGATAAACGCCGTAATAGCCATTGAGGACAAGCGTTTCCGAACGCACGACGGCGTTGACTGGAAGCGTACTATTGCCGCGGGTGCAAACTTCTTCCTCGGCTTTGCCGAGTCGGGCTACGGCGGCTCGTCCATAACCCAGCAGCTCGTCAAGAATATGACGCACGAGGACGATTATACCATTCAGCGAAAGGTCACGGAGATCTTCTGGGCGCTCGATATCGAGCAGAAGATGGAAAAGGAAGAGATACTTGAGCTGTATCTCAACGTCGTAAACTTCGGTAACGGCTCAAGCGGAGTTCAGGCGGCGGCGTATAATTATTTTTCAAAGGACGTTTCCGAGCTTACGCTTATCGAGTGTGCCGCTATCGCGGGCATTACCAAAAACCCCTCGCTGTATAACCCCTTGATACACCCCGAGCAGAACGCTATACGCCGCAACACCGTTCTTGGCGAGATGCTCGACCAAGGACTTATCACTCAGCGTGAGTTTGACGAGGCGTACGGCAAGGAGCTCGTTACAAGACCTCCCGTTACGAAGGAAACTGCTGTTGTAAACTCTTGGTATACCGATATGGCGATACAGGACGTTATAGACGACCTCGTTGAGCAAAAGGGATATTCCCCGAAAGTTGCCTCGCTTATGGTATATAACGGCGGACTTAATATCTATATGCTCGTTGACCCCGAGCTTCAGACACTTCTGGAGGAGGAATTTACCGATTCAAGCAATTTCCCCACGGCAACGTCGGGACTTAAGGCGCAATCGGCGGGAATCGTTATCGACCCCGAAACGGGCGACGTGCTTGCGGTCGTAGGCTCAAGAGACAAAAAGACCGCAAACAGAATTCAAAACTATGCTACCCAGACCAAGCGTTCCCCCGGATCGTCGATAAAGCCTTTGGCGGTCTATGCACCCGCAATAGAACACGGTATTGCAAATTATGCAAGCGTGTACGACGATTCGCCGTTCAAATTTTATAACAACAAATCCGCTTGGCCGCAAAACGCAAGCAGAAACTACCGCGGACTTACTACGCTGTGGTACGGCGTTTCGCGCTCGCTCAACTCAATAGCCGTAAAGGTGCTTGACGAGGTAGGGCTTGAACGCGCATTCAGATTTTGCCACGACACAGTGGGGATCGAGAGCTTGATAGAGAGAAAGAGGCTTGAGAGCGGAGCCGTCCTTTCCGATAAGGACTACGCGGCGCTGGCTCTCGGTCAGCTCAACTACGGTCTTACCGTGCGCGAGCTGACGGCGGCGTATTCGATCTTTGCAAACGACGGTATTTATAACAGCCCCAATTCTTACCTCAAGGTCACCGACAGCTACGGCGAGGTCGTTTTGGAAAATAAATACTCGGGAACTGTTGCTATCAGTCAAGAGACTGCAACCATTATGAATAAGATATTGCGTACCGTCATCACCGAAGGTACTGCAAGCTCGTATACCGACTTTGAAAAGCTCGGTGTTGATTTCGGAGCAAAGACGGGTACGGCGGGTGAAAACTACGACCGTTGGATAGTGGGCTATACCCCCTACTATATCTGCGGCGTTTGGTACGGACACGAGTACCCGAAGGCTCTGTCGGGACTTAAGACCAATCCCGCGGTTGATCTTTGGGACGTGGTTATGAAGCAAGCGCATCAAAAGCATCTTGATGCGGCAAAGGCTGGCACTACGCCTCTTAAGACCTTCAATGAGTCCGACGATATAGTAACGGCTCTGTACTGCAAGGACTCGGGCAAGCTCGTGGCAGAGGCTTGCGCGCACGATCCTCGCGGAAATCGCGCAGAAACGGGATATTTCATCAAGGGAACTGAACCGACGACGTACTGCGACACTCACGTTCTCGTCGATTACGACGTAGTTACGGGCGGCGTTGCTTGCGAGTGGTGTCCCCCCGAAAACATTATGAAAACGGCACTTATAAAGGTTGACCGTCTGTTCCCCGTTCAAGTGTATATAACCGACGCGGAATACACCTATTTCGAGCTTCCGTACGACGTAAGACCTTATAACGGAGAAAAATATTCATATTATTATAATCTTTGCGGAAAGGGGCATTACTTCGGAAGATCCAAGAATACCCCCCCGTATAACAAAGCCTGCTACCAGCACTTTGACGAAGATGCGTGGAGGCAAAAGCTCAACGAGATGAACGGCGGCACGCCCGCAGCTCCTTTCGCCACCGCCTTGCCCTTCGCCTTCTCGAATCTTTGGGGATTTTAATTTAATAAAATAGCCTTGGGGCGCACTTCCTTGCGAAGTGCGCCTCTTTTTTGTAATAGAAAAATAAAACGTTGAACAAAAAGAGAAGCTCGTTTATTGTATCGTTTTTTTTGTTCAAAAACTATTGATTTTTTATAATTTATATGGTAAAATTTAAACGGATAATTGTATCCTATGCAACATAATGCGAATTATGTTTCTCTCGCATGGCGTGAGAAACAAGGGAAAATCAATATAGCAAAACGAAAGGGAAATGCTATGAAAAAGGCTTTAGTATGGATTTTAGTGCTTGCGCTGCTATCGGTAGCATCCATTCTCGGCACTATTGCGTACCTTACGGATGAGGCTACTGCCGACAACGTAATGACCGTGGGAAAGGTCGATATCGAGCTGCTGGAGTATCAGCGCGTCGATACTGAGTACAAGGATGCAGATAAGATAGTTGAGGAGTTTGTGGATGGAAAGCCGCTACTCCCTGCAGTAGTTGAAAAAGGCTTTAGCTACGACTTTAGCGAGAGTGACACCGCTCACGTTAAGTGGGATCACGACGAGGAAGGAAATGCTATCAAGTCGGGCTACACTTCGCCCATCTGGGATCCCACTAAGATCAGCAACGAAGTTGATAAGATGGTTTTCGTAAGAAATAACGGCGACTATAACGCATACGTCCGTGTATTCTTTGCATTCGAGGCGGGAAATTATGTAAATTTTGAAGATTTCCAGAACAAGATACACCTAAACTTGAATGATGATGAAAAGCAATGGATATGGGAGTGGGATCCTCGTCTTGGTGAAATTAACGGCGAAACATATTTTATAGCAACGGCTACCTACCAGACGGAATTAGAGCCTAAAACCGTTACAGAGATAAGCCTTTCGCAGATAGCTCTTGATTCATCCGCTACCAACGAAGAGGTGGATGCTTTTGGAAACGATTATAAGGTTCTTGTAAGGACTCAGGCTATCCAATCCACGGGCTTTGAAGTTCCCGAAACTGCGCTTGACGAGGGATTTGGTGTCAAGCCTCCATTCGAGGGCATGGCTCTTGCGGAGGGAATTGCCCTGAAAACCGCACTTCATAACTTGAACGGAAATAGTGCTGTTCCAATAACCTCCAAGGTAGCAAGCGTCACGTTTGGACTTAACAAGACGTACCCCCAAATAGTCAAGAACAACATAGGCACTCTCACCAGCGTTGCGCAGGACACTGCCGTTTACACTTACTACGTTAAAAATGCGGATAACAATTACGATATTTATGTTCTCGCTGACAGCGCTATTTATACTCCCAAGGATAGCACGGGGCTGTTCCAAAATATGACCTCGTTGACAACTGTTAATACGCTCAACATGAACGTAAGCCGTACAATAAATGCAAGCAATATGTTCCGCGGTTGTACCCAGCTGACAAGTGTGGATGTCTCCAAGTGGGATGTAAGCAACGTGACTAATATGTACTGTATGTTTGGTTCCTGCCAGCAACTGCAAACAATTAATGTTTCTGAATGGAATACTGCTAAAGTTACCGATATGGGATACTTGTTCTATGATTGCCAAAAGCTGACTTCTCTGGATGTTTCGGGTTGGCAAGTGGGAAAGGTCATAAGCATGCAGGGGATGTTTTATGGAAGCAAAAGCCTGACTACTCTTGATGTTTCAAAGTGGAATACGAGCAATGTAACCGATATGTCTGCTATGTTTTTGCGGTGCCTGAGCCTAAAATCCTTGGATGTTGGCAACTGGGATGTCAGCAAGGTTACTACGTTTAACTCATTCCTTTCCGGATTCGTTATAGGCGATACATCTGCAATGGCTATTGAAAGTATCAATGTCGACAATTGGACTACAACCAGCCTCACCAATATGTATCAGATGTTCTGCTTCTGTCCCAAGCTAAAGACGCTTAATGTTAAAAACTGGGATGTCAGCAAGGTTACCACTATGTATGCCGCATTCGACAATATAGGTGTTACCGTGCTTGATATTAGCACATGGAACACAGCTAATCTCACTGATATGGCGTATATGTTTGCGGGTTCTGAGAACTTGAAAACCATTTATGTTGGCGATGGGTGGAGCGTAGCTGCTGCAACAAATGCGCACGAAGTGTTCACCGGTTGCATCAACTTGAAAGGCGGCGCAGGTACGACCTACAAGGACACTAATCCCACCAACAAAACCTACGCTCGTATTGATGACCCCGAAAACGGAAACCCCGGTTATCTTACCCACATCAGCGCTAAAGCCGCAGAGTCCGAACAAAATCAATAATTATTTTCGCCCCCGACCGTTTAGGTCGGGGGGGATGAAATATTCATCGCTTGATACAAAATAAAGCGAAAGGAAAGAAGGCTATGAAGAAACTGAAAAAGATACTTCTGCCCTTGGTCACGGCGATACTCGTTATTGCGATATCCATTGGTGCAACGCTGGCATACCTTACGGATGTAGATTCGGAGACTAACGTAATGACCATCGGTAAGGTCGATATCGAGCTGCTTGAGTACGAGCGCATCAATACTGAAACCAAGGATGCTGATGCAAATGTACAGGAGTTCCACGACAACAAGCCCTTGCTCCCTGCCGTTATCGAAAAAGGCTTTGATTACACCACCGGAGATACTTACGTCGATTGGACACAGGATGCCGTTGAGTGGCAACAGCAGAACGACGATGACGGCTATACATCGCCCATTTGGGACCCTGCCAAGATCAGCAACGAAGTTGATAAGATGGTGTTCCTTAAAAACAGCGGCGATTACGGCGCGTACGTTCGCATCTATTTCGCATTTGAGGCGGGAAACTTCGATACCTTTAACGAATTCCGAGAGATGATCCACCTGAATCTGAACGAAACGGGTGACTGGAAGTGGGAATGGATACCGTTCCTTGCTACCAATGATGAAGGCGGCAAGTATTTTATAGCAAACGCTACTTACAAAAATGAGTTGTTACCCGACGATTTTACGGATATAACTCTTTCGCAGATCGCGCTTGATTCTACCGCCGATAATGACGATGTAAGCGCCTTTGGCGATACCTACGAGGTTTTCGTAAATGCGCAGGGCATTCAGTCCGCAGGCTTCAAGGATCCCGATACGGCTCTTGACGAGGGCTTTGGTGACGAAATCCCCTTCAAGGACCTCACATTCGAAACGGGCGTTAAGCTCAAGACCGCGCTGCATTACCTCAACGGCGAGGAGAGCGAGGACAAGAAGATCACAGCCAACGTAAGCACCGTGACCTTCGGCTTGAATAAGGATCACAAAAACATTACAAGCAAATATAATCCTACTTTTATAGACTCTGAACAGGACGTTGCCGTTTACTCCTACTACGTCAAAAACGACGCGGGTAAATACGATATTTACGTCCTTGCGGACAGCAAGATCTATACCCCCAAGGATAGCACCAATCTGTTCCGAGGAATGACTTCGTTGACGAAGGTCGACACAAGCAATATGGACGTAAGCCGTACGGAGATCATGAAGAATATGTTCCGCGAATGCTCGGCGTTAACCGATTTGAACGTTTCAAACTGGAACACGAGCACCGTTACCGATATGACGTCTATGTTCAGTGATTGCTATAAGTTGGTCAGCGTTAATGTTTCGGAGTGGAATGTTGGCAACGTCACTAATATGAACTATGCGTTTTACGGATGTAAAGCACTGACCTCATTGAATGTTTCGAAGTGGAATGTCAGTAGAGTGACGGAGATGTACGCTATGTTTTATGAGTGTTCCAAGCTTAGCGACATAAATGTTTCGGGATGGAAAGTGGACAATGTGACCACTATGTTTGGAATGTTTGATGGTTGTGCTGCCGTGCAAGTTTTGGACGTAAGTAACTGGAATGTGATTAACCTTAAAAATGCGAACAAATTATTTAGTAGATGTGCTGCCCTAACCACGCTTAATATGAAATCTTGGAACACCTCAAACATTACTGATATGGGCGCTATGTTTGATGGTTGCTTAAAATTGAAAACTATTTTCGTCGGCGCTGGCTGGAATATGGATAATGTAACAACGTCCAAGTCCAACCAGATGTTCAGAGACTGCAATGATTTGGTCGGCGGCAAGGGAACGGCATATGATGCTAATAAAACCAACAAAGACTACGCTCGCATAGACAATCCCCCCGAAGCTCCCGGCTACCTTACTCATATCGACGATAAACCCGCAGAATCCGAACAGAATTAATAATCAATAATAATCAAATTCGCCCCCGACCGTTTCGGTCGGGCGGCGGTGAGAGCGCAGATGCTTCGTATCTGCGTTCTCACCGCTGGAAATAAAAATAAGCAAAGGAAAATGCTATGAAAAAGGCTTTAGTATGGATTTTAGTGCTTGCGTTACTCGCCGTAGCCTCCGTTCTCGGTACTATAGCGTACCTCACGGACGAGGATTATGCTGAAAACATAATGACTATCGGTAACGTAGATATCGAGCTGCTCGAATATGAGCGTGTCGATACCGAGACTAAGGACGCGGATGCAAAGGTTCAGGAGTTCCGCGATAACAAGCCCTTGCTCCCCGCCGTTATCGAAAAAGGCTTTGACTACACCCCCGGTGACACCTACGTCGATTGGACGCAGAGCGCCGTTGATTGGAAGCAGAACGGCGAGAACGGCTATACCTCGCCTATATGGGACCCCGCCAAGATCAACAACGAAGTTGACAAGATGGTGTTCGTCAAGAACACGGGCGATTACAGCGCGTTCGTGCGCACCTATTTCGCGTTCGAGGCGGGTAGCTTTGAAACCTTCGATGAATTCAAAAAAATGATCCACCTGAACCTGAACGCCGACGGTGGTTGGAAGTGGGAATGGCTGCCTTTCCCCGCAGAAAATGCTGACGGAGATATATATTTCATCGCAAAGGCTACTTACCAAAAGGCGCTTGCTCCCGATAATTTTACGGATATAACCCTTTCACAGATCTCGCTTGACTACACCGCGACCAACGCGGACGTAGACGCTTTCGGCGATACATACGAGGTATGCGTAAACACTCAGGCGATCCAATCCGATGGCTTCACCGATCCCAAAACGGCTCTTGACGAGAACTTTGGCAGGGATATTCCCTTTGAAAACCTTAAGCTCGTTACGGGAATAACCCTCAAGACCGCACTGCACAACCTGAACGGTAACGGTTCCACTCCCATTACCACCAAGGTAACGAGCGTAACCTTTGGTCTTAATAAGGATCATTCCGATAAGGTCAGCGGCTACGAAGGCACTCTCACAAGTGACGAGCAGGACGTTCCCGTTTATACCTACTACGTAGAAAACGGCTCTAACTACGACCTTTACGTCCTTGCTGACAGCGCTATTTATACCCCCAAGGATAGCACGGGATTGTTCCAAGGAATGACCTCGCTTACAACCGTTGATACGACCAATATGGATGTAAGCCGCACGGTGAACATGAAGTCTATGTTCATGAGTTGCGAATCTCTTACTTCGCTTGATGTTTCAAGATGGGACGTTAGCAATGTTGAAGCGATGAACATGACCTTCACGTACTGCAAAAATCTTAAAGAACTAAATGTTTCCGGCTGGAATGTTGGAAAAGTAACTACTATGTCCTCTATGTTTTACGATTGCTCCTCACTTGAAAGTTTGAATGTTACAAATTGGAACGTTGAAAATGTAACTAATATGCAGATGCTTTTTTATAACTGCCAAAAACTTAAGAATATAAATCTTTCAAACTGGCAAGTGGGCAACGTTACCACGATGAAGCATATGTTTTGGCATTGTGAGGCCATTGAATCTTTGGGTGTTGGTGGATGGAACGTTAGCAAGGTTACCACGTTTGAAAGAATGTTTTCTTCTTGCCACAGCATAAAATCTCTCGACCTCAACAACTGGAAGACCACAAGTGCCACCAATATGGCTTATATGTTTTACGAGTGCAAAACTATGCACACGCTAAATGTAAGTAATTTTGACCTTAGCGATGTCACTACGATACACGGCATGTTTGAAAAATGCTTTGTATTAAAAGAACTTGACGTTAAGGCTTGGGATGTCAGTCGCGTAGAGGATATGATAGTTACGTTCCGCGAATGCGATGCTCTTAAGATACTTGATCTTAGCGATTGGAACACCTCGAATGTTAAAGCAACAACGAAAATGTTCCAGGGGGATGCTAATTTGCAAACTATTTATGTTGGCGACGGTTGGGACATATCACATGTTGAGGACCAATATATAGACACAGAAGACGAATTATCAACCAGATTTATGTTTGAAGGTTGCACCAGCCTGAAGGGCAGCAACAATACGACACTTATTAGTGATGGCGAGGGTAATGCTATTGTCGACAAAACCTACGCTCGTGTCGACAATGCCCCCGAAGCTCCCGGTTACCTTACCTACAAGGCAGCACCGACCACCAATCCCTAAATTTAATTAACGATCAAATTCACCCCCGACCGAAACGGTCGGGGGGCGGAATGAAATATTCATCGCTTGATACAAAATAAAGCGAAAGGAAAGAAGGCTATGAAGAAACTGAAAAAGATACTTCTGCCCTTGGCTACGGCGATACTCGTTATCGCAATCTCTATCGGTGCAACGCTGGCGTACCTTATGGACGAGGCGACTGCCGACAACGTAATGACCATCGGTAAGGTCGATATTGAGCTACTTGAGTACGAGCGCATCAATACTGAAACCAAGGATGCTGACGCAAATGTACAGGAGTTCCGCGATAACAAGCCCTTGCTCCCCGCCGTTATCGAAAAAGGCTTTGATTACACTCCCGGCGATACTTACGTCGATTGGACGCAGGATGCCGTTGAGTGGCAGCAGCAGAACGACGATGACGGCTATACCTCGCCCATTTGGGACCCTGCCAAGATCAGCAACGAAGTTGATAAGATGGTATTCCTTAAAAACAGCGGCGATTACGGCGCGTACGTTCGCATCTATTTCGCATTTGAGGCGGGAAACTTCGATACCTTTAACGAATTCCGTGAAATGATCCACCTGAACCTGAACGAAACGGATGACTGGAAGTGGGAATGGATACCTTTCCTTGCTACCAATGCCGAAGGCGGTAAGTATTTTATAGCAAACGCTACTTACCAAAAGGTGCTTCAGCCGGGCGATTTTACTGAGATAAGCCTTTCCCAGATCGCGCTTGATCCTTCGGCAGAAAACAAGGACGTAGCCGCATTTGGCGATACCTACGAGGTTTTCGTAAACGCGCAGGGTATTCAGTCCGCAGGCTTCAAGGATCCCGATACGGCTCTTGACGAGGGCTTCGGCAGAGATATTCCGTTTGAAAAGCTAACGCTCGTGGCAGGAATTGACCTTAAGACCGCGCTTCATAATCTGAACGGTGATGAGTCTAAGCCTATTACCGACAAAGTAGCTACCGTAACCTTTGGGCTTAACGAGACGTACCCCAACATTGTCAAGGACAACGTGGGTACCTTCACCAGCGTTGAGCAGGATGCGATGGTTTATACCTACTACGTTCCCAACGCCGCGGATCCTAATAAATACGATATTTACGTCCTTGCCGACGATACGATTTATACTCCCAAGAATAGCAAGGGATTGTTCAGTGGTATGAGTGCTTTGACAACCGTTGATACGACCAATATGGACGTTAGTCGTACGGAGAACATGTATACAATGTTCTACAAGTGCGAACAACTAACAAGCATAGATGTTTCAAACTGGAACACAGAAAACGTTACAGATATGGGGTTTATGTTTAGTGGTTGCAGTACGTTGGAGTCTTTAGCTGTTGATGATTGGGAAGTCGGCAATGTCACCAATATGATGTGTACCTTCCAAAATGCTAAAAAATTAATAGGCCTTAATGTAGCTAATTGGGAGGTGGCTAATGTTAATAGCATGCGCGGTATGTTCCAAAACTGTGTGGCGCTTACTTATTTGAATGTTAGTAACTGGGACGTAGGCAATGTCACTTTGATGGATACAATGTTTGAAAATTGTTCGAATATTAATAATTTGGATGTTTCTGGATGGAATGTAGCTAATGTTACGAATATGGGGTGGATGTTCTATGGTTGTACATCGCTTACCGCCTTGGACGTTGATGAATGGGATGTTGGCAAAGTTACTACGTTTCACAGCTTTTTGAATGCTGCCGATTCAAATGTCGGTAGTATGAAACTTTCGTTCATTGATGTCAGTGACTGGAATACGAGTAGTGTTACGGATATGAATCGTATGTTCTACGGTTGTGGCAGTTTGACAAAATTGGATTTAAGTGGATGGGACGTTAGAAATGTAACGGATATGGACCATATTTTTGCTGATTGTTTTAAGTTAGCCGAAATAAATTTTGAAGGTTGGGAAACATTGAAGCTTGAAAACGCCGATGCAATGTTTAATGATTGTAACTCTATAACCGTTATTGATGTTTCTGATTTTGATACTCAGAATTTAAAGGATGTATCCCAGATGTTTGAAGGCTGTGATTTGCTCGAACGCATCGAAGGACTCGATGAGTGGGATACTAGAAATATACATGATATGTATGAAATGTTTAGCGGAGATATCAAGCTGACCACTCTGGATCTCTCTGCTTTTGACACAAGTAGCCTATCAAATGCAGAAAAAATGTTCAATAATTGTTCCGCGATGAAAATTATTTATGTTGGTGATGGTTGGAATATGTCTAATGTTACAGACTCTGCAGATATGTTTACCGGCTGCACCAGCATAAAAGGCGAAAGCGGTACCGTGTATGACGCCGCTAACGCAAACGACGTAACCTACGCCAATACGGAAACGGGCTACCTTACCTACAAGGCAGCACCGACCACCAATCCCTAAATTTAATTAACGATCAATTTCGCCCCCGACCGTTTAGGTCGGGGGGGGATGAAATATTCATCGCTTGATACAAAATAAAGCGAAAGGAAAGAAGGCTATGAAGAAACTGAAAAAGATACTTCTGCCCTTGGCTACGGCGATACTCGTTATCGCAATATCCATCGGTGCAACGCTTGCCTACCTTATGGACGAAGCAACTGCCGACAACGTAATGACCATAGGTGATGTTAATATCGCCCTGCTTGAGTATCAGCGCAGCGACACCAGATACAAGGATGAAGATAAGATAGTTGAGGAGTTTGTGGATGGCAAGCCGCTACTCCCCGCAGTAGTGACAAGCGGCTTTGCTTACGACTTTGACGAAGACGATACGGCTTACGTTAAGTGGGATCACGACAAGAACGGAACTGCTATCAAGGCGGGCTACACCTCTCCCATCTGGGATCCTGACAAGATAAACAATGAAGTCGACAAGATGGTATTTGTCAAGAATACGGGCGACTACAGCGCGTACGTTCGAATCTTCTTTGCATTTGAGGCGGGAAACTTTGAAACTTTTGACGAGTTCCAAAAGAAGATCCACATAAATCTGAATGACGATGAAAAGCTGTGGAAATGGGAGTGGATTCCGTTTGTTGGAGAAAACGGCGAGGGCAAGTATTTCGTTGCTACCGCTACTTACAAAAAAGTGCTGGCTCCCGATGCTATCACGGAGATAAGCCTTTCGCAGATCTCGCTCGACTACACCGCGACCAACAATGACGTAGACGCGTTCGGAACTGACTATAGAGTCCTTGTAAACGTACAGGGCATTCAGTCATCGGGCTTTAGCGATCCCGAAACGGCTCTCAATGAAGGTTTCGGCAGCGGCGTACCCTTCGAAAATTTCGTTATTAAGGGCGTTAGTCTTTATAACGCGCTCCACTATTTGAACGGCAATGATAAGGGAACTAATATTACTACCGACGTTACCGAAATCACCTTTGGCCTTAATGACGATTACGCTGATAAAGTAGCTGACCTCGCAGGAACGTATGTCGGCGAGGGACAGACC
This sequence comes from Eubacteriales bacterium, assembly GCA_045633005.1. GTDB lineage: Bacteria > Bacillota > Clostridia > Oscillospirales > CAG-272 > CAG-390. Next base: position 40,191 of record JAZQXT010000067.1, on the reverse strand, counting down.
GTTCCCGTCTACGCTTACTACGTTCCCAACGCAACCGATTCTACAAAGTACGATATATACGTTCTTGCGGATGATAAGATATATACCCCCAAGTACAGCACGGGATTGTTCAAAGGAATGTCTTCCTTACAGAAGGTAGAGACGGCAAACCTTGACGTGAGCAAGACGGTGTATATGGAAGATTTGTTCAATCGTTGCTCCAGCCTTTCCGATATTGACGTTTCGGGATGGGACGTAAGTAACGTGACGTCGCTTAACGGTGTGTTTTATAGGTGTTCAGCTCTTACGGAGTTGGATCTCAGCGGTTGGGACGTAAGCAATGTAACAGACTTTTTTGCAATGTTTTATTATTGCTCTGCCTTGAGTGAACTAAACCTTTCGGGGTGGGATTTGAACAGCGCAACGGAAACGCACCTAATGTTCTATTGGTGTACAAATCTTACCAAACTGTGTATCCACGATTGGGACGTGAGTGCCGTAACTAGTATGGTAGCTATGTTTGAAAGCTGTGAGAGCTTGACAACGTTGGATCTGAGCGGATGGAAAACCGAATCGCTTTGGAATACAGATAAAATGTTTTTAAATTGTTCTAATCTAAAAACTATTTACGTTGGCGACGGTTGGGATGTGTCAAAGGCGCAAGCAGCTCCGACGTTTGAGGGCTGTAGCAGCTTGGAAGGTGGCGCAGGAACGACCTATAGCGTTGAACACGTACGTGTTGATTACGCCCGTGTTGACGGCGGACCGGAAAACCCCGGCTACCTCACCTACAAGAAATACGTTCCTGCAACCCCCGAAGCCTAAATTTAATTAACAATCAATTTCGCCCCCGACCATTACGGTCGGGGGCAATCGTTTTTTGTTCGCTTTTGTTTTATTCGCGTTTATTTTATTATACCGCCGCCGATAAGCTCGTCGCCGTCAAAGAAAACGGCGGATTGTCCGCGTGCGGGCGCGCGTTGCGGCGTGTCAAAAACTATTTTGAATCCGTCACCGCAAGGGGCGAGCAGGGCAGGTGCGCTCGTTTTCGTGTATCTTATGCGCACGTCCGCGCGAAAGCTCTTGGCGGGCGGCTTTCCCGACGGAAAAACGCATTCGTCAACGTAGATCTCCTTTTCAAAAAGCCGTTCGCCCGTGCAAAGCACCACGCGGTTCGCGCCCGCATCTATGCTCTTGACGTACAGCGGCTCCGTGAACGCCACGCCAAGCCCACGCCTCTGTCCTACGGTGTAATCCGTAATACCCGTGTGCCGTCCGAGGACGTTTCCGTCGGTGTCTACAAAATCGCCGCTGGGGATATCGCGCCCAAGCGTTTGGCGCAGAAACGCGGACAAGCCGCCCTTTTCAATAAAGCAAACGTCCTGACTTTCCTTTTCGGCGGCACAAGTAAAGCCCTCCGCCTCGGCGATCTGCCGCACCTGCGCTTTCGTAAGGTCGGCGAGGGGCAAAACGAGCCTTGAGAGTATATCGTCCGTCAGCGTATACAGAAAATACGTCTGATCCTTCGCGGCATCCGTCGCGGCGGATATTCTGTATTCACCGTCCGCCTTTTTTCTTAACGAGGCGTAATGTCCCGTTGCGATAAGGTCAAAGCCGTGCGCATCGGCAAACTCAAGCATCTTGGGAAATTTTATATGCTTATTGCAAAGCACGCAGGGGTTTGGCGTTCGTCCGCTCGCGTACGCCTCGGCAAAGGGAAGGATGACTCTTTCCCTGAAAGTAGAGCGCATATCGACCACCTCGTGCTTTATACCAAGCTCGTCAGCCGCGCGGCGCGCCTCGTCGGCAAGCGTGTGCTGTGAATCGTGCATTATAAAGGTTATTCCCGTTACGTCGTGTCCGTCACGAAGCAAAATGCGCGCCCCTACCGTGCTGTCGACTCCGCCGCTCATGCCAAGCAGTATTTTTGCCATATTTGCGCTCCTTTCGCGGTTTTTTATATAATTATACAACACTAAAAATAAAAAGCAAGAGAAAATTTACAAATACCTATGGTAATTTTCTCAAATATGTAGTATAATAAGATGAAAAAATATGACGAAACACAAAGGATGCATATTATGAATCTTGACAGATTGCTTTTTGGCGATTACAGCAAAAAACAGATAAAAAAGATAACCAAGCTTGCGCAGGCGGTCGAGGCACTTGCGGATAAATATCGCGCAATGTCGGAAGCCGAGCTTCGCGGCACGAGCGACGTTCTGCGCGCAAGGCTTGCCGAGGGTGAAACGCTTGACGGCATTCTTCCCGACGCATTTGCCGCCGTGCGCGAGGTTGCTGACAGAATACTCGGCAAGCGACCCTTCTACGTTCAGATACTCGGCGGAATCCTTCTGCATCAGGGAAGAATCGCCGAGATGAAAACGGGTGAGGGTAAAACTCTCGTTGCAACGATGCCCGCGTATCTCAACGCGCTTTCGGGCAAGGGCGTGCATATCGTTACCGTAAACGATTACCTTGCCGAGCGTGACGCGCAGGAAATGGGCAGAATATACGAATACCTCGGACTCACCACGGGCGTTGTGCTTAAAACGATGACTCCCGACGTAAAGAGGGCGCAGTATCACGCCGACATCACCTACGGCACGAACACCGAGTTCGGCTTTGACTATCTGCGCGATAATATAGCGAGAACGCAAAGCTCGCTCCTTCAAAGAGGACACAATTTCTGCATCATAGACGAGGTGGACTCCATTCTCATCGACGAGGCAAGAACGCCCCTTATCATTTCGGGCGTTGGTGACAAGACCAGCGATATCTACGAAAAATGCGACGCGGTTGTTCGCTCTATGACCAAGAGAGTCATAAAGGAGCACGACAGCAAGGAGGAGATAGACGAGGAGAGCGTTGACTATATAGTTGACGAAAAACGCTCCAGCGCAGTTCTAACGCCCCGCGGCGCAAAGAAGGCGGAGGCGCATTTCGGCATTGATAACATCAACGATCCCGAAAACGCCGTTATCGCCCACAACGTAAATCAGGCAATACACGCCCACGGCGTTAAAAAGAGAGACGTTGACTACGTTATCGTCGACGGCGAGGTCATTATCGTCGACCCCTTCACGGGCAGACTTATGCCCGGTCGCCGCTATCAGGACGGACTCCATCAGGCGATAGAGGCGAAGGAAAAGGTCAACGTTAAGGGCGAGAGCCGCGTAAACGCGACCGTTACCATTCAGAACTATTTCAGAATGTACTCAAAGCTTTCGGGTATGACGGGTACCGCCATGACCGAGGAGGAGGAGTTCAGACAGATATACGGACTTGATGTTGTCGAGGTTCCGACCAACAAGCCTATGATACGCAAGGACAACCCCGACCGTATCTTCGTTGATGCAAACTCCAAGTACGCCGCAATACTCAATCAGGTAAGAGCTTGTCTTGAAAAGGGACAGCCCGTGCTTGTCGGTACTGCCTCGGTCGAAAAGTCCGAGCTTATGTCAAGCATTCTTCGCCGCGCGGGCATCAAGCACAATATGCTCAACGCGAAGAATCACGAGCGCGAGGCGGAGATCATAGCAGACGCGGGCAGACCCTCTGCCGTTACCGTTGCCACCAATATGGCGGGTAGAGGTACGGATATAATGCTCGGCGGAAATGCGGAGCATATGGCAAAGAACGAGATGCGCCGTCTCGGCATTCGATCCGACCTTATCGCGCAGTCAACGGGTACTGCTCCCACGGACGATATTGACGTGCGCAACGCAAGAAATACCTTCAAGACGTATTATGAAAAATACAAGGCGGCTATCGCGCCCGACCGCGAGGCGGTAGTTGCCGCAGGCGGACTTTACATCATCGGCTCGGAGCGCCATGAATCGCGCAGAATAGACAACCAGCTCAGAGGACGCTCGGGACGTCAGGGCGACCCCGGTGAATCCACGTTCTTTATCTCGCTTGAGGACGATATCATGCGTCTGTTCGGCGACGATAGAATGAAGCGTTTTTCCGCGTTCTCCTCAAAGCTCCTTCAGGGAACGGACGGCGACCTTTCTCAGAACACGAGGATACTTTCCGACGTTATGGAAAAGGCGCAGAAGCGCATAGAGTCCGAAAACTTCAAGCGCCGCAAGAGCGTGCTTGAGTACGACGATATACTCAACGAGCAGAGAAAGCAGATCTACGCGCAGAGAAACGAGATCCTCATGGAGGGGGACGTTTCCGAGAAGATCAAGAATATGATAATCTCCACTATCGCCGAAAACGTGGAGCTTGCCACCACCTCGGCACACGCCGAGGATCAGCCGTGGGATTTCGAGCAGCTTTACCGCAAGTACGGCGGCTGGGGATGTCACGACGGCGAGCTTGACTTCGCCGTAGGAGACGAGACCGACGAAAACTCCGATCGCATAGGAGATATTATCACCGAAAACGCACTTGCGCTCTACGAGAGCCGCAAGCAGCAGGCGGGCGAGGATCTGTTTAAGCGATTTGAACGCGCGATACTGCTCGGAAGCATCGACGAGCTGTGGCTCGATCACATCGAGGGAATGGAAAACCTTGAGCGCAACGTTATGCTCCAGTCCTACGCGCACCGCGACCCTCTTACCGAATACAAGATAACGGGCTCTAATATGTACGCCGACCTTATCGACGAGATAAGACAAAAGACCGTGCGCGAGGTGCTTACGCGTAAGCTCCCCGAGACCGTAGTTATATCCGCGGCGGATTTCCGCAATTTGAAGCTTGGCAGAGCGGGAGAGGGGGGACCTCGCCGTCCCATGCCCGCACCTGCGGCAACCTCGGCGGCTATGAACGCCGAAAAGCTCGGACCTAACTCCCCCTGTCCCTGCGGAAGCGGCAAAAAGTACAAGAAGTGCTGCGGAGCGGGCAGACAAGCCGAGGAATAAGCATGGGATTCGGTATTCTCGTAGTAGGATATTTCGTTACCTTCATAATGTCAATGACGCTTTACGGCTGGGCTATAAGGCTCGTCGGATATATCATTATGGCGTCGGCGTGTATGAAGCTAAAGGAATATTTCCCCCATTTTAAGTATTCTATATTAGTTCTTGCGCTCCTTGTCCTTTCGGGCATGGCGGATGCCGCGCTTGAAATTTCAAAGCTCGTGGGCTTCTCTCCCGCTTGGCTTTCTCAGGCGGCAGTGATAAACGGATACGCGCGATTTGTTCTTCAGCTTGCTTTCCATTTTGCATTGCTTATCTCCGTAAGCTTTGCGGCGGGCTCGGTAGACTTGCCCGACAAGCGTATTTCCGCAGTTACCGACATCGTAGCGGTCTCGTTTTCCTCGTTTATGTATATCTTGTCACTCACCTATCCGAGCATAGGCAGCGTTGCCGTGCTCGTGGCGCTTGCGGCAAATATTATGGTAATGGTGCTTTTGTTCGGTTGCTATATGCGCATCTGCCCCGAGGGAGACGAGGATATGCCCCGCCATAAATCCAACATCCCCTTTATTGACAAAATAAACGACTCTCTTGAAAAGCGAAACGTTGAGGAGCTTGAAAAGAGCAAGGCGGAGATAGCCGAGCGCAGACGCTCGCTTCAGGAGCGAAATGAGAAAAAGAGTCAAAAAAGCTCTAAAAAGAAAAAATAAGTAAAGGAAACGGTGAAATGCCAAATCAACCCAAAGTAAGAGGCAAAAAACTTGGCTTCGGTCTGATATTTGTCGGCTTGATATTCCTTTTTAACCCCGATATTGCCGTGGTAGACGTTATCCCCGATCTTTTCGGATATTTGTTTATTACGCTTGGTCTTAAATATCTGCGCGATATGTGTCCGCATATCGAATCGGCAGGCGTCGGCTTTTCGAGGATGATACTTCTCGGAACGGCAAAGTTGTTTTCCGTGGCGTTCATCTTTGGTCTTACTACCTTTGAAACGAGACCGACGATGATACTGCTGTTTGCGTTCAGCTTTGCGGTACTCGAGATAATCGTTGCCGTACCCGCGTGGAAAGCGCTGTTCGACGGAATAGTTTACCTTTCTCAGCGCACCGTGGACGGCGTTGCACTTAAGACGGACCGCTTTGGCAGAGATTACACGACGAAGATAAAAAATATTACCGTTTTCTTCATTTGGTCAAAGAACATACTCGCGGTGCTTCCCGAATTTGCATCGCTTTCGGGGCAGTCCTACGATGACACGGCGTTTGATTGGTCGCGTTTTATCGGACTTTTCCGTATACTTGCCTTTGGTGCTATGCTCCTTATAGGTGTAGTGTGGTTCGTTCGCGCTGCGCGCTATTTTTGGCGGATGGGTGCGGATGCGCCGTTTATCCTCGCATTAAAGGAAAAATATAACGCCGAGGTGGCTTCAAAAAACGGTGTGTTCATTCGCCGCAGTATCAAGCTTACGCTTGGCGCGGCATCGGTCGCGTGCCTGCTTTGCGCCGACGCACTATTTAGTCTGTCGGGATATATGGATATGATCGATCTTCTGCCCGATTTCGTCTGCGGAGCGGCGTTTATACTCGTTTTTGTTTTGCTTAGAAGATTTTCAGAGAAAAAAGCAATGCGCGGGATCATCGTCTCCGCGTTCTACACCGTAGCTTCTGCGGTCTCGTGGATATTCAGTAACGGCTTTGCGCGTGAATTTACTTTCCGCCGCATATGGAAGGACAGTGACGCATACGGGGAGTTTTTCAGCCTCGTTTTGCCCGCCTCCGTCGTTGAGAGCGCCTTGTTTGCCGTTATGCTGTTCGTACTGCTTTCCGCGATGACCGACGTCGTGGCGGAGCATTGCGGATATATTCCCGATTCGCTCTCGCAGGACTATCGCGCAAACCGCAAAAGTGCGATAATAAGCGAGATGAGGAAAAAAATGATCCCCGTAGGCGTGCTTGCCGTTGTCGTAGCGATATGCAACGCCGTATCGGGTGTTATGATGTCACTCGTCGGCTACGCCTTTGGTGAGGGACGCAACGCCATTATTCTTATCAGCGAATCGTGGTGGATAATTACCCTCGTGTTTTCACTCTTGCTTGCGGCAGTATTTTGGTCATTCTCAAACGCCGTCAACGATGAGGTCGAATTGAGATATATGCTCGATTGAATAAAGCCTTTTGCGTTCGGTTATAATCTTAATGCGATCTGCGGACGTCCGCAAATTTATATCGCAAAGAGTATATAATGAACAACCAGAATCAGAACCAGAACAAGAACCAGAATCAGAATCAGAACCAGAACAAAAATCAGAATCAGAATCAGAACCAGAACCAGAATCAGAACAAACAAAACAGTCAGCAGAGCAAATAATTATCAGGGGCTGTCAAAAGACAGCCCCGTACATATAAGGTGAAAAATGACAGAGCTTGAAAATAGATACGTAAAAGCCAAAAGAGCGCTGTTCGATAAGGTACACGCAAGCCTTAACGAAATGCAGCGAAAGGCGGTTCACACTACCGAAGGACCTCTGCTCGTTATAGCGGGCGCGGGAAGCGGAAAGACTACCGTTCTCGTAAACCGAATAGCGCAAATAATTCGCTACGGAAACGCGTATTATGACGAGAGCGTTCCCGCGCGCCTTTCCCCTGAGACCGTGGCGGCGTTTGAGGCGGCGCACGAGCTTGGCGCCGAGGATATAGAGCCGCTTCTCTCCGAGTTTTCCGCATCCCCCTGCGAGCCGTGGAACGTGCTTGCCATAACCTTTACCAACAAGGCGGCAAAAGAGATAGTCGAAAGACTCTCGCGCGTATTCGACGGTGACGATGTTGCCAAAAGCATATGGACGGGAACGTTCCACTCCATCTGTATGCGTATACTTCGCTCGCATTCGGACAAGCTCGGCTACGGCGGCACTCTTACCATCTACGATGCCGACGATAGCAAAAAACTGCTTACAGCCGTTATGAAGGAGCTTAATATCGACGAAAAGCAGTTTGCCGTGCGCTCCGTCGCAGGTGAGATAAGCCGCGCCAAGGAGCGACTCCTTGACCCTACGGCTTATGCCGAGGAGGCGACCGCCTTCCGCGAAAAGACCTGCGCGAAAATTTATAAGCTCTATCAAAGCCGACTTAACGAATCAAACGCGCTTGATTTTGACGATATCATTATGCAAACGGTCTTTCTTCTTCGCCGCGAGGACGACGTGCGCCGATATTACGCAAGAAAATTCAAATACATCTGCGTTGACGAGTATCAGGACACCAACCACGCGCAGTTCGAGCTTTGCTCGCTTCTTGCGTCCGAGTGGCGCAATATCATGGTCGTAGGCGACGATGACCAGAGTATTTACCGCTTCCGCGGTGCAACGATAGAAAATATCCTCGGATTTGATTCTACGTATCCCGATGCCAAGGTAATAAAGCTTGAGCAGAATTATCGTTCGTCCGCCGTCATTTTAAACGCCGCCAACGCGGTCATATCAAAAAACACCAAGCGCCGCCCCAAGCGCCTTTGGACGGACAGCGAGGACGGCGAGAATATAAGAGTAGAGGAATGCGAGGATCAGAACGAGGAAGCGCGAAGGATCGCCGATCTCATAACGCGCCTCGTCTCAAAGGGCAAATACAGCTATCGTGATTTTGCAATACTTTACCGCGTAAATGCGCAGTCAAGCACCATCGAGCGTACCTTTGCCAAAAGCGGCTTGCCGTACAGAATTTACGGCGGATTGCGCTTTGGCGACCGCAAGGAAATAAAGGACGTAGTTGCATATCTTCAATTTATCAACAACACGTCAGACCGCGTAAGGCTTAAAAGAATTATCAACGAGCCGAAGCGTAAGATAGGTGACACCACCATCGCCGCCGTTGAAGCGATAGCTGATGAAAACGGCATAACGATGTTTGACGTAATGTGCAACGCCGATAAATACGTCGCACTCTCGCGCGCCGCAAAAACGCTTATGAGCTTTGCCGCTATGATAAGCAAGCTTCGCGCTATGCTTGACGGCGGATGTCCGCTTGACGCGTTTACGAACGCCGTGCTTGACGAAAGCGGCTACCGTCAGATGCTCAAGGATGCGGGCGAGGCGGAAAAGGACAGACTTGAAAACATCGAGGAATTCGTCTCGGGCGTTATCGAGTATATGAATAATAATGAAGAGCCGACGCTCACGGGCTTCCTTGAGGAGACCGCCCTCGTTGCCGACGTGGATAGATTTGACGAAAGCGCGGACGCCGCCGTTCTTATGACCATACATAGCGCAAAGGGACTTGAATTCCCCGTTGTTATCATTCCGGGACTTGAGGAGGGGATATTCCCCGGAAGTCAGGCACTTATCGATCCCGCCGAGCTTGAGGAGGAGCGCAGGCTTGCCTACGTTGCTCTGACGCGTGCTAAAAAGGAGCTGTATATTTATCACACCGATTGCCGTCTGCTTTACGGCAGAACTATGCGCAATCCCGCGTCGCGCTTTATCGGTGATATTCCCGAGGAGCTTGTTGCTCGAAAGGAAAAGAAAAAGAGCCGCGAGTATTCCGCTTGGGGCAACGCTTCAGCAGAAAAGCCCCGCGTGTATTTTGCAAGTGCGGACGGGCAGGGAAGTGCGCCGCGTGCCGACGTGCTTACCGTCAACCGCCCGATCGCAAAGCCCGCCGCAAAAAAGGACGCTCCGTCCTTCATGGCGGGAGACCGCGTAAAGCATCCCGCGTTCGGAGAGGGCGAGGTGCTGTCCGTAAAGCCCATGGGCTCGGACAAGCTCTACGAGATAATTTTCGACAAAGTCGGAACTAAAAAGCTTATGGGAAGCTACGCAAAGCTTACCAAAGCGTAAAAATGCAAGAATACGGTATAGCGTTTCGCTATACCGTATTCTCTTAGATCCCACTGGTTTTTTATCGGTGGGATTTTTTCTTTTTAATAAAATTCAAACATTTCTCAAAAAAATCAAAAACAACCGCGAGGTATAATAAAATCACAAAATCAAGAAAGAGGTTATCATTATGAACAAGAACGATCAGGAATTTCTCGTACAGAAGATCCGCACGCAGTACACCGAAAAGGAACAGACGGGGCTCGATGAGCTTAAGGAATTAGATGCCAAGGTAAAGCGCCCCGCGAACGCATTCGCATATGCTTTCGGAAGCCTTGGCGCAATCGTTATGGGAAGCGGCATGAGCCTTGTTATGACCGACATCGGTGCGACTGTAGGCATTTCCGACCCTATGATCCCCGGTATTGTGATCGGTGTTGTCGGTATGTTTATGGCAATAATCAACTATCCTATTTATAAAGGCATTCTTGGCTCTCGCCGTAAGAAGTATGCCGATAAGATCATCGCTGTCAGCGATAAGATCATGAAAGGCTAAGGGTGGATTAAAATGGGAATTAAGAGCTTTTTTAAAAATGCGTTCAGCGATATGAAGGAGTCCGCAAAGGCTCAGCACGAGGTTGATAAGGCTGAATTTCAAGCCGCAAAGGCTGAGGCGAAAGCCAACTTTGAAGAAAACAGAGCTCACAACACCTTTGCAAAGGCAAAAGCTGATGCGAAAAAGAATTGGGATGATGTTCATATGACTCCCGCCGAAAGAGCGGCTAAGATGCAGGAAGAACGTGATGCACAGATTGCATATGCAAAGGCAAGAACCGCCGCCGCAAACGAGCGTTACGACGCAGCAAAGAAAAAATAATCATTGCCAGGTAAGCGAAACGGCATTTTGTCGTCTCGCGGGCAAAAGCTTGGCTGAAAAATACGTATAAAATCGAAATCCGCAAGGCTTTCTATCTAAAAGGACCGTTTTTTCATCTTTTGGACGAAAAAACGGTCTTTTCTTTACTTATTTGTATTTTGTTATGCGGCAAACAAAAGAGCTTCGACTCTACGCGACGTTTGGGTTTTTAAAACACCGTTCTTATGATACGCGCCGATGCGCTTGGCGAATATTGCCACGTGTCTATGTGCTGTGTGTGCTCGCAATCCACGAAGTATCTTGCGGGTGCTATCTCCGCCGACGCCGAGTGCGTGTCTATAAGGATAAGCTTCACCTTCATTCGTTCGGGTATCAAACTTTTTATGTATACCGCCGCCGTATCTCCTACGGTAACGTCCTGCATCACCCCGTCCGTCCGAAGCTCCGCAAGCCCCGCAAGGTTCGGCGTAAGCTCAACGAATATGCCGTAGCTCTCCACGCTCCTTATGATGCCCGCCACCGTCTGTCCCGCAGTAAAGAGCGCCGCATTTTCCTCCCAAGTGCCGAGAAGCTCCTTTTGCGACAAAAAGAATCTTCCGCTCTCCTCGTCGATGCTTTTTACCACCGCGTAAACGTAAGAGCCGCAGGTAAGTCGGTCGCGCGGGTGCGATATGCGCGACACCGAAAGGGAATCAACGGGTAACAGCGCGGATATTCCGCAGCCTATGTCCGCAAACGCGCCGAAGCTCTCAAGGTGCGTTATCTTCACCTTTAGAATATCCCCCGCAATGAGATCGGCAAGATGCGCCATAGCGCATTCGCGCTGTGCCTCTTTTCTTGATAAGAGTGCGACGTATTCGCCGTTTACGCTACTTATCTCCTGCACCTTGAAGCACACGGGCTTTCCCACGCGCGTTATAACGGCAATGTCCTTGAACTGCTCGCCCGGGCGGCACAGCATAGCCTCGGAGCGCGGCAGAATGCCCCGTATTCCGCCAAGCTCAAAATGAAGATTCATCTCCGAGTCGCACAGGATGGCAACGTCCTCGATTATCGCGCCCGTTTGCATGGCTCGCTCAAGTCCCGCGAGCGACGAAGTATACATTTTATTTTCGGGCGTGTGTATGGTCATTCCTTCGGGTTTGTACATTGGTATCATGATCTACCTCCTTTTTCTTTGCTAAAGCATATTCGCGCCGCGCCATAAAAATGACGGCGAAAGGGACGCATTTTTGCGATGTCCACACTCAAACAAAAGAGCAAAATGGGCAAAAACGCGAGAAAAAACGAGGTTTTGAGGTGCTAAATCAAAAAAATAAAAAAATTTTTAAAAAAGGTATTGACAAGCCGAAAAGTAAATGCTATAATATGCAAGTCTTAAAGAGGGATAACTATGTCCCAACAAAATTTACGGAGGAAATTTCAATGTCCACTTACATGGCAAAGCCCGAAACCGTCGAGCGCCGTTGGTTCGTCATTGACGCAGCAGGCAAGCCCCTTGGCCGCACCGCTGTAAAGGCAGCCACGATTCTTCGCGGTAAGCACCGCCCTGAGTTCACCCCCCACGTTGACTGCGGTGAATACGTTATTATCATCAACGCCGACAAGGCTATCCTTACCGGCAGAAAGCTTGAGCAGAAGTACTACTACCGTCATTCCGGCTACATCGGCGGCATGAAGGCTGTTCAGTACAAGAAGCTTATGGCTGAGAAGCCTGAGCTTGCAATGGAGCTCGCAGTTAAGAGAATGCTTCCCGCAAACGTTATCGGCCGCAAGTCTATCACCAGACTGCACGTTTACGCAGGCGCAGAGCATAAGCACGAGGCACAGAAGCCCGTAGCTTACGAAGGCTAATTCTGAAGAAAAGGAGACTAAAAGATGTATACAAGTGCAAAGCCCTATTTCTACGGAACAGGCAGAAGAAAGAAATCTGTAGCACGTGTTCGTGTATATCCCGGCACTGGTGCTATCACCGTTAACGGCAAAGATATCAATGAGTACTTTGGTCTTGAGACCATGAACCTCATTATCAACCAGCCCTTCGAGGTAACCGGAACCGTTGGCAAGTACGACATCGTTGCAAACGTTGTCGGCGGCGGCTTCTCCGGTCAGGCGGGTGCTATCCGTCACGGCCTCGCTCGCGCTCTCGTCCTTGCTGACGAGGCAAACAAGCCCCTTCTCAAGAAGGCAGGCTTCCTGACTCGCGATCCTCGTATGAAGGAAAGAAAGAAGTACGGTCTCAAGGCCGCTCGTCGCGCAAGCCAGTTCTCGAAGAGATAATTTCTTATCTACGGATATATACAAAAAGCTCTGCTTCGGCAGAGCTTTTTTGTATCCAATTGGTTGAGTTTTGTAAACAAATCAGCGGTTCTATTTACTTTTTATGAAGATCATGGTATAATAAAACTAATCGATAAACTTGAATTTAGAAGAGGAGGTGTATGATTAGTGAATGATTTATATGGTTATCCCAAAATGATGAAGGCATATAAAATTTTTCGCAATATAACAATTGTTTTTGCTATATTAGGTCCTCTGGCGATGATATGCTCTGCGGTAGTTATTACATTGTTAGAAGGAGATTGGTGGTTTAATCTTTTTGCCGCCTTTCTTGCCGGAATCTTAATGATTGTTGGCACACTTTATTTGTCTTTTTTAACACTTATGAGTGAAATAACTCGGCATATCAGAAGCAAAGTCAGAAGTGATTTATCCGACACACCTATTACAAAATGGATTCATCGTTTAGTTATGGGAGTATCTATTGCAGGAGTGGTTTCCTATATCCTAATCCTTTTGATTGTTTATGATATCTTAAATGGCGGTTTTGCAATTTTCCACTTTGCTTGCGGCGGTACTATTATAGTTTTGTATTTTGTTCTTGGAATACATGCAGTAATACATCGTAAAAAGACACATTTAGGAAGTTGATAAATTCCAATTTGATGAATAGAAAACCTACAAAAAGCTCTGCTTCGGCAGGGCTTTTTGTGTTTCATAATATGGGATATTTTGTAAACAATTGTCCGCGTATATTTACTTTTGTTAAATCCCATTGTATAATACAATTGTTATGTAAGCTTTACTTTGGAGGTTATGTATGAAAAAGATATTGGCAGCTTTTCTTATTTGCGTTGTATCCTTGTTTGTCCTTTCGGGCTGCGGCAATAAGTACAGCGAAGAAGATTTTATTGGAAAAACATCTGCTCAAATCGAAGCAGAATTCGGCACATTCGATTGTCTTGGAATGCCGGTAAGTGAAGATGGGTTGTATCGGAATACTGCCTGCGGATATACCATAAAAGAAGAGCAGAAAGGTTTTTTGGGGGCGGATTCCGAAATTCTGATTTTTATCGAGTTTGATGAAAACGGAGTAGCTACCCGTTGCCGGGAAGGCTATCGCCCCGGCGGATAATTCCCGTTTGTTCTCAAATGACCGCTGAATATCAGTGTAACAAAGAAGCCCTGCACCGCAGGGCTTTTGTTTTTTATATGTGAAATGCATCCGTGAACTTAGTTGTTATATTGAATAAAGGGTGAAAGAAACGTTTGCTATTATATCACCTTCTTCTAATTTAGAGCTCCTTTCTCTAACTGTAATATTTATTTCTTGGGGAAGTCGTTCTAAATATCTGCTCAATAACAAAAGTTCTCCTTCAAACTCTCCAGTCGTTGAGTAACTGTTGCTCTTGTCATAAATGTATTCTATTGTAACGTCCGAATCCGTTGTTAGTGTGCCGTCATATTTGATATAACAGATATATTGCGGGTAATATACTGTGTCAACACTATGCTCATTGTGAGCAAAATAAAATTGAAAATCGTTTTCCTCGCTGTGAGTTACTTTATATCCACACGAATTGCTTGATGTAATTATGTCTTTATAATACGAATATGGAGAGTCAGAGTTTATTTTTGTAATGTGTAAAGCCTTACTATAATTATTATTCTCAAATTGTAATGAAGAACTTTTTTCATTTGCTTTGTTTAATTCAGCACAAAATATTACGTTAAAAATAATACTGAACAATAGCACAAAATACAAAACGGTTGTGGTTGGATGTGGCAAGCGTCTTTTTTTACACTTATCGGCTAATCTTTTGTTAATATAATTATAATACAAAAAATAATATGCAACACATATTATTATCAATATTGCTATCAGTATGGGTATGATAGAAATGCTTGACATTGTAAAATCTCCTTGTTATAGATTTATAAAGTTTATGAAGTTGTAATAATACGAGCGAGTTACGTATACGGTGTCATTATTTTTGAGCGTCAGCTTGAATCTCATTTGAAAAGAAGGGCTTATCTTTTTTATTGCATCTCTTCGAACTATCGTCGATTTACTTATACGCGAAAAGTCGTTTGGCGGGAGTTTCCGTTCAAGATTTTCTAATGTCGCATTTATTCGAAAAGCGCCTTCGTGTGTGTGGATAATTATATCTCGCCCCGAACTGTCAATGTAAAGTATATCTGATAATTCTATAAAGCATTGGTTTTTTTCGTTGTCAATGCCGACGAGGGGGGTGAAATAAAAATTCGTTTCAATAAATTCGTACTCACCTTGCTCCGATATTTCGAATCCTCCGTTTTGGAGCATAGTTGTAATTTTATCTTTTTTGTCATTTTGACAATGTACTTTGACTTTCATATACTCACTTTTCCTTTTGCAAAAGCTGTTGTTTTTGAACAAGACAATTATACCAAAAATACAATTACAAGTAAATAGTTTTTGACTAACTCGCACTTACCTATGTATAACACGCTATATTGTTGGTGCAGTCAGGTGTTGAACGTGGTTTTGCGTGAAATGTGATGATTTGTAAACAATCGCCCGCTTCTATTTACTTTTATATGCATTTTTGATATAATGCAGTTGGATAAAAATTATCGGAGTACATAAAATGGTAGCATTTATAACCGTTTCGGGCTTGGGAATATTGATATCCGTACTTGGCGTGATCAATATGACGGGCAATATTTCATCTATACATTCCTATCACAGGCATCGCGTGACGCAGGAGAATATAAAGCCGTTCGGAAAGCTTGTCGGCTTGGGAACGCTCATTATCGGTCTTTCTATGATAGTGTTCGGTATTCTGTTTTTTATCTTTGAGCAAACAGGTATCGAGGCTTTGGCTGTCATCGCCGCGGCTCAATTGGTGGTTAGCCTCATCGTTGGTACGCTCGTTAGCTTCTACGCGATGAAAAAATACAACGGCGGTATTTTTTAATAGTCAATCATCATTTTGATAAACGAGGCTTTAACTATGAAATTCAAAAACAGCTTTCACCCATACGCCATCGTTACCATCATTTTTTGGTCGCTGGCTTACGTGCTGACGCGCCTGACGTTGCAGTATTTTTCTGCATTTTCTCTTGGTTTTCTCAGATATTTCATCGCTTCCGTCGCTTTGATAATTATCGCTCTTTTCGTTAAATTAAAGCTGCCGCAGGCGAAGGATATTCCGTGCTTTCTCGCGGCGGGATGCGCGGGCTTTTTCCTCTATATGATCGCGTTCAATCAGGGGCAGGCACACGTTACGTCGGCTACCGCGAGCGTCGTGATAGCCACGGTTCCGCTGATCACCGCATTGCTTGCGCGCGTGGTTTACCGCGAAAGACTAAAGGTGTTTCAATGGTTCGCGGTTTTTATTGAATTCGTCGGCGTTGTCGTTTTGACGCTGATGAACGGCGCGTTTTCGCTCAATTCGGGGCTTTTCTGGCTCTTGCTTGCCGCGCTTGCGCTCAGCGTTTATAACCTTTTACAGCGCAAGCTTACTCAAAAATACACGGCTCTCCAAGCCTCTGCATACAGCATTCTTTTTGGAACGTGTATGCTCGCAATCTTCGCGCCCACGGCGGTACGGGAGATGCCACACGCGCCCGCCGTCCAGTACGTTTATCTTGCCGTTTTGGGTGTGTTCACGAGCGCCGTAGCCTACGTCGCGTGGGCTAAAGCATTCTCCAAAGCCCAAAAGACCTCGCAGGTCAGCAACTATATGTTCGTCACGCCGTTTTTGGCAAGTCTTTTCGGCTTTTTACTTGCGGGGGAGATTCCCGACGGCGCAACTATCGTCGGCGGCGGTATTATCCTCGTCGGCGTCTTGATATTCAACTTCGGCGGGAAAATATTCGGGTGCGGCAAAGATGAAAATGATTGATAGGGAAGTGGGGAGCATCTGATGTGCGCCCCACTTTTTCGGCATTTTCTTAAAAATATTGTGAAAATTGTTGCATTTTTATAGGCTTGCAAAAAATTTTTTGAAAAAAACGTGATTTTGTCAAAAAAATATCAAAAAACTATAGATTTTTCTAAAAAAATATAGTATAATAGATTGGTTTTGAATGTTAGTTTAAAGCCACGGTGATTTTTGGTTATTTTTAACAGTATATTATAAAAATCAGGAGGAACTTCCAAGTCATGAAGAAAAAATTGACTACTGTCGAATTCCGCGGTACTCCCGAGCAGGAAGCCAAGCTTCTTGAGGTTATCGCAAAGTACGACGGCGTACCCGGCAAGACGATGCCCATCCTGCAGGAAGCGCAGGAGATCTACGGCTATCTTCCCATCGAGGTGCAGCGCATCATCGCTGAGAAGACTGATACCTCTCTCGAAGAGATCTATGGTATCGTAACGTTTTACTCTCAGTTCAAGCTCAACCCCAACGGCGAGGTAGCTATCGCTATCTGCCTCGGTACCGCTTGCTACGTTAAGGGCTCGGGCGACCTGCTCGACGAGTTCTCCAAGCAGCTCGGTATCAAGGAGGGCGAGACCAGTGCTGACGGTAAGTACTCTCTTGAGGCTACCCGTTGCATCGGTGCTTGCGGACTTGCTCCCGTTCTTACCGTTAACGGTGAGGTTTACGGACGTCTGACCAAGGCTGACGTTGCGACCATTCTGGCAAAATACAAGGACTGAGCCGAAAGGAATTGTGAAGATGGAAATTAAAACTATACAGGCTCTTAACGAGATCAAAAACGAGTACACCTCTAAGATCAACATGCTTACGGGCGATGATTTTACGGGTTGTAAGTACAAAAGACAGGTGCTTGTCTGCGGCGGTACTGGTTGTACCTCCTCCGGAAGCCCTAAGCTTATAAACATCCTCAACGAGCGCCTTGCCGAAAAGGGCATCGCTGACGAGGTTGAGGTAACCATGACGGGCTGCTTCGGTCTTTGCGCTCTCGGCCCCATCATGATCGTTTACCCCGAGGGAACCTTCTACAGCAGAGTAGAGGCTGACACCCTTGACGAGATCATTGATTCTCACATCATCGGCGGCACTCCCGTAGAGAAGTACCTCTATCGCGAGGAGGCTGACGGCAACGCTATCGTTCATAAGCTTATGGACACTCGCTTCTACGAGAAGCAGCACCGCGTTGCACTCCGTAACTGCGGACTTGTAAACCCCGAAAAGATCGAGGACTACATAGCACGCGACGGTTATCAGGCACTTGCAAAGGCTCTCACCGAGATGACTCCCGACGACGTTATCCAGACCGTTCTTGATTCCGGACTTCGCGGACGCGGCGGCGGCGGATTCCCCACGGGTCTTAAGTGGAAGTTTGCTTGCGCAAACCGCGGCAACGTAAAGAAGTACGTTGCTTGTAACGCAGACGAGGGTGACCCCGGTGCGTTCATGGACCGTTCCATCCTTGAGGGTGACCCCCACGCTATCATCGAGGCTATGGCTCTTGCGGGCTACTCCATCGGTGCTGACGAGGGTTACGTATACGTTCGTGCAGAGTACCCCATAGCTATTCAGAGACTTCAGAAGGCTATCGATCAGGCTCGCGAGGCTGGTATTCTCGGTAAGAACGTCTTTGGCACGAGCTTCAACTTCGATATGCACATCCGCTTCGGCGCAGGCGCATTCGTTTGCGGCGAGGAGACTGCTCTTATGACCTCTATCGAGGGTCAGCGCGGCGAGCCTCGTCCCCGTCCTCCGTTCCCTGCAGTAAAGGGACTCTTTGGACAGCCCACCGTTCTCAACAATGTTGAGACCTACGCAAACATCCCCCAGATCATTCTTAACGGCGCTGCTTGGTTCCAGTCTATGGGAACCGAGAAGTCCAAGGGTACTAAGGTATTCGCTCTCGGCGGTAAGATCACTCATACCGGTCTCGTTGAGGTTCCTATGGGAACTACTCTTCGCGAGGTCGTTGAGGAGATCGGCGGCGGTATCCCCGGCGGCAAGAAGTTCAAGGCTGCTCAGACGGGCGGACCTTCCGGCGGATGCATTCCCGCACACCTTATCGATACTCCCATCGATTACGATAACCTTATCGCTATCGGCTCTATGATGGGTTCGGGCGGACTTATCGTTATGGACGAGGACAACTGTATGGTCGATATTGCCAAGTTCTTCCTCGAGTTCACCGTTGACGAGTCCTGCGGTAAGTGTACTGCTTGCCGTATCGGTACTAAGCGTCTGCTTGAGATCCTTGATAAGATCATTTCGGGTAACGGCGAGATGGAAGACCTCGACAGACTTGAGGAGCTTTCCAACTACATCAAGGCTAACTCCCTGTGCGGACTTGGTCAGACCGCTCCCAACCCCGTTCTTTCCACTCTCAAGTACTTCAGAGACGAGTACGTTGCTCACATCGTTGACAAGAGATGTCCCGCGGGCGTATGTAAGAAGCTGCTCCGCTACCGCATCATCGACGAGAAGTGCCGCGGCTGTACCGCATGCTCCAGAGTATGTCCCGTTGGTGCTATCAGCGGAACCGTCAAGAATCCTCACGTTATCGACACTGCTAAGTGCATAAAGTGCGGCGCTTGTATGGAAAAGTGTAAATTCGACGCAATCGTTAAAGAATAAGGAGGAAGCCACAATGGAAAAAGTTAATGTCAAGATCAATGGCAGAGATTACGCCGTAGATAAGGGTATGACCGTCCTTGAGGCTGCCCGCATCGCAAAAATCGATATTCCCACTCTTTGCTATCTTAAGGATATCAACGAGATCGGCGCTTGCCGCCTCTGCCTTGTTGAAGTATCCGAGGGCGGCAGACCCTACCGTATGGTAACCGCTTGTGTTTACCCCGTAACCGAGGGTATGTCCATCCTCACCGATACTCCCAAGATCCACGCTGCAAGAAAGACCAACCTTGAGCTCGTTCTTTCCAACCACGACAAGAAGTGTCTCTCTTGCGTACGCTCCACCACTTGCGAGCTTCAGAAGCTCTGCAACGAGTACGGAGTAGACGAGGACGCATTCAAGGGCGAAAAGAATCACTACGAGGTAGATACCTCGTCCCCCATCATCCGTGATAACAACAAGTGCATCCTTTGCCGTCGTTGCGTTGCCGCTTGTAAGGTAATGCAGGGCATCGGCGTTATCGGTGCAAACGAGCGCGGATTTGATACCAACATCGGTTGCGCATTTGACGCAAACCTTGGCGAAGTATCCTGCGTAAACTGCGGTCAGTGTATCGTAGCTTGCCCCGTTGGCGCTATCTACGAGCGCGACGATACCGATAAGGTAAAGGCAGCTATCGCTGATCCTACCAAGAAGGTATATATCTGTACCGCTCCCTCCGTACGCGCACAGATCGGCGAGTGCTTCGGCTACGAGCCCGGTACTGACGTTGAGGGCAAGATGGTTGCCGCGCTCAAGGCTCTCGGCTTTGACGGCGTATTCGATATGAACCTTACCGCAGACCTTACCATCATCGAGGAGGCTAACGAGCTTCTCGGAAGACTCCAGAACGGTGGCAAGCTTCCTATGATCACCTCCTGCTCTCCCGGATGGATCAAGTACTGCGAGCATTATTTCCCTGATTTCACTGAAAATCTTTCTACCTGCAAGTCTCCTCAGCAGATGTTTGGTGCTCTTATGAAGACCTACTTTGCAGAGAAGGAAGGCATCGATCCTAAGGACATCTTCTTCGTATCCGCTATTCCTTGTACCGCTAAGAAGTTCGAGGTAGGACGCGACGGTCAGTCCGCTTCGGGTTATGCTGACGTAGACGTTGCTGTTACCACCCGCGAGGTTGGTAGAATGATCGAGAAGGCTGGCATCAAGTTCCGCGAGCTTGACGACGAGGCATTCGATAAGCCCTTCGACGTTGGCTCCAGCGCAGGTGCTATCTTCGGCGCAACGGGCGGCGTTATGGAGGCAGCTCTCCGTTACACCGCAGAGGTTCTTATGGGCAAGCCCCTCGAGAAGCCTCTTGAGACTCCCGAGATCCGCCGTCAGGGTAACGATAACGAGTACCGCGTTGCATCCTACAAGATCGGTGACGTTACCGTTAACGTTGCAGTTGCTTCCGGAACTAAGGCAGCTAAGGCTCTCCTTAAGGACGTTGAGGCAGGCAAGGTGGACGTACAGTTCATCGAGATCATGGGTTGTCCCGGCGGTTGCGTAAACGGTGGCGGTCAGCCTTACCAGCCCGCATCCGTTCGTAACACCGTAGATCTTCGCGCTCTCCGTGCATCCGTTCTTTACCGTGACGATGCTGAGTGCGATATCCGCGAGTCCCAGAAGAATGCCGCTGTTATGAAGCTTTACGATGAATACTTCGGAAAGCCCAACAGCCACAAGGCACACGAGGTTCTTCACACCCATTACGTAAAGCGCGGTCTTTGGAAATAATTCCTACCGCTAAATAAAATCCCCCGCCGCATAACTGCGGCGGGGTGATTTATTTATATCGTATGGAATCAAGCCGCAGGGGAGATACACGCTGGTGCGTGATGCCATACCGTCGCTTTGCGACGGATTCCATGCAACGCACTTCGTGCGTTGATTCCATACCAATCCTGCGGATTGGATAAAAAACGTTCCTCTTAATCACGCCGAAAGGCGTGAATGGAATCCGCAGCTTGTCTGCGGTATGGAATTGCGACGAAGTCGCGTATGGAATCAAGCCGCAGGAGAAATACACCTTCGGTGATGCCATGCGCCTACGGCGATGCCATACACGCTGGCGTGTGATTCCATACCAATCCTGCGGATTGGATAAAAATAGGGGCTTCTTACGAAGCCGCTATTTTTGGTGGGCCATCAGGGACTCGAACCCCGGACCGACCGGTTATGAGCCGGTAGCTCTAACCAACTGAGCTAATGGCCCTCAGTTGACCTTAATATTATACTCTATAATAGCAGCTTTGTCAAGCCTTTTTTGAATAAATTTTGCTAATCTTGAAAAATAAAATTTGTTTTGTTTCTTCTGCCTTAACGCCTTCAAAAAAGACATAAAAATAAAAAATATTTTTGCCTTTTTGCCTTGCTTTTTATTTATAATAGTGTTATAATTAATATAATTATTATAATAGGGGAATATGTTGAAAGTTTGATTTTTCAGGCATAATTTCCATATTTTCAGTAAAATCTTAACGAGGTGGTTCAAATGACTAACAACGGTGCAGATAAGAAGAAAAGCACTCTTCGTGCCGTCACAGCCGAAAGACTTACCGAAATGCTCAAGGATATCGACGTATCCGCGGGCAAGGTAAAGGACGGTGCTTATTCGGCGCGTGCGCGCATTACCGCACTTTTTGACAGAGGCACTTTTTCAGAGGTCGGTGCTTACATAAACCGCTCGCGCTCATCTAACCCCGACGAGTTTTCGGGTGTTATCTGCGGATACGGTGCGATCGGCGGAAAGCTTGCCTTCGCGTTCGTTCAGGACAGAGCGCGTATGGGCGGTGCTTTCGGAAGATACTCCGCTAAAAAGATAATTTCTCTTTATGAGATGGCGCAGAAAAACGGCGCGCCCATCATCGGTATTTTTGATTCCGACGGCGTTTCCGTCTACGAGGGTGTCCGCGCTCTTGCGGGACTCGGAAACACGCTCGGCGCATCTGCAAGAGCCGCAGGCTCCGTTCCGCGAATCGCACTAATTCCGGGCGTTTGCGGCGGAAATATGGCTGTTCTTGCATCAAGCTTTGATTTCGTAATAAGCACCGCCCCCGGTGAGAAGACGGGAAGCGAGATTTTTGCCATTTCCCCCTTTGTGAACGGCGTTACCGTAACTGCCGAAGCGGGTGTTACCTCATATGAAGCCAAGGACGAGGCGGAGCTTTATGCGGTTGCAAGAAAGCTGCTTGAATTTTTGCCCTCAAACAACACCGAGGGTGCAGTTGTCTCCGACGGAGACCTTGCCTCAAGCCCCGATATTTCGGGTCTTACGGGCGAGGCACTCGTTGCCGCTATTGCCGACAACAAGAATTACATAAGACTTTGGAGCAGATACGCTCCCGCTCTTGCCGCGGGCTTTGCCGTAGTCGGCGGAGTTTCCTGCGCGTTTATTGCCAACGACAGAACGCACAAGAACGGCGCACTTACCCGCGAGGCTTGCAGAGTGGTGGCAAAAATCGAAAAGTTTGCAGACCGTTTTGGCATTCCGCTCATCTCTCTCGTCGACTGCCCCGGCTTTGACAACGAGGAGACTAACGATGCCGAATACATTTACTCGGCGTCTGAGCTTATTGACGCTATGCAAAACTCCACCAACGCAAAGATTTCCGCCGTTGTCGGTAAGGCGTACGGTCCCGGATTTATCTATATGGCATCCAAGTCCTGCGGCGGCGATATCGCCTTCGCAACGCCCGATTCTTGCATAAGCGCACTTTCTCCCGAGGCGTCGGTCGCTCTGCTTTGGAACGATCGCATCCGCGCGGCGGATCTCAGCGCAAGCCGCGAGGTGCTTGAGCGCGAGTGGCGCGAGCAGTATGCTTCTCCCAACGACGCGGCTCTTTGCGGTGAGATAGACGATATAGTTCCCGCAAGCGAGATGCGCGCAAGGATAGCTTCCGCTTTGCAGATGCTTCTCGGCAAAAACACCCTTTCGCCTAAAGCGAAAAAGTGAGGTGCTAAATGAGCGTTTTTCTACAAGCGGGCTTTGCTGACCGTATAATTGAGGGCGGCAAATACGCATTTCTCGGCTTTGCTACAGTTCTTGCTGTGCTGGCGCTGATATGCGGAATCCTTAGCATCTTCGGACTTGTTTTCGGCAAGAAAAAGGAAACGAAGCCCGTTACTACGGCAGTTCCTGAAGCACCCGCCGAAAAGGTGGCAGTCGCAGACGACGGTGCAATAGTTGCCGCAATTACTGCCGCGATCTCCGCTATCCTTGCGGAAGAAGCGGCAAATGAAAACAGAGAGCCTGAGGGCTTCCGCGTGGTTTCGTTCAAGCGCGCGGGCAAAAATCGAAAATAATTAAATTCAGAGGTGTTAATTATGAGAAAATTCAGTGTTAAGGTAAATGGTGTCGCTTACGACGTTGAGATAGAGGAGCTTGGCGCAACTGCAAGCTCCGCTCCCGCGGCTGCTGCAGCTCCTGCCCCCGTTGCCACCGCCGCTCCTGCCGCTCCCGCAGCACCCGTTGCCGCAGGAAACAGAGGCGCAGAGATAGTAAAGGCTCCTATTCAGGGAACTCTCGTTAAGATCCTCGCGAAGGCGGGAACCAAGGTTGCCAAGGGCGATTGCGTTTGCATTCTCGAAGCAATGAAGATGGAAAATGAGATAGTCGCCCCCATTGACGGCGTTATCGCAACCGTAGAAGCATCTCAGGGTGCGGCTGTTGAAGAGGGAAGCGTCCTCTTTACTATGAATTAAGATAGCTGAAATGTTGGATCTTATCTATTCGATTCTTGAAACGACGGGCATATATCGGCTCTTTAACTCGGCAGACCCGTGGATGCCGCTTAAAACGCTGATAATGTACGTGATCGCGGGCACGCTCGTTTACCTTGCCGTTGCGAAAAAATACGAGCCGCTTCTTCTTTTGCCCATAGCGATCGGTGTCCTTTTGGCAAATCTTCCCGGTGCCAATCTTTACCACATGGAGTTCTTCATAAGCGACGATCCGAGCTTTAAGATGAGTATACAAAACATCATCGAAAACGGCGGACTTCTTGATTATTTGTATCTTGGAGTCAAGCTCGGAATCTACCCCTCGCTTATATTTATCGGAATTGGCGCAATGACGGACTTTGGTCCGCTTATCTCCAATCCCAAAACGCTTCTTATCGGCGGCGCGGCACAGCTTGGCGTATTTGCCGCTTTCTACGGAGCGTACGCTTCGGGCTTCTTTACGTTGCTTGAAGCCGCGGCTATAGGTATCATCGGCGGCGCTGACGGACCTACCGCAATACTCACCGCTAAAACCCTTGCCCCCCAGCTTCTTAGTGCTATCGCTATTGCCGCATACATATATATGGCGCTCATTCCCATGATCCAGCCGCCCGTTATGCGACTTCTGACCACGAAGAAGGAGCGCAAGATAAAGATGGAAACACCCCGTAAGGTCTCCGCACTTGAAAAGGTGCTGTTTCCCATCGTCGTTATGTTCGTCGTCTGCCTTATCGTTCCCGATGCCGCTCCGCTCGTCGGATGCCTTATGTTCGGTAACATACTCAACGTAAGCGGTGTTACGGACAGACTTGCGGGAACCGTCAAGAACGGACTTATGAACGCCGTTACCGTTATGCTCGGACTTTCCGTTGGCGTAACCGCGGGCGCGGCTAACTTCCTTAAGCTTCAAACGCTTCTCGTTATTGCGCTCGGCGTCGTTGCGTTCTATATTTCTACTGTCGGCGGCTTGCTTTGCGCAAAGATCATGTGTTGGGTAACGAAGGGCAAGGTCAATCCCCTCATCGGCTCTGCGGGCGTTTCCGCCGTTCCTATGGCGGCAAGAGTTGCCAATCTCGAAGGACTCAAGACCGATCCCACCAATTTCCTTCTTATGCACGCTATGGGACCCAACGTTGCGGGCGTTATCGGCTCTGCTGTTGCGGCGGGAGTGTTCATCTCCTGGTTTAGCGGTATGCTTTGATTAGATAAATGAGGTATTTGATATGTCTGATATTAAAAAAGTAAAGATAACGGAAACTGCTCTGCGCGATTCGCACCAGTCCCTCGTTGCTACGAGAATGACGACCGAGGAGATGATCCCGATCCTTGAGGCGATGGACGCTATCGGCTACCACTCGCTTGAGGCTTGGGGCGGAGCGACCTTTGACGCTTGTATGCGTTTCCTTAACGAAGACCCGTGGGAGAGACTTCGCACGATCCGCAAGCACGTTAAGAATACGAAGCTTCAAATGCTTTTCCGCGGTCAGAACATTCTTGGCTACCGCCACTATTCCGACGACGTTGTTGATTATTTCGTTGCAAAGTCTATCGAAAACGGAATTGATATTATAAGAA
The DNA here is from genome assembly GCA_045633005.1 of Eubacteriales bacterium. Lineage (GTDB taxonomy): Bacteria > Bacillota > Clostridia > Oscillospirales > CAG-272 > CAG-390. Next base: position 14,489 of record JAZQXT010000067.1, on the reverse strand, counting down.
TATTCGACGCGCTCAACGATGCGCGCAACCTTGAGACCTCTATCGCCGCCGCAAACAAATACGGCGGACACGCTCAGGCTGTTATCTGTTATACCACCAGCAAGGTGCATAGCATAGAGTTCTTTGCGGGATACGCCGCACAGCTTGAAAAAATGGGCGCTGACTCCATCTGTATCAAGGATATGGCGGGACTTCTCCGTCCTTACGACGCCTACGAGCTCGTTAAGGCTGTAAAGGCTGCCGTTTCCGTTCCCGTTCAGCTCCACACCCACTACACGTCGGGTCTTGCGTCTATGACGCTTCTTAAGGCTATCGAGGCGGGTGTTGACATCGTTGATACCGCTATCTCCCCGATGGCACTCGGCACGTCCCAGCCCCCGACCGAATCCCTCGTCGCAACGCTTCAGGGAACGCAGTACGATACGGGACTCTCTCTTGATTCGCTCCAGCCCATCACCAAGCATTTCTCGGCTCTGCGTGCAAAGTACCGTGATGCAGGTCTGCTTGACGATAAGGTGCTTACCGTTGACGTTAACGCGCTGATGTATCAGGTTCCGGGTGGAATGCTTTCCAACCTCGTTTCACAGCTTAAGAAGCAGGGCAAGGACCATCTTCTTACCGAGGTTCTTGAGGAAGTTCCGAGAGTCCGCGCAGACGCGGGATATCCGCCCCTCGTAACCCCCTCGTCGCAGATCGTCGGCACACAGGCTGTGCTTAACGTTCTTGCGGGCGAGAGATACAAGATGGTGACCAAGGAATTCAAGGGACTCGTTAAGGGCGAATACGGAAGAACTCCCGCGCCCGTTTCACAGAGCTTCATTAAGCAGATCGCGGGTGATGAGCCTCTCGTTCTCGTTCGTCCCGCAGATCTTCTCGCCCCCGAGCTTGATAAGCTTCGCGACGAGATCGCACCTTATTACGAGCAGGATGAGGACGTTCTCAGCTACGCACTCTTTGAGGACGTTGCAAAGAAGTTCTTTGAGTACCGCAAGGCTAAAAAGTATAATCTTGACGCTCCCCACGCCGACGGCGCAAACGGAGTACATACGGTATAATTTGAAAATACGGCATATCTCTTTCGAGATATGCCGTATTTTGCTATTTGTGCCTAAACGCCGATGCTCTTGATGAATTGCATTTCTTCCGCAGTAATTTGACCTGTATAGTGGTTGTAGTAAATTATATTGTACTCATAAGAGAAGTAGTAGACAAACTCACTATCGGAGAGCTTAAATTCACCGTCGAAATAATACGCCGCGCGGTCGCACATATCGTCATCGCCCCATTCCTTGACGCTGTTGAGGATTTTCTTGATTCCTTTTATTTGCTCTTTCGATAGCTCGACCGAGGTTGCCGAAACGGGCGAGGTTTTCTCCAAGGTTGCCTCGGAGTAAAACTTTATAGCTCCCGTTATATCTTCACTTGTAGTATCGACGCAACCGACTGACACACAGACAAATACCAAAACTAATACTAAAGCTATTAACTTTTTCATACGCTCACTATCCTTTTAAAATTCAAGTTCTAAATCAGCAGGAATTATAGAGCGGAGTTCTTCCTCGGTAAGTTGTATTGTACAGATATGTTCGTCGTTGTTTGTAATCATTACCGCACCGCAGTTGCAAATCGCAAACCGATAATGCCAAGGAATATTTTCGCGTTCATTATCAAACATATAGATATAACGTGAAAATTCACATTCCGGAGTGTCCATAATGGCATCCTTCCCGTCCGTTGCTTGGAAGATAGATGTCAAAATATCGTGGTTGTCATTGTAAATCATTCCTTTTGACATATCGCTGATCGGAGCATTGGAATATACGATGCACGGAGTCGTTGCAATTCTTTGAAATCTGAACTTACCGTCTATGACCTCCAAATTCAACATAGCCTCATATGGAACGTGGTCGTAAAATTCATCATCGGATTTGCTTGATTGAGTTGGCGTTGTTTCATCATTGCTTGATTGGGTTGGCGTTGTTGCCTCTTGTTGTCCTTGCGCTTGCTGACCGCAACTAATCAAGGAAAACGCACAAATAAATACCAAACCTAAAGCTATTAACTTTTTCATAGCGCCAACCTCCTTATATTACCGTTCAGATCTTCGCCGTTTATCATTTAGCCTTCTTTTTCTTTACGATAGCTCTAACTATGATCAGCGCGGCTGTTCCGAGCACTACAAGGACGATGAGCGTAGGAAGCGCGGCTACCGTAAACACGGCAAAGTCCATACAGAATTCGCCAAACGCCTTCCAGCTTTCCGAAAACGCTTTGCCGATGCGCTCAAAAAAGCTCGGCTCTTCGACGGTCTTGGGGGTGTATTCAATGACCTCAAAAAGCGTAAGCGTTATCGTTGAATAGCTTACCTTGTTGTCGTAAAGGTCTATCTGCGCCTGATATTCTGCAAGCTGCTGCTCGATCTCCGAAATACGCTTTTGTAGCGTATACCAAAAATCGTAGTCCGTCGCATTATTTATCGACCCCATCATAGCAAGCAGACTTTGCCTTTCGGCGTTCAGCGTTTCCATTCTTGCGGTAATGCTGTAGTACGAATTACTCACGTCCTGCTCGGCGGACGAGCTTGACGTTACGTTCATCGAGCCGTCAAGGCTCTTAATGAACTCGTCTGCTTTCTCTGCGGGAATTCTTATTACAAGCGTAGCCTCGCGGTTGTATTTGTCACCGTATTGATTATAGCTCTTGCCCGACACCTTCGACGAGCTAACGTATCCGCCGTGTAGGGCGATTGCGTCGTAAAGCGCACTTACCGTGCCGTCGTATTCCTTCGTTTCTGCGTTCAGGACGAAGGTGCGAATTATTTTTGCCTCGTAGCTTGAATCCGCGCTTTCCTTGTCTGCGTTGGGGAGTGCGGGTGCAGAGAGCATTTCATCCTTTGATGAGTCTGAGCCAAGTGCGTTGGATTCCGCCTTTTCTGTGCTTCCAAATGCTTCGTTTGCGGATAAATCTTGCGCCGAGCAAGACGCAAACAAAGCAGAGGAAACAAGCAGAAGGACGAAAAACGCAGCGATCCACGTTTTTTTGATGTTCTTCATCGTGTTTCTCCTATTTTGTAGTTATTGCTCGGCGCGTAAATAGTAAATATTAGTTTATTTTTGCAAGTGCAGCCTCAATACCTGCGGCGGTCTCCTCGTATTTCTGGAGCTTTGCCTTTTCAGCCTCAACGACTGCGGCGGGAGCCTTGGCTACGAAGCCTGCGTTTGAGAGCTTGCCAACGAGGCGAGCGATCTCGCCCTTGGTCTTTTCAAGCTCCTTGGTAAGTCTTTCCTTTTCCTTTGCCATGTCGACAAGCTCGGAAATGGGAAGATAAACCGTTGCGGCATCTGTAACTATCTGTGCGGCATCGTCAGCGGAGATCTTGCCGTCAAAGGATGCGGCAACCTCTACCTCGGAGGCGGACGCAAGTCTTACGAAGAAGGGGTGAGTAGCCTCTCCGAAGGAGGAAGCGTACTTTGTTTCAATGTAGACCTTGGTCTTTCTGGAGGGAGGAACGTTCATCTCTGTGCGGCGTGCGCGGATAGCCTTGATAACGGTGATAAGCTTTTCAAAGTCAGCGGCTTCCTCAGCGAAGCAAAGTACCTCGTTGTAAGCGGGGAAGTCGGAGATCATGATGCTTTCGCTATCGGATGCGTGGGGAAGAGCCTGATAGATCTCCTCGGTAATGAAGGGCATAAAGGGATGCAGAAGCTTGAGCGTACCCTCAAGAACGTAGGTAAGAACGTTCTGCGCGATAAGGCAACCTTCGCTGCCCTTGTCGTTCAGACGAGCCTTGGTAAGCTCAATGTACCAATCGCAGAAAACGTCCCATACGAAGTCGTAGAGCGCGGAAAGCGCAATACCGATCTCGTATTTGTCAAGAGATGCGGTAACGGATGCGGTCAGAGCATTGAAGCGGTCGAGTATCCACTTGTCCTCGGGAGCAAGCTTGTCGACAGAGGGCAGAGAAGCCTTTTCTATCGTGAGGTTCATGCGGACGAAGCGAGATGCGTTCCAAAGCTTGTTGGCAAAGTTACGCGCCGCCTCGATCTTTTCATCCGAGAAGCGCATATCGTTTCCGGGGGAGTTGCCCGTGGTAAGGGCAAAGCGCAGGGCGTCAGCACCGTACTTGGAGATGATCTCAAGGGGATCAATGCCGTTGCCGAGCGATTTTGACATCTTACGACCCTGAGCGTCTCTTACAAGTCCATGTATAAAGACGTGGCTAAAGGGTTTTTGTTCCATAAATTCAAGGCTCATAAATATCATTTTAGAAACCCAGAACGTAATGATGTCATATCCCGTAACGAGAACGGATGTCGGATAGTATTTTTCAAGCTCAGCGGTCTTTTCGGGCCAACCGAGAGTGGTAAAGGGCCAAAGGGCAGAGGAGAACCAAGTATCAAGCACGTCCTCGTCCTGCGTCATCTTGGTAGAGCCGCACTTGGGGCACTTCGTAACGTTTTCCTCGGAAACGATAAGCTCGCCGCAGTCCTCGCAGTAGTATGCGGGAATACGGTGTCCCCACCAAAGCTGACGGGAAATGCACCAATCCTTGATGTTTTCCATCCAGTTAAGGTAGATCTTGGAGAATCTATCGGGAACGTAGCGAATGTCGTCTTCCTTTACAGCCGCGATAGCGGGCTCTGCAAGGGGCTTCATCTTAACGAACCACTGCTTTGATGCAACGGGCTCAAGCACAGTGCCGCAACGGTAGCAATGCGCAACGTTGTGAACGCATTTTTCGATCTTAACGAGGAGTCCCTCGGCTTCAAGATCGGCAACGATCTGACGGCGAGCTTCAAATCTGTCAAGTCCCTGATACTTTCCGCCGTTTTCGTTAACGTGCGCGGTGTTGTCAAGAACGATGATGTTTTCGAGATTGTGGCGAAGTCCCGTTTCGTAGTCGTTGGGGTCGTGCGCGGGCGTGATCTTAACGCAACCCGTGCCGAAGTCCTTGTCAACGTTCTCGTCGGCAATAACGGGGATCTCGCGGCCAACGAGGGGAAGAATAAGAGTCTTTCCTACAAGGTCAGCGTATCTCTCGTCATCGGGAGCGACCGCAACGGCGGTATCGCCGAGGAGCGTTTCGGGACGCGTGGTAGCAATGATAACGTACTTGCCTTCTTCACCCTTGATGGGATAGCGAATGTGCCAGAAGCTGCCTTCAAGCTCCTTGTGCTCAACCTCCGCGTCGGAGATAACGGTGTTACACTTGGGGCATACGTTGGTAATGCGAAGTCCGCGGTAGATAAGACCCTTGTTGTAAAGGCTTACGAAAACGCGGCGAACGGCGGCGGAAAGGCTGTCGCTCATGGTGAACTGCTCGCGCGTAAAGTCGCAGGACGAACCAAGCTTTTGAAGCTGGCTGATGATGCGGCTTCCGTACTTTGCCTTCCAATCCCAAACGCGCTCAAGGAAAGCCTCGCGGCCGAGATCGTAGCGGGAGATACCCTCGTTAACGCGAAGGTTTTCTTCAACCTTTATCTGCGTTGCAATACCCGCGTGGTCGGTGCCGGGGATCCAAAGGGTGTTAAATCCCTGCATACGCTTGTAGCGGATAAGTATATCCTGCAAGGTCTCGTCAAGCGCGTGACCCATGTGAAGTTGTCCCGTTACGTTAGGCGGCGGGATAACGATGCAGAAGGGAGGACGCTTGTCCTTAACGTCGGGCGTAAAGTAACCCTTTTCCATCCACATGGAATAAAGTCTGTCCTCAAACTGCGACGGATCGTAGGTCTTGGGCAGCTCGTGAATTTGTGTCTGCTTTTCTTCCATAATCTTTCTCCAAAATATATTTTTTTATTTTTACAAAGAAAAAACGCCTTACATCCAAAACAGGACGCAAGACGCGCGGTACCACCTGAATTTGCGCCGAGGCGCACACTCTAAAGCCTATAACGAGGCAAGCCGTTTGGAGCTACTTGCTTCACTCCAACCGCTAACGGGCGACTTCAAAGCAGTTTTCCATGGACTCGCACCAACCGTCCACTCTCTGCGGGAAACGCTGTCTTTTACTACTCCCGATCATTGCGTTTATACATAAAGTATAACATATATAAAGAATTTTGTCAACACAAAAATAAAAAACTAATCTTTATATTTTCCTTGACCTCACCCCGACTTTTATGGTATACTAAATTATATAAAAATTCAAGGAAGATAAAAATGAAAACACTTCTTGCAGTAGACGGAAACAGTATACTAAACCGTGCTTTTTACGGCATCAGAGCGTTGTCAACCTCATCGGGTCAGCCTACCAACGCCGTGTACGGTATGATAACCATGCTCACGCGACAGCTTGAAAAATATTCCCCCGATATGTGCGCGGTGGCGTTTGACCTGCGCGCTCCCACGTTCCGCCACAAGATGTATGACGGATACAAGGCTAACCGCAAGGGTATGCCCGAGGAGCTTGCCGCGCAGATGGAGTACGCGCACAAGGTCGTCCGTGCGCTTGGCTTCCATATAATAGAAAAGGAAGGCTATGAGGCGGACGATATCCTCGGCACACTTGCCGCCTACGGTGATGCCGCAGGTGACGTGCAAACGCTTATTATGACGGGAGACAGAGATTCGCTCCAGCTCATTTCCGACCACACCGCCGTCCTTCTTGCCACGAATACCGATTACGTTTATTTTGACAGAGACGCCTTTTTTGAAAAATACGGCGTTGAGCCGTCGCAGTTCGTTGACGTAAAGGCAATTATGGGTGACACCTCGGACAACATCCCGGGTATTGCGGGAATAGGCGAAAAGGGCGCACTTGCCCTGATTTCAAGATTTGGAAGCCTTAACGGCGTATACGAATCCTACGAGAGCGCAGACGGAATAAAGCCCGCTATGCTTGCAAAGCTCGCGGCGGGAAGGGAAGCGGCGTTTATTTCTCAAACGCTTGCCGAAATATGCCGCACGGTTCCCGAGATGCCCATTCTTGCGGAGCTTGAAACGAACGGAATAAACAAGGAAGAAGCCAAAAAGCTCTTTACCGAGCTTGAATTTGGCGCGCTTATAAAGAAGATGGGGCTTGACTCCGTCGAGGTGGCGTGTGCAACAGAGCCGTCCGCGGCGTGCGAATATAAGACGGAAAATGGTGTTGATGCGTTTCTCTCCATACTTTCCTCGGAGTCTCCCGCTATCGCAATGAAAGACACTACCGCCACCGTTTTTGATGGCGAAAGGATTTGCACAGTAGACACGTCAACTGTTCCGCTTGATGCGCTCGCCGCCGCTGCACCGCGCCTTTCGTGCTATGATTGCAAGACGCTTTATGAGCTTTGCGATAAGCGCGGCGTGCGCATGCGCAACGTAGGCTTTGACGTTATGCTTGCCGCCTACGTGCTTGATTCAAGCGGAAGCTTTGATATATCAAGGCTTATCACTCTCCACCTCGGCGAGCTTCGTGACGAACTCATTTCGGATGCGGTTTACGCTTACCGTTTGAGAGACGTGCTTTCCAAAAAGCTCAAAGCAGAGGAATGCGAGGGACTCTTTTACGATATCGAAATGCCGCTTGCGGGCGTGCTTGCGGATATGGAAAATGCGGGATTTTTGATAGACCCCGAAGGACTTTCAAGATACGGCGAGGAGCTTTCCGATGCCGCAAACGCCCTCACGGAGAGAATATATTTTGCCGCGGGCGAGGAGTTCAACATCAATTCTCCCAAGCAGCTTGGCGAGATATTGTTTGAAAAAATGGGACTTCCCGCGGGCAAAAAGACCAAGACGGGATATTCGACGAGCGCAGAGATACTTGAAAAGCTTGCGCCAAAATACCCGATAGTAGCGGATATCCTCGAATACCGTCAGCTTACAAAGCTTATAGGAACTTACGTTACGGGGCTTTTAAAGGTTGCAGACGGGGAGGGAAGAATACACACGAAGTTCAAGCAGACGGGAACGGCAACGGGCAGACTTTCCTCGGCTGAGCCAAATCTGCAAAATATCCCCATCCGTACAGAGCTTGGCAGAGAGCTTCGCAAATATTTTCTGCCGCGCGAAAATTATCTTTTGGTAGATGCCGACTACTCTCAAATAGAGCTTCGCTTGCTTGCGTGTATAGCGAATGATGAAAATATGATCTCGGCGTTTTTGTCGGGCGAGGATATCCACACCTCGACAGCATCCGCCGTTTTCGGCGTTCCGATAGAGCTTGTTACGTCGGAGCTTCGTAAGCGCGCAAAGGCTGTAAATTTCGGTATCGTCTACGGGATCGGTGAGTTTTCGCTTTCGCAGGACCTCGGTATCGGAATGAAGCAAGCCAAGGAATATATCGAAAGCTACCTTGCCACCTATCCGAGCGTGCGCGACTATTTACAGAACGTCATCGAGGAGGCAAAGAAGGAGGGCTACGTCAAAACGCTTTACGGCAGACGGCGCTACATCCCCGAGCTTAACGAAAAGAACGGAGCCGTGCGCAAATTCGGCGAGCGCGTAGCTATGAACAGCCCAATTCAGGGAAGCGCGGCAGATATAATTAAGATAGCAATGATAAACGTCGACCGCAGACTCAAGGAAGAAGCGATCGATGCGCGAATGATACTTCAGGTGCACGACGAGCTGATTATCGAGGCTCACCGTGATTTTGCCGACCGCGCCGCCGCAATACTGCGCGAGGAAATGGAAGCCGCGGCAAAGCTTCCCGTCCCCCTCAGTGTCGAGTTGTCAATAGGCTCGCGCTGGTACGAAACCTAAAAGGAGAGAAAAATGAAGTTAAGACCCCCTGCATACCCACTTATTACCGTCGACCCGTATTTCAGCGTATGGTCGGCAACGGATAACCTTACCGACTCCCAAACCGTTCATTGGACGGGTGCGGATAACGCCATTTTGGGCGTTGCCACGATAGACGGCAAGGAATATCAGATAATCGGCAAGGGTGAGATTCCTGCCATGAAGCAGACCTCGGCGGATTGCACCGCTTTTTCCACCGTATATACCTTTGAACAGGACGGCGTGCGCCTCACCCTCACCTTTACCTCGCCGCTAATTCCGAACGACCTCTATTTGCTCACGCGCCCCGTGAGCTATCTTGAAATCAAAAGCACCTCGCTTGACGGCAAGGAGCATTCGGTTTCAGTAAAGATCTCGGTTTCCGAACAGATTTGCATGAACAAGGCGGGCGACGACGAGGTCGTTTGCGAAAATTTTGCGCTTGAAAAGATAAACTCCATATCAATGGGCAGAAAAAATCCGAAAATGCTTGAACGTTCGGGCGATGATCTGCGCATCGAATGGGGATGCTTCTATCTTTCGGGCGCGGGCAAGGTGTTTACCGAGAGCAAGGACTCAATGACCTTTGCCTGCATAAACGCAGAGGTCAAGGATAGCACCCTTATCACCTTTGCATACGATGACGTTAAGAGCATCGAGTATTTCGGAAAGCATCTTTCGTCATATTGGAACAAAAACGGCGAGTCTATCGTAAACGAGATATTCAAGGCTCATTCAGATTATGAAAGCGTGATCGAGCGTTGCCGCGTCTTTGAAAATAATCTTTTTGCCGAAGCGGTTCGCGCAGGCGGCGAAAAATACGCCGAGATGCTGGAGCTTGCATTGCGCCAGACACTTGCCGCGCACAAGCTCGTGCTTGACGAAAACGGCGACGTGCTTTACGTTTCAAAGGAATGCTTCTCAAACGGCTGTGCCGTCACCGTCGACGTAAGCTATCCGTCGATTCCGCTATTCCTTATATATAACCCCGAGCTTGTCAAGGGGATGATGCGCCCGATATACAAATACGCGCGCTCCGACGCGTGGAAATTCGATTTCGCCCCGCACGACGTAGGTCAGTACCCCAAGGTCAACGGTCAGGTGTACGGAAACAACGCCCTTGAGCGCCAGATGCCCGTTGAGGAATGCGGAAATATGCTGATAATGGAAACCGCCGTCGCTATCGCAACGCATGACGTTTCGTTTGCGGCAGAGCATATGGACGTGCTTGACGGTTGGGTGAAATATCTTATCGACAACGGCAGAGATCCCGCAAATCAGCTTTGCACCGACGATTTTGCAGGACACCTTGCGCACAACTGCAATCTTTCACTAAAGGCGATAATGGGTATTGCGGGATACGGAATACTCAAGGGAATGAGCGGTAATGCCGAGAACGAGGAAAAATACGTCAGCATGGCTCGCGATATGGCACAGGATTGGGCAGAGCGCGCCGCAAACGAGGACGGAAGCTATCGCCTCGCGTTTGATAAGCCCGATACGTTCAGCATGAAATACAATATCGTTTGGGATAAGCTGTGGGGAACGCGCGTTATGTCGCAAAATGTAATCGCCTCCGAGGTTGCAAGCTATTTCGGAAGGCTCAATGCATACGGCTTGCCCCTTGATAACAGACGCTCGTACACAAAGAGTGACTGGACCGTGTGGACGGCAACGCTCGCCCGTCGCCGCGAGGATTTCGAGCGGCTTATCGAGCCTATGTGGGCGGCGTACAACGCAAGCGAATCGCGCGTGCCGATGACGGATTGGTACTATACCGTAAGCGCGCTTCACGCCGCGTATATGTCAAAAGGGGAGAAGATTGAAAAATCCTTCCGCAACCGCACCGTTCAAGGCGGACTCTACATAAAGCTCCTTGAATATAAGGGAATTATGAAGTATATGTAATAAAGATCCCGCACTCGATTTAAGCGAGTGCGGGATTTTTGAATATAAATCAGCATTACTCCTTGTTTCGCTAAATTCTTTGAGAGCTATTTCGAATTTTGAAAGCATGTCTGCTTTGCTCTGCCCATAATTAGCTTCGCGGATATTCGTGTATACACTACTTGAGCTTTTGCGGATTTGGAAAAGAGTGTTGGAAGATACTTTTCGAAAGTATTATATCATATTTTACAAAGCGTTTCAAAAACTTTGCGCAATCTCGCATCCCAATCGCGCCGAAGGCGTGTATATCATCCGCAACTTGTTGCGGTATATCATCAGCCCGCAGGGCTGGATATCATCAAGCCGCAGGGAAATGCACGCTGTCGCGTGATGAGATACAATGGCGGCGAGCCGCCCTTGGTGATATGCACCGCACTTCGCGCGGTGATGATATGCCAAGCCTTTGGCTTGCGCCTGCGGCTTGGATAAACAAAAACAGAACATTTGTCGGTAGACAAATGTTCTGTTTTTGTTGGTGGAGACAACTGGAATCGAACCAGTGACCCCTTGCATGTCAAGCAAGTACTCTAACCAGCTGAGCTATGCCTCCACGTCAACAAGCAGTATTATATCACAAAGAAAAGAAAAATGCAATAGTTTTTTGTACTTTTCTTCAATTATTTTCAAACTTTTTTGTAATTATTTAAAATTCACCGCCGTCCGATTTCGGACGGCGGTGAATTTTAAATTAGTTAGCGGCAGCGGTTTCGATGTAATTCATATAATCCTTCTGCTTGGTCTTGGTGAAGATGCAGTAGCCGTAGTAGGTGTACTCGACCTTGGAAAGATCCTCGGAAATGAGGTATGCCTTCCGGTTAAATACGATCGGGATTACGGGCATATCGCCAAGAAGCATGGTCTCTGCCTGATGGAGAAGCTCTGCACGCTTTGCGCCGTCTGCTTCCTTATTTATCTGCTCGATAAGAGCGTTGTAATCAGCGTTTGAGTAGCCGGTCTTGTGGGGGACGTCGATGTACTCGGCGGCAGACATATCCTGACCCTGACCCGAGAAGCCCGTTGCAAAGGGAGCAAGTACGGAGAATGCGTCGGGGCTGAATGCCTGAAGGTCAACCGCGATAACCTCGTAGTTTCCGCTGTAGAAGTTTTCGATCATAGTATCGTCGTAGATATCCTTACTAATGATACCAAGATGCTTTTCGTCGTTGATGGTATTTTCAAGAGGCTTTACGGAAACGTTGAATCCGAGTCCCTTCCACGCCTCGCAAACCATTTCGGCGATCTTAAGCTCTACCTCGTCGTTGGGACGAACGGAGATGCTGAAGGTGTAGTCAGAGGGCTTGATGCCTGCGGCGGAGATGTGAGACTGTGCGGCGGCGGTATCAGCAGCGGCGGAGATAAGAGAGCCACCGATCGTGCGGAAGAGCTCCTTGCTCTTGTCGTTGTTGAATACGCCGTAAGGAACGATAGCGTCAGCAGCCTTCGCGAATACGATAGCCTGAGCGATAGCGTTACGGTCTATAGCCTTTGAAAGTGCGAGACGGACTTCCTTGTTCGCAAAGAGCTTCTCGGTCGTGCCTCCTGCCTTTGCGATCTCGGCGTTCTGGTTGAGATAGTAGCTGTGAGTGGACATAAGGTCAGTTACGGTAGCGGTGTTGGCATACTCGGCTCTCTTGGAGAGGGCGATATCGCCAACGTAGAAGATCTCTCCGCTTGCGAACTTATCGAGCTGCTCCTCCTTGGTGAGCGAGTAGTCGATAATGAGCTGGTAGGGAGTAACGGACGTGTCTATGTACTTTTCATCCTTGGCGCGTCTGAAGTAAATGTTACGCTCAAGAACAAGCTCCTTGTAGGACTCGTCCTTGGTGGAGGACTCACCAACGGTAAGGAAGCCGTAGTTCAGAGTTCTGATCTTGAAAGGACCGGAGCAAACGATCGAGGAGGTCTTTTTCGTCCAGTCGGGGTTCTTCTTTACGATATCCTCGCGCAGAGGAGCAAGTGCAACGCTGGTGAGGTTGCGAAGGAATCTGTCGTAATCAATGTCGCCAACAAACTCGATGATAACGGTCATGTTGTCGGCGGAGATACCAACGCTGTCGATGGAAACGTCGCCTGCCTTAGCTTCGCGAGCGTTCTTGATATCGTAGAGGAGGCAAGCCGCCTCGGAGTTGAATTCGGGATCAAGTATACGCTTCCAAGCGTAAACTACGTCCTCGGCGGAAACGTAAGTGCCGTCGGACCAGTAGTTATCGTCGTGAAGGTCGATATACATAGTATACTCGTTGTTCTTTTCGTCGCGCTTTATGGTGTAATCCTCAGCAAGTGATTCAACGACGTCTCCGTCCTCGTCAAGAATGAAGAGGGTATCGAAGATAAGTCCGCACACCTGCATAGTGGCGTCGTTATTGAGCGCAAGAGCAGGGTCAAGGTCATAAACCATTTCAGACAGATACATCTTGATCTGCGCACCCTTTACGATCTCGCCGTCGATGTTGGAGTCGTGGCAGGAGATCAACGAGCAGCAAAGGCATACTGCTACAAGGATTAAAGCAACAATTCGCTTTGTCATAGTTTTTTAATTCCTCCTTGGAACAAAAAATTGATTCGTCGGCACAGCCGAATATATAATATCAATATATTATAGCATTTTTTATCAAAAATTTCAATAATGTTTTGAATAACCAAAAATCTTTTGGAGGATTGCACAATATAAGTCGAAAAAACTGTGCAAAATAAACATAAAACTATAAAAATAAAGATATTAAATATATTATAAGATATATTTACAAAAAAATCAAGAATAAATGCAAAGGATTTTTAAAGAAATGCAAATAACTCTCTCTAAAATGCTTTTCCCGAGTAGTAATATATTTCACACGGTTGAATATAATTTACGGCAAGGAAAAACGGAAAACGGAGGATAGATATGTCGGAAATGAATACTGACAAGAGATCTCTTAAGCCTCTTGACGGCTGTGAGGCGGAGCGTGTGGAATTCAGCGAGCCTATTGAACTTTTTGGGGCGGGCACAAAAATAAGCGTGAAAGGGAAGAAAATACGGAAAAGTTACTATCCCGCCTTTTTGGGATTTTGCAAGCTTGTTTCTCTTTTTCTGGCTTTTGCGGCGCTTTTTTATTTGGTATTTGCTGACAAAACGCCAAGCTCAAGCGGCACGAGTGATACGACGTCGCCCGATAAGGAGGTTGCGGCGACTCCATCGACCACTATAGATATCGACGGCGGAGACGCGGCAGAGGGCTTCATTTTTTTAGATGAAAGCGCAATGGGTATCGATATTCACGCCATAAACACGGATACATATACGCTTTCTCCTATTATCAAGTCGGAGTCCGAGGTTCGGGTGATAATTATGCACTCCCATTCCTCGGAAAGAGTTTCTGCGGATCTTGGTGTTGCGGCGCTGGGCGAGGCGCTGTGCAAAAGCTTAAACGAGGCGGGAATAGCGGCATTTCATTGTACCGATAAAATGGATAAAAGCGGAGTTATCGGCGCTTATAATAATATGAAGACAAGACTCTCCGAGCTTCGAAGATCATATCCGAAGGCGGCGTTGGTCATCGATCTGCACAACTCCGACGTTGGAGACGAATTGACGCTCACGGTCGGCACGGGAGATAGCTTTGGGTGGACGGAAAACTTGACTCTCGCTCTCGCTTTGTGCCGAGAGCTAAACTTGGGTGAGGCGTGTGCGCTTCGCGTATTGCCGTCGGCTATAGGGCAAGACAGCGGTTTGCTCTCGTTGCATATCGGAATAGGTGGCGTTGAACAAAGTGAGGAAGGTGCGATTCATTTACTTGAGTCTTTTGTCAATGCTTTTGTCAATATCTGCGAAAAATAACTGGCCCAAAAGCGGTGGG
>JAZQXT010000066.1:0-25776 GCA_045633005.1 Eubacteriales bacterium | reverse complement strand
GATGTTTGCCTTCGGCAAATGATGTTGGCTTGCGCCAATGATGACGGCTTCGCCTAATGATGCGTGGCTTCGCCACATTTTGGGGCAAACATCGCATCATTGCGGAACGAAGTGGAGCAACATCATATTTGCGAAGCAAATCCATCATATCGCCGCAGGCGATGCATCATTTGACAGGCAAGAAGTTTTATGATATAATAAACTCACCGATAAATAAGAATTTGACGAGGTGATACAAAAATGGAAATGAAGCGTTTGCGTAAATTTCTAATAATAACATTTGTTGTTACAGGTTTAGCTTGGGGTTCACTGGCTATTTTTACAAAATTGTCCCTCATATCTTTCACACATCCAATAGGCACGATACTGCATATTATAGGTGGTTTTGGACCGACAATAGCATCGTTGTTTGTATTGGAAGAAAGATTAGCATTCAAGTCAGCGGTTAAATTCGTTTTCCAATATAAACGAAAAACGATAGTTTACTTTTGGACGTTGGCTGCCATGGCAATAGCGGTAATCGGTATTTCGTCAATGGAATTTAACTCGGCATTACCTTTTTACTTGATACCGATTGTTTTTCTTCAAGCGGTATTTATATATGGGGGAGAAGAAGAATTAGGGTGGCGTGGTATCATGCAACCTATATTGGAAAAGAAGCTTCCGTTTCCAATAGCAACTGTAATTACTGGTACAGTATGGGGAATTTGGCATATTCCACTTTGGTTTGTAGAAGGTTCCTCTCAGCAAAACATGGCATTTCCTTTCTTCTTGGTGTTAGGCGTGTTATTAAGTTTCTTTTTGGCTGCACTTTATAAAAGGACAAAATGTGTTTTTGCCTGCAATGTTTTCCACGGATTGGTAAACACACTGCTATCAATGTTTGTAATCAAATTGAATCTTATTTTGGTATGTGGTTTGATTGTTATGTTGGTGTATTCTATATATTTGTGGTACTCTGAAGATAAGAAAGTAGTTGCTTAACAGACCGACAAATTCCAATTTGTCGAGAAGGCAGCAGGAAAAAGTTGTCCTTTTTCAGTTTTACCTATCCAAGTTGACCTTTTCACTCGTTTAAGGCAAAAAAGAACCGTCAGGCTTTACCTGACGGTTCTTTTTTGGTGAAGAATAATACTGAGCCCCCCTCTCAAATTGCGTAGCAATTTGAATATAGCTCGCGTATATCGAAAAACAGACTCACCTTTTGGCGAGTCTGTTTTTATGTTTGGTTAATTAAATATTATGCGTCATTGGGTCACGGGGTGGGCGTAGAAAGCAGCCTCAAACGCCGCTTTTCTGAGCTTTGCGACGTTGCTTGCATTAAGTCCTGCGGTATAGGTCAGCGCTCTGGGGTCCTCTCCAAACAAAGTAGCGTAGAAGGTGTATGCTACAAGGAGAGAGCCGCTTGCGCTCGGATGGAACAAATCGGAAGCATAAACGTTTATGGACGTATTCTTGTAAATATCAAGCATTGCCACGCCTGCATAGACGACCTTTGCGCCAACCTCCTCGGCTATTGCGGTATAAGCCGCGCGCAGTTTCATCTCCATTGCGGCGGTAGTTCCACCACAGCTTGAAAGCTTGGAATATCCAGCCTTATATCCCCAAGTTGAGTAGAGATAAAGCTCTGCGCCGTTAGCCTTGACCATTGCGGCAAGCTCGCGAACCGCGTTATTGAAGCGCGCGTTGTTCGTAATAGCACCGCTGCTCTGCTCTTGGAGAATAACTATATCGTATTTATTGTTTTCAAGAGCCTTCTTTACCTTTGCGCCGTAGGTGTCGTTCTCGTCGGCATACTCATAGAGGTAATGACCGCCGTTGGTGATGGACGTTACGTTTACCTTGTAGCCGCCCTCTTTGCATATATTTGCAAAGTATTTTTCGGGCATTTCGTTATAGAAGGTAAAGCTGTTACCGATAAAGAGAATATTAAGGGTTTGCGTCTTGTCGCGATTGGGGCTTATCTTACAGCCGCCCGTGACGAAATCGTAGAAGATGCGAGCCGCATCACTATCGGTGAGCATTGCGGCGTATCGTGCGCCGTCGGCGTTGTAGTTAGGAATATGAAGTGCCTTTTCAAATATTTTAAGCGCACTTCCGTCGGACCAGTCGACGTTATTTCCCGCGGCAAGCACGACGTCAATATCACCCTCCGCCTTGACGAGAGTGCCAAGCTGTGCGGCGGTAGTGGAGCTGTTGCCGAGATTGCGGTATACTACGCTTATCTCGATTCCCATTTCAGCCGCGTATTTTTCAAAATCTGACTTTATCGTATTGGCGTAGCCGCTTCCTATACGGCGAGTGCTTACTGCCACTATAACTACCATACGCTCTTCGCCGCAAATATTGCAGATTGCATCAGCATCGTTGGTATAGGCGTGGGGGCAAGGCTCGCGGTCCTTGCCGCAAACGTTGCAGTTGTCATCCTCTTCGCTATCGTAAACGTGATCTGCCGGCGTGCGCTCAACACCGCAAACGTTGCAGGAAGCGTCGCAATTGTTATCGTAAACGTGCGCAGATGCTACGCGCTTGATGCCGCAAGAGTTACAGGTGGTATCGCAAGCGTTACTGAAAACGTGCGCAGGAACGGTGCGTACCTCTCCGCAAGAGTTACACGTCTTGTCGCAAGCGTTGTCGTAAGCGTGAGCGGACGGCGTGCGAGTTGCACCGCAAACATTGCAATCTGCATCGCAAGCGTTATCGTACAGATGGTAGCAACCACCCGTGAGGAAATAGTAAAGGATAAGCGCGGCGGGCTTGTCGGTGAGAAGCGCGCCGTATCTCTTTCCGTCGGAGTTGTAGGTGCTCTTGTGGAGCTTCTTTGCAAGTATCTTAACACCCGCAGTGGAATCAATGTTCGCGCCTGCGGCAATAACAAAGTCAATGTCTCCCGCGGAATTAACGAGCTTACCGAGCTGTGCGGCGGTGGTGGAGCTGTTACCGAGTACTCTGTACTCGATCTCGCAGATATAGCCCTTGCTTTCCATATATGCGGCGAAGGCATCGGCGATCTTCTTCTGATATCCCGAACCAACGTAGTGCTGGTTGATACCAACTACGATCTTCTCAAAGGTATTTACGTTTCTTTCGTGATCGCAAATATTGCAGAAAGCATCCTTGTCGTTGTCGTAAACGTGGTCAGCGACGGTGCGGGTGGCACCGCAAACGTTGCAATCCGCGTCGCAAGCGTTATTGTAAACGTGTGCGCTTGCCGTGCGGGTTGCTCCGCAAACGTTACAGCTTGCATCGCAAGCGTTGCTGAAAACGTGCGCGGGAACGGTGCGCGTAGCTCCGCAGGAGTTGCAAGAAGCGTCGCACGCGTTATCATAGCTGTGTGCGCCTACGGTACGGGTAGCGCCGCAAACGTTGCAATCTGCATCGCAAGCGTTGTCGTAAACGTGTGCGCTTGCGGTACGGGTAGTTCCGCAATCATTACAAGTAGCGTCGCAAGCATTGTCATAGACGTGTGCGCTTGCGGTGCGAGTAGCTCCGCAAACGTTACAGCTTGCATCACAAGCGGCGCTGTAAACGTGCGCACTTGCCGTGCGGGTCGCTCCGCAGACATTGCAGGAAGCATCGCAAGCGTTATCATAAACGTGCGCAGATGGAGTGCGAGTTGCACCGCAGACGTTACAGCTTGCATCGCAAGCGTTAGAATAAACGTGTGCGGCGGGAGTGCGGGTAGCTCCGCAATCGTTACAAGTAGCGTCGCAAGCGTTATCGTAAACGTGAACGACTACCTCGCGCACGAAGCCGCAAGCGTTGCAGGTTGCATCGGTGCTATCGGTATAAACGTGATCGGGAACGGTGCGCTTTGCTCCGCACGAATTGCAAGTAGCGTCGCAAGCGTTGTCATACGCGTGTGCGCTTGCCGTGCGAGTTGCTCCACAAGCGTTGCAGGAAGCGTCACAAGCGTTAGAATAAACGTGATAGCAGCCGCCCGTAAGGAAGTAGTAGAATATAGCAGCTCCCGTGGTGTTGGTAAGGAGTGCGCCGTATCTCTTACCGTCGGAATTATAGGTGCTCTTGTGGAGCTTCTTTGCGAGTATCTTAACACCCGCGGTTGAATCAATGTTCGAGCCTGCAGCAAGAACAAGGTCGATATCACCTGCGGCATTTACGAGCTTACCGAGCTGTGCGGCGGTGGTGGAGCTGTTGCCAAGCGTTCTGTATTCAACGTTAAAGACGTAACCTTTTTCGGTAGCGTAAGCGGCAAAGGCATCAGCGATCTTCTTTTGATATCCCGAGCCGATATAGTGCTGGTTAACGCCTATAACGATGTCGTCAAGCTTGGTTACCGTTCTTGTCTTTCCGCAAGAATTACAGGTGGTGTCGGAAGCGTTGCTGTAAGCGTGAGCCGAGGGAGTGCGGGTAGCAGCACAAACGTTACAAGTAGCGTCGCAAGCGTTATCGTAGAGGTGGTGGCAACCGCCCGTTACGAAATTATAGAGCAGTCTTGCGGCGAATTTGTCGGTAAGAAGTGCACCGTATCTCTTGCCGTCGGCATTGTAGGTGCTCTTGTGCAGCTTCTTGGCGATTATCTTAACGCCTGCGGTAGAGTCTATGTTCGCGCCTGCGGCAAGAACGAAGTCGATATCTCCTGCGGCGTTGATAAGCTTACCGAGCTGTGCGGCGGTGGTAGAGCTGTTACCGAGCGTTCTGTACTCGATATTGCAGGAATAGCCTGAATCTGCCAGATACTGTTCAAAAGCATCAGAGATCTTCTTTTGGTATCCCGAGCCGATGTAGTGCTCGTTTACGCCGACGACTATGTCCTCAAGAACCGTAGTCTCTGCGGCGTGCGAAACGGACACCAGCGAGGGAACTATCATAAGAATCGCGAGAATGAACGAAAGAAGCTTTTTCATTTTTTCTCTCCTAAATGATTTATTTAGCCAACTACTTTTATTTTATCATCTTTTTCCAAAGCTGTCAAGTGAAAATAACAAGTATACTAATAATTAATGTAGAAAATATCGCATTCTTCACAAAAAATTCACCAAATGAGAGATGCGAAATGCTCGGACGAGATTGACATAATAGCTAATATATAGTATAATATATTCAATATTTAATTTGTGAGCGGAGGGAAGATTATGCCCCGTTTTTTTGTGGATAAAAGCAATATAGATATCACTTCGGGCGTGATAACCGTAGACGGCGAGGATGCAAGGCACATCTCGCGCTCCCTGCGTATGGCAGTAGGTGAGCAGATAACCGTTTGCGACGGCGAGGGAACGGAGCATATCTGCTCGCTTGAGCAGATAAGGGACAGCGGTTCGCTCTGCCGAATAATATCAAGCGCACCGTCCGTTGCCGAATCGCCATGCAGAATAAGCGTATATCAGGCGCTCGTCAAGGGCGACAGAATGGACATAGCCATTCAAAAAAGCGTTGAGTTCGGTGCGTACGAGATACGCCCGTTTGAAGCGTCGCGCTGTATCGTAAAGAGCAAGGGCGACGACGGCGCAAAAGCGGCACGCCGCAGTAAGATAGCTCTTGAAGCGGCGAAACAATGCGGGCGCGGAATAATACCGCAGGTCTTACCCGTAGTCTCCTTTGCCGAAATGCTCAAAGCGGCATCCGAGGCACAGCTTGCTATTTTTTGCTATGAGGACGAGCACACGCTAAAGCTCGGCACGCTTCTCTCCTCCCTCTCGTCTCCCCCCGCCACCGTGGCGATAGTCATAGGTCCAGAGGGAGGCTTTTCGCCCGATGAAGCCAAGCGCGCGGCGGATGCGGGGCTTCGCGCGGTAAGCCTTGGCTCGCGCATACTGCGCACCGAGAGCGCGGCGGCGTTTGCGCTTGCCTGCATAGCCGAGGAGTTTGAGCTAAAATAAGCCACAAATGCCTGTTTTTGTTAGGCTTCGGAATTATTTACAAAAAAATAGTGTCGAAATTAGAAATAATATTCAAAAACCTATTGAAATTCTACAAATTTTATTGTAAAATATAGGACAGTATACACAAAACCACTAACTATCAGAATCAGGAGTAAAAAAATGTCCAACAGATTGTTTCAAGGCGTGATCCATCAGATGAAGGATACGGTTGACCGTACCATCGGAGTTATTGACGAAAACGGCATTATTATCGCTTGCTCTGAGCTTGCCAAAATCGGCGAGGCGCGTCTTGGCGTGCGCGACGAGATCATATATTCGGTATCCCCCGAGGTATACCGTAAGAACGGCTTCACCTACCGGCCTATCGGTCACGGTATCAAGGCGGAATACATCGTGTTCGTTGAAGGCGAGGATCAGCTTTCCGAGATAATTTCCAAAACGCTGTCCATATCCTTTACGAATATGAAGAACCTTTACGATGAGAAGTACGACAAGGGCTCTTTCATTAAGAACATAATTCTTGACAATATCCTGCCCAGCGACGTTTACATCAAATCCAAGGAGCTTCATTTCAACACCGACGAAAGCCGCGTTGTTTTTCTTATTAAATTCTACGGCAAGACGGATATGATGCCCTTTGAGATGCTGCAGAATATGTTCCCCGACAAGTCGCACGACTACATTATCAGCGTAGGCGACAGAGACGTTGTACTCGTTAAGGACGTTAAGAACGGCACGGATTGCCGCGAGAACGAAAAGACCGCAACCAAGATCGCCGATACGCTCAGCTCCGAGTTCTTTGCAAAGGTATCCATCGGTATCTCCACCGTCGTAAGCAACATAAAGGATCTTGCAAACGCCTACAAGGAGGCGCAGGTCGCGCTTGACGTTGGAAAGGTCTTTGAGACCGAAAAGAACATCATCAGCTATGAAAACCTCGGCATCGGACGTCTGATATATCAGCTTCCCACCACTCTTTGCGAGATGTTCCTTTCCGAAGTATTTAAGAACGGTAGCCTTGACTCGCTCGATCAGGAAACGCTTATGACCATTCAGGCTTTCTTTGAGAATAACCTGAACGTTTCCGAGACCTCGCGTAAGCTCTTCGTTCACAGAAACACGCTCGTTTACAGACTTGAAAAGATCCGCAAGCTCACGGGTCTTGACCTGCGCGAGTTTGAGCACGCTATCACCTTCAAGGTTGCGCTTATGGTTAAAAAATACCTCTCGACCAAGCCCGTAAAGTATTAAAATGATTGAATTTATAGACGTAAGAAAAGAATATTCCGATATTTCTGCGCTCGACGAGGTCTCCTTCCGCATTGAGGACGGCGAGTTCGTGTTCATAATAGGACATTCGGGCGCGGGCAAAACGACGCTTACAAAGCTCCTTTTGCTGCAAGAAAAGATATCGTCGGGCTCTATCGTGGTAAACGGTACGGATATCACAAAGCTCCCCGAACGCTCTATCCCCTACTACCGCCGCACGGTAGGAACTGTTTTTCAGGATTTCCGTCTTTTCAAGGACAAGACCGCTTACGAAAACGTAGCCTTCGCTATGCGCGTTGTCGGAACTCCGAGCAAGGAGATACGCGAGCGCGTCCCTGCGCTTTTGAAGATAGTTTCTATGGAAGATAAGGCAAAGCACTTCCCCTCCGAAATGTCGGGCGGTGAGCAGCAAAGAATAGCTCTTGCGCGTGCGCTTGCCAACAACCCCGATATTATAATCGCTGACGAGCCCACGGGAAATATTGACCCTAAGATGAGCAAGGTCATTATGAATATGCTTTTGAAGATCAACAAAAAGCTTGGCAAGACCGTTATCGTAGTAACGCACGACAACAGCTTCATCGACCTTCTCGGTCAGCGCGTTATCACCATAAAGAACGGAAGAGTTGCCTCCGATATCCCCGCAAGTGCAAAGGAGGTATGTGATGAATAACTCCGCAAAAAGCCCCAAGGAACGCCGTAGCTACAATCCTTTTTATTTCATGCATGAGGCGCTTCGCTCATTTTGGCGAAACCGCGTTATGGGAATTGCATCCATCTTCGTTTTGACCTCTTGCCTTATCCTCGTTGGCGCGTTTGGACTTTTGATACATAACATTGACATCAATCTTGATAAGATAGGATCTCTTAACGAGATCGTTATATTCTTTGAATACGATCTTGATAAAGATCAAGCAAACACGCTCTGCGCGGACATACAGAAGCTTGAAAACGTTTCACACGTTGAGCTGGTCAGCAAGGAGGATGGTTTTTCCGAAATGAAGGAAACCTACCCCGAATATGCAGACCTATTTGCGGAAATGGAAGCAAGAGACGATAATCCCCTCTCCCATTCCTGCATCGTATCCTATATAGACTCCGAAACCGTACACGATCTTGAATACACGCTCCAGAGCATTCCCGGAGTGCGCACGGTAAACAACCGACTTGACTACGCAGTTACGATAGCAAACTTCAAAAACGTCGTTTCCATCGTGTTCGTATGGTTCTTCGTGCTTCTCCTTGCGGTAAGCATTTTCGTTATCTTCAACACCATAAAGCTTGCCGTACACGGCCGCAAGGTGGAGATCAGCATTATGCGACATATCGGAGCTACAAAAGCATTCATCATAACGCCGTTTATTATTGAAGGCGTAATGATAGGATTTATATCCTCCATCGTGGCATTTACTACAGATACGATAATTTATTCCGTGCTCGTTAAAAAAGGTGCAGAAAGCATCAAAATGCTCGAATTAGCTGAGCCGGGACTGGTGAATATTATTATGTTGTTGGCTTTTCTTGCCATTGGAATCATCACGGGCACGCTCGCAAGCGTGTTGTCCCTCCGCAAAAATCTCCATCAATAATCCCTATCGAAAGGATCTTATATGAAATTAACACTACGCCTAATATCTCTTGTTTTAGCATCGGTACTGCTTTGTTTTACCGTATCCGTTCCGTTGCTGGCAAAAAAAGTTTCATACGATGACGTAAAAAACACCGCCACCGAGGAGCTAAAGGCACAGCTTGATGAATTTGATAAAATAAAAAAAGAGCTCAAAGCGCAGCTTGACGCCGCCGAGGGCCTTCAGGCGACTGCGCAAGAAAAACGAACTCTTTATATTACTCTTCAGACGATATACGCTGACGAAATAAAAGCTATCAACGAGCATCTTCCTTTGATAGAGGATGAGCTCAAATTGGTAAACGAAGAACTGAGTGCTCTTTACGCCGAGTATGACGAAGTGTACGAGGCGCTCCAGACCGTCGTACGCATGACTTACGAAAGTCAGGACGCAAGCTACATCTCGCTTATTCTCGGAGCATCCAGCGTTTCCGACCTCTTCTCGCGTCTTGAACGCGCAAGTGC
Source organism: Eubacteriales bacterium (assembly GCA_045633005.1). Classification (GTDB taxonomy): domain Bacteria; phylum Bacillota; class Clostridia; order Oscillospirales; family CAG-272; genus CAG-390. The sequence goes on along the minus strand of JAZQXT010000066.1, from coordinate 16,572 downwards.
GCTCATCCGATATAATAACCAGCTTATTGACGAGCTTGAGGAAAGACAAAAAGCCGTAGATAAAAAGCTCACGGAGCTTAATGCGAAAAAGACGGAGCTGACGAAAACTCGTGAAGAGCTGGTAGCCAAGCAGGCAGAGCTTGATGCTTGGAACGTGGAAAACGAAAAGGCTCTGCTTGAGATAGAGGCTGAGCTTGACAGGCTCGTTGGCGAATATGAAGACTACGACGATCGCTCGGACGTCATTAAGGATGAATTCCAGCAGATGGTCGATGCGCTTATCAAAAAGGAAGAGGAGCGCATAAAGTCCGAGGAAGAAAAGCGCAAGCAGGAGGAAATAGCCGAGGCTAACAGGAAAAACGGCTACCTCTGGCCGCTTCCCACGTCATACAAGAAGCTTTCTTCCTATTTTAATCAGAAAAGAACTATAAATTCACTTGGAATCGTAAACCGCGTTCACTACGGTATTGACATTCCCGCCCCTCGCGGAACGTCCATATACGCCGTTAAGGCAGGCACGGTCATTACTGCCAAATACGGCTCGGGTTACGGATATTACGTTATCATTGACCACGGAAACGGCATAACGTCGCTTTATGCCCACTGTTCAAAGCTCCTTGTTTCCAAGGGTGACGTCGTAGCTCGCGGTGACGTAGTTGCGCAGGTAGGCACTACCGGCACGTCCACGGGCAACCATCTGCACCTTGAGATCAGAGAAAAGGGTGTTAAAAAAGACCCTCTCAATTACGTTAAGAAGCCTTAACCCACCAGCCGATATCTGAAAGGATAACAAATGACAAAGAAAATTTCATTTTCCGTTTTTGTACTCGGCTTGGTCGTAGCAATGCTATTTGCTTTTATGAGCGGATTTGCAGTTGCCGACAATGCGGCTCAGGGTGGCGCCGTTAACCAGACTCCCCCCACCGACACACCGTCCGTCAGCACGGATAAGCTGACACAGCTTGCGCAGATCATCAACGCCTACTCATACTACGAGATAGACGAGGAAACACTCTGCAAGGCTCTGATCGGCGGATTTTCAAACGTCGTCGGAGACGACTATATGCGATATTACACCGCCGAGGAGTTTAAAGCGCTTACAGATAGCTCGAACGGCTCCACACAAGGCATAGGCATTACGATTATAAACAATCAGGAATTAAATTGCATAGAGGTCGTCCTTGTAAGCGCAAACTCTCCTGCCGCCAAGGCGGGAATCCAAACAGGAGACCTCATAACCCACGTTGGCATAGGCGAATCGAAGGAAAGCATCGCCACACTTGGCTACGATAAAGCGTATGAAAAGCTTTTGGGAGTTGCGGGAACTTACGCACAGTTCACCGTTAAGCGCGGCGACGAGGAAATAGAATTCAGCGTCGAAAGAGTTGCGTTTACCGCCGACTCGGTCGTCTACCACGTATGCGAGACGGATGCAAGCGTTGGAATTATAAGAATTATGGACTTCAATCTTCCTGCTCCCAAGCAATTCTGCGCGGCTATGGACGCGCTGATCGCCGCGGGATGCACGCGCTTTATTTTCGACGTAAGAAGCAATCCAGGCGGAGACCTTCGCTCCATCGGCGCGGTGCTCAGCTATATGCTGAACAAGGACGACGTGTTCATTCGCACCGCCGACAGAGTGGGCGAGTTTTCCGACGAAAAGGTCCGAGTCATATCAAATCTAACGGGTGGATATGAGGGCTGCAACGTTTCGGAGTCCGATATTGGCAAATACCGCGAGTACGTTCTCGGCAAGAGTGCCGTAATAACCAACGGAAACACAGCAAGTGCCGCCGAGCTTTTCACAAGCGCGCTGATGGATTACGATATTGCCACCGTCGTGGGAACCAAGACCTTCGGCAAGGGCAGTATGCAAAGTATTATTTCTTTAGCTTTATTCGGTTTTGACGGCGGCATTAAGCTGACCACGAAAAAATACTTCCCCCCAAAATCCGAGGGCTATGACGGAATCGGCATTTTCCCCGACGTCCAAATAGAACTTGACGATGCTTTAAAAAATAAAAATTTATATACAATATCCGATGCAGAGGACAATCAGCTTCAAGCCGCCATTGCCGCAATCGGAAATAAATGAACGGAGAACACAGATATGTCTAACAAGAATGCAATGTACTACACCCAAGAAGGCTATGACACCCTTGTCAACGAGCTTAACTATCTGAAAAACACCCGCCGCGCCGAGATCGCGCACGACATCGAGGTCGCAAGAGGCTTTGGTGACCTTTCCGAGAACGCGGAGTACGATGAGGCAAGAAACGAGCAAGCGAAGGTCGAGGCTCGCATTAAGGAGCTTGATGAAAAGATCCGCCACGCTATCATCGTTGACGAAAGCACTATTGACAGCGATATTATTTCGGTAGGCTCTACCGTTACCGTTTACGATCACGATATGGAGAGCGAGGAGGTATACAGCATCGTTGGTTCTAACGAGGTAGACCCCGTTGCAAACCGCATTTCCGACCTCTCGCCCATCGGTCGCGCTCTTATGGGCAAGCACGCAGGCGTGTCCGTGACCGTTGAAGCACCGAGCGGAAGCTTCGTGCTCGATATCAAGAGCGTAACCAGAACCAAGAATAAGTAATCACCGAAAGGATCTGACTATGGCAGAAGAAATTATCAATCAGGAAAACGTAGCGGAGGAAGAGGTCGACGTTGGCTCGATATTCAAGATCCGCCGCGAAAAGCTCGCCGCACTCGTTGAGGCGGGACAGAACCCCTTTGAAAAGGTAAAATACGACGTTGATGCTTATTCTACGGACATAAAGGATAAGTTCGACGAATACGAGAACAAGACCGTCCGCATTGCAGGACGCATTATGAGCCGCCGCGATATGGGTAAGGCAAACTTTATCGACATTGCTGACGGTAAGGGCAGAATACAGTGCTACGTCAGAATAAACGATATAGGCGAGGATACCTTTGAGGAATATCGCAAGTGGGATATCGGTGACATAATCGGACTTGAGGGCTTTGTTTTCCGCACCCGCCGCGGTGAGATATCCGTTCACGCGCAGTCCATGGAGCTTCTTGCAAAATCGCTCCTTCCCCTCCCCGAAAAGTATCACGGACTTACCAATACAGATACGCGCTACCGTCAGAGATACGTTGACCTCATCGTTAATCCCGAGGTCAAGGATACCTTTGTAAAGCGTTCTTTGATCCTCCGCGAGCTTCGCTCCTTCCTTGACTCCAAGGGATTTTTGGAGGTCGATACTCCCATACTTACCCCCTTTGAGATCGGTGCATCAGCGCGTCCCTTCTATACTCACCACAACACGCTTGATATGGATATGGTTCTCCGCATTGAGACCGAGCTTTATCTGAAGCGTCTCGTCGTTGGCGGTATGGACAAGGTGTACGAGGTTGGACGTATCTTCAGAAACGAGGGTATGGACACCAAGCACAACCCCGAGTTCACCTCCATCGAGCTTTATCAGGCTTACACCGATTACCACGGTATGATGGACCTCGTTGAGGAGATGATGAAAACGGTCGCCATGAACGTTTGCGGCACGCTCAATATCAACTATCAGGGCAAGGAGATAGACCTTTCTCATTGGGAGAGACTTACTATGGTCGAAGCCGTTAAGAAGTATTCAGGCGTAGACTTCGATGCTATCGCTACGGACGAAGAGGCTATTGCCATAGCCAAGGAAAAGCACGTCGAGCTTCCCGCTGTTAAGACCAAGGGCGCGATACTCGTTGAGTTCTTCGACGCTTTCGTTGAGGAAAATCTCATTCAGCCCACGTTTATTTACGATTACCCCGTTGAGAACAGCCCGCTTGCGAAGCGTAAGCCCTCAAATCCCGCGTTTACCGAGAGATTTGAGTACTTCATCAACGCTACCGAGTTTGGAAACGCATTCTCCGAGCTTAACGATCCCATCGACCAGAAGGAACGCTTTGAGCGTCAGGTTGCAGAGAGAAAGGCGCAAGAGCCCAACTGCCGCGCACAAGTTGATTACGACTACATCACCGCGCTTGAATACGGTCTGCCCCCCACAGGCGGACTTGGCTTTGGAGTTGACAGACTCGTTATGCTCCTTACCGACAGCGCATCCATCCGCGACGTTCTGCTCTTCCCCACAATGAAGCCTCTTGACTAATAGCACAGCCCCGAGATACTTAACGTATCTCGGGGTGTTTTATAAAATAAATTATGTGTTAACAATGGGTAAACACTATTGAAAGCACTCGTTTTTTATGCTATAATCTTTCCATAACGATCCAAATGGAGATATGAAAATGAAAAATTACGCACCGGGAAAAGGTCCTGACTACGGCGAGGACAAGCTTCACCCAAAAGAAATAGAGCTAAAGGGCGGTACAGCCGAAAAGGCGGTGAACTTTTGGTTCTACCATAAATGGAAGGTCATAATCGCACTTTTCGTCGTGTTTGTTCTGCTCGTTGCCTGCCTTCAGACCTGCACGTCCATCAAGGATGACGTTTTAGTGCTTTATGCAGGACCGTGCAACATAGGTGCGTCGGGCGTTGCGGGAATGGGCGTTGCCCTCTCGGACGTTCTTCCGCGCGACTTCAACGGCGACGGTGAAAACCACGCCACGCTCGTAGGGCTTAATATCTTCTCGCCCGAACAAGTGGCGGCGCTTGCCGAGTCGGCAAAGACCGATACGAACATCGCCCCCGTCAACACCTACGTTAATCAGCGTGAGCTTAGCTCGTTTGACAACCTCATTCTTACGGGTGAATATTATATATGCTTGCTTGACCCTTGGCTCTACGAAAGAGTGGCATCCTCCGGCGGACTTACAAAGCTTGCCGATCTTCTCGGCTCTGCTCCCGCCGATGCGTACAGCCCGTACGCCGTTACGTTTAAAAACACCGCGTTTGCCAAGGCACACGCCGAGGAATTCCAATACCTGCCCGACGATACCCTGCTCTGCATACGCAACACGAACTCGATGGGCTCTGTGATCAACAAGGACTCAACGCTTAAAAAGCACGCAGAAGCAGTTGAAACGTTCAAAGCTATTATGAACTATCAATAAATCAAAAAGCTCTTATGAGGGATCATAAGAGCTTTTTGATTTATTTTATTCGCTTGTAAATCTCATCCGAGAGCTTAACGAAATCAGCGGTGGAGAGTACCTCGCCGCGAATGTTTGCGGCAAAACCGCACGCAAGGATGGCATCCGTAAGCTCGTCCTTTGAAAGCTCGGAAATTCCCGCCGAAAGCGCGTTTGGCAAGGTCTTGCGGCGTTGCTCGAACGCGGCGCGAAGCGTTCTGAAAAAGAGTGCTTCATCAAGCGGCTTGTAGGGCTTGTCCTTATAAAGATCGATGCGCACGACGGTGGAGTCCACCTTGGGCGGCGGCAAGAATTTGCCCGCGGGAACCTTCAAAAGCTTTTGGCAAGTTCCAAAATAATTAAGATATGCCGTAACAGAGCCGTAGTCCCTGTGTCCCGCCGAGGCACAAAGGCGGTCCGCCACCTCGGACTGTATCATTACCGTGATGCAATCAAAAGGAAGCCCCGAACCTAAAAGCTCAAGCAATATGGGGGTGGTGATGTAATACGGGAGATTTGCGCAGACAGATACGCCGCCGCGCTCAAATGCATCTCCGAGGAGTGCGCGGATATCCGTTTTCATAACGTCGCCGCAAATCACCTCAACGTTTTTATGCTCACCAAGCGTGTAACCGAGAAGCGGAATAAGTCCGCGGTCTATCTCGATAGCGATGACCTTTTCGTATCGCAGAGCAAGCTCGTGCGTGAGCGAGCCACAGCCCGCGCCTATCTCAAGCACCGTTTTTGTGTTCGCCGCGGCGCAGAAGTCGGCAATAGCCTCGACCACAGATTTGTCGGTAAGGAAGTTCTGCCCGAATTCCTTTCGGAAGGTCAGCCCGAATATCGACATTACGTCCTTTATAGTTTTAACGTCACAAAGATTCATTTTTCCTTGTCCTTTTATTTATTGAAGATATTATATCACATAACGCGCGGTTTTTCAAGGTGGATAATGAAAAATCAATGCGCAAGCATCGACGTGATAATATACCATTTCTTTAACAATAGATAAAAAAATCTCGTTCCAAAGAACGAGATTTTCATTTGGAGCTGGTAATCGGACTCGAACCGATGACCTGTTGATTACGAATCAACTGCTCTACCAACTGAGCCATACCAGCAACGCAATATATTATATCACATAAAAAACTATTTTGCAAGTGTTTTTTTATTTTTCTTGCGAAATGCCGAAAAAATTTTTCGGCATTTCGCATTATTTTAGTTTATCATCTTGAATTGCGCGCCGTAAAGGGATGCGTAGAAGCCGTTTTTAGCCATAAGCTCGTCGTGTCTTCCCTGCTCCACTATTTTGCCGTCCTTCATAACGAGTATCTTGTCGGCGTTTTTGATAGTGTTTAGTCTGTGCGCAACGATGAATGACGTTCTTCCCTTCATCATCTCTGCAAACGCATCCTGAATCTTTATTTCGGTGCGCGTGTCGATAGACGATGTCGCCTCGTCAAGAATGAGCATGGGCGGCAGTGCGAGCATAACTCGCGCAATACAAAGTAGCTGTATTTGTCCTGCGGACAGCACGCTTCCGTCCTCGCCGAGCGGCGTGTCGTAGCCCTGCGGCAGACGCATTATGAATTTATGGGCGTGAGCCGCCTTTGCTGCGGCGACGATCTCCTCGTCGGTCGCATCGGGGTTGCCCATTGCGATGTTTTCCCTAACGCTTCCCGACGACAGCCAAGTGTCCTGAAGCACCATTCCGAAGCACGCGCGAAGCTCCCTACGGGATATTTTTGAAATATCCTTGCCGTCAACGCAGATGCTTCCGCCCGTGGTATCGTAAAAGCGCATAAGAAGATTTATCAAGGTGGTTTTTCCGCATCCCGTAGGACCTACTATGGCTATGCGCTGACCTGACAAAGCCTCGAAATCGATATTCTCCATAAACGGCTCGTCGGTATAGCTAAAGGCAACGTCGCGCGCCTTAAGCTCGCCCTTTACGGAATCGGGTGAGATAGAAATCTCTGCGGTCGTTTCCTCCTCCTTGGCATCGAGGAATTCAAATACGCGCATTGCGGACGCAAGCGAGCTTTGAAGCTCGGCAAGCACGCTTGACAGCTCGTTAAAGGGCTTTGCGTAGTTTTGAGAATAGGTCAAAAGGCAAGATATCTCGCCCGCGCTGATCGCGCCGCCGCTTGCGATGGAGAGAAGTCCACCCGCAAGGGCAACGCCGCCGTAAACCAAGCTGTTTACGTATCTCGTTGCGGGATTCGTTATCGAGGAATAGAATACGGCGCGCGTGGCGGTCTTGCGATACTCCTCGTTTATTTCGTCAAACGCGGCAAGGCTTTCGCCCTCGTGAGAAAACAGACTGATGACTTCCCTGCCCGCTACAGCCTCGTCGATAACGGCAGTTTGTTTTGCGGCTATTGCCGATTTTTTGCCAAAGAGCGAGAAGGTGCGGTTGGCGATAAACGCGGCGACGAGCATAGACATCGGCGTAAGAACGCCCACGACGATGGCGACCACGGGGTTTATAAATATCATAAACACAAGCGTAACTATTATTCCTATCACGCTTGAATACAGGTCGATAATGCCCGTCATAAGCCCCTCGGAGAGTCTGTCGGTGTCCGCGATGACTCGCGAGAGTATATCGCCGCTTTTATGCGAGTCAAGGTACGATAGCGGCAGAGCTTGTATCTTTCGGATACACGCCGCCCTGATATTATGCGTGATGGATGCGCTGATACGCTGTCCGACAAGGCGGACGAGCCAATCAAGCAGTGCGCCGCCAAGCGCAAGCGCAAGCATTATGGGCAAAAGCGCGAAAACGCCCTCGATATCTACCTTTCCCTGACCTATTGCAAGGTCGATAGCGTCACCGACAAGCATGGGGATGAGATGAGCCATAACGCTTGAAGCGGCGGCGAAGATGAATGCGATAATAAAGAATGCAATATAGGGCTTTGCAAAGCGCAAAAGTCTGCGCGTTGTCGCGCGTCTTTGCTCGGGGGTGAGGATAGATTTCTTTTTAGCCATTTTCCTGTCCCCTTTCTCCGTATTGCGAGAAATATATCTCGCGGTAAACGGCGCAATTCGCGAGAAGCTTGTCGTGCGTACCGAGTCCTACGGCATCGCCCGCATCAAGCACCAAAATCTGCTCCGCATCCATAACGGATGACGGTCTTTGCGATACGACCACGATAGCGGGATGATAGTCAAGAGATGCGATATTCGTGCGCACCCTGAGATCCGTAGCGTAGTCAAGCGCCGAAAAGCTATCGTCAAGTATAAGAAGTTGCGGCTTGCGCACAAGCGCGCGGGCGATAGTAAGTCTTTGACGCTGACCGCCCGAAAAATTCGAGCCGCCCTGCTCCACGGGGATATCAAGTCCGCCCTTTTCCTCAACGAATCCGAGCGCATCGGCGGCAAAAAGCGCCGCCTTTATCTCCTCGTCGGTAGCATCGGCGTTGCCCCAACGCATATTCTCCGCAACCGTTCCCGAAAAGAGCTTTGCGCTCTGCGGAACGACGGCTATTCTTCGCCTTAATTCCGATATAGGCCAATCCTTTACGTCAGCACCGCAGAAAAGCACTTCGCCCTTCGTAGCGTCGTACATTCTCGGTATAAGGTCGATAAGGGTGGTTTTGCCCGATCCCGTACCGCCGAGAATTCCGATAGTCTCGCCCGATGCAAGCGCGAAGCTGACGTCAGAGAGGGAGTCGCCCGATGCCGATCGATATTTGAACGAGGTATTCTTAAATTCAAGCACGGGCGCTCCGCTTGGGATCGCGGGAAGCTCGTTGGGAGAGTCCTCGACGGGAAGCGAGAGCGTTTTGCCGATTCTCTCGGCGCAAGCGGCGGATTTCGTAAGCGTAACGATGAGGTTAGCGAGCTTTATAAGCTCGACGAGTATCATCGTCATATACTGATATATGGCAAAAAGGTCGCCCTGACTTATTCTGCCGCTGTCAACGGCAAGCACGCCGTTTTTGACGAGCATTATTATAGCGATATTGACGATAACGTAGGTAAGCGGGTTCAGGAGCGCGGAAATGCCCGACGCAAAGACGTTCTTTTTCTTATGCTCGTCGTTTGCCTTGTCAAACGCCTCGACCTGCTCGTTTTCGTGCCTGAATGCGCGTATAACGCGCACACCGCGCAGATTGTCGCGCGTGTGCCTTGTAAGCACGTCAAGCTTTGCCTGAACACCCGCAAAAAGCGGAATGCCCCAAAGAATTATAACGAAAATGACGATCGCCAGAACGGGAACTGCCGCAAGGAATACAAGGGCAATACGCCAATCGTTGAGGAACGCCATTATCATCGCTCCAAAGACGATAAAGGGCGAGCGCAACAAGAGGCGCAGACCGATGTTTATTCCGTTTTGAAGCCTATCCACGTCTGCGGTAAGGCGCGTAAGCAGTGTAGCCGAGCCGAGAGTGTCGGACTCCGCACGCGGGAGTGACAGCGTTCTCTTATAGAGGTCGCGGCGCACGGCGCAAGAAAAGCCGACGGCGGCTTTGGCGGAAAAATACTGCGAGGTAATAGAAACCACAACGCCGACCGTGCCGAAAAGCACCATAAGTCCGCACATCTGCCAGACGTACGCACTTCGCCCCTCTGCTATTCCCACGTCGATGATCTCCGCCACGAAAAGCGGTATCATAAGCTCAAGAAGTGCTTCAAGCATCTTCATAAACGGCGCGGCGACTGCCTCGCGCCGATAGCCCTTAAAATATTTCCATAGTTTTGACATTTTTATCTCCAATATGCTTTTTTATCCTATATATTATAACAAAAAATCATTGCTAATGCAATGATTTTTTGAAAACACAGTAGGGATTGTTACTGCATTATTTATTTTGATGCAATTACTTTTTTGCCTCGTGAACGACGACCTGCGGGAACGGAATCTCGATTCCTGCGGCATCTATTGCAAGCTTATACTCACGATTCATAAGGCGTTGCGCGCGGAAAATATTTGCCTCCTTGATGGTGGCAGTTATTCGAAGCACTACGGCACTGTCAGCCAGTGACTGCACTCCCATATATTCGGGGCGCGAAATAAAAACGTCGGGATATTTTGCAAAAAGCGCATCGCTTGTCGCTTCAACCACCTTTTCCGCATCGGGTATATACGTATCGTACGAGATGCTGACGTCACAAACCGCAAGCGAATTATCGGCGCTCCTGTTTTGAATATTGCGTATGTCGGAGTTATTGACGATCTTGTAGTTTCCACCCGTATCCATTATAGCAGTGGTTCGTGCACCGATAGAGGTAATTTCGCCCCTGAAATCATCAAGGACTACGATATCGCCTACGTTGATCCTACCCTCGATCATTATAAAGATGCCCGTAACCACGTCTTCAACAAGGCTCTGCGCGCCAAAACTGAGCACCAAGGCTACGATTCCGACACCTGCAATAGCGGCTGTAACGTCGACTCCGAGTATGGCGAGCGCCCAAATGACGGCCAGAATAAGACCTATACATTTAACAAGACTTCCCGTGAGCGCGGACACGGTGCGCAATCTTGCGCTTCGTCTTCCGAAAAGTGAGAGGATAAAAGACACGAAGCTCGCTATCCAAAGGCAAGCCGCGAAGGCAAATATCGCTGCAACAAGACGCGGAAGCGTTATTGCGAAGCTACCCGATGCGGCAAGGTGCGAAAAACACCCCATAACCGTTTCCTTTATCTCTCCTCCTACAATATCTGTAGTGGCGATAACAACGCCTGACGCTACAATGAGCGTGAGGATAAAAAATCCAAATATAGAAGATGCTCTGCGTTTTTTCATTTTCTTTATTTCCTTTCCTGAATAATTAAGCTAAACCGCACCACTCGGTCATAATAAACTCATATCCGCCGATTTCGAAGATTATAGTTATTCTCAGACTCACCGAGGTTTCGTCCTTGTTAATGGTAATCTGTGGAATTACGGTGTCAATGGTGGAGAATTTAAGTTTTGAGTACGTCTTATTAAATGCCGTTCTATCCGCCTTGATTCCGTTATCATCACAAACGTCTATCTTGATGGACTTAATATCGGCATCTATAAATACGTCTCCTACAGAAAACCAGACGTCATATTTGCCCTCAACAACACCCGGAGATGCCGACGGCATAATACCTGCGGGATAACCGTATTGGCTGACAAGCACGTTGACGCTCTGCGTTTTTGCCACGCCGTTCAGCTTGTATGAGAAAATCACCTTGTATATTTCGTATTCCTTATTACCAAGCTCGGGGAGATTTTCAACGTGTCCCCATAGCCAAAACTCATTGTCTTGACCGCTGATAGCGACCTCTCCGAGCTTCTTGCCACCCTTTGTTGCGAATATTGCGGTTATATTTTTCGCATCGTTAGGTGTGATAGAGCCATCAAAATCGAGCGTGCTTTGCCACTCAAGAAAAGCAGGAACGTCATTAATAACCATATCCTTTGGCGGTTCTTTGATCGTGAGCTTTTTCGTTTGGGATACCTCGCCGCGCTCGCCGTTAGTTTCGTATTCTATCTTGACGGATATATTATGAGAACCAACGGAAAGTGCGCCGAGTGTTAAAATATTATTGTTCCTCGTGAAAGAAAGCGAGACGCCTTTTTCCAATACGGATATTGAGAGTATCTCCGAATCATTCTGCTCTACATCAAGCTCAAGAGTTGCGGTACGGTCAAGCGGCGCTTGCTTTGCACCGAATCCCGAAAAGGCAAGCGGTACGTAAATTTTTCGCACGGTGAAGGTTGCGTCAACAGAAATGCTTTCGTCGACTCCACCTAAAATGTAATCAAGCTTGAGCGTGCAAGTATGCTCTCCCGCAGAAAGTTCCGACAAGCCCGTCTTGTAGCACGAGCCGTCATAGGCAATGGGATATTTTTTGCCACCGAATAACAGCAAAAATGATTTTGGTGTGGCATCGTTAAGCTCCAGCTGCGTTGAAACGGTCACTGTGTATTTGCCTTCCATTTGGGTGATCTCTATTGGACCTATTACAGGAGGAATTGGCGCGGGTGTCGTTTCGGGCGGCGTAGTTTCAAGTGGCGTAGTTTCAGGCGGCGTGGTTTCAAGCGGCGTAGTTTCGGATGGCGTAGTTTCGGGTGCGAGAGTGGTATCGTCAGCAGAAACTATCGGTGCCTCCTCTTTTATCGGCGGAGTTCTGAAATTGAGTGTTTTAAGAATCTCGCCGTTCCGAATTATATGTACGCTATAATAAGTATCAGGAGAAAGTTTCAAAAAAGATATTGAGGCTTTAGTGTGAGGCAATAAAGACTCTTCCATTTTCTCCCCGCCACAAAGCATTCGGTAAGATACAACATCCTCTGGCACAAAACCTGCCTCTTCACTAACATCAAAGAACAGCTCCGCACTTGTAGCATTTACGTTGTCCACATAAAATCCAAGAGGAGATGCAAGCACTATTGCCGCAACCACCACCGCTGCCATAACCGTTACTACGGATGCCACCGAAGCGCTTATCTTTTTTCTCGGTGCATTTTTATTAAAGTAGGGGGATATTTCAGGGCCTTCCGTCTGATGCGGAAAGCTACGGTTAAATTCATAGCTATAATTGTTTCCCATACGCCCCTCCTTAACAAAATGTTTACAATTATATTATATCATTACATCGAAAGGCTGTCAATGCTCATTAAACGAAAATAAAATCTTTTTAATGAAATAAACGATTTACTACAGCAAAAAATACCAAGCTTAAGTCAAAGGCATTGTGTTAATAATAAAGTATCGCTATTGTAATTATAAAGGAGAAAAAATGTCTGCACAGAATATAGACCGCCAAAGCTTCGAGGGGCTAAAGGCTCAAAACAAGCCATTGTTAATTGAGTTTTACAAGGACGGGTGTGCGCCCTGCCGTGCGATGTTGCCCATTATAGACGAGCTTGCAAGCGAGAGAAACGATATTGTAGTGGGCAAAATAAACGTAGAAAGCGAGCCTGAACTCGCCGCAGTTTTTGCCGTACGCAGCGTGCCAACGATAGTGGTATTGCAAGGCGGCAAGCTCATAAACCGAGTCAGCGGACTTCGCCGCAAGGCAGAAGTGCTTGAACTTTTGGAAAGCTGTAATAGCCCCACCCTCTAAGCGAGAAGCTGGTAGCCCATCAGCGCTTTTAACAAAAAACGTGAATTAGTCTATAACGACACAGCCGAGAGCGACCAAACGGTCACTCTCGACTGTGTTTTTTATTTGTTAAATCTGCAAAAATCAGACGTGTACTTTTTGCGCTCAGCCGCTACGGGCACACACGATACTGCGAGCAGGGAGAGAAATCCCAACAAGACTGCCCACGGTGCTTCAAAGAGCAACGAGCAGCCAAAATACGAAGTAACGTCAACTACCGTTAATTGCGGCACGAGCTTTGCCGCGACGAACAGCACTCCGCCAACACCTAAAAGCAATGCAACGAGCTTGGGCGTTGAGCTGACGCGCCTTGAAGCGCAGAAGTTAAGTGCCACGATCAGCAAAGCTCCAAGGAGCGATAGGACGAGCTTACACGCTAACGCTTGCCACAGCCTTATGCCAATACAAGCAAATTCCACCCCTGCGCCCGACGCATAAGCCGTCGCGCTCGGCAAGCCGAATCTCAATGCGAAAAATGCAACGTCCACGGCGTTAAATGCCGAAATCACTATGATAGAAACGGCAAACGCCACCGCGGCTTTTCTGCGGAGATGGCAAGCCATCGCCTTGCGGTTCGTGAGAAGATTTGCGTTCAGCACCTTTATAAATCCGCTATCGTTTTCGGCGTTCGCGTAAGGAACCAATATAAGCACCAGCGCGACAATAAGGAAAAAGTCCTGCGGCTTATTTATAAGCCCCGTCCACCCCATCGCGTAAACGAGCCTCGCATCCATTCCCCGCTCTATCAGCTTGCCGAGTGAGTCAAGCTGCTTATCGATATCCCGCAAAACGTTGTTCGTTATATCGGCAAGCCCCGCCCTTTGCAATGCCTCAGAGTACTCCGCCTCGGTGCATTCGCCGTTCGTAAACTTCTCCTTCAAGCGGCGAGCCTCGGAGACCTGCTCGGCTGACCTTATCCTTTCGTCTATAACGTACGCGCGTTGCGCGTCAAAGCTCATTTCGGACATTTGCAATACGTGGTACTTATATATTTTTTCGTAATCCCTACCGTCGTCGCGGTAAACGACGGCAAGAGCGAGCGTATGTATTACAAGCAGACAGATAAATATCACTATAGCGCTTCCCGAAAGCATCTTTTTTATCTCATATCCGTAAGCGCCGCCCCTCGCACGCGCGTGCTTTTCCCCTCTCGCGTTCTTTACGGTGAGCACCGTGCGCGCTCTTTTGAAAAGAAGCATAGCCGCAAGCGCAAGCACGGCAATAAGCACCGCGGCGAAAAAGAGTGCCACGAGGGGTTGAGACACGAAAACGCCTGCTATCTTCATTCCCTTATAGCGCAAGAGCCACTCGTCTGATATAAAATCGGTGATGGCAAAATTGCCAAAGAAGGAGAATGCATCCTCGATAAGCGAGCTTCTTAATATCTCGGTACTGCATATAAGGACAACGCCAAGCACGGCAAGATGAAAGCGGCGCAGTATCAACGCCGCGCAAAACACAGCCAGACAAACGCAAAGGATAAGCACGAAAGCAATACCGAAGCGGCAGAGAAGCGCCGCCGCCACGCTCATATCGTACGGGCATAGCATATACGTCGGAATGCTTTGTATGGGCGCGAAAAAGCCCGACACTCCCGCGGACACGAAAGCCCCCGCAAGCGCGGCGGCGATAAATGCGAGCCCCGATATAAATATCACAAGCGCGACGGATGCCATCTTGCAAGCGCAGATCTTATATCTGCCCTTTTTATTCGTCAAAAGTACAAGACTTGAACGGTATTCGCTATGAGCCGCGGCGATCGCCGAAAAAATACCGACTGCGAGAGAAAGCGCGTAAGGGTATACCGTGGACAATGCCGCCTCAAAGCCGCGCGCGCGGCTTGAAACGTCAACGTCCGTAAGGGCGGAATATTTTTCCACCACGCCGAGCTGATACAGCGCCATTTCGCTTTCCTTATCGTCTATCTGGCGATAGTTGGTCTTTGCCGAATAGATAATAGTATCAAGCCTTTTTGCAAAGCGCGTGCCGTAATTTTCGACCTCGGTAACTTGCTCGCCAATACCCACGGCAAAGCTGATAACGAAGCCTGCGCAAAGCATTATGATGATCAGCCTGTTCCTGAAAAGCTTTAAAAGCTCATACTTAAAAAGCATCGTCCTACCTCTAACCGCCGAAGATCTTTAAATAATAGTCCTCCAGCGTTGCGGCGGCGGGAACTGCGCCCTCCATCGGCTTTTGTGGCGCGATAGCTCTTACGTCCTCACCGTCAATGCGAGTCAAGCCGTCGTATACCGCTCCCTTGGGTAGCCGCCAACAGTACGTGTCAAATTCGCTCAAAAGCATTTGCAGCTTGCCCGCCTTAACTATCCTGCCCTTGTCAAGAAACAATACCTCGTCAGCGATATCCTCAACGTCGCTGACTATGTGTGTTGCAATTATTACCGTCATATCGGCGCTCATTTTCTTGACCGCGTTTTTAAAAAGTATCCTTTGCAAGGGATCAAGCCCCGCCGTCGGCTCGTCAAGGATAACTATTTCGGGCAGCCCGATAAACCCCTGCGCGATGGCAAGGCGTTGCCTTGTTCCGCCCGACAACGACCTTATCCTTTTGTCGCGTGAGGAGCTGATGTCAAACGCCTGCATAAGCGCCTCGATATGCTCGCGCCTTTTATCTACGCCGTTTAGGACGGCGACGTAATCGAGCATTTCGTAAACGGTGAAATATGGATACATCGCCGCTTGCTGCGGCACGTAACCTATTTTCGGTCTTTGCGGCGCGTCATCGCTTTGCGAAAAGCAAACGCTTCCGCCGTCGGGTGCAAGATTCCCCGTTATTATGTTCATCAGGGTTGATTTTCCGCTTCCGTTAGGGCCAAGGATCGCGTAGATACCCACTCCAAACTCATAACTGAAATCAACGAGCGCCCGCGTGCTTTTGTAGCTCTTGCTAACGTTAATTATCTTCATCATAGCTTTATCACGGAGAAATAATAAAATTTTCTCCCGTCGTAACGTTCACCATCATCATTTCCTCGCCGTGCTCCGATGTTGAGCCGATGGGCTTGACGTATATGCCCACGTAATCGCCCACGTAGCGATGCTCCCACGAAGCAGACACCATTTGAGATATGCAATATCCCTCGGGGGCATCGCAGAGCTTTCGCGTCTCAAACGTATCAAAGCTGACGTATTTCAGCTCGGTAACGGGTTCTCCGTTATTATATTCGGTAAAAATCACGCCCTTGGGATCATCAAAAAAGTCCAATCTATACCAATAAGCACCCTTTACCATATCGTGGACCTCGCCCGTTACGAGGTTTTCAGCTGTGATATTGAACGTATATATAGCGTTTTCTCCCCACACTACCTCGAAGTGCTGCTCGTAATCCCTTATCATTCCGCTATGGTAATCCGAGGGCTGTCTGTTTTGATATTCAAGGTCGGTGGTATATCCGCCCGTTTCATCC
>JAZQXT010000065.1:0-3430 GCA_045633005.1 Eubacteriales bacterium | reverse complement strand
CGGTGCTTTTTCCTGCAAACCGAAACAGATAAACAAGCATATTCTTTTTATAAGAAGCTGGGATTTCAAGAAGAAGGTACACCTGTGAGCTTATATAAAATTATCGATAAGTAACAGAATGACTAATTCAAATTCCAATTTATCGAACAGAATAAAACAACCCCGACGGATTTTAATATCTGTCGGGGTTAATTATTTTATAATTGCTTTTTGCCGAGTGGCAAAACTCTACCTTAACTTTGCACTTTGCACTTTGCACTTATTAAAACAACTCCGTTGTTTTAATATTCAGACAAATATTGCGTTTTTCCTCTTGTTAAATTCCAAATACTGTGCTATAATATAAAAAATCTGTTTTAGAGGTAGAGTTATGTTATCCACGGTATACAGCGCGGGGCTTCACGGAATAGACAGCTTCATCGTCAGCGTTGAGGTCGACGGCATCGAGGCGGGCGACAACAGCGTTTTCGACCTTGTAGGCTTGCCCGACGCGGCGGTCAAGGAGGCAAAGGAGAGGATAAAAAGCGCGTGCTACAACGGCGGCTTCCGCTTCCCCGATATGAATTTTACCGTAAATCTTGCCCCCGCAAACCGCAAAAAAGAAGGCTCGGCATTCGACGTTCCGATGACGGTCGGCATTTTGCGTTGTGGAAAATTCTTGCGCGGCGACGTTGACCTCTCGCGCAAGTGCTTTACGGGCGAGCTGTCGCTTTCGGGCAAGCTGCGCGGCGTGCGCGGCGTGCTTTGTATGTGCGCCGCCGCCAAGGATAACGGCTTCGAGGAGATATACGTTCCCGCCGAAAACGCCGCCGAGGCGGCGGCTGTCGCGGGCATCCGCGTATACGGCGTTGAGGATATAAAACAGCTTATAGACCATCTCAACGGCATTTCTACCATCGCGCCCACCGTCGCGGACGAGTTCTCCGCCGAGTGCGACGAGCTTTTGGGTCTTGATTTTTGCGACGTTTACGGTCAGGCGGCGGCAAAAAGGGCAATGGAGATAGCCGCCGCGGGCGGTCACAACATATTGCTTATCGGCCCTCCCGGCACGGGAAAATCAATGCTTGCCAAGCGTCTGCCGACCATACTTCCGCCGCTCACCTTTGACGAGGCGATAGTCAGCACGAAAATTCATTCCGTTTCGGGCGTTCTGCCCGAGGGAAAGTCTCTCATCACGGCGCGTCCGTTCCGCTCGCCCCACCACACGATGAGCGCGGTCTCGCTCGTCGGCGGCGGTATAAATCCGATGCCCGGTGAAATTTCCCTTGCGCACAACGGCGTTTTGTTCCTTGACGAATTCCCCGAATTTCCGAAAACGGTCACGGACAGCCTTCGTCAGCCGCTTGAGGACGGCAAGGTCACTATCACCCGCGCAAGCGGCAGAGTGACGTACCCTTGCTCGTTTATGCTCGTCGCGGCGATGAACCCCTGCCGTTGCGGATTTTTCGGTCATCCCACGCGAAAGTGCACCTGCTCGCACCTTGACGTCAAGCGTTACATATCGAAGATAAGCGGCCCGATGCTTGACAGGATCGACATTCAGGTCGAGCTTCCCTCGCTTCCGTTTGAGGAGATATCGGGCAAAAAGGGAAGTGGAGAGACGAGCGCGCAGATAAGAAAAAGAGTTATCGCGGCGCGTGAATTTATGCGCGCGCGACTTGCCGCCGCGGGCGTTGACACCTCGCGCTTTTTCTGCAACGCACAGCTTGACGCCGCCGCCACGCGAAAGACGTGTATTGCGACGGACGACGCGCTTGAAACGATGAAAATGGCGTTCGAAAGGCTCGGTCTTTCGGGCAGAGGCTACGACAGGATACTGCGCCTTGCCCGCACGGTTGCCGACCTTGACGGCGCGGATATGATAGAGTCGGGGCATATCGCCGAGGCAATAAGCCTGCGCAGCCTTGACAGAAAATATTGGAGCTGAAATGTTACAAGTACCACCGATTTTTGAAAAAAAGACTACCGATTTTATTTCAATAGACAGCAAGGGCGGCAAGCGCCGACTTGACGCGCTCCTGCACTTGCACTACCACGTCGAGATAGTCTGTATGCTAAAGGGCAAGACCACGGCTATCACGGACAGCGACGAGTACACGCTCACGGCGGGCGACGTTTTCGTTACCTTTCCGAATCAAGTGCATTCCTACGTCAGCGAGGCGGACGAGGATTATTACCTATTTATAATAAACCCCGACCTCATTCCCGAAATAAGCTTTGAGTGCGGCTTTCCGAAAAGCTCCGTCATCAAGGGAGCGATGGAAAACGAGGAGATTGCAAGCCTTGCGCGTGCGCTTGCCGCGCTTCGCAAGGATGATGAACACCCTATGCGCGATCAGCTCATAAAGGGATATCTGCTTGCGTTTTTCGGGCATATTTTCCCGCTTTTCGACTTTTTATCGCCGTCGAACGTGGATTCACGCGCCACGCGCGAGATAATCGGCTATTGCTCGGCGCATTATTGCGAGCCGCTTTCGCTTGACGTACTGCAAAACGAGCTTCATCTTAGCAAATACTATATTTCGCATCTGTTTTCGGGCAAGCTCGGCGTTAGCTTTAACGATTATATAAATTCGCTTCGCATCTCGCACGCGTGCCGTCTGCTCAGGCGCGAGGACACGCCGATAACGCAGATAGCGGGCGAGGTCGGTTTTTCGACGCTCCGTACCTTCAACCGCGCGTTTGCGCGATACAAGGGAATGACGCCGAGCGAGTACCGCCGCCGCTCCGAGAAGAAGAACGAGGCGGCGTCGATGCTGCCGGTGTTTGATAAATGAAGTTGCGGCTTCGCCGCAGTGATGTTGTGCCTATGGCGCAAATGATGTACGGCTACGCCGTAATGATGTTGCCTTCGGCAAATGATGTGGGCTTCGCCCAATGATGTTGCGCCGTTGGCGCAAATGAAGGTAGCTTTTTGCCGTAAGGCAAAAAGCATTCCTATTGAAAAAAAGCGGACTTTTGGTATATTGTTATTCATTAAGGTGGCGGGAACGGCGCACTCTTTGCGTCATTCCGAAGGCACGGCGCAACTTTTTGTTATTGCAAATGCTTCAAAAAAGGCGGGGATAGCGCACTTTTTAGCGTCATTCCGAAGCCGGGGAGCGTTGTCCCGCCCCGCGCCGACGAAATCTCGCCTTTTTTCCGCAGAAAAACGGCGCTTGATGTTCGCATCCAACCGATTTATTATGGAATAGCACTAAAAAATACGGCTATGAACTATTTGAGGCGATTGCACACATAAGGCTCTCCCTAAGGGAGAGCTGGCGCGATAGCGACTGAGAGGGGGCGCGAAAGCCCTCTCCGTCGGCTACGCCGACACCTCTCCCAAAGGGCGAGGCAAATTGTAAGCGCGAACATTCGGCACAGCCCAAGCACACGGCTACGAACTATTAAAAGGCGATTGCAGACATAGGCTCCCTTGTGTAAAGGG
>JAZQXT010000064.1:0-3941 GCA_045633005.1 Eubacteriales bacterium | reverse complement strand
CTTCCGCTTTTAGCTTTATAATGCTTTTTGCAAGGCAAAAAGCTACCTTAACATTTTGCGAAGCAAAATATTTCACATTTCGCGTAGCGAAATATTTCACATTTGCCCAAAGGGCAAATATTTCACACGGTGAAGCCGTATTTCACCGAAAACGCGAAGCGTTTTCTGGCGCGGGAATTTCGCCTGCGGCGAATATTTTGCGCCTTGCCGCCGCCACGTGCAAGCACGCGCGTCGCTCTGCGGCGCAAATGCGAACCCATGCGGCTGTCGCCGCTGGGCGATTGCGGGGACGGGTCAGCAAAAAAGCAAGGCTATCAACCTTGCTTAAGCTTATTTTCAATAGTGATGCACGAGGAGGTTAGCATTCTTCGTATTCTACCGCACAAATTTCTGTGTTTTTTAAAGGCGACCTCGTCAATGCTTCCCGAGGCAAAAATCAATTTCAGCCAGCTTTCCGTTTCCATACATTCCTTGCGAGCGATTTCAAATTTTGAGAGCATATCGGCAAGACTTTGAGGATATTGCGCTTCGGAAATGTTGGCGAAAACGCTTGAGGAGGATTTTTTAATTTGATATACAGTATTTGAATCTATTTTACATTCGTTGCACAGCTTTGCAATGTCGCAAGCGAGATTTGACGAATATTCAAGCAATAAATTTTTAGCCATCGCATTTCCTCTTCGCTCTTAATCACGCCGAAGGCGTGTATGGAATCCGCAGCTTGTCTGCGGTATGGAATTGCGACGGAGTCGCGAATGGAATCATCCCGAAGGGATGAATGGAATCAAGCCGCAGAGAGATACACCTTCGGTGATGCCATACGCCTGCGGCGATGCCATGCGAGCTGACGCGCGATTCCATGCCAAGCCTGCGGCTAGGATAAAAAACAACATCCGAACAGAGTTCGGATGTTGTTTTTTTGGTGACCCGTACGGGAATCGAACCCATGTTCCCAGCGTGAGAGGCTAGTGTCTTGACCGCTTGACCAACGGGCCTTTTAGCGTAGTTATTATAGCACATAAAAAAGCAAAATGCAATACCTTTTTTGAAAAAAATTAAAAAAATTTAAAAAAACATCGTTTTTGTTGAAATCGACGGGGTTTTGGCGGCGTTTTTGTGCCAAAAAACTCATTTTTCTCCATTTTGTGACCTTTTTTGCCGCCCGTTCATATCCTATTAGTGAAGCCGAGCTATTCGCGGCTTCGTGAAAAGGAGAGTTTCAATGAACAAGTTTTACAATAATAATCGCCCGCCCTACGCCGTCGGCTACCGTCCGTCCGCGTCCGCGGGTGCGGCGCGGAGCTCCTGCGCGTCCTGCGGTGCGCAAGACGACGCCATTGCCGCTTGCGAGTCCTGCGACTCCCGTAATTCCTGCGACTCCTGCGAGCGCATTCCCCACCGCCACGAGTCCGTCTGCCACGATGGATGCGGTAGCTCCGTCGGCTCGAAAAACGGGCTCGTCGGCAAGCCTCTCGGCTCGGTTTACGCTCCGCTTCAGGATTTTAGCGACCTCTACGAGCCGCAAAAGGCTATCGAGCGCGGCACGCTCTTTGCCGAGCTTGACCTTCCCTTTGAGGGAAAAACCGTGAAGGGCGGTGGATGCCGTGGATAACAGATACTACAACAACCGCGCCAATTACGGCGCACAGCGCGGCGGAATGCGCCCCATGGCACGCAACGAAAACGGCGGTGCGTGCGAGTGCGGAATTTGCAAGGAGCTGCTTTGCAAGCTCCGCGCGATAGATTTTGCAATTTACGACCTTGCGCTCTATCTTGACGTTTACCCCGAATGCTTCGCCGCAGAGGAGAAGATATGCGCGCTTCGCGCCGAGCGCGTAAAGCTCGTCGCAGAGTACGAGAAAAAGTGCGGCGCGCTGACCTTTTTCGGCGCGTGCGCCGAGGGCGTGTCGTGGAAGCACTCGCTCCAAACGCCCGCACCCTGGGAATACAGCGCTAACTGAAGGGAGATAGGAAAATGTGGATATATGAGAAAAAGCTGCAATACCCCGTAAAGATAAAAACGCCCAACCCCAAGCTTGCGAACCTGATAATAAGCCAGCTTGGCGGCCCTGACGGCGAGCTTGCCGCGTCGATGCGGTATCTGCACCAGCGCTTCAGTATGCCGAACAAAAAGGTCTCCTCGCTCCTTACGGACATCGGAACGGAGGAGCTTGCGCACCTTGAGATCGTGGGCGCGATACTTTATCAGCTCACGCGCGACCTCTCGCCCGAGGAGATACTCGCCTCTCCCTACGCGAACTATTTCGTCGACCACACCACGGGCAATTACCCCGTTGCCGCGTCGGGCGTGCCGTTTGATATGAAGTACGTCGGCGTCAAGGGCGACCCCCTGACCGATCTTGCCGAGGATCAGGCGGCGGAGCAGAAGGCGCGCACGACGTACGAAAACCTCATCCGCCTTACCGACGACCCCGACGTTATCGACCCTCTGCGCTATCTGCGCGAGCGCGAGATCGTGCATTTCCAGCGTTTCGGTGATGCAATGCGCATAACGCAGGATGAGCTTGACTCGAAGAATTTCTACGCATTTAACCCAGCGTACGATAAAAAGTGAGTAAAAAGCAAGAGCAGGTGGGAAACCATCTGCTCTTTGCTACGCGTTTTTTTCGTTTGCGAGGTTAATTACTTTTTTGCCCCGCTTTGCGGCGTACTCCGCCGCCCGCCAAGCTCCGCCGCGCGCTCGCTCGACGTGGCAAATTACAAGATCGGCGCGATCGATCATTTCGCGGTTGCGGATTAGAATTGCGGATTTGGGGTGTGCAATCGATGCCGCGTAGGATATCTCCACGTCGTCATAGTAATCGTGGAAGGACTTTTCGTTGTTGATATATTCAGCCGAAGGGTACGGAAGTACTAACACGAGGGCGCTGTTGTCGTCCCTGTGGATTTTGCGAACTCGTAGCACTGTAGAAGATGCACATTGGTCGAAGTCCCCATTGCGCCCCACTAAAAATTCCACATATTCGTTTTCGTCAATGATTTTTCGTATATGCTTTTCCAGAAGGCTCTCTACCTTTAATACGTTATCTATGTATCTGTGACCAAAAAACGCCACTGTAAAAATATCAAGCATACTCTTTTTCCTACCGAATTACTGTTAATAGTTTGCACATTATAGACTATTTTACCGATAAAATCGGTAATTGTCAATAATAATCGGTAAAATCATCGTGAATATTACCGTTGAAATTATTATACAATAATAAAAAGCGAGGTGTTAACGATGGATCAACAGTTTATTCGAGAACGTATTTCAATTTTGCGTACGAAAAAGAATATTTCCGAGTACAGAATGAGTACCGATTTGGGTCACAGCAAAAGCTATATACAGAGTATTTCATCGGGAAGAGCATTGCCCTCTATGAGCGAGTTTCTTTATATTTGTGAATATCTTGGAGTAACACCCAAAGAGTTTTTTGACGATAGTATGGACGATCCTCGGCTTGTGCATGAATTGTACGAGCTATCGCGCAATTTGTCCGAGGATAATTTGAAGATACTTATAGATTTGGCAAAACGCCTGAATGATTAACGGTAGACAAATTTAATAAAAAAGCAAGAGCAGGTGGGAAACCATCTGCTCTTTGCTACGCGTTTTTTTCGTTTGCGAGGTTAATTACTTTTTTGCCCCGCTTTGCGGCGTACTCCGCCGCCCACCAAGCCCTTTTTGCAAAATTGTTCGATTTTGTTCAAAGTTTTTCTACCCATCCGACCTTATATCAGAATGCAAAAATAAGAAAGCAGATGGGGTCATCCATCTGCTCTTATCTGTTAGACATATTGGAATTTGTCTTATTGTCAAATCAATTTGAATTTAAAGGTCTATGTACATAATTGTTGATGAAGTATGGAAACCCACTCTTTCATACAAAGGAATTGCTTTCATATCTGCGGAATTGAGTATTGTTTTAATTCCAGAT